>JAKSDK010001037.1 GCA_022360095.1 Phycisphaerales bacterium
CGGCCGCTTCAACCAGACCCAGAACGGCACACCCATCATCTTCACCGGCGATCGGGCCTTCTGCGTGGACATCCCCGTGGAAGACGCAAGTTGCCCGTAAGTCAGTAGGGGCTTGAAGCCTCTCTAAGGTTTGTTTATCAACCCGCCCGTCCCGATACTTCGGGGCGGGCGGGTTTCTTTTTACGACGGACTGCTAGTCGGGCCTTCGGTTCTCAAAGCCCTTCCTCGCTTGACGGCCATGGCGGATCGGCTTTGGCCTCCTCTCCTGTTCCTACACGTCGACCATCTTGCACAACGCGGCCTTACAGCGCGATTGATCGGCATAATCCGAACGCTCAAACGAAAGCCGAGTCTAGACGTAGGGCCAGGCGAGTTATTATCGCAACGTTCATTTCGACAGACACGATCGCGTCGTTTGGCCCCATCATTGCATTTAGTCGGGTCCGCAATGGCAACGAAACTGGGGGACATCAAAATGCTCATAAGGACACGACAGGCAAATCTTCGGCGCGGAGCGGTCCTGGTCCAAACCGTGATTTTCGGTAGCCTTGCCGGGCTTGGCTTTGCCGCCCTTGCCATTGATACCGGACTGATGGATAGCGCCCGACAGGAGTTGCAGAATTCGGCTGACGCGGCCGCCTTGGCTGCTGCGTCTCAGTTGGGTACTCGGGCAGACGCCACGACGATGGCGATCGAGGAAGCAACGAAATACGCCAACTTCAATAGGATTATGGGAGAGGGCGCCGATCTCGTCGAAGCCGATCTGGTTTTCGGACATGCCGTACCGAACGGCGCGAAGTTCGATTTTGTGCCGAATCAGAAGCCCTACGACGCGGTTCGCGCAACCGTTCGACGTGATCAGACCGTTTCTGACGGACCGGTGTCCCTGTTGTTTGCAAACGTTTTCGGCCTGCGTGGAGCTCGGCTGCAAGCCAGTGCGACGGCCATGTTGGCTCCCCGAGACATTGCCCTGGTCATCGACCTGTCCGCTTCGATGAATGACGACAGCGAATTTCGACATTACCGCGATTTTGCTTCCGACCGAGGCGGCACCCGAGATGGGGTTCAGATTAATCTGAATGAGATTTGGAGCAATCTTCCCCTGAACACGGGCAGGATGGGCGTTCAGAACGGCGTGAATCCTCCGGCACCCGGCGGAATACCCGGCGCTGGAAATGATCAACCGGGTACGGGAGCAGGTTCGCCGCAATCAGCGGGCGGGGCCTCTTCCGATGGTTCCAGCGGTCCCAGGTGGGGATGGATGACGGGCTTCGGCGATGCGATCGAACTCGGTGTCTACAATCCCGCGAGCGACAGCGGTCTGTATCATATTCCTCGCGGCAGCACCTGTACCGACGGGGACGTCATTGCGAACCTGACCGAGGCCGGCTATTCCTCGTCCGAGCGATCGGCTTTGTTGAGCGGCCGGAATGACGGCAACAGTAGCCATTATCGAAATCGTGTTCAGGTGCTGCTGGGGCTTGCCGGTTGGAAAAGTGGAAAGAACAACTCGAAGTACGGCAGCGGAGGCAACGGTAATAACGTCATCGGCAACAGCGAACTCACAGATGTCGTCGACTATCCCTTTCAGAGCGGGAGTTGGAGCGATTATCTGAGCTATGTGCAGTCCGGGACGACGCAGATGGCGAGGACCGATTCCAATTTAAGACATCAATACGGTATCAAGACCGTCGTCAATTATCTTCTCGAAAAGAAGGCTCGTCATACATACGTGCCGGAGCTGGCCGGTACACCCGAAGAGCCTTTGTTCTCGGTGAAGAACTCGGTGCAGGCGATGATCGACGAAATCATTTCGGTAGGCAGCCCCGACCACGTGTCGCTCGAGACGTTCGGTCAATACGGCATGCATCGTCTGGACCTGTCCATACCCGAGTCGGGCCAGACGCTGGCCGATGCCCTGCAAGAGATCCCGGACAGTCTTTTCGGGTTTCAGGCCGGTCACGACACGTCGATCACGAACATCGGCGCGGGATTGGAGCGTGCCGTGGCCGAGTTGACGAGTGAGCGTACGCGAGCGGCTGCCGCGAAAGTCATGATTCTCCTGACCGACGGCAAGCCGAACGTGAACAGAAGCAACAGATACGTCGGAAACGACAATCCACAGGCCGTCAACTGGGCTTTGGATCAGGCGGATGCCGCAAAGGAAGAGGGCATCGTCATCTACACGATCGGCGTCGGCGGCGATGTCAACGAGCAACTCTGCATCGATGTCGCGACGGCCCCCGATCATTACTTCTTCGCAGACAATGCCCCCGATCCGGCGAATGGAGGACAGCCCAAGTACGTGAACCAGTTGAGGGAAATCTTTGAGACGCTGGGTGGCAAGCGAACCATCTGGCTCATTCAATAATCGCGTGTGGAATGGGCCTCAGGCAGCCAAAGTTTCCTGATGCGTTCAAGCATCAGGGCGACAGGACAGCCTCGGTAAACAAAGGAATGTCCTCTCCGTTCAGGAACTCGTCGCCATTCATATCGGCGGCCCAAATCGCCGCAGGCGAGGGGGCGGACTCCGCCAGAAGCGCCTCAACCATGGCTACGATGTCTCCCGTATCCACCAGTGTATCGAGGTTGACGTCACCCTTTCGGCCGGGCTCCTCAATCGTGATGAACTGATTCGGGGCCACGTTGTTAAGCTCCTGTTGAATGCCGCTCACCGGCCAATGGATGCGGACGGAATGAATCGACGTCACACTGCTTGCTCCCAGGCCGAAATGTGCGACAAAATCGTTCTGCGACATGAAATTGCTGTTTAAATTGACCTCGTGCATTTGAGTCGGCCCATTACTGGTGACTTGCAGAAAGATCCTGGCGCCGATGCCGAAGCCGTTCGTCCGGTGCCCCACCAACATAATCTTCAGCCAGTCATTTGCGTTACCGCCGTTGTTACGATACAGGACCGGCTCCGCGGCGTTGTTGACAATGAACACATCCTGATCGCCGTCGCCGTCGTAATCGAAGACCAGGAGGCCCTTGCCGGAGCCCGTATCGATAAACCTGAGGTCAAAACCGACTTCGGTCATATTGCCGGTGCCGTCATTCTGCCAGAGTCGTACGGCATCGTGATTGAATGCCGCGTCGATGGGGCTCGATGGGAAATCAACGCCGTTGGTCATGGCCAGGTCCTGGTCCCCGTCGTTGTCGAAGTCAAAAAATGACGCTCCCCAGCCCCAGGCGCCGTCGCGGACGCCGGCCGCGTCGGTTTGATCTGAGAATTGCACGTTGCCGTCATTGCGATAGAGCCGGTTGCCGCTGTAACCCCAGCCGCACTGTGACATTTCACACGTTTCGTCCGGATCGAAAATCGAGGTGACGAACCAATCGAGATCGCCATCTCCATCATAGTCGCCAACCGCTGAGCCCATGCCGTTTTCGTCCGTGCCGACGCCGGCGCTGACGGTCACGTTGGTGAACTGACCGTTGCACAGGTTCTCAAGCATGCAACTGGTCCCGAAGTCTGCGGCCACGAGCAACTCCGGCCAACCGTCGTTGTTGATGTCCGAAAAGCTTGGAGCGAACCCGTCGGAGCCGGGAATGCTCACTCCTGCTGCGATGCTGACTTCCGTGAAGTTTCCCGCTCCGTCGTTCCGAAACAGCAGATTCTTCGATGTCGGAATACCAATCCACTCAGTGACCATAAGATCCAAGTCGCCATCCAGGTCATAGTCTCCGAACGCTGAGCTTGTGTAACGGCGACTTTCAGTTCCAGGATTCAACGCCTGAAGATGAACGCCTCGAGGGATCGCTTCCTCGGAAAACTGGCCCGATCCGTTGTTAATGTACAGATAGTTGCGATCGAGCGGATCGAAAACAAGAACATAGAGATCCAGATCGCCGTCGTTGTCGATATCGCCCAACGCACAGCCGGCGGACAGGGCCGTCAGGTCGACGCCTGCAGCAACGCCGACTTCCTCAAAGGTTCCGTTTCCGAGATTTCGAAACAAGAGGTTCGGCATGTTGACCCGGGTGACATAGAGATCCACCCATCCATCCCGATCAACGTCACCAGCCGCAGCGCCGCCGCACATATAGAGCAGCTCTCGATCGGGGGCTGTCAATGGGGGGACGACTCCATCCCAATGCAGGTAGTTCACGCCGGCAGCATCGGTGGTGTCTTCAAAGAGGACAGATCCGGCGAACGTCAGTGATGGAAGACAACAAAAGGCCACCAGGAAGCAAGGCAACCGAGTGGTCAAACGGTGATTGAAGAAAGCCTTTCGGAGCGACCGACAGAAATTCATCATGGCATCACCTAATGCCGAGGGCGATCTGGAAAGTTTATCGTCTGATATGAATTTTCACAAAAAAGCGGCCGCTGTGACAATCGCACAGCGGCCGCTGAAAAAGCTTAACTAAGCATGCACGAACGCCTTAGCGTCGTCGTCGGATCATGGCGATGGCGCCGAATCCGAGCAAGGCGAGCGTCGCCGGCTCAGGCGTCACTGAGATATTGTCATAGTCAACGGTCTCACCCAGCAACTGGAAGTTGTCGTTCAGCAAAGCAATCTGATCGACGGCACCCGGTGCAACGTCGCCCACGACTGCATTGACGACAACGTCCGTGTGAATGAGCACGTTGTCGAGGAAGTAGTTGATTGTTCCGTTGGGACCTGCGTTGGGGTCGATTTCAAGCCGGAGGTTGTGATAGACGCCCGGCGTGTAGTCGGCGCCAGTGTCGTTGAAGGCGAGTCCGCCAATGCCGTCACTACCCAGGACGACGATGTCGCCAGGAATCAAATCGGCGTCGTTGTCGCCAAAGAAGAACTTGACGCGTGCGGCCACGCTTGCGTTGCCGGCACCCGGTGCCTGGACGAACAGGTCATAGTCGGCTCCACCGGTATTGCTGATGTTGATGTCCATCGAAATCGACGAGGCGCCGAAGACCGTGGAAAAGACCGGGCTGAATGACAGAAGGCCGGTTCCTTGGGCGAAGAGCGCGTCACCGCTTTGGCGAAGGTGCTGGGCGCCGCCGTTGGGATTCAGGGTTGAGATGGATGCATCGTTCGGTGCGCCATTGGTTGTCCACGCGCCCTCCGGAGCAACACCGGTGGGCAAAGCACCGGGGACAAAGCCCGCGGCAGCCTCGAAACCCGTTGAATAGATGCCCGGGCCAGCGGCGGCGGGACCTCCGGTTCCTACGGACAAGTGAGGATCAACAATAGCCGGCTTAGCGAATGCTGCTGACGATATGATCCCCATTAATGCAAATGCAAATACAACTTTCCTCATCATCACTTCTTGCCTCCAAAAAAATTGCGCTCACTATTGACTGCGTAACAGAAGGCGAGAATGTCTATCGAGGTGTTTGCCTATTCCCTATACCCCTCAAGAGACTTGTCCTTCTCACCTCCGATGCATACCGATGATGCAACTATACTGCAGCTTCCCTTCCTGAATTGAGCTGAAGTACAAGTTTGTTTTTACCAAAGATCACCTGTGAATACAAGCTTTTTGGGGCGGATTATGAAAGTTTCAGTAATATGGGACGAGCAGATGATGTGGATTATTGAGGATTTTCAGAGAAATAGCGTTTGGGGCTCATAGAGGGCTTGTTTTCGCTATATTCGTCATATTCGTTACATTTGCTTCATATTTTCAGGCAGCCTGATCAAAATAAACCTTGTGTCGGGCCAACGGTCTCGGCGGCAAATATCATGAGTATCATGGGGGCTGCCGCATCGAGTAATTCCAATGGACCAATTTCAACTTGCTACTCCATTTCAACCCGCCGGTGATCAGCCTGCGGCGATCAGCTCGCTCGTCGAGGGTTTCACAAAGTTCGGCAGGAATCATCAAACCCTGCTTGGCGTGACGGGCTCCGGCAAGACGTTCACCATGGCCAACGTCATTGCTCGGCTGAACAAGCCCACGTTGGTCATCTCCCATAACAAGACACTGGCCGCCCAGCTTTACGAGGAATTCAGGGAACTGTTCCCTCACAACGCGGTGGAGTACTTCGTCAGTTACTACGACTACTATCAGCCCGAGGCGTACGTGCCGGCTCGTGACATCTACATCGAAAAAGATGCCTCGCGCAATGACGATCTTGACCGTCTTCGCCTGGCTGCCACGAGTGCCGTCGTTTCTCGACGTGACACGCTGATCGTTGCCAGTGTGTCCTGTATCTTCGGTCTCGGCTCGCCTGATGAGTACAAGGCCAGCGTGATTGACCTTCGCGTCGGCGGTCAAATTGAGCGAGACGAGCTTTTGCGAAAGTTCGTTGACCTCCAGTATTCGCGCAACAATGTTGAGCTTAAGCGGGCCACCTTTCGTGTTCGGGGCGATGTGATCGAGCTGCACCCCGCGTACGAGGAGTTTGCGTACCGCATCGAAATGTTTGGGGATGAAATCGAGCGGCTTCAAACCATCCATCCGCTCACCGGCGCCACCCTTGCGGAAAACGATCAACTATACATTTATCCGGCCGTTCATTATGTGATGCCGCAGGACAGGCTTGAGGCCGCGGTCAAGGCCATTCATGCTGAGCTGGAGGAGCGTTTGCAGTACTTTCGCCGTCAGGGCAAGCTGCTTGAGGCCCAACGCCTTGCCGCTCGAACACGGTATGATACGGAAATGATGATCGAGGCCGGTTATTGTTCCGGCATCGAAAACTATTCTCGGCACCTCGCCGGCAATCCGCCGGGGGCCAAACCTTACACACTCGTCGATTACTTTCCCGAGGATTTCTTGCTGATCATCGACGAGTCCCACGCCACGATTCCCCAAGTCGGGGCCATGTACAATGGAGACCGTGCTCGCAAGGAGGTTCTCGTCGACCACGGTTTTCGACTTCCAAGTGCGCTCGACAACCGGCCCATGCGATTTGAGGAGTTCGAGGACATGTGGCATCAGATCCTCTTCGTCTCCGCGACGCCCGGTCCTTTTGAACTTAAGAAGACCAGTGGTGAAGTCGTTGAGCAAGTCATTCGGCCGACCGGTTTGCTCGATCCGCCGATCGTCGTCAAACCGGCTCGAGGGCAGGTTCCCGATCTTTTGCACCAGATCCAAGCTCGTGCTGCCGCCGGTGAGCGGACACTGGTGACGACGCTGACCAAACGCCTTGCTGAAGACCTTTCCGACTACATTCAGCAGGCGGGGATCAAGGGCGCATACTTGCACAGTGAGATCGATACCATCGACCGGGTGCAGATTCTTCGCGAACTTCGCGATGGGAAATACGACGTGGTGGTGGGGGTGAATCTTTTGCGTGAGGGTTTGGATCTTCCCGAGGTTTCTCTGGTTTGCATTCTTGATGCGGACAAGGAGGGTTTTCTCCGCAGCGCTACGAGCCTGATCCAGACGATTGGTCGTTGTGCCCGCAACGTGAATTCAGAGGTTTATTTGTATGCCGACAAGGTGACTGTCGCGATGCAGCAGGCGATTGACGAAACGGATCGGCGTCGAAAGCTCCAGGAGGCGTACAATCAGAAACACGGGATTACACCGTCGACGATTCAAAAGGCCGTTCGCAAGGGTCTTGAGGACAAGATTTCCGCTCGCAAGACCGTGCGTGAGGCGATCCAGGCGAGCGAGGAGGCATTTGACCTCACCGAGTCCATCGCTGATTTGGAGAAGGAGATGTTTGCCGCTGCCGAGTCGCTCGATTTTGAAAAGGCCGCTCAGCTTCGGGATCGCATCAAGGCCCTCAAGGAATCGCCCAGTCTGTTCTCAGTTCCGGTGAAAGAGTGAGCATTGGCGATCGGTTCCATGACTCGTATTGACGTAAAAGAGGCAACATCTGCGGTCGGCTGGACTTACGTACTTAAAAGGCACTTGACACACAGGTCCCTGTCGTCTACCGTCTTGGGTTTTCGCAGTCGCTTGTCGATAGGTTGCCCAGCGCCTAGGGAAGGGCCTTCGTAGCCTTTATGGAATCGTTTGTCATCAAGCAAAGAGGATCGTCCAAGCACGTATAGGTGACTCATGGTACCCAAACGGAAAACCTCCAAAGCCGTCAAACGGGCTCGACGCTCCCATCACGCGCTGACCCCTGTCAATCTTGTTTCGTGTCCACGTTGCAGCAAGGCGAAGCTGCCGCATCGCGCTTGCGCCAACTGTGGCTACGTCAACTCGAAGGTCTCCATCCCGGTCGAAACCGAAGAGAGCTAAGCTGACATGCGGATCGCTGTGGATGCCATGGGAGGGGATCACGCACCTGAGGAGATCGTGCGAGGTGCGCTCCAGGGTCTTGAATTCCTGGGAGAGTCCGACGAGCTTTTTCTCGTCGGGCGTGAGAACGTCATTCATGCGCACATTGCATCCGAGAAGGCCTCGGACGGGCGAGTCAGGGTCTGTCATACGCCGAACGTCATCGAAATGGACGATTCGCCCGTTGAGGCTTTGAAGCAGAAAAAAGACTCGTCGATTTTCGCGATGGCGAAGATGGCGGCCGATCGAACGGTCGATGCGGTCATCAGCGCCGGAAACACCGGTGCCTTTGCGGCGGCATGCCAATTAAAAATGCGGACGCTTGGCGTCGTGCAGCGCCCGGGAATTGCGGTTGTTTTGCCTTCTTTTGCCGGTCCGTTGACCGTCTGCGACGCCGGCGCCAACGTGGCTCCGAAGCCTTCGCATTTGCTTCAGTACGCTCAGATGGCCTCCGCTTATGCGGAAATCATTCTGAAGATTCCCAATCCCCGCGTCGGCCTTTTGTCGATCGGCGGCGAAGACGTCAAGGGAAATCCGCTTGTTAAACAGTCCAACGAGATCCTCAAGAGGGATCGTTCCGTCAACTTCATTGGGAATGTCGAGGGCCGGGAGATTTTTTCCGGTGCTTGCGAAGTTGCCGTAAGTGACGGTTTCGTCGGCAACGTCGTCCTCAAGCTCACCGAGGGTCTGGCGATCGGATTACTCAAGACCATTGCTCGTGAGGTCGCCACCGAGAGTGAAGAGTTGGCCAAGCGGATCGAGCCGGTCATTGAGACGATTTGGCGTAAGCACGACTACAGCGAGTACGGCGGCGCGCCGTTGTTGGGCGTGGACGGCACGTGCATCATTTGTCATGGCAGCAGCGATCATCGCGCGATCAAGAACGCCGTTCGCATTGCAACAGAGTTCATCCGGAGTGATCTCAATCAGCTCATGATGGAGCGTCTGACGGAGGTCCCGATCAATGCCTGATAGAGGATTGAAGAGCCTGAAGCCGTTGGGCGTGAAGATCGCAGGCAGCGGCCGGTTTTTACCTGAAAAAGTCCTCGATAATCGCTATTTCGAGCAGCATCTCGACACGACGGATACGTGGATTCGAGAACGGACCGGGATTCTGGAACGCCGAATGGCGTCCGAGGGTGAGACCACGGCCACGATGGCTACGGCCGCCGCGAGGGCGGCCATCGACGATGCCGGCATGACGGTGGATGACATCGACATGATTCTCGTGGCGACCATTACGCCGGAAGCGATCCTCCCTTCCACGGCATGTTTCGTGCAGCAGGCCCTCGGCATCAGACCGGTTCCGGCGTTCGATCTGGTCGCCGCCTGTAGCGGATTTATTTACAGCCTGATCAATGCGGCTTTCATGTTGCAGACAGGGCATTACAGGAACATTCTGGTCATCGGCTCTGATACGATGACGCGGATCACCGATTTTGGGGATCGTGCGACGTGCATTTTGTTCGGCGACGCTGCCGGGGCGGTCGTGCTTTCCGCGACGCCGGATACGAACGGCTCCGCGATCGCTCATTTCAAGATGAGCGCTGAAGGAAGCGGAGATTCGCTCCTGTTTGTTCCGGCGGGCGGCTCTCGGTTGCCGAGCTCGCATATGACCATCGACGAGCGTTTGCATTATGTGAAAATGAACGGTCGCGAGGTTTATAAGCGGGCGGTGAAGCGGAATCTTGAGCTCGTAGACTCCACGCTGGCCGAGGCGGGGATTTCTCCGGAGGAAATTGCTCTGGTGATTCCTCACCAATCGAACTTGCGAATCATCGAGTCCGCTCGTCAGAGGCTAGGGTTGCCCAAAGATCGGATGTTCACCAATATTCAGAAATGTGGTAATACCTCGGCTGCTTCGATTCCATTGGGTCTGGATGAATGTCTCAAGACCGGTCGAATCAAGGATGGCGATATGGTGTTGCTGATTGCTTTCGGTGCAGGTTTCACGTGGGCTTCGGCGTTGATGAAACTGTGACCATGGAGAAAAGGACGAAATCGTGACGGTCCGCCCGCAATTTTGTGATTCAAACAGGACTTGGCATTGAGCAAGACCGCTGTATTATTTCCAGGTCAGGGTGCCCAGGTTGTCGGGATGGGTAAGGATGTCGCCGAGGTGTCCGAGGCGGCACGGCAGGTGTATGCCGAAGCCGATCGCATCCTTGATTTCGGCTTGACGGAGATTTGTTTTGAGGGTCCTGCCGAGCGTCTGAACGCCACCGATATGTCCCAGCCGGCCATTTTTGTGACGTCCGTGGCCATTTGGAAGGCGTTGGAAGCCAAGGGACTCCTCCGGGACGATGCGCCGGGAGATGCTCCGGCGCCCATGGCCATGGCCGGTCTTAGCCTGGGGGAATATACCGCTTTGCATCTGGCCGGATGGATCGATTTTGAGGAAACTCTCCGACTCGTGGCCGAACGGGGTCGTCTGATGCAGTCCGCGGCCGAGGCCGTGGGTGGAGGCATGGTTTCAGTCATGGGCCTTGAGGAGACCGACGCCAGGCGTCTGTGTGAAGAGGCTGCCGAGAGCGATGTTCTCGTTCCAGCGAATTTCAATTGCCCGGGGCAGATTGTAATCTCAGGCCACCAAACAGCTTGTGAACGTGCCGTCGGTCTCGCTGAGAAATACGAGGCACGTGCCGTGGCCCTGACCGTGGCTGGAGCGTTTCATTCGCCGCTGATGGAACCCGCTGTGCAGGGGCTGGAGACCGCCCTGAGCCGTGTTACGATCAAACGTGGCCAAATAGGTGTGGTGTCGAACGTCTCGGCTGACTATCATGCCGATTCAAATAGCGTTCGCGATTTGCTCCGAGAGCAGGTCGCCAAGCCCGTACGCTGGCAGGCTTCCGTGGAACGTCTGATTGCGGAGGGCTATGATCGTTTTCTTGAAGTCGGACCGGGACGTGTCCTGACCGGTCTTATGAGGAAGATTAACCGCGCTACGACGGCGCTGAATTATTCCAACGCTGCATCTCTGGAAAAAGTGCCTGCGTAGGAACCGAGATATTGGCCTTGGATACATTGAGAGACGACTTGGTGGATCGGGTGGCAATTGTGACGGGTGGCTCGCGCGGGATCGGACGCGCTATTTGTTTGTCTTTGGCGAAAGCCGGCGCAACGGTCGTTGCGTGCGCTCGCGATGCCGAACGTCTGGGCTCGCTTCCCGCGGAGGCCGCCGACAAAAAACTTACCGGTAAAATCGTTCCTCGTGCTCTGGATATCACTTTGTCGGGGGAGATTGAAAAGTGGGTGGATGACGTTGCGACCGATTACGGGCACATCGATATCCTGGTCAACAATGCGGGGATCACCGAGGACGGTCTTGTCATGAACATGACCGACGAACAGTTCGATCGGGTCATGGCGACCAACCTCCGCGGTGTTTTTCTCATGACCCGTGAAGCCAGCAAACATATGGTTCGCGCACGTTGGGGCCGGATCGTCAACATTACAAGCGTCTCCGGCATCATGGGGAACAGTGGTCAGGCCAATTATGCCGCCAGCAAGGCCGGAGTGATTGGGCTGACGAAAACGGTGGCCAAAGAATTGGCTCGTCGCGGCGTCACCTGCAATGCCGTCGCCCCCGGCTTCATCAAAACTGATATGACAAACATTCTGTCAGAGAAGGTCAAAGAGCAAGTTCGTCCGTTGATTCCGCTCCAGAGATTCGGCGAACCGGAAGAAGTTGCGGCGGCCGTGGCGTTTCTCGCTTCGTCCGACGCCAGCTACGTCAACGGGCAAATTCTGGTCGTGGACGGAGGCTTGCATATGTAGCCGTGTGGTCCATGGCTTCAGGTGGAAGCCAATACACGCGGGTGTCTGACAGGCGGCACTTTTGCGAGGAGTTTTTCAAGAATGGAGAAACAAGCGGTGGCATTGACCGAAGAAGAGATCAAAGAAAAAGTCGTCAAAATCGTGAGCGAGCAAATGGGTGTGGATAAGTCCGAAATCACGATGGAAACCTCATTTGTCAACGATTTGAACGCCGACTCCCTCGACACCGTCGAGTTGGTCATGGAATTTGAGGACGAGTTCCAGCTCAGCATCCCGGATGAAGAGGCGGAGAAGATCGGAACCGTGGGCACCGCCGTCGAGTACATTGGCAAGGCCCAGGCGGACAAAAAGGAATAACAACATTGCGTCGCCAGGATGGCGCACCGAGGTTCTGCTAAGGCATGTCTAATTCTCGCCGCATTGTCATCACCGGAATGGGTTTGGTGAGTCCGCTCGGCGATTCGCCGGATGTGTTCTGGGAAAAGCTGCTTGCCAGCCAAAGCGGCATTGGTCCGATTCACCGCTTTGATACAAATGGTTTCGCCGTTTCCTTCGGCGGCGAGTGCACCCACTTCGATCCTTCGCGCGTCGTTGATCGCAGAGAAGCCAAGCGTCTGGATCGGTTCGCTCAAATGGCCTTGTGCGCAGCCAAGGATGCGTTCGATGCCAGCGGGCTAGAACATGGGGCCGGCGACCCCAGCCGTTTCGGCGTCATCACCGGCACGGGCATCGGCGGCATCAAAGAACTTGAAGAACAACATTTGCGTTTGCGGGGCAAGGGACCTTCGAAGGTCTCTGCTTTCACGATTCCGAAGCTCATGGGCAATGCGGCCAGTGGAAACATCTCGATTGCGCTCGGCGCAAGAGGGCCGAGCACCGCTGTGGCCACGGCCTGTGCCTCGGCGACCAATGCGATGGGCGACGCCGTGTATGCACTTCGACGCGGAGACGTGGATATCATGATCACCGGCGGCGCCGAGGCCGCCCTGACTCCGCTCGGCGTGGCTGCCTTCGCGGCCATGAAGGCGTTGTCCGAACGAAACGACGAACCCACCAAGGCTTCGCGCCCCTTCGATCGAGACCGTGAAGGTTTCGTGATGGGAGAAGGCGCAGGCATGTTTGTTTTCGAGGAACTGGAACACGCCAAGAAACGCGGTGCGAAAATCTTTGCAGAGGTCCTCGGATACGGGACGTCTGCCGATGCATACCACATCACTCAGCCGGAAGAACGTGGTCTCGGCGCTTCGGCCGCCATGCGAGCTTCGCTCAAAGATGCCGGGCTTGCGCCGGATCAGGTGGATCATATCAACGCTCACGGCACGAGTACGCCGCTTGGCGATCTTGCCGAAACACTTGCCATCAAATCCGTTTTTGGTGATCACGCCCGTCGGATGCCGATCTGCAGCACCAAGAGCGCCATCGGTCATCTCCTTGGCGCAAGTGGGGGAGCGGAACTGATCGCCACCGTGCAAGCGTTGCAAAACGGTATCATTCCGCCCACCCTGAATCTGGAGAATCCCGGTGAAGGTTGCGACCTTGATTACACGCCGCTCGTTCCCCAGGATGCCAAGGTCAAAATTGCCATGAGCAATTCCTTCGGCTTCGGCGGTCATAACGCTTGCATTATCGTGGGCAAGTACAGCTAAACATAAGATTACGAATGATTTCTAAGACTCGCGTCCGATTCCTCGGCTGTGCTCGTTGTACGCCGCCGTTTCAAGTTTCATTTCCACCAGGTCGATAATCTGGACAGAGTTCTGCGCGCCAATGTTGATCCTAATGATGCGACGGGCGGGTAACTCATGTTCCAGGATGGCAATCGATGTTCACTCAGGAAGAGATGGATGCTGTTCTCAGGGACGCTCAACAGGCGGTTGACACTCTTTCGGATGACGTCAATCAACTGGTGGAGCCCCAGCCGGAACCACCGGCACCGCCGGCGCCCGTGCCGTCGATGCCTGCGGATTCCTCTTCCGTCGCGGCCTCGGATCCGTCTCCGTCGTCAGCGGCCTCTCATTCTGCAGATCGCGTCCATAAGATCCTTGATCTGAGAGTGCCATTGTTCGTGAGGCTCGCAGAACGGCCCATGCCGATTTGCGACATCATGCAGTTCGGCCCGGGGACCATCTTGGAGTTTGACCGTACGGTCGACAGCGAACTCGATTTGATGATCAACAATTGTCAGATCGGCAGCGGTGTCGCGGTCAAAGTCGGTGAGCACTTCGGCCTACGCATCGCCCGTATCGGGAACGTCAAGGAGCGAATCGATTCGCTCGGCGGCGGTTAAACCACGTCCACTTTCCACGGTGTGTTCAACAGGTTATAACATCTTCGTCAGGTAACCCGTTGACTTCAGGATTTCGCCGCCGTGAAACTTCGAAAACTCGGCAACACCGGTGTGCTCGTTTCCGACCTTTGTCTCGGCGCCATGAACTTCGGCATGGCGGACTGGGGCATTGGTGAAACCGAGAGTCTCGAACTGATTCGCTCTTATTTCGATGCAGGCGGAAACTTCATCGACACCGCCGACGTTTACAGCAAAGGCGCCAGCGAGCGAATCTGCGCCAAAGCCATTCAGGGCCGTCGCGAAGAAGTCGTTCTTGCTACGAAGGGTCACTTTCCCGTCGTCGACCAGTTCGGCGATCCGCCCGATCATGCGAACGCCTTCGGTTCCTCGCGGCTCCATCTGACACACGCCTTGGAAGCCAGTTTGAAACGCTTGAACACCGACTACGTTGATCTCTATCAGGTGCATTGCTGGGACCGGCATACGCCGATTGAAGAGACTCTGAGCACGCTCGATGGTTTCATCAAAAGCGGCAAGGTACGGTACGTGGGGCTCTCAAATTTCGATGCGTGGCAAATCGTTGAGTCCCGACAACTCTGCATTCGCCACGGATGGGAACCTTTTATCACCGCTCAGATGCAATACAGCATGGCCTGCCGTGATATCGAGCGCGCCGTCATTCCCGTCTGCGAACGCTATGACCTCGGCGTTTTGCCCTGGAGTCCACTCGGCGGCGGCGTTCTCGCAGGCAAGTACAACCGCGACGGCACCGGCCCTGCCGGCTCGCGCTTCGGCGAAACGCCCGATGAAGCCAATGATTGGCGTAAGGCTTTTCTCAACGATCGCAATCTTGAGATCGCAGAGACGGTAAGAGAGGTGGCTGCGCAACTCGATACGACGTCCGTTACGTTGTCGATCGCGTGGCTTCTGTGCAGGCCCGCCGTCAGCAGCATCATCATCGGACCGAAGACTCAGGCACAGTTACGAGACTACCTTGCTGCCGACGAGGTGAACATTCCCGACGAGCAGATGGAACGCCTCGACAAAGCCAGTCGCCCCCATTATCCCTACCCTGAGAGGTTCATTGAGGTGACGAATCGCAACAGGGGAACCGTGGGATAGCGTCGGTGTTGGCAAATATTAAAGTTTATGACAACTTCATGGGGCAGATTTTGTAGGGCGGGTTCCACCCGCCGTCAATGACTCTATGTGCTCGCGCAACATCACGGCAGGCAGAGCCCCCCCTACATCTTAATGCGTCGCGCAGATCGGTGGTCGCAATTGGTGATACTCAGTGGCTTGCTGGAAGGCGGCGGCGATTTGCAAGAGCCGATCCTCGGCAAAATGGGGCGCGATCAGTTGTAGGCCGATGGGGAGCTTCGACTCGGTGAAACCGCAGGGAATGCTGATCGCCGGAGTGCCGGCGAGGTTGGCCGCACAGGTATAAATGTCAGCCAGGTACATCGCCAGGGGATCGCTCTTTTCACCAAGTTTGAATGCAGGCGTCGGCGTTGTGGGTGACAGGATCACATCGCATTTCTTAAAGGCCTCGACGAAGTCGTTCTTGATCAGCGTGCGAACCTTGAGGGCCTTGAGATAATACGCATCGTAATAGCCGCTCGACAGGGCATACGTGCCGAGCATGATTCGACGTTTGACCTCGGCGCCGAATCCTTCCTCACGGCTGCTGCTGTAAACGTCCATGTAGTCCTGAGGATTGGCCGTGCGATGGCCGTATCGGACGCCGTCAAAACGGGCAAGATTGCTGGAAGCCTCCGCGGTGCAGATGATGTAGTAGCACGCGATCGTGTAGGCGCTATGCGGCAAATGGATTTCATGAACCTCGGCACCAAGCTTCTTGTAGACATCGATCGCGGCTTCAACCGCCTTTCCCGTTTCGTTGTCCAGACCCTCTCCGAAATATTCGGCGGCAATGCCTATTCTCACCTTGCCGACGGGTTCATCCAGCCTTCCAAGATAATCAGGGACAGACTCATCGACGCTGGTTGAATCGCGCACGTCGCGTCCTGCGATGGCGCCGAGCAGCCGGGCAAGGCCTGGGACGTCCGTCGCAACCGGGCCGATCTGGTCCAGGCTGCTGCCGAAGGCGACCAGTCCGTAACGCGACACGCGGCCATACGTCGGCTTGAGACCACAGACGCCGCAAAACGCCGCCGGCTGTCGGATGGAACCGCCCGTCTCGCTGCCAAGTGCGTAGGGAACCATGCCTGTTGCAACGGCGGCGACGGAGCCGCCCGACGAGCCGCCGGCAACACGTTCGAGATCCCAGGGGTTTCTTGTCGTGAAAAAGCCGGAGTTTTCCGTGGAGCTGCCCATGGCGAATTCGTCGAGGTTGGTCTTGGCGACGATGACGGCGCCGGCATCGAGCAGACGGTCGATGACGTGGGCATTGTAGGGCGCACGAAAGTTCTCAAGGATGCGCGAGCCGCAAGTCGTTGCGCCGACGTCGGTGCAGATGTTATCCTTGACGGCAACCGTCTGGCCGTGAAGCGTGCCGTTTGCTCCGCCGGCATCCAGATCATTTGCACGCTTGAGACTCTCTTTCTTCAGCGTTGAGAGAACGGCATTGATTTGAGGATCAGTTTTGTCGATACGGTCGAGCGCGGTCCGGACGTTGTGTAAGACGCTGGTCATGCCGATTCTTGATCGAGAACCTTGGGCACTTTGAAATACGGGGGAGTCTTGTCCGGTGCGTTGGCCAGGGCTTTTTCCACGCCCATGGACGTGGCAGGCACGTCTTCTCGAAATACATTCTTAACCGGTAACGGGTGGGCGGTGGGTTCGACGTCATCGGTGTCCACTTCATTCAGCTTGCCGATGTAGTCGAGGATGTTGCCGAGTTGGGAGCCGAACCGAGTCACTTCCTCATCCGTGAGTTTGATCCGTGCCAAGTGGCCGATATGGCGGACTTGTTGTTCATCGATTTCCGAGGCCATTCGATTGGCTCAACAGCGCCGTGTGTTTGTCAGGATCGAATTGAAAGACCCCGGCCAGATCTGGTCGGGGGGCGGAACGCTTATTCCGTCGTCTGTTTTGCTTCCGGCTTCCACGTTCGCTTCGGGGGTTTGACCACGAGGCCCATGCGAATCGCTTTGGCGGACACTTTGATGCGACAAATCTTTCCGTCGATCAGGGCGCGCACCCGCTGGATATTGGGTTTGAACTTGCGCTTTGTGATGCCGGTCACTTTGGTTCCGACACCGCCGAGATACTTGGCTTTGCCGCGGTGGCTGTAAGATCGCCCCGCTCGGGTTCGTTTTCCGGTAAAATGACAAACGCGTGGCATAATGCACCCCAAGTCGGAAACTCATGTAATCTTCGCGTAGCCCGACGAGTATAGGATCAAATCCCCAAAATGCAAGCGGGGGATGGGTTCCGATAAGCTGAGTGGGTAAAATGATAGGGCAGCTCGGCAATTCGAGGGGCATTCCGGCGTTTAGCTGAGTGAGGACCGAATGGACGACGCGGCGTTGGCTGAAGTGATCCGGCGGGCCCAAACCGGTGATGCGTCGGCATTCGACCGGCTCGTGGACGCGTTTGGTCATCGGATCACCGGGTTTTTCTATCGCCTGACCGGTTCCAGGGATGACGCCGAAGACCTGGTGCAGGAGGTTTTCGTCAGGCTGGTGCGGATGATCGCGGCCTATCGCCATGAAGATCGCTTCGAGGCCTGGCTTTTTCGGATTGCCGCGAATCTGGCCCGGGACCGGGTTCGAAAGGTGCGGCGTGCCCCCAAATTCGTCTCTGCGAGCGGGGCGGGCGAGTCGAATGAGGACGCGAATCCGCGATCGCTGGATGGGATGGAGGGGGCCTCCGAGCCGGTGGATGCCGGGCTGGTCGGTGGCGAGCAGGTTGATGCTCTGAATGCCGCCTTGGCACGATTGCCGATAGGTGAGCGGGAGGTCATCATGTTGAGACACTTCTCGCAAATGTCTTTTCGGGAGATCGCCGAGATCATGGAGATGCCGCTGGGCACCGCTCTGGCCCGAAGCCATCGCGGCTTGGCTCGATTGCGGGAGATGATGTCCGAGGGACCCGCCACCCAAAAACAACGACCGCGGGCTGAGGCCCGGGCGAAGGGATAACACATGGATTCGTTGGAGCGAAAAAGACAAGATGAGATTGCCGACGGCGAGCGCTGGTTGGCGAGCTTTCCCGCGCCGTCTGCATCTCCGGAGTTGATGAGCCGGGTGAAACAGGCGGCCCATGGCGAGCTGGGCCGCTTGCAAGCCCGGATCGAATGCCGACGTTGGGCGCCTTGGCACGGCGTCGTGGCAGCGGCGGCAGCCCTCGTCTTAAGCACGACGATCGGTTGGTATTCGATGACGATCGACCGAGGTCTCGCCCGTGGCGATTTCGGGGTCACTGAAATCCTGGACGAATTTGCGTTCGATCCCGTTGATGAGTCGCTTGTCGATCTTGAGACACTGTCCGCGGAAGACGCCTGGGCGCTGAGTGGAAGCTCGCTTTACGAGGCCATGGAAGATGTCCTGACGGATGATCCGGCAGACGAGTCGTATGACAGGGGCGTGTTGTTGCCGCCACAGTTTGGCGCGGGCGAGGATGTGTGATGAAGATGTGGGGTTGGAAATTCGGCCTGGTCGGTTTGTCGGGTGTCACTCTCACGGCATTGGCGTTGATTCATCCCGTGATGGCCGAAACGAGCGGCGTGCCGGCAGATCGGGTGGAAGCCGAACAAGCGGAGGATTCGGATCACCGACCGCTGGCCGGTCCCCGGGGTCGGGGCGGACGGCCACCGCGCGAGGCGGAAGACTGCGTTCAGGAAGGTGAGATTGACGAGGAAGATCGCTCGCGCCGCTTTGAACGTGGCAAGCGAAGTCGGCGAAGTGATTTCATGGGCCCGTCGCGGCGGCAGGTTTCGAAAGAAATGGTCGAGCGCGTCATGGAGGTGTTGGAATCGGAGTTGCCGGAATGGCACGAGCGACTTGCGGATATGCGCCAGAATGACCCTGAGCGATTCAGCAAGGTCTTTCGCCGCATCTTTCCGATGGTTCGCGAGTACGTTTCTCTTCGAGAGCACGATCCGGAAATCGCCGAGACGGTCATTGAAGAGTTCAAGATCGAGCACCGACTGCGGGAATTGAGCAGGCGATATCAGGCGGCCGAGGCTGATGCCGTTCAACGATCGGAATTGGATGCAACCATCGAGGAGTTGGTCCGAAGGCAGTTCGAGTTGAGGATGAAGCGTCGAAGGGCCCGGTTGGACGAAGTCGAACAGCGTCTTCAACGGCAGCGCGAGAAATACGAAGCGGACATGGCCAACCAGGACGCAATGATCTCAAAGCGAATTGAGAGGGTTAAGCAGGGCAAATTCAAGAAGTTCAGAAGTCGTGGCAAGAGGTCGCGTGCTTTCGATGAGCATCCGCGGGGTCGTCCTGATGATGACGGCAGGAGGCCGCCTCGTCAGCGACGTCCAGGACGTGACGTCGACGAGGAGGAAGGGCTGTAAACGCTCGACCTTCGGTTCAGCACGCGGAGAGCAAATTCCGTTTTACTCGGGCGCAAAGTGAAAGCCCCGGTCAGGGATGCCTGACCGGGGCTTTTGGTTGGTGCGATCGGCGCCCAGGGCGCATCGTGTTGTCTTTATCGCTCGATGGCCTGTTTGAAATAGGCGATGGTCTTCGCAATTCCTTCGTCAAGACTGACTTTGGGTTCATAGCCCAGCAGTGTTCTCGCGCGTGTCAGATCCGGTCGGCGACGCACGGGGTCATCCTGCGGCAGGGGTTTGTGGATGATCTCAAGTGGGCGTCCGATCGCAGCCTCGATCGCCTTGACGAGTTCAAGCAACGAAATCTCTTTGTCATTGCCCAGGTTGATGGGGCCTGTCTCGTTGCCGTCCATGAGCCGACAGAGACCGTTGACTAAATCGGACACATAGCAAAAGCTGCGCGTTTGCTCGCCTTCGCCGTAGACCGTTAACGCTTCGCCGCGCAGGGCCTGGCAGATGAAGTTGCTCATGACCCGGCCGTCGTCGATGGACATGTTCGGGCCGTAGGTGTTGAAGATGCGGGCCACTCGGATGGCGAGTTTGTGCTGCCGGTGGTAGTCAAACATCAGCGTTTCGGCCACGCGCTTGCCTTCGTCATAACAACTCCGAATCCCGATCGGATTGACGTTGCCCCAATAGTCTTCGGGTTGTGGATGAACCTGCGGGTCTCCGTAGACCTCCGAAGTGCTCGCCAGGAGAAGCTTCGAGCCCACGCGTTTGCACAGGCCGAGCATGTGATAGGTCCCCATGACGTTGGTCTTGATCGTCTTGACCGGGTTGTATTGATAGTGGACGGGACTGGCCGGGCAGGCGAGGTGAAAGATTTCGTCCACCTCGATCGTGATCGGCTCTGTGATGTCGTGGCGGATAAACTCGAATCGGCCGCTCTGAATCATTTCGCCGTAGCGGTCGCCGAAGTTGTCGAGCGATCCGGTAAAGCAGTTGTCCAGGCAGATGACATGGTGGCCTTCGTTAAAAAGCCGATGGCAGAGATGAGAGCCGATGAAGCCGGCGCCGCCTGTCACAAGGATCGTTTTCCGCGACATTTCAAGTCCTCTTGACACAGAGTATGGTTCGAATCGATGACCGTCAAACGGCGGCCATCCGATTGGCTGCCGTAAGACATTAAGTCATTGTCGGGTTCAACACCAAAATCGTCGGCTATCGGTTATGTCAACTTGTGGCCGACCGGAGCGACGGAAGCATCGACCACTCCGATAAAAACGATTCAGCAATATCAATCATTCGGTCGATCTTCTTAACTCTTAGCTCCTCGCACGACGGGCTGCGGCTCACGATACGCGCGGTTGCTTATGGAGAATTTTGCGCCTGCAAATCTCGCGCATGGAACATCAAGGAGGCAAGTGATGAATCGGAAAATCGTCATTAAGGCAATTCTTGCGGGTATCCTCGCTGCCTTCTGGCCCGTCAGTGCTCAGGCGGCCAGAGTTTTCAACACGCTCAGCGTAGACGGCGGGACCGCCTGGGTTCCCAGCCAGGGCGACGCCGAAGTCGGCGAAGGCGGTTCTTCCGTCACCGTCGCCCCGGGCACGGCCGTCAATGTTGATATCAACCTCGACCTGACGGACGAAAGCCAGTGGGGCAGTACGCGCTGGGATGTCATTAACACGGGCGCGTTTGGTTGCCAGGACATTGATCCGGATTTCTTTGTCGGCACCAACCTGGGCTCAAGTGTGACGATCGACACGACCGGGCTGAACCCCGGCACGTACGACGTCAAAATCACGGCCTATACCGACATCCCGAACGGTCCGTGCACCAATCTGAATTTCAACGACTTTATCATTCTCACCGGCGCACTCATCATTTGCGACGATGCCGATGGTGATGGAGTTTGTGGAGAAGACGATAACTGCCCGGGGACGCCCAATCCGAACCAGGAAGACGGCGATGGTGACGGGGTCGGTGACGTTTGCGACGAATGTCCGCAGGACAATCCGGATGATTCCGATAATGACGGCCTTTGTGATAGTGAGGACGAGTGTCCGAACGATCCGGACAATGATGCCGACAATGACGGACTCTGCGGCGATGTAGATCCGTTCCCAAACGACCCGGACAACGATGCGGACGGTGACGGGATCGGTGGTGACGTCGATGAATGCCCGAATGATGCCGACAACGATGCGGACGGTGACGGGATCTGCGGCGACGTCGATGAGTGTCCCAATGACCCTGACAACGATGCGGATGATGACGGGATCTGCGGCGATGTCGATGAGTGTCCGAACGACCCTGACAATGATGCGGACGGTGACGGGCTCTGCGGCGACGTAGATCCGTTTCCGAACGACCCTGACAACGATGCGGATGGTGACGGGATCGGCGGTGACGTCGATGAATGCCCGAACGATGCGGACAATGATGCGGACGGTGACGGGATCTGCGGTGACGTCGATGAATGCCCGAACGATCCTGACAATGACGCGGATGATGACGGGATCTGCGGCGACGTTGATGAGTGTCCGAACGACCCTGACAACGATGCGGACAATGACGGCCTCTGCGGTGATGTAGATCCGTTTCCGAATGATCCTGACGATGACGCGGACGGTGACGGGATCGGCGGCGACGTCGATGAATGTCCGAATGATGCGGACAATGACGCGGATGATGACGGGATTTGCGGCGACGTCGACGAATGTCCGAACGATCCCAACAATGACGCGGATGATGACGGGATTTGCGGCGACGTCGATGAATGTCCGAATGATCCGAACAATGACGCGGATAACGACGACATTTGCGGTGACGTCGATGACTGCCCGAACGACCCGAACAATGACGCGGACGGCGACGGACTCTGCGCCGATGAAGATCCCTTCCCCAATGACCCTGACAACGATGCGGACGATGACGGTCTCGGCGGCGACGTCGATCCTTGTCCGAACGATCCGAACAATGACGCGGACGGCGATGGTGTTTGCGGCAACGAGGATCCCTTCCCGAACGATCCTGACAATGATGCCGATGGAGACGGCGTCGGCGGTGACGTAGATAATTGCGTTAACATTCACAACCCGAACCAGAACGATGCGGATGGAGACGGCATCGGTGACGTATGCGATTCCGATTTGGCGCTGGAGGGTTGCCCCGAGGACCTGACCATCACAGCCGACACCGATGAAGGGGTCTCGCTCAATTTTGAGATGCCGGTCGCGGTCAACGGTCTGGGGGATGTGGCCGTCACGGTTGATCCCGAGCCCGGTTCGAGCTTCCCCGTTGGGACGACCAACGTCGTTGTGACGGCTACGGATGATTTTGGCAAGACCGCGATCTGTGCGTTCAAGGTGACCGTGACCGCGGATACCGAACCTGCGGGTCAGACGGAGACGACGCCTGGAACCGAAACCGGAGGGACGACGACGACAGGCGGGACGAATCTGCCGTGCAACCCTCTCCTGAATCAGAGTCTGTTCGGCTTCGCTTGCGCTCCCTGCTTCCTGGCCGGTATGGTCCTGACCTTCCTGGGCATGATCGGCATGAGGCAGCGGATGATTCGACGGCGACGTTAAAGAAACCCGATACAGTAGTTTTCACTGAACCCCGCTCTTTCTACGAGAAAGGGCGGGGTTTTTTTAATGCGATTCCAAAACTCACAATCTGAGTCCGCATAATGGGATCTAATTTATTCGCAAATTCGAAGAATCAGGCCTAAATGGGTCTTTGAGGTGCGGCTCGGAAATCTGCATGATTGACACGGTTTTCGCCTTGTCCGTAGAATCTAACCACCACCTGTTTTATGCAATCCGGGCATTTGCTTGTGTTTTGGTGTGGCCGTTAAGCATCGAGGTTGATACTGGGCGATGAACGAACCGACGTTTTGGCATTATTTGCTGGTGGCTGGTCATCTGGGAGTCTGTCTTTGCCTGGCGATTTACGGGGTGCATCGCTATTCGCTCGTTTATCTGTACTACAAGTACCGTCGCAACACGCCTCGGGCCAAGTCCCGCTTTCTTCAGAAGCCCATGGTTACGATTCAGTTGCCCATGTACAACGAGCAGTACGTTGCTCAGCGAATCATCGAGGCGACCTGCCGAATCAAGTATCCCCGTGACCGACTTGAAATTCAGGTGCTTGACGATTCGACGGATGAAACGGTCCAAATCGCGCGTGAGACTTGCGCGGAGATGCAGGCCCAGGGATATCCCGTCGTGTTGCTTCATCGCGACAATCGGGAGGGTTACAAAGCAGGCGCCCTGGAGGCCGGGCTCAAGGTGGCGAAGGGTGAATTCATCGTCATTTTTGATGCAGACTTTCTGCCGCCCGAGGATATTCTCGAACACCTGATCGACCACTTTACGGATCCGAAAGTCGGCATGGTGCAGGCGCGTTGGGAACATATCAATCGCGAGCATTCATATTTGACCAAAGCCCAGGCGATTCTTCTCGACGGTCATTTCGTCATCGAGCATGCGGCTCGGAATCGATCCGGCCGGTTCATGAGTTTTAACGGGACGGCCGGGGCCTGGCGGAAGTGCTGCATCGAGGAGGCCGGCGGTTGGCAGCATGATACCCTGACGGAGGATCTGGATCTTTCCTATCGCGCCCAGATGAAGGGGTGGAAGTTCGTTTATCTTCCGGAGGTGACGAGTCCCGCGGAGTTGCCCCCCGAGATGAATGCGTTCAAGAGCCAGCAGCATCGTTGGGCAAAGGGCGGTGCGCAGACCTGCCGCAAACTTCTGCCGCGTATTCTGAAATCTCGCCTGCCCTTGCGAATCAAGGTCGAGGCCTTCTTTCACCTGACCAGTTGGTTGAGTTATTTTCTGATCGTGTTGCTCACGTTCATGCTGTTTCCGGCGCTGTTTTTCAAGGCTTATGTGTTTCAGGACAGCCGGTTGATGCAAGTGATTCTGGACGGTTCGCTCGTAATCCTGGCCACGTTTTCCGCAAGCACTTTTTACGTGGCTTCGCAGCGAGAGATCTTTCGGACCTGGGCCGAGAGCATCAAGTATCTGCCTTTCCTGATGAGCGTCGGCGTCGGTATCTCGTTGAACAACGCCCGGGCGGCCTTCGAAGGATTTTTCGGGAAACCTTCCGAGTTCGTTCGCACGCCGAAATTCGGTGTGTCGGGGGATCATGACCGTCGATGGCAGGCCAAGGCGGGCAAAAATCGGCTTGATCCCAAGCGGGTTCAGGGATGGTGTGAGCTTTTAATGGCTTTTTATATGGGCGGCTGCGTTTTCTACACGCTGTCTCAAAAGATGTGGCTTGGCTTGTTTTTCATGTGCTTGTTTACGGTCGGCTATTTCTACATCGCGATTCTGACCTTCCACGGCCAATATCAATCGGCACGGATGCCCTCACGAGTTGATCGTGGCACCGAAGTAAAGACTCTCTAGTACTTTGCGCTTGACGTCTTCCGGGATCTGAGAATCTTCTTGACACTGAACAAGTGCGGATTTACATTCGCGCCGGCTCGGCGAGCGCATTTTTGAGTCAACGTCGGGAACGAAACGGAATTCGTTATGTGCAACTCATCCGGATGGATCTGGCGGTCAGTGGACGATTCCTTCAGTTTGCGAAACCGAAGCACGGTGCTGCTGTTATGGACCGGTGGCTTGGTCTTGGGCGCGAGCATCACAGGTTGTCAGGGATTTTCGCGCGAACGATCGGCCACCGAGGTCTTCAAGGTCCAAATCGACCGTCAGGAAAATGGCGCGGCCCAGTCTCCTCAAGAAAACCCAGGGCATGAATCGAAACAAACCCAGCCGCGCCGTCTGGCATTTGAAGTGACAGGTTTCGGGCGTCAGCCCCTTGCTCACGGAACACAGGAGCGGCGGGCCGCGGCACGGCAGGCGGCGATTATCGATGCTTTTTGTAAGGCGTTGATCGAAGCGCGCCGGTCACGTGGACAGCCGGCGTCAAATTTCACAGCCAAGCTGGGGCAACATTTGACGGTCGCTCATCGAGACATCGGGAGCGGTGACGAATTTGAAGTTCGTTTGGTCGCCGGTGGGGCTGAGAAGCGATTCATTGTGCAAGACGGTGTACTCCAGCACCTGCCACACGACTTCAAGTTGATTCACAAGCTTTTCGACGAGACCCGGGGTGAGTTTTCGCTTCTGCCGACGGGGCCGTCGGCTGCACCCGACACTTATGTCGCGAACGTGGGTTACTATTTGCCGGTGGTTCAGGATGGGGCGCTGGCCGGTCGTGGCCCGAGTGAGAGGCGCGGCGAATAGCGACGGAACCGTGACGGAGGATATGAGCAATTCGCTATTCCACGGTCGCGTCGTCGGACCATCTGATTCCGAAACCACGTCGCGTGCGGACGGTGGACGGCGTTTTTCTGCTTCGTGATGCGTCGAGCATTCTCCTGAAACCAGCACGGGATCCGCTTCTGGTCGGCGCTGCGAAAGGGCTCCGCAAACTGGTTCGGGTCCGGCCGGACCGATGCGGCGTCATCACATTGCAGCGCGACCCTCGCGGGCACGGCGATCAATCCTATTCCTTGAAAATACGCTCCGATCGGATTCACTTGCAAGCTTCCGGTGAGGCGGGTTTTCGTTACGGCCTCCTGACCTTGACGCAATTGATCCGTGCGAATCGTCCGGGAATCCAGGCGATGGACATCGAAGACTGGCCTGATTTTCCGGTTCGCGGCGTCATGCTCGACATTAGCCGGGACAAGGTCCCGACGCTCGGCACACTGAAACGATTGATCGAAATGTTGGCCGGATGGAAGATCAATCAACTTCAGCTTTACATGGAACACACCTTCGCCTACACGGGACACGAAGAGGTTTGGCGCGGCGCATCCCCCCTGACCGGTTCGCAAGCTCGGGAGCTTGATCGGCTTTGCCACGGTCATGGCATTGAACTCGTCCCCAATCAAAACTCTTTCGGTCATATGGAGCGGTGGCTGAAACACCGTCGATATGCTCGATTGGCCGAGTGTACGGGGCCTTGGAAAACGCCATGGGGTGAAGTGCGGCGCAAGCCGTCAACGCTGAATCCTCTGCATCGAGACTCAGCTCGGCTCGTGTCTTCGCTTTATGACCAGTTGTTACCGAATTTTTCAAGCAAACGGCTCAACGTCGGTTGTGATGAGCCCTGGGAAATCGGTCAGGGTCGAAGTCGCGGCGCATGCGAAAGGCAGGGTGCGGGGCGTGTGTATTTCGATTACCTCATGAAGATTCGACGTGCCGCCGGCCGGCATGGATCTCGCATATTGTGCTGGAGCGACTGGATTTTCAAATATCCTGACTTGATTCAGGAATTGCCCGACGATGTGACACCCTTGGTCTGGGGCTACGAAGCAGACCATCCCTTCGACCGTCAATGTGCTCGCCTACGCTCACAAGATTTGAACTATTACGTTTGCCCGGGCACTTCCAGCTGGTGCAGCTTCGGTGGACGGACGCGAAACTGTCTGGCGAATCTGCGTAATGCTGCGATGCAGGGGCGGCGGCATCGAGCGGAAGGGTATCTCATCACGGATTGGGGCGATTACGGGCATCGTCAATACCTGCCGGTCAGCTATGCCGGTTTCTTGTACGGCGCAGCCTTGGCGTGGTGCGCGAAGACGAACGTCAATTTGGACGTGGCGTCGGAACTCAGCCGTCATGTTTTCGAGGACCCTACGGGAATATCAGGGCAAGTATGGCTCGACGCAGGGCGTGTGCCCGATTTGTCGGGCGTTGTTTTGAACAATCGCTCACTTCTGTTTGCTTGTATGCAGGCGTCGCTCGGTGACGTGTCCAGCGTAGAAGGACTTGCTGCGGGAAAAGCGGAACGCATGGCGAAGCGTATCGCCGAGCTCAAGTCCGCGGTTTCGAAGGCCCGATTCGGCGGCGTGGATCGAGGTTTGGTCAAGGAGGAGTTGCGGGTCACGCTTGCGGTGATGAACCACGCATGTCAAAGGGCGCAGTACAATGTGGCCGGGCGAACAGGCGGGCCCATGCGCATCAGCGTTCGTCGGCTAGAGGCCGACCTGGAGCGATTGACCGAGCGCCATCGCGCGGTGTGGCTCGCACGAAATCGGAGGGGAGGGCTGGCCTCCAGTGTCGGGTATTACGAGCGGAATCTAAAGGAATATCAGGCACTCACCAGGTGAACCGGCGAAGTGAAGACGGAAGCGTTGTGTCAGCGTCGGCTAAGGCCGGCGAGTTTGCCGTCGTGCAGATCAACATCGGTTTTCACGGCGACCTGCATGTCATTGACCATATTGAGTAGCGTCTCCGGCGCAATCAGACCGCAACAAATGTAGGTCATGTCATTTTCATGCCATGCCAGGATCCAGGTGTCATCACACTGGGATACGCTGTGAATGAACGGGTTTTCCCGATCCGGCGTGGGCTTGTCCGGCACGTCGATCGCATCCCAATGAAGAACACTGAAAAGGGAAAGCCGATTGCCGTTGCTGTAATCGACGTACATCGCGTGTGCGCCTACCTCATCTTTGCAACCGGCCGGACAACAGAAGTTTGCGGATTCGAATTCGAAGCCGTAACCCGACAGGTCGGGGGCGATGGCAAGGAGTTGTCCGTCGTAGTGACGGCGAATGGCCCCGGCCACCTTTTCGCGGTTGTTCGGAAGGTTGTCATGGTGATGTCCCGGGCCTTCACATTTTCGCGTGCACGAAAAGTGGAGTTTTCTGACATTCAAGGCCGTGTTCTGGGCCAATTGTTTCTCTGAGTTGATCGTATTCCCAAAGGGATTGCTTGTAGACGTTCCCCATGGGCCGATGTACCAGGCTCCGGTCACGATGAGCGTGATGCAGGCAGCCAGGGCGGCGACCCGAAGAACGCGATTCCGGATGCCCCACGAGTGTTCGGTTTCATCGAACCTGATCGGGCGACCGAGTTGAATGGCTTTCCTGACACGACCTTCCAGAAGGGGCGGCACCTTGATCTGCTCGGCGCTGAAGCGGAGCTTACTCCGAACAGCCTGATGCTCGTTCACGATTTTGCTGCACGCTGGACACATCTTGAGATGGTCCAGCACTTCGCAGTTGGCCTGAACACCAATTTGGCCGTCTGCGAAGGCAAACAAGTATTTTCTGACCGTTTTGCAGTTCATCCTATCGCCTCAGGCTTGCCTCGTCTTGATTCTGCGTTCTCTGGCGAATTCATTCAGCGCTTCACCCAACTGTTGTCTTGCTCGATACAAACGGCTCATGACAGTTCCCAAGGGGCACTTCACGGCGTGTGCGATTTCTTTGTAACTCAACCCGCTGACTGCCCAAAGCAGCAGCACCGATCGGTATTCTGCAGAAAGGGCCAGCACGGCGTCCTTGAGTTCTTCGTCGAACTGTTCCCAGTCCACGTCCTCCGGATTGAAAGAGGGCAACGGCTGCTGTTCGAGTTCGATCGCAATGTCTTCCAGGCTTAAGTCGTCCAGCAATGACGGGGCCCTGACCGTTTGCCCGCAACGGGTATAAAATACATTGTGCAAGATTCGCAATAGCCACGGTTTTGCCCCGTATTCGCGAAGCTCAAACTTCCCAAAAGCGCGGTGGGCCCGAAGGAACGTTTCCTGGACCAAGTCCTCGGCCTCGTGTGGATCACCGGTCAGTTTCATGGCCATGCGATACACGAGATCGAGGTGACATAGCACCGTCTCTTCAAACCTCCGTGTGATCTTTTGGGTCATCGGCTCCCCAAGGCTGGCCGGATTTAGCCATTCTTGCTTCTATTTGACGGAACATTTTCCATTCGACATTTATTCCTGCAATAAATTAGTGCGGATGTCGAGGCGGAAAGTCAACCCCTGAGGTCGCAAAAATTGCCCGATAATCGAGCCGTTGTGGACCAGGGCGTCGGCGAATAGCATGCTGCATGGTTTGGGGCCGATCGCGGTTTCTCAAGGCTCTAGCAGTACTTACGGATGAAACGATGGCGGATCAGTATTTCCAGGATCGACAGACCAAGCGGGACCGGTTACGCGAAATGGGCTTTGACCCCTATGGCGCTCGTTTTGAGGGCGTGACCGTCAATTCGGACATACGGACTCGGGTCGAGAATCACGGCCTCGAAGCAGGTCAGGGTGACGAGAGCCAAACCGTCCGGGCGGCCGGGCGGATCGTGCTCCGACGGGTGATGGGGAGGCTGGCTTTTCTGACGCTGCGAGATTCCACGGCCGATCTTCAGATCGGTTTGTCCAAGCAGGTCGTCGGCGATGAAGCCTGGAAAGTCATCAAGATCCTGGACTTGGGTGACATCATCGGCGTGGACGGTTACCTGGGACGAACCAAGACCGGCGAGATCACCGTTTGGGGGACCGAGTTTGCCGTGTTGTGCAAGAGTTTGCGCCCGCCGCCGGAGAAATGGCACGGTCTGACGGACGTCGATCTTCGCTATCGCCAACGATACATCGATCTATTTTCCAACGTCGACGTCATGCAGACGTTCAAGGCGAGGAGCCGGATGATCGACGCGATCCGGGCCTACATGCGCGGCCTGGAGTTTCTGGAAGTGGAAACGCCGATGTTGCAGCCCATCTACGGCGGAGCCGCGGCTCGTCCGTTCACGACTCATCACAACACGCTCGACATCGAGTTGTTTCTGCGGATCTCGCCGGAATTGTATTTGAAGCGTCTGCTGGTCGGCGGGATGGAGCGGGTTTTCGAGATCAATCGCAACTTCCGCAACGAGGGGATCAGCACGCAGCACAACCCCGAGTTCACGATGCTGGAATGCTACCAGGCCTATGGTGATCTCAGCGACATGATGAACATCGTCGAGGGGATGTTTACGAGTTGCATCGAAGTGATCGGCGGAGGTTACAAGCGCAAGTTCAAGGATCTCGACCTGGATTTCACACCACCGTGGCCGCGGCGGCAATACGCCGAGTTGCTTCGCGAGTATGCCGGTGTGGATCTCAACGATGGCGAGGCCGTGCGCAAAAAGGCGGCCACGCTTGGTATCGAGAATGCCAAGGCCGACGACGCCGTCGTGGCGAACAAGCTCTTCGAGGCGACGGTAGAAGACAAGCTTGTTCAGCCGACGTTTGTGACGGAGTATCCCGCGGCGATTTGCCCCTTGACGCGCAGAAAGCCGGGGGATCCTTCGTTGGCCCTTCGGTTTGAGGCGATGGTCGCGGGCATGGAAATCGCCAATGCCTATACCGAATTAAACGATCCGGAAGTTCAACGCGAGAATCTCGGTGCCCAGCTTCAAGGTGAAGGGGACGAGACCATGCGGGTTATGGACGAGGATTTTTTGAACGCTTTGGAACACGGGATGCCGCCGGCGGGCGGACTTGGTGTCGGGATCGATCGGCTGGTGATGCTATTGACGAACTCATCCAGCATTCGGGATGTGATCTTGTTTCCCGTACAGCGGCCGCAGGCCAAAGAAGGGGCGGAGGGGTCGAGGGGTCGAGGGGCCGAGGAATAAAGCAACGTTTTCTTGATCCGCCGCAATGTCTATTGCTTTTTCAACGTTTGCTTCTGTCCGTCTTTTGTGATGTCGAGCGTATTCATGAAAGAATTGTAGAACGCGGAATAGACGCGATCATTTCTGCCGACCTGCATGAGTTTGAGGCTGAAACCATCGAACTCGTACTTGCCGGCGATTCGCCTCGGATCACCGCCCTTTTTCATGGCCGAGCCGGTGTACGTGCCGTCGTCCTTGAATTCCACCGCCCGAATATAAAAGCTCGCGTCCTCAGGAATCTTGTCAGATTTCCAGTTTCCGACCAACATGGAGCTGCATCCGCTCAGGAGCGAAGTCATGCCGAAAACGAACAGGAGTTTGACGGTGGCGTGTGAACATCTTTGCATGATCAGGGCCTCGCAAGTTCGATTCTAACCTGTAGATAGAAGATCATTCGCTTGAGGACGGTAACTCGCCGTAGGAACGGTGTCAAGCAACACGCCGGAGCCGGATGAGCTTGTGAAAAGGCGAGGTGGAGGGTAGCATCTTTATCTGGAAAATGACGAATGGTAGTCGAAAAAGATAGTCAGTTTAGGAACCCTATGGCGAATCCAGACAAGATCGAAGTCGAAGCCGACGTGGTCCAGGCTCTGCCGAACACAATGTTTCGGCTGGAGTTCGAACATGAAGGCAAAACACACCAGGTTTTGGGGCACATCTCAGGCCGGCTCCGAAAGAATTTCATCCGTATCCTCCCCGGCGACCGCGTTCGCGTGGAACTGAGCCCTTATGATCTGACGCGAGGGCGGATCACGCGCCGTCTCTAATTCGCATTTCTCTTATGACTCTTTTATGACTCTTTGTTGGATTCGCCCCCGACGATGCGGCGAATCTCGTTCAGGCTCTCGGCGGGATTGGCGTGCCCATAAATTCCTGATGAGACGACGAGAATGTCCGCGCCGGCTTCCACCAATCGAGAAGCGTTGTCCGCTTTCACGCCGCCGTCCACGGTGATGGTGGCGGATGAACGCATTCTGTCAATGCGTCCGCGCAGGTCCGCAACTCTGTTGAAGGTGTAATCAAGTAACCGCTGGCCGGAAAAACCCGGGGCGATCCCCATGAGGCAGACGTTGTCAACGTAGGGCAACAGCGGTTCGACCGCGATGACGGGCGTTTCGGGATTCAACGCGATACCAGGTTTGACGCCCTGGCGATCGATGGCCTGAACCACGCCCATTGCCCGACGGCTCGCCTCGATATGGAAGAGCATCCGGAAGTGACCACAGCCTTCCATACGCACGACCCAGTCTTCCGGCCGGCTGACCATCAAATGCACTTCCACTGGAAGCTTCGTGACCTCGCACGTGCGGCGGACAACCTCCTCGCCGAAACTGATTGTTGGAACGAAATGGCCGTCGGAGACGTCGAGTGATACGATGTCAGAGCCCGCGTCCTCGGCGATTTTTATTGCGTTGGACAGATTGAGTGCATCACCGGCGAGAATTGAGCCGGCGAGCTGAAGTGATCTGGACGATGGCATGTTTGCTTTCTTTCAGGGTGTTACGGATACGATCGGCGATATGGTAGCTGTCCGTGCGAGGATGTCCAGGCACCGTGCCTGCCCTCTTAATCAGCGCGATCGTTGACCGATAAAGAGAGTATGTATTCGGTGAATCGGGATAGGTCGGCGGCGCCTTCCGGCTACATCATCGACATCGTCTCTTCGGTCGAGGCGGATGTCTCCGGTTTCGAGTCTGAGGATGCGACCAACGAAAGACCTTGGGTGGGGGTTCACTTTGAATGCTGCGGGGTCTACACGCGCGTATATCGTGACGCAGAAGCCCGACAATATGACGGCCGCTGCCCAAGGTGCGGGAGGCCGATCAAGATTGGCGTGGGGCCCCAGGGAATCCAAGCGAAGGTTCTTCGAGCTCGGTTGATTTAGAGTGACAGAATCCGACGGATATCGGCTCGGTCTCGGCGCGTAAAAAAAGCAGGGTGGGCCTGCCTCGCACTCAAGCCCACCCTAACACACACAACCGACCCCATTTCTGGGTTCGGCACGACTATGCTCACCAAGGATGAATCACCGCGATTCACCGCTTGGGTTGTTCGCCATTCATATCTCCTCACGGTCGAAACCGTCGGCTCCGCTCCTTCGCGTCACCTTCTTCTGATCTACTTGTTGGGCAACCAGTGTGCCAATCGCTTTCGATGCTTTTGGTTAAGTAATGTAAGTGCATTGAAATAAGTGGATTACGCTTATTTGTTGATCTTGCATGTCCAGCTCAGCGTGCTGGAAATGTGGGGCTTTGCCCAGTTCCCAAAATGCACTTTTGGGTAATTCTGCTCAAAGAGGTGGTCTATTTCTTCAGGAGCTGCTCTAAGACGACCAGACCCTTCTCAAGTTTGTGGATGTCGGCGGTGTCCAGGCCCCCAAGCCATTCCACCAGCAGGTTGACTCGACGGCCTCGCCCCTGTTTCAACAGCCGGTGGCCTTTCGGCGTGGCGGCAATTCGTGTGGCACGCCCGTCACCGGGGTCCGGTTCGCGGCGGACCACGCCTTGGGATTCCAGTTGCTGCACGATGCGGGTCATGCTCGGTGGGCGGATTTGCTCCGCGGCAGCCAAATCTCCCAATCGGATCGGGCCCGCAAACACCACGACGGACAGGGCGGAGAGCTTGGGGGCGCTGAGTCCGGAGGCTTCGTCTACTCGGCGGAGACGGCGCAGGAGGTGAATGGCGGCGGAGTGAAGCCGATCGGCCACCTCGGCAGGCTTGGGATCAGATCTTGACTTGCTTGGCATGGTTCGCCTATATTTAGTTAGCGCAGCTAATTAAATGGTCCTGCAACAGGAGCGTGATTATGAAAGCGACTGCCGATATTTTCGAGGCCGTCTCCACGGGAAACCTGGATCTTGCCAAGAAGTTTCTGAACGGTGAACCGGCCCTGGCGAATGCCCGTGACACGAGTGGGCTCTCTCCACTTATGCAGGCCCTTTACCGCCGACGGATGGACATCGTCGATGTGCTGCTGGCTGCCGGGGCGAAACTCGATGCCTTCGAGGCGGCCGCTCTTGGACGCGTGGAGGCCGTGACCGAGATTCTGGACGCAAATCCGGGAACGGTCGACGCACGATCACCTGACGGATTCACGCTCCTACACCTGGCCGCTTTCTTTGGGCGTGACGACGTGGTCGGTTTGCTGTTGGAGCGTGGAGCGGCTGCAAACGCCGTTTCGCAAAATGCCATGTCCCTGACGGCGCTTCACAGCGCCGCATCGTGTGGCGCACGAGGCATCATGGCAAGTCTCCTCGACCACGGGGCGGATCCGAATGCTCGTCAGCAGGGCGGTTGGACGGCGCTTCATGCCGTTGCCAAACATGGTGATTTGGAAGCCGTCGACATGCTGCTCGCAAGAGGCTCCGATCCGGCCGTTCCTAGCGACGATGGCAAAACGGCCCTGTCTCTGGCCACCGAGAGCGGGCATCAAGCGGTGGCCGAGCGTCTCAAGACCAATTCATAGGCCGGTTTTTTTGCGTTCTTCTTTCGGCTTGACATATAAGTGAATACTTATATAATAGGGGCGTGAGTGAGCCGTACACCAACACGGTTTTTCAGGCCATCGCCGATCCGACACGGCGCCGGATTCTCGATTTGCTCAAGAAGCACGAGCATCCGGTCAATTCTCTGCACGAGCACTTTGACATGACGCAACCAGCGCTCTCTCAGCATCTGCGGGTCCTCCGTGAGGTCGGTGTGGTGTCCCGAAGACGGCAAGGGCGTCAGCAGATTTATTGCCTTAACGCGGTCATGCTCAAGGAGGTGTACGACTGGGTCGGCCATTACGAGCAGTTTTGGCGCGGGAAGCTCAATGCCCTTGGTGAGTATCTGGATGCAACACAGGATGAGGCTTCATGAAACGCGAGTTGAGACTTGAATACGTTTATCCCCATCCGCCGGAAAAGGTCTGGCGGGCGTTGACCGACAGCAAGGCCATTGCCGAGTGGCTCATGCCGAACGATTTTGAGGCACGCGTCGGGCACAAGTTTACGTTGCGCACCGATCCCCAGCCCGGCTTTGACGGCATTGTTCATTGCGAGGTGCTGGAGATCGATGAATATCGATGTTTGTCGTATTCCTGGAAGGGCGGGCCGATCGATACCGTGCTGACTTTCACGCTGGAACCGGTGCCGGGCGGCACACGGTTGAAGGTTGTGCAATCCGGATTCGAGGGCGTCAAGGCTGTCTTGGTGAGCCTTATCCTCGGGAGTGGAAGCAAGAAGATTTACAGCACGTTGCTGCCGGACGTCATCGCCAGAATCGATCTTGACGGGACGATTCGTCCCAAGTCGGAACGACATGATCCGCGCTGCGATAAGAAAGGAATGTGGCGCGTGTTGACGTTCTTGTTTTCACCTTTTCTGAAGGACAGGAAAAATTGAGCACACTCTCTTCGTTTTTTTTCTTAGACGGGAATCATGTTTATGCGAATTGGATTGAGCGGACTCTTAGGCGGAATCGTGATGTTTGCGTGGGGCGCCTTTTCCTGGATGGCTTTGCCCTGGCATGAAAGTGCACTCAGAAACATGCCCGACGAGGCCGGTGTGATTCGTGCGATGCGTGAGGCAGAGGCCGATAGCGGGGTGTATCACTATCCCGGCTTTCCCGCGTGCAACGTGGCCGGCGAGGTCTCGGAGGCGGAGCGGCAGGCCTGGCTCGAGAAATGCAAGCAAGGACCGTGGATCAGCCTCATGGTCTACTCCGAACATGGGCGTGAGCCTTTCGCCCCGAGGCAATTCATCGTTGGTTTTCTGCTGAACGTCGCCACGGCTCTGTTGGCCGCCTATCTTCTATCGCTGGCGGCACCGGCTTTGCCCGGCTATGGGCAGCGGGTGATGTTCGTGACGCTGTTGGGCCTCTTTGCCGCGTTGATTTCCACGCTGCCGGATTGGAATTGGTTTGTGTTCCCGGTCGGATTCGTGATTCCGACGGTTCTGGATCACGTGATCGGCTCGCTGTTGGTCGGATTGCTTCTGGCATGGCGATTCAAGCCGCCCCCCGTCATGGAAGGATAGGTCCGCACTGTTATTGTTGTTTGAGGTCTGTTTTTGCGTATTCCCTTCCGGTAGAATTCTCGGACGTAGGGCTCAGCCAAAATGCAACGGTGGACGATGTACATGCTATAACGCCGGAAGGAGACAAAGCATGAACCAGGAATACGCCATGCAGGAGCACGTCGTTCCCGTCAGTGACGTCGACACACAGACGCGGGCCGATTTTATCGTCAAGACCTATATGCATTTGTTCGGGGCTGTTTTGCTCTTTACAGGCATCGAGGTATACATTTTCAAGGCGGGATTGGCCAAACCCATCTATGACGCTGTGACCAATATTTCCTGGCTTGTTGTGCTTGGAGGGTTCCTCGTTGTGTCCTGGCTTGCCAGTCGGGCGGCACATATGGCGCGATCGATGGTCGTGCAATACGCGGCACTGATCGGTTTCGTGCTGGCCGAGGCGCTCATCTTTGTGCCGTTGCTCTATATCGCCAACCTGGCATCTTCAGAAAGATTCGGTTCTTCGGGCAATATCATCAGCAGCGCGGCTCTTGTCACGCTCGTCGGTTTCTGCGGACTGACCTTCGTGGCCTTTGGCACGCGTAAGGACTTCTCGTTTCTGGGAGGTTTTCTCCGGTGGATAGGCATCGCGGCGCTCATAGGAATCGGAAGCAGCGTCCTCTTCGGGTTCAATCTCGGCACGTGGTTCAGTGTTGGCATGGTCGCCTTTGCCGGGGCCGCCATTCTCTACGATACGTCGAACATCATTCGGCATTATCCCCAGGATCGCTACGTCGGCGCGGCTTTGGAACTCTTCGCATCCGTGGCTCTGATGTTCTGGTACGTCCTGCGACTGTTTCTTGCTTCTCGGGACTAACGTTGTCTTCTTATGTAAGAAAGAAGCATGGCGAGTAAAGAACCGACGATTTTGACTAGAAACATCACTCCCGGCGCAGCTGGAACACGTGTCTCGAGGGAGAAGTACGAACTCGTACGCAAAGCGATCTTGGCCGTTGTGCCGACAAGCAAGAAAGGCGTTCTGTTCAAAGAGTTACCCAAGGCCGTCGCCGAGCGTCTTCCGGCCGACCTGTTTCCGAAGAAGGGCTCGGTTTCCTGGTATGCCACGACGGTTAAGTTGGACCTCGAAGCCCGTGGATTCATCGAGCGTGTTCCAGGCGTTGCGCCACAGCGCCTACGACGTTTGAAGTAGGCGTAAGCGCCCCGCTTTTCTCGTCACGCGCCGTTCAGTTTCCCTGTGGTCACTCGTTCGAACGTTCGGAATCATGTGGTCTATTCAACGGGAGGCGCGCCGCCGGTCGCCCCAAATCCCTTGAACAGATAAATTGCGCCGGAGCTTATGCCGGCGTCGTCTTTCAACGGAGTGCTGACGACGAGCCAATCACCGCTTGTCGCGCAGGCCCAGCCAAGGGCGTCGCCCAAAGCTGCGTCAGAGGCAACGAGTCTTTGCACTTCGACCCAATCGGTTCCGTCGAATTGAAATACGTACGCGACACCGGCGTTCGGAAATTCAAGATCGGCCTGTTTAGCAGTGACGATCACCGAACCATCTTCGGCGATGGCGAGAGCGGAGCCGAATTGGTCCCCCTTTCGACCGTCGGATGCGGTGAGTTTTGCCTCCTGAATCCACCGTGTCGTCTTCGGATCATGGCGAAATATGTAGGCCGCCCCTGAGTCGGGTCCTTTTTCGTCGTTGTGGAGGGATCCGATTACGGCGAGGTCGCCGGAGGTCGTCACTCTCATACCAAACTGGTCGTGGGATGAGGAATCCGACCCCATGAGTTTGGCTTCTTCTTTCCATCGTCCCATGATCGGATCATGGCGAAAGACGTAAGCCGATCCGGAACGTTTTCCTGCATCGTTGTTATAAGGAGCACCGATGACAGCGACATTATTCCTGAAGAATACTTGTGAGCCGAAACGGTCATCTTTGGAGGCGTCTGCAGGGTTGAGCTTCGTCTTCTCCTTCCATGTTTTCGTGGCGGCGTCGTATTGGTAGGCGTAGACAGAGCCGGAACTCATCCCAAAGTCGTCGTCATGCGGGGCGCTAATAAGAGCGATGTCGTTATCGAGCGAAATGCTGATACCGAAGCTGTCGTCAGAGCTCCCGTCCGATGCGGAGATTTTCGTCTCGAATGTCCACTGGTCACCGTCGAACCGATACACGTAGGCAGACCCGGACCTCAGCCCTCGATCGTTATCACGCCTGGCTCCAACGATGGCGACGTTCCCGTTGATCGAGGCACCGACGCCGAACTGATCGTGGGCCTTGCCATCCGGTGCAGTTAGTCGGGCCTCTTCAAGCCAGTCATTGCCGTCGTAACGAAAAATATATGCTGAGCCGGCGTTCGTACCTTGTTTGCCCGAGAGAAGCGCTCCGGCCAAAACGACGTCACCCGAAATCGAAGTGCGGGAGCCCAAAAAGTCACCTGCTTCAGCGTCGGAGGCCGTGAGCTTGAAAGTCTCGTGAATGGTTGGTTTGGTTCTGATGCTGGCGGAAAGACCTGATTTAGCCTGTTCCTTCGCATTGCTCTGAAACGATGCGTTATTTGTCCGTCCAAGCATGTCGAACAGATAGGCTGCACCCGAATTTACTCCGGCGTCGTCTTTTAGCGGAGTGCAGAGCATAATCCAGTTTCCTCCGGTGGAAGGCCTTCCTAAACCATCGCCTGGAGTTGCGTCCGAGGCGACAAGCCTGTTCGTTTCGATCCAGTCGGTCCCATCGAACTGAAATATGTAGGCTGCTCCAGCGTTTGGAACTTCAAGGTCCGCATGGTCCGCTGCGACGATCACCGAACCATCTTCGGCGATTGCAACAGCGACGCCGAATTGATCTCCTTCGCGACCGTTGGATGCGGTGAGCTTTGTCTCCTGAATCCACTGCGTTGTTTTCGGGTCATAACGAAATAGATAGACTGCTCCTGAGTTCAACCCTTTGTCGTTGTTGAGCCAGGCTCCGACCGCGATGAGGTCACCGGAAATGGCGACGTTAACGCCGAACTCGTCGCCGCGTGACGCATCCGCTGCAGTGAGCTTGGCTTCTTCCGCCCAGCTTCCCGTGGCTGGTTCGTAGCGAAAGACATAAGCAGATCCGGATTCTTTCCCGGCATCGTCATTACCAGATGCGCCGATGACAGCGACATTATTTTTGATTGCGATTCCTCGGCCAAAATAGTCTTCCTTGACCGCGTCTGCAGGGTTCAGCTTGGCTTCCTCGTTCCATGTGTTTTCGACGGCATCGTATCGGTAGGCGTACACAGAGCCCGACATTGTGCCGAAGTCGCTGTCAAGGGTCGTGCCGATCATGGCCACATCGTTGTCGATTGAAATACGCGAGCCGAAGGCGTCGTACGGAGAACCATCCGATGGAAGGAGTTTCGTTTCGAAAATCCATGCTTTGCCGTCAAACCGATAAACGTAAACGGATCCGGAATTCTGACCTTGGTCGTCATCGTGTCTTGCTCCGATCATCGCGATGTTGCCGCTGATCGAGACGTCATAGCCAAACTGATCATGTGCCGTGCCGTCCGGTGCAATGAGCTGAGCTTCTTCACGCCAATCAACACCGTCGTACCGGAAAATATAGGCTGAGCCGGCATTTTTGTTTTGTTTTCCGGAGCGAGGTGCTCCGATCAAGACAACTTCGCCTGAAATCGACGAATAGCCGCCGAAGAAATCGCCGGCCTCGGCATCTGAGGCGGTGAGTCTGACGGTCTCGGGGACGGTTGGTGTGGGTTTGGCCGCGAAGGGAAGAACGGCGCTTTTCTTTGTGGTGTTGCTCCGCTCGCCAGTTTCGCTTTTCCGAACCAAGATCCACTCGAATTGCGCGGCAAGGACGGTCAGGAAAACAAGAACCAGCGGCAAAAGCAAAAGGGGGACTTTGCGTTGGGCGACCAGCTTTCGAAACTGATGTGTGAACGTTCGTGGTCGAGCCAGGATCTCGCGATCGGAGAGGTAGTGATCGACGTCCTCAATTAAAGCTTGGACGCTTTGATACCGGCGGCCAGGCTTCTTTTCCAGTGCTTTTAAGGTGATCGTTTCCAGATCGGGGTGGATGCTTTGATTGGCGATGCTTGGTTTGGGCGGAGATTCTTCACAGATGATACGGAGCGCTTGAGGGATTGTGATGGCGCGCAGATCATACGGCAAACGATCCGTCAATAATTCATAGAGGATGACGCCGAGAGCATAGACGTCGCTTCGGACGTCAATTTTCTCCGGACTGCCTTCAACCTGTTCGGGACTCATGTACTGCATCGTGCCCATCAGTTGACCGGCCTCGGTGTGGAGAGTCGTCAAGAGCAGGTCGGCGTTGGTGATGCGGGCGATGCCGAAATCCACGATCTTGGGCTGGGCCTTCTCGCCGGCGGTGTCGATCAGAATGTTCCCGGGCTTGAGGTCCCGATGAATGATGCCTTTCTGGTGCGCATGGTGCACGGCCTTGCAGATGTCCATGAAAAGCGTGAGGCGCTCACGGAGATTCGACAGATTCTGACGGACGTAATTCAGCAACGAAGAGCCGTCGATGAATTCCATCGCAATGAAGGGCAGCTTTCTGAGCTTCGTTTGGTGCCAGCCCGCTTCATACACCTGGGCGACACCCGGATGTCGCAAGTGCGCGAGGACATGGGCCTCGTGCTTGAACCGTAGCAGCATCTGAGAAGAGGCCAGGCCGGGCCTGATAAGCTTAAGGGCGACCGTCCGGCGGGGGTTCTGCTGCTTGGCCTGATAGACGATTCCCATTCCCCCGAATCCCACAGGTCGAAGAACCTGATATTGGCCGACCTGTGCGAGGTTTGAAAGCTCCTGAACTTCGTCCAATTGGTTGTCGTCCAGTGTGAACTGTGAACCGAGGGCGGGTTGATCCATGAAACTCGACCCGACATCGTCACCGACGCGTAAGAGCGACTCCACTTCGTTTCGCAGGCTGGCGTCGTTTTCGCAGACCAGGTCGAGAAATGCGGGTCGCGCGGTCGGGTCGAGCGATCGGGCGTCACGGTAGATCACCTGAATCTTCTCGAATCGACTCGGGGTCATGCTTAAGCGTCCTTGCCGAGTTCCCTACGAAGCCAGACTCGGGCGAACGACCATTTTTCCTTTGCGGTCGTGTTGCAGAAGCCGAGCACTTTTGCCGCCTGATCGTTGGTCAACCCGCCGAAAAAGCGAAGCTCGACAACCTGAGAAGCAAGATCGTCGAGTGCGGATAGCCTGCCCATTGCGTCGTTCAGGACTAAGATGTCAATGTCGGATTTGCTCGGCAGCTGAACGGCTTCGGATAAGGTGACTCGGATTTTCCCTCCGCCGCGTTTGGCCGTCGCCTTGGTCCTCGCATGATCAACCAACACTCGTCGTATCGTTCCAGCGGCAGCAGCCAGGAAGTGATTCTTGTCCCGCCAATGAATGCGGTCCACCTTAGCGAGCCGAAGATACGCTTCATGCACCAGAGCAGTCGGTTGAAGCGTATGATCGACCCGTTCATGTTTGAGATAATCCGAAGCGAGAGCTCGAAGCTCGTCGTACACGCGTGTCATCAACTCCTGCGTATCACTGGGAACGCTCTTGAGATGAGCGGGTGGCTTGGAAGGTGGATTGGGCTGCATCTTTCCGGTTCCGCGTGCGATGAAACTTTATTCCCGAACAACGACACCATATTTTCCCCTGCTCCTAAGTGTTTTTCAACATCGGACAAAATTTGCCGGGTCGGCGAACACCGATCCGGAGACCATTGGAGATCGGATTTGCCCACGTGTCGTTTTGCTGAATCGTTACTTCTGGAAAACTTGCGAGAGCATAACCATATCGACGAAGAATAATAGCTTTGTCGATGGATTAGATAGGCGAGACATCATGCAGATCGAACACATCAGCGCCGTGACTTTTTTTGTCCAGGACATGTCCCGATCGGTGCGCTTTTATGAGAAATGTGGGTTTCGTTTGATTTTTGGCGGTCCGGAGCAGGAGTTCACCAGCCTGCAGGCGGGACGAGCCTATGTCAATCTGATCCATCGGTCGGACTATGACGTCCGATGGTGGGGCCGGGCGATCTTTCGAGTCGACGAAGTCGATGAGCATTATCGGATGATTTGTGCCGCAGGGTTAAGTCCGGAGGCACAGCCTCAGAATGCCACTTGGGGTGAGCGATATTATCATCTGACCGACCCCGACGGACATGAGTTGAGTTTTGCCGAGTTGCTTTGATGGCATGCAACGACGCACGCACTCTTATGCCGGGAGACGAATCGAATGAAGGTGGCGGGCTTTTATTTTGCGAGATGTCGCAACGCGGCATCAAGGGTCGAATCGGTTTTCCCGAGAATATCATCCAGCGTGCGCTCGACGAGCACATCCGGTTGAATTCCGTGGCCGTCGTAAAGTCGGCCGTTGGGTTGAAAGGATGCCATGGTGGACAACACGATCTTCAAACGGCTTTTCTCCAAGACCGTTTGTCGACCTCGACCGCTGCCGCCGCCGCTCGGACGGCCCATCAGTGTGACGTTCGGCAATCCCTTGAGGGCACCGAGAAAGATATCCGTCGCACTGAAACACGCCTCGTCCATGAGGATCACGACGGCTTTCTCGTAGTGCGACCTCTGTTTCTCGAGCGACACGATCATATAATGCCACGCGCTGAAATCTTTTGACCGCACGGGCTCTTTCCAGTCCGGCTGAAATGTTCTCGAGAATCTGTCGATGGCACTGCGCTCCTCGCTGTTCCAGTTCGGCCAGGGCGCCGGATACAGATGTCGATTCTTCAAGTATCCAAGGGCTGAATCACGATCGTCTCCGTCACGGCATCGGTAGGCCGCGACATTGACAATTCGGGGTGAGTCTTTCGGACCCATGAAATAGGGCAGGAGGGCTTTCAGAACGTCTCGGCTTCCACCTGAGTTCCCTCGTACATCGATGATTAATCCGCTCGTTTCCCGAAAATCCTGCATGGTTCGATGTAGCTTCTGAAGATAATCGCGATCTTTATCCATTTTAGCGATACGCAAATATCCGATCCGACCATCGAGAATCGTGGAGTCGCCTCGAGGTAAGCGTTCGAAAAGCGCAGGCGGCCGGGCTGCAATTTTCAGATCCAATTTCTTCGTTGTTGTGGCTCGCTCATCGCTCAGTTCGACGGAGAGGGAGCCCGTACGATCGAGCTTGAGTTCGCCGCGCACAAACTGAATCCAATGGGCGAACTCAATTGCGTGCCTGCGCACCATTTGCGGCGAGCCTTGTGGGACGACCGTGGCGGCCGCCGTAATCCACCGCTCCGCGTCCACTCCGTCAATTTTCTTGAGAAAAGGACATTGGTCCTCGAGTAGCCAGGAATGATCCGGTTTGAGGGCGATCAGCCGACCATTCAAGTCTTTGATGAGAAAGGGACAGAAGCCACCGGGCAAGAATCGATGTTTGCCTCGCACACGGGCGTGGCCGTCTCCGAACCGCGCAATGATTTTCGAAAGTTCCGTCGCGAAGGCACGGCGAGTGATTCCCTTTTCGCAACGGCCGCGAAGGTGCTCAAACGCAAGGTCGTAATCGAAGTCTTTGAGCTTTAGGTAGGAGAATTCGGTTTCCAGCTTGGTTCGCAGTTGATGGATGTCGGCGTGAGCCTGCTCGACGGAGAGCTTAGCCGACCAGCTTGGCTCTTTGTCTTTGCGTCGGCTTTGCCGTCGCGCCTTCCAGATCGATCGTCGATTCTCCTGAGTCATGGCGACATTTTTCAGAACGGTCATGTCGCCCGAGTCGAGGTCTTTGACCTTTAGCGTGACGGTACGCTCCGGCTCATGGCCCATTCGCGTAAGGACTTCGACAAGGTCTTCTTCAAAGCGTTTCTTCCATTTGTCGGGCCATTGTCTCTTGCAGAATGCGATGATCTTTTTTCGGCTGACGCCGTTGAGGGCGACGAGTTTGTACCATTTCCCTTCGATCCGAACTTCTACAATCGACTTCTTCCACCGGATTTCGGAAAAAGGAGAAAGCTTGGGGTAACTCGCGAGGGCCTGGGTCTGTGCAAGTGCTGAAATGCCGACGAGGCAAATCAGGGCCGACATGCACTTCGCTCGAGCACTTGGCATGATGAATCCTCTGACGGTTGAGTTCGTGATTGCGAGTCTTGTAGAGGATTGGTGCTTTACGTAGGAATATTTTGGCGTCGGAGCGATGGCAAGTCGCCCGCGCCCTTCGCGAGGAACACTTTTTTGGCCGTTTTGGGGCTGACGCCGGGTTTGCTAAATCCTTTACGAAAGATTCATGGTCATGAGGAACTCGGCGTTGCTCTTGACCTTGGCAAGGCGCGTGGTCAGCAGGCTCATGGCTTCGACCGGGTTCATATCGACCAGGACGCGGCGCAGTTTGTAGGTGAGCTGCAATTCGTCCGGATCGAGCAGCAACTCTTCCTTACGAGTGCCGGAAGCCGAAATGTCAATCGCCGGCCACGTTCGCTTGTCAACGAGGCGTCGATCGAGATGAAGTTCACTGTTGCCGGTGCCTTTGAACTCCTCGAAGATGACCTCATCCATCTTGGAGCCGGTGTCGATCAGGGCCGTGCCGATGATGGTCAGACTTCCGCCTTCCTCAATGTTACGGGCGGCTCCGAAGAAACGTTTGGGTTTCTGTAAGGCGTTGGCATCGACACCACCGGTGAGAATCTTGCCGGAATGCGGGACCTCGGTGTTGTAGGCACGGGCCAGGCGCGTAATCGAGTCGAGCAGAATGACGACATCACGGCCGTATTCGACCAGGCGTTTGGCTTTTTCGATGACCATTTCAGCCACTTGCACGTGGCGGCTGGCCGGCTCGTCGAATGTCGAGGAGACGACTTCAGCCCGTGTGTGGCGTTGCATTTCCGTGACTTCTTCCGGGCGTTCGTCAATGAGCAGAATGATGACGTAGGCTTCGTGGTGATTCGTGGTGATGGCGTTTGCCATTTTCTGGAGCAGGACCGTTTTTCCCGTTCGTGGCGGCGCGACGATGAGCATTCGCTGGCCGAAGCCGATGGGAGTGACAATGTCGATCACGCGCATGTTCACTTCTTTCGCTTCCGTCTCCAGGACGATGCGCTTGTCAGGGTGATGCGGAGTAAGGTCTTCAAAGGCGGTTTTTTCGGTGACCTTGTCCGGTTCCTCGAAACAAATCGCCTCGACTCGAAGCAGGGCGAAGTATTTTTCGGATTCCTTGGGCGGACGGATCTGTCCGGCGATGATGTGCCCGGATCGCAGACCGAAGCGGCGAATTTGCGATGGGCTGATGTAGATGTCGTCGGGGCAAGGGACATAGTTGTATTCTGGGCTGCGCAAAAATCCGAAACCGTCCGGGAGAATTTCGAGCACGCCCTCACCGTACATGAGGCCCTGGCCATGCTTATTGATGCGTTCCTTGAGGATCTTGAAAATGAGGTCTTGTTTTTTGAGGAGCGTGTAGTCGGTGATGCCCTCGGCCCGAGCGACTTCGTGTAGTTCGGGAATGCTCATTCGCTGAAGGTCTGTGATGTGGAGGTCACCGCGCTTGATTTGTTCATAGCGTTCATGTGTTTCGGTGTCGATGGGGCCGTGTTTGGCTGACGGTTGTTCCTCGGTCAGGACGTTGGATTCGTTCTCGACGGCCACCGCGCTGGTTGCATGACTGGCCGGGGCTTTCGCTTTGGGCGATGAGCTTCCGCTGCGCTTGGTTTTCTTGCGGGACCGTGTGTTTCCCTGAGACTTAGCCATGAACTACACCTCCGACTGTTGTTATCGCTGAAGCAGCGTCAATGAACTCATTCGATGTTGGGATTGCCGGTGGCCAGTCCTTGGCAAACCGACGGGCTTCATTGGATAGGACACCCTTGCGTGTTGACTCAGACAGCGCCGAGTTCTGAGAGGATCTGAGTCACTATTTGTTCTACTTGTTTTCTTAGGTCGACCAGGGTGGAATTGTTCTTACAAATATAATCGGCCCTGGCCCGTTTCATGTCCAGAGGCTGTTGCGATTTTTCTCTTCGAATCAATTCTCCTTCGGGCCACCCACGGGCTTTTTCGGACCTTTCGATCCTCGCCGCCTGATCCGCATCAACGAATAACACGGCATCGCACATCAGGTCCAGGTCTGCTTCATACAACAAAGGACTGTCGATGACAATCAGTTTGATCCGCGGTTGTTTGTTCAACTCCGCCATCATGTCCGCGCGGCGGACGGCGATTCTCGGGTGCAACAACGCTTCGAGTCGGTGCCGTTGCGACGGATCGCCGAAGACGATGGGGGCCACTTTCTTGCGGTTCACCGAACCGTCGGCCTCGATAATCCCGTCGCCCCACCATCGAGTGATGATCTCCTTGACGTCGGGGGAGTTGATCTCCAAGTGGCTGAGCTGGTCCGATGAGACCACGCCCGCTCCAAGCTCAGTCATCATTTTAGCGACAGTGCTCTTGCCGGAGCCGACGCCCCCCGAGAGACCGACGATGGGTTTACGACAACGAACTGTTCTTTCTCTTTCCGTAAGCGGTTCTCCATCACCGCAATCCGCACCGGTACACAAATGACACAGGGGAAATTCGTGATATTAGGGGCCGACGTGACGCTCAACTGTAAGAACCACACCCGGGCTCACGTTCCGTTCAACAGCGTTGTCGACTGATAAGCCCCTTTATCAAACTAACGTATTCTAGCTGATCGGGTTCGGGATGTCACGCCTTTTTCCCGAAAAAGATACCCCTGTGATCAGCGAAAACGGGGGGCTTTCAGGGCGGGGATCGGGTCTGTCAAAATTGCCGTTTGGTGTCGATCAGGATGTTAATCGGACCGTCATTGGTGGCCCGCACGGCCATCGTGTGCCGAAAGCGCCCGGTTTGAACTTCAAGTCCGCTCGCCCTGAGTTGCTCGCACAGTTGCCGATAGAGTTCATTGGCACGGTCGGGCGGTGCCGCGGCAGTGAACGCAGGGCGGCGCCCTTTGCGAGCATCACCAAGCAGCGTGAAATTGCTGATCACCAGGACCGCGCCACCGGCTTCCATGACATCAAGATTCATTTTGCCGGCGTCGTCGTGGAAAATGCGCAGGTGGCGGATTTTGGTCGCCATGGCGTTCACATCGTCGGTCTCGTCGTCCTGCCCGATTCCGACGTAAACGAGCAAACCGCTTTCGATGCTACCGACCATTTCATCGATCGGTTCATGACGATCCGCTTCGGATACGACCGACACCGAGGCTTCGAGGACACGTTGAATGACCGCACGCACTTATGCCGTCTCCTCGGAATCGAGCGCCTGTGCGCGCTGCGCCATCCTTTCCGCCTTGTGGCGGATCCGATCTCTAAGCTCGCGAGGACTTAAGACTTCGACCTGATCGCCGTAGCCCATGATCCAAGGCGTGATCTCTTTAAGACCGTCTACTTGAGCCTCGAATAATAGACTGTCGTCCTCGAGCCTTTGAGTGTTTTGCGTCTCGTGCCAGTGAACTTCTTCGACTGAAGCGGCCACTTCCGGAATGAAACGTAGTTTGACGTCATACAGCCTTCCCTCGGGGATCATTTGCCAGGCCTTGCCGAAATACCGGCGCTCCGAAAACGTTTCGTCGGGCTCAAAGACCTTGTCGGTGGCGGTCATGCTGATCACACGGTCCATCTTGAACGTTCGCACTTCACCATGCTGGTGGCTTTTCGCCAGCAGATACCATCCTCGTGCCATGAAAATGAGTCGCAATGGGTCGAGGAGAACATCAATTTCCTTGCCGTCATAGACGGAATCATACCGAACACGAATGCTGTGACAGTCGGCCAGAGCGCGCTGGACGGTGTTGAACAGGTTGGACACGGCGTCGACAGACGACGTCGCCGGCCAGTGTAGAGAGAGATTGGAGAGCCAACTTCCGCAATGCTCAAGAACCGGCGCCGGAAGCGTGCTTTCGATCTTGAGCGCCGCGTCGACCGCTTGCTGATACATGGGATGCACCTGTCTGGAAAGGAACTTTCGGCTGACCAGCAAGATGGCGAGTGATTCTTCAAAGCTGAGGTGAAGCGGGGGTAGAAAAAAGGTGTCGGCCAGGGCATACGTGTTCCTGCCATGATCAAAATGGTACGGGATTCCCGCCCGTTCGAGCAATTTGAGATCGCGGAAGAAAGTCCGGCGGGAGACTTTCAGTTCCGCCGCGAGTGTGTCGGCGTCAAGCTGACGGCCCGATCGCAACAGTGTGATCAGTTTGAGAAGACGATAAACACGACTAACGTTCATGCGGCAACGATGAGGCTGTGGATACTTGCACGGACTTGCGGGTTCGACAATTTTGGCCGTCCGATCGAGAACATGCAAGGTGCTTCTCTGAATATTAGAAGCGATACAGATCGGTGAGCGTCGCGAGCAGGAGGACGGCTCCCAGCACGAGAAGAGCGCGGCGATGTTCACGCAGGCCGGCCATGACATAGACGAGGCCGAGGATGGCGAACGTCGTCGGGCGCACCCATTCCGCGGGCGGCCGTGCAGGAGGGAGAAGCTGAAGGAGGGCCCAGGCAGGCAGAATCAGGAGGGCCAGAAACCACAAGGGGGCTGCAAAGGGTCGCCAGGTCGTTTTTTGCAGTGATTCGGCCAGCGCCAGGGTCGGCAAGGCCACGATGCTCAAGACGGCGGGGTTGTATTGAATGAGCCAGCCTCGGGATGAAGAATGGGGGACTCGAACAAACAGAAAGGCGATTTCCGCAATGAGAAAGGCAACGGCCAGGCCGGCCAGGGGCGTCGAATCGATCCGACGGGCATTTCGAACACTCATCAACAAGAGCAGAAGGATCGCAACACTGCCCAAGACGAGTCGCGCCGTGTTGTTATCCTCGATGGTCGACATCGCTCGGGCAGGCCACAACGCCATTTGAAAGGCAACCAAAACAGCGATGGCCGTAAGCAGAAATCCTGTTCGTTGGGCATACGGGATCATCTTCCCGGTGGTCGTCCAGGCAGTGCCGTCCAGCAACTGTTGGTCCCAAAAGCGAGTCAGCCAGAACCAAATGCTGATCATGACCCACAAGGCCAACAGGATCGCATTCAGGCGCACCGGCAAGCGGCTCGCGTACTCAATCGATTCGTTGGCCGGTTGGAACAGCGCGGCGAATGCACAGGCCAACGCCACGATGGCCAGGGTTGTCAAAGCCATCCCCAAACCGGCGGTGTTGGCACTCCAGCGGCGGTAGGTCATGTAAAGGCAGGTGATCCCGGCTGTCAGTGAGGTGAGCATGTTGGCGATCTGAGGCTGCCACCTGTGTTGTCCGGCCTGCATCACCTGATAGACCCCGAGGATGAGGACGATACTGGCAATGACGGCTTCCGTTTGAATATAGCCGGGCCATTGGGCGTAGGGTTGGAGCAGATCGTCCAGTCGGTCGGGCCATGCGCGTTTTCGCCGGCTTCGATATCGCCAGTCCTGGAGGACGGCCGCCGCGGCGAGGAGAAGCGCGAGGCTGGTTTGAAACTGAAAAGTCCAGGTCCACCAGGATGGCTGAAAGGGAAGTCGGCGAAGCTTCGAGATTTGCCCGGAGACCGAAGCACCGGGAAGCATCAGACTTGTCCACCAGATCAAAAGAACGATGAGAACGAGCATCACGGTGGGCTGCTGGCGATTCCGGTCGGTTCGGTCTCTTGAATTGATCCAGAAGAGTGCGATCGCCGCAATAAGGCTGCCGAGTGTCACGACACCCTCCGAAGTCAGCGTAGCGCTGGTTTGTGAATCCTGCGCAGTGAAGCGAAACCCGGTGGCCAGAACGAGGACGTAGACGATGATGGCAGCGGCGATGGTTCCGGAGACCAGTGACCAGGCAAAGAACGTCGCTGCCGGATCACGCGAATGCCAATCGAATTGGGGAGCCGATTTTTTTGACGATCGCCATCCAAGGAAGGACCAGAATGCGCTGAGCAACGCGGCCAGCAGGCAAACTCGGTAGATATCCGTGGTGACGGGCCATCGATGATGGAAGACGACGAGTCCAAGCCCAATAGAGGTGCCGAAAACGAACAGCGAAGTGCCCAGCCCGGCCGGAAGCTTTCGGGCAATAAACTGACACCCGATTCCCGCCAGGATGATACAGGCTGCCGCTGCATCGAAGCCGGAGATGGTGGCGAGAATCAAGGCGGTGAACTCCATGGGCTGTCACAACGATGAGGACGTCGCGGACAAAGTCCTGTTCCCTAACATTAAGCCGTCGCTCTTATGGCCATGCTAATCCATTGGGCATTCGGAGAAAGGGGCGGCACGAGAGATTCGGCGAATCAATCGAATCGAAGAAGACGGAGAATGTCAGCGATGGTCCGTGTTCAGGGTTGTTGCGCGAGGATGACGTTGTTGTATTCGAGCAGGGTTCCCTTGGCCCGTTCGACGTCAACGATCCCAATGTTGTAGTTGACCGCAGCCTGGAGAAGGGCCTGTCGGGCTCTGGCAAGGTCGTTTTGAGCATCGAATACGGCATTCAACCCGGCCGGGCTCTTTCGCTCCTGGCGTTCCTGGAGGGATCGCAGGTTCTCGGCAGAGGCGATCATCGCCTCATAGCTGGGAACAAGCTGCTCATAATTGGTTTCCAGGTTTCGCAAGGCGACGCGGCAGTCGGTAATGATGTTGTCCAGCGCCTGCTTGTAGGAGAGAACGGACTGGGATTGTTGAAGCGTGGCGATTCGGATGCCGGCCCGTTCGGCTCTTTCTCCAGGGCTCCACCCAAACTCCAGGCCCACGAACTGATCGACAAAATTGCCGCCGGTCATCTGATCGAAGGCTTGATCCGAGCTGGGGCCGAGACCGCTGAGGGTCATGCGATAGATCACATCCAACTGAGGCAAGGCCTGATTCTTGGCTATGCCGAGTTGCAGGCGGGCCACATCCACACCATGTCTGGTCTGAATGATTTCCGGTCGTCGTTGCAGGGCGGTTTCAACGGCGGCGAAGTGATCGCGAACGATAGCCACCGTCGTGGGATTGTCCACCGGAATGATCTCAAAATCCGCCGAGAGCGGAAACTCCGGGTCATTGATGGTGTTCAGAAGGGTGTCTTCCGCATTGCGGACTTGGTTCTTGATATCGATGTAATTGAATTCCTGTGCCTTGACATTGGCACGGCTGCTGGCGAGAAGCGTGCCGAACGCATCAAACTCCGCACGGGCTTTCACCTGCTCATAAGTTTGTTCAGACTGCGCGAGGATTTCGGCGCCCGTGACGACGTTTCGGCGAGCGGCGACAAGCGTCCAGTACGCCTGTTCGGTGTTGACGAGGATCTCGATCACGCGAGCCCGAAAGGCTTCCTCGTTGATTTTGCGTTCATTTTTGCGGATGTTGATCTGCGACCGATTGAAGTCGATGCCAAAATTGCGCAGCAAAGGTTGCCGGAGCTCTGCAATGAAGCTCTGCGTATAGGAAGGATTCAGCAGGTTGAACTGGAAACCCGGGTTGTCAACACGAACCATGGATTGCGTCAGCGTCACCGTGGCGCCAGTCGCCAGGAGTTTGCGGATGCCGCCGCTGATGGTCGTGGTGTCGGTCTGTGCGGCGAACAGTGCCGAAGGTGTCGGCTGGTCGGTGTTGTTCCGGTTGATGTTTGCGAAGAACGCGAGATCAAATGCCGCTTGTGCCTGGGCGATTTGGGCCGTGCTGATCGCCGGAGCATAGCCGTCGATCTTGATTTGATAGTTGTTGGCCAGGGCGCGTTGGAGGCAATCGGACAGCGTCAAGCGCAGTTTTCGCGGTTGTTCGATTTCCTTGATATAGCTCTCGGTTTGTCGATAGATTCGCTCGTACTCTCGACGGATGGCCTCTTGGCCAAAGCGGGTGATATCAAGTCGCCTTTTGAAAACCTCCGGCGCGACGGTGGGGTCGGGTAGATGCAACCAGATGGACGCATCCAGCGACAGATCCGTCGGGACAATTTTTCCGGAGAGTTCCACCGGGGCGGGCCGGTCGATGGGGGACAATCCCGGAGCGGGTTTGAATGAGCCCTGCTCGGCCATGCGCTTCTCGTAGCGCATGACTTGCGCCTCGTCGAAGCCGTTTTCGGATGACTCGCCGCCAAAAGCCGATCCGCAAGCGATGAACACGAGCAGAAATCGGAACCAGCCATGTGTGTGGAAAGAGCACATAGTTTCCGTCCAAGTCAGAAGTTATATCGGCGAGATTGGGGTTGCGTGGAGTCGCGTCACCCGCTCAAAAATCCCCATAGAACAGTACGCATCATTCTCGGCAGTTGTACGAATCTGTCAAGCCGATTGTTGGCACTCAATCTCTATTACGGCCAACCACCCCCGCCGGCTGCAAACAATAATCCTTGAATAGCCAACGAGTTGTAGCGTCACTGATTTCGCGCGATCTGAAAAAAACTCACCGGATGCGACGTCGCAATCGGTCAGATCAATTGGATTTGCACGACCTCGGCCGGGGCGTGGAGCCTCAGCGGAAACCAGTTGCCCACGCCGCTGTTTACGAAGAGCGTGCTGTCCGATTCGGTGTAGAAGCCGCGAACGTAGCGGAACAGCAGGCGGCCGGCTCCGATTTTCAGATTGGAGTCCGGGGGTGTCAGCATAAGTTGGCCGCCATGGGTGTGACCGGAGAGCGTGAGCGGCACCATGTGCTCGGCAAGTTGATCGAACGTGTGTGGATGATGGGCCAGAGCAATGACGGGGCCGTCCCGTTCGGCGTCATAATCCTTGAGTGTTCTTCGAACGTTTTCGAGGGGGCCACCGTAGCGGTTCGTCGGCGAATCGGGGCGAGCATAATCAAGTCCGGCGATGGTGAGGCGTTCACCGCCGATTTCCAGTGATCGTCTCTGATTGATCAACAGCGGGAGAGATTGCCGGTAGTATTTGATAAAATCACTACGATTGTCAATTTCATCGTGATTGCCGATGCAGTTGAAAAGGCCGTAGCGTTGTTCCATTCTGCGAAAGGCTTCGACGGCCGGAGGCAGCATGTCATTGGAGACGTCGACGATATCGCCGGTTGCGAGAATAAGATCGCTCTTCAGATCGTTCACGACGTCCACCAGGCGGCGAAGCATGTAAGGGCGGTAGTGCCGGCCGACGTGCAGATCGCTAATGTGCGTGATTGTTAGTCCGCGGAGTCGATCCGGCAACCAAGGTGCCTTGAGGGGCAAACGTCGTACGAGCAGTTTGTGCTCCTGCGTACGTGCCGTGACCGTGGCACCGCCGAGCAGGGCCACGGGCACGCTTGCGGCGGCCGTATGAAGCCATGCTCGGCGCTTCGGGTTGGCGACGGAACCCGTTTTTTCAGGGTCTTCCGCAGGTTGAATGAACCGTCGTTGAAGTGCGAGTAGGCCCAGCGCAATAAGTCGGATCGAGGCAAGAATGGGCATGAGCGTCACGAGGCTCAAGTGCCATATCGTGACAGCGGCTGCGTACCAGGTTGGGGCCGTGACGAGAAAGTCGGGCATGCGACCCGCGATCAGCATATAGACAATCGGCGCATTCAACGCGACGCTGAACGTGGCGATCGAAAGCCGAGAGAGCATCGTTTGTCTTGCGGAAAGGATGTGTCGGGCCAACCGACGATCGGCGGTCGCCCACCACAGTGCGTTGAAGAGCAGGATCAGCGACACGACCAATCGAAAACCGACGGCACGAGGCGCGGGAAAAAATTGGGAGAGCCAAAAACCGTAGATCACGATCAACGCGATGGCGATCAGCGTTGACCAACCGAAAATGCGATAGGTTCGATCGGACGGCAGGCGGTCTTCGAGGTTGGGTATCGGAGATTTTTTCATGGCAATTCAACGCGTTTCGGCAACCTCCATTACGATAGTCCACAAATCGGTTTGACGCTTAGAGATTCACGGCTTGTTGTTTTCGTGACGGAGCCCGATCGACGCGAATGAACTCAGCGACCGTCGCCTTTTTGAGGTATTTTCGTAACTCTTTTATTTTCATTAGGTAACGCCATTTTCGATCACTTGGTGAAGCGCTCATGTTGCCATCCTCATCAGGCGGGGTATGATTTCCGCGCGGGGTTGCAAAGCTGTAGGGTGTGTTTCGATGCACCTGGATAAAGTGCGACTCTGGACGATGGTGAATGAGATTTGCTATGATACCCGGCTTCGTATCCGGCAGACGATGGCGTCCCGGAGCGGTTTGCATTATGAAGCGTGTTCGTCTAGGACCGCGAACATGACGATAAAGATATAATTGGGAGTCCTATGTCGTTAATACCTGTTAGAATCGCCGGCACGGGTAGTTTTCTTCCCGGCCCTTCTATTCCAAACGACCGAGTTGAGGCTGTGCTGGGTCCGTTGGACAATGCTCCGCCGAAGATCAAAAGCTTCGTCGGCAACCTCGGCCAAAAGATGCTCGATCGGGGCGGTGTTCACACCCGGCACTTTGCGGTTGATCCCGAAACCGGTGATATGACATACAATTTCAGCACGATGGCTGAGCAGGCTGCTCGCCGCGCGTTGGAGATGGCCGGGATCGAACCTCAGCAACTGGAATTGGTCATCATCTCCTGTCCATCGTACGACCACAGCACTCCACCGACGAGCGCGTTGTTGCAGGAGCGGTTGGGTGTTCAGAACTGCGCAGAGATGGAGGTGCACTCCAACTGCACGGGCGTCGGCAAGAGCGTTCAGATCGCATACGATGCGATTCGCACCGGCCGATACCAGACGGCTTTGATTGCCTACAGCCAGTTGTCGTCGATTTATCTGCGAAGTTGCTATTTTAACCAGCCCAAGATGGACAAGGTTCACGCGGCTCTGCGTTGGATTCTCGCCGACGGCGCCGGCGCCTTGGTGCTGCAGGCGTCTCCGAACGGTGATACCAGCCATCAGATTGTCGATACCTTCGTCGAATCTGTCGGTGCAGGTCGCCCGGCCGGCATGACGGCGGGAGGGGCTGCAGCAGACTTGATGAAGGCATCGAGTCAGATTCCTGAACTTTATGAGGATGGGAATCATCATCTTTGGCAGGATTTCACGGCTGTGAATGACAACGCGGCGCCCTTGCTGTTGCAGGGATTGGTGAACTTCACAACCAGGCTCAAAATCGATCCCGCCACGGTGGATCACTATGTGGTCTCGATTCCGACGACTCAGCTTTATGAAGATCACATCCCCGCTTTTCTTGACCGTCTTGGCATCACCCGTGACAAGATCAAGTTCCGGAGTGACAAGATCGGTTACTGTGGCGGGGCGGCGACGGTCTTGCATCTCGATGAAATGGTCCGAAACGGTGAAATTAAGTCGGGTGAGTTGGCCATCGTTCACGCGGTCGAGTCAAGCAAGTGGATGACGGCTGGCTTTGCAGTGAGATGGTAGATCGTCAGCTGCCCGCGTCTCGTCCCAAAGAAAAGCCGTTCGCATTCCGTAGTACGATCTACACGATCGCCTTTCTGTTAGCCATACTCGGCGTTTTGCCGTCGATCTTTTTCCTGGTCGACCATTGGTTGTCTTCGTCTGCTGAGACTGTTGCAACCATCTGGTTCTTTTGGGAGGGCTTTCGCTCACTGGTCGGTATCGGTGTTTTCACCATTGGCCTGGGGGCCTATGTGTTTTGCTCCGTATGGCTTATCTTTTTCGGCCGCGGCCCCCATGTCGAGTTCGATCCGCCGAAGGTCTTTGTGGCCACCGGCCCTTACCAGTGGGTTCGTAACCCGGTCGTCATCACGCTGATCACGACCGTTCTCGGCGAGGCCATCTACTTCGGCTCAGTCGGTATTTTGCTATTGGTCCTTCTGGGGTTTCCGTTTGCTCATTATCAAGTCACTCGCATCGAGGAACCACGCCTTCGCGAACGGTTCGGTCAGAGTTACATCGACTATTGTGGGCGCGTATCGCGCTGGATACCCAAGCCGCCGCGTGGCGATTCAGGTGATTGACAAGCTTTTTGAATGGCTGATTGATGATGAAGGCCCTCGTTACCGGTGGCACCGGCTTTGTAGGTGGTCATCTTATCCGTCAACTCCGTGAACAGGGCGATACGGTCCGCGCGCTCGTAAGGCCGACGAGCCATCGGTCCGTCCTGGAATCCCTGTCCGCAGAATCGGTCGTGGGGGATCTGGACGACCACGACTCGCTTCGTCGAGCCTGTGAAGGTTGTGACATCGTCTATCATTCCGCTGCCCGAGTGGAAATGGTCGGTACGGAAGAGGAATTTCATCGGACGACCGTCGCCGGCACGGAGCGGCTCCTTACCGCGGCCGCTCAGCAGGGGGTTAAGCGATTCGTTCACGTGAGTTCATGCGGTGTCTACCATCCCAAGATCTTTGCGACGGGGCGGGTCATCAACGAGTTCACGCCGACGCCGGAGCCACCGGCCTGGTTTCCATACGGCCGCGCAAAACTTCTCGCCGAACACTCCGTTCGGGAACAATGCCCTCCTGAGATGGAATGGGTCATAATTCGTCTGGGCTACCTGTATGGACCGGGCAACCGCGCCATGCGTACGCATGTCGAGCCGGCGATGCGTGACAGCACGATGCATATCATCGGCGATGGTCAGAATGAAATGGCTTTCGTTTATGTGTCGGATGCCGTCCGCGCCGTTGTGCTGGCCGGTCGATGCCTGGAGGCCGCCGGCAAGATTCTGATCGCCGGTTGCAACGAGTGGATTACTCAGCAGGAGTATTTCGACGCGATGGCGGATGGCTTCGGAATTCCCCGTATCAAGAAGAGGATGCCATATTCGATTGCCTTTTTCTTTGGTTGGTTGGGCGAATTGCTCATCCGCAGCGGTCCGCGCCGGACAGCATTGCGCCGAGCGGCGATTGCGCTCACAGGCCTGCCGCAACGTCTACGTTGTGACTATACGCAAGAACTGCTGAATTGGCAGCCGGAAGTGGAGTTTCCGGAGGGGATTCGTGCCGCTTTCGATTGGTATCGTGAGGAATACGGACGGCGTGAAAACGACAGCGGCTGAGGCCCGCGAGTGCGAGTCCTCAGCCGCCTGTTTCTCAATGTTCAATCCGTTCTATTTCGAGCGGACGCCTGAGGCCTTTGCTTTCGTTTTCGTCTTTGTTTTCTTCTTGTAGTTTTGCACCTCACGGGCATACCACTTGTCGCCGTCAAACGTTTCGTAGGAGGCGGACGACTGATAGAAATCGATTTTACCGGCGACAGGTCCAAGCTTGGCCAAAATCGGCGGTAGCCCGGTCATCACCATTTCCATGGCGGGCGGAGCGTCTTGCATCTGGCCCTGGAACATGGCGAACATGCCAAGACCCATCGAGATTCCATTGAGCGATTCTTCCAGCTCTTGAGCAAACTTGCTCTCGTCGGTAAACGAGATGGAAGTCACCGCGCCGTCGGGGGATAGCGCTTCTTTTTTCCAGCGACTGCTTTGCTTGATGTTGGGATGGTCTCCCCCCGCCGTTTTCAGGCACATCTTCACGGCATTGGGTGAGGAGCCGATGATCAGGTAGCCTTCCGCGCAACCCAGGACTGGCGGTGTCATTCCCTGCATCATCATCATCGGCATCACCATGGGGTGTGAGATCTTCTTGAATTTACTCTTGGCTCCGACGTCAACGGGCTCGATGATGAGCGCATTTTCGTTTCCAAGCATCCCGTTGACGAATGTCAATAATCGATCAAGTTGCTGTTCGACTTTCTGCTGATCGGTGACTTTCGCCATGAGCGTCCAGTCTCCTTCCATGGTGGCAAACACCGTCGAACCGCCGAATAGACTCAGCACATCCTCCTTGATGTTCAGTTCCAGCTCTTTCTGCATCGCTTTGAAATGCCCGACATAGTTCTTGCCATCGGGCAGGTTTTTCTGAACGAAGTTTTCCACGTAGTCGTAAAGCTCCGCCAGGTTGATTCCGCTGGACACTCCGAAGTTCTCGGCTTCTTCCGGAATGAACTTCTCGAAATCTTTCGATGGGGCTCCGCTTGCGAGGATCTTGTAGATCGGCGAAGACTTTGCCCCGTCTCTTAGTGTCGTGACAGTGTCGCTGAAAACGCGGTGGTCTTCGGTCCATTCCACGGAGGCCACGTAATCAACGATCGATAAGTCTTTGACCAGTGTTGCGATGGCTTTCGGTACGGAAGGCTGCTCGGCTGCCACGGGCTGCACAGGATTTTGGGCTGCGGCGGGTCGCTCATACATCGAGAAGACCGTGCGAACCATACTCAGAAGGCGTTCAACGTCAAAGTAGAACATGGTGTCTTCAGCCGGAGGCAATTGGGAAAACGCCTGCTTGAAACGTCGGGTTTCGGTCAGGCCCTTCTGTTTCGCCGAGCCCTTCAACAGCGCCAGAGACTCTTTCAGCATGGTGTCATCCCAAAAGCCGATGAGGATGACGTCATTCCAGAGCGCGACATTGATGCTGGCCCCGGGCCAATCACGAAAGCGGAGGCTCGTGATCGAAGCACCATCGTCCTTGCTCTCTGTTGTGGTCGCCGTGCCTTCGCCGGCGATGCTCTTCAGCGTCTCAGTGGCCACCTCGTCGAGAAGCGACTTGAGGACCGCGTAGTTAGCCTTGGCTTGCTCCTTGCCGGATCGGCCCATCAGGACGCCTGAGTATGGCGAGGGGCTTGTTAACTTGAGCCGGCCGGCATGGACGAATTCCTTTCCGAACAGGGCCCCCCAATCCATTTTTTCCGACAGCTCGCACAGTCGCTCGGCGTTTTCTTCGAACAAATCCAGGCCTTCATCGGGGACGTTTTCCGAAATCAGGTCCCAGACATCGGTCAGGACACCGCTTTCCATGAACGCTTTGGAAACCTCGGCCCAGTATTCATTCAGGAACGCGCGTTCCGGGTTTTGCCGTTCAACAACCGCAATAAACACGTCAGGCGGGATCGCCTTGGCCAGCGGGAATCGAGACAGGTCCGTCTCGGCGACGGCCGGGCGAGCGGTCAGACTCGTAAGGAGGATCGAGGCGACAAAGCTAAAGCTGACAAATCTGGTCATTATTTGGACTCCAAAAGCGACCTACGAAACACATCACTGAAGTGAACTGAAAAACGAGCAGAAACACCGAATCTCACTTACTATCTCGGTATTTCAGTCCGGCCTGATGAAAGAGGACATATCCGGGCTCAAGACCTCCTGAAACCCCATTTCCGGGTTACTGTGCCCCACATTTTTGGACAGGTGTTCCCCTCAGGGTTTGCACGCTTCGACGAAGATTCGCAACAGATCGGCCTCCGTGATGATCCCTGCAAGTTGCATGTCATCCATCACGGGCAAAGACCCGAATTTGCGCTTCACCAAGACGTCTGCCACCTCCGCCAGCGTGGTGGTTGGATCCGTGGTGGCGACCTCTCGTGTCATGACGTCTCGCATCACCGTCTCGGACGCCGTTCCTGTTTCCTCGTCCGCTTCCATTTCCATCCCGCCCAGGACGCGCCGCATATCCCGATCGGACACAATGCCCGTCAATTGGCCGGCTTCCACGATGGGCAGATGTCGGATGCCTTTGGATTGCATGATCCGGACGGCATGGCGGAACGTGTCATCGGCTCTTAATGTGACCACGGGTCGGCTCATGTGATCGCCTACTTTTTGCAGACGCCAGCCGGAGCGCCGTGCGATCGGTCGATCGTCAAGATAACATTTCAGAAAATCGGTCTCGGTCACGATTCCCGCGAGGCGGTCCTTATAGACCAGTGGCACGGCACGAATGCCTTCGTTGAGCATCAATTCGGCGGCCACCTCCAATGACGCATCGGCCGCTACGGTTCGGGCCGGACTCGACATGATCTGTGAGATCTTTGTGGCCCCCACACGCGCGGGCCCTTCCGTGGAGGTGAAGCGTTGGTTGCTTGGCAGCATCGCCACCGCGGAAAGCAAATCACGGTCCGATACCATACCGAGAATGGACCCGCGATCGACGACCGGCAAATGGCGAAACCCGTGTGCTTCCAGCAAGGCGATGGCCTGGTCGATCGAGTCTTCGGGTCGTACTTGAACAACCCGTGTGTCTCCGATTTCGATCAATTGCATCGCGCTAACTCCTCGGCGATAGAGGCGAGCGCCAAGTTTGACATGCCCGGGCGAAGCGGGGGCATGAATACGACATGCCTGACGACTTCCGCTCGTGCCGAACGAAGCCCAAGAAACTTATCGTCCGAGACTTTTCGTATTTGGGTCTTCGTCTCGGCGTCGGCAGCCTTCGTTAAGAATTATCATCATTTCCAAGCCTGGTTTTGTCAAGAATAACCATAATTTGAACAACCTTCAGCTCATAGTACGATGCAGGCATGAATCAAGCGATCATTTTCGATTTTGACGGAGTTATTGTTGAATCCGAGCCGTTGCACTATGAGGCCTTTCGCAGTGTGTTGCCGGAGTTCGGCATTCAGTTGACCCGCGAGTCCTACTATGCGCGATATGTCGGACTCGCTGATCGGGAGATCGTTCGGAGACTGCTGGCGGATCATGATCGACGTCTTACGCAAGACGAGACCGAAGGGCTGATGCGAAAAAAAAACACAGAGTATGAGCGACAAATCATGAAGGGAATCGATCCGTTGCCGGGCGTCGCCGAATTGATCAAACGGACGTCAAATCAACATCCGTTGGCCATTTGTAGCGGGTCGAAACGTCGGGAAATTTCGATGATCCTCGATCAGATCGGCTTGAGCGCATTTTTCTCCGTCATCGTGGCTTCCGATGATGTCTTGAGTTCCAAGCCCGACCCGGCAGGCTATTTGCTCGCGCTATCGCAGTTGCGTCGAGCCAAGCCGGACTTGACGGCGGAGAAATGCCTCGTCTTTGAAGACAGCGAGGCCGGCATCTCGGCGGCCAAAGCAGCGGGCATGAAGGTGATCGCGATCCGCAAGGACGACCTGGGTACGGATACGGCCTCAGCGGACGGAACGATCGCAAGCTTTCTTGAACTGGAGAACGTTGATTTGGCGTCGTTGGTGTCAGAGTCGGCGTGATGGGTTCGTTTCGCATTACTCCGAGGACGAAACCTCGGCCGGTGTCCGCTGCTCCTGCCTTTCAGGCAACGGCTCGATTCCGAGCTTGCGACACACACGCTCGTAGGTCGCACGATGATTGAACATGGCGCCAAATGCGTGGGTCAGATTGGTCACGATCCTCGAATACTCCTGAGGAATCTTGTTTCGCCGGTAAACATTTTTTTGATAGCGGTCATAAATCTGTTTGGACCGTGCGAAATATAGCACGGCTCGGTCATCTTCGTCATGTGAATAAAGACGAACCCCCTCCGCAATGAGCGCTTCGATTCGACTCATCACCACACGGATGTCGTTCAGTTCACGATCAACGCGCGTTTGTTCGAAGATGAATCGTTCCAATCCTCTTTCATACAGCGGGTCCGGGAACTCCTTGCTCAGGTCGTCAAACAATTGCTGGGCTTCTTTTCTTAAGCCCAGTTCATAGTAACGAAGCATCGCGGAACGCATGAATCCGACGTATCCCGTTCTGAAGTTTTCCGAGACGACTTTGTCAATTCGCTCCTCCTTGAGATAGACCTTCGAATCGTTGAGATAGGCCTGTCGCAGAATCGGAACGATTCGCATGTCGGGGCTGAGCAGCGGTGTTTCGCCGAGATGGGCTTCCGGACTCATGGCCAGTCGTCCCCGATGAAACAGCTTCTGTAAACAAAAAAATTCGAGGCGGGTCGTGTTGAGTTTGTGGATGTCCATGGCCGAGCGTTTGTCCGTCCCCATTTCCACCCCCAGGCTCGCCCAATACAGGGCTTGAGTTTCCGCGACTCTAAAGTCGAGACTGACGCCGAGCCCGTTCTGTAATTCGACGATATATTTCGGATCAAGCTTGACTTCGTTTCTCAAACGGTAAGCTCGCCAAAAGGACTCCAACGCCTTGTGGGCCTTTGATGCCTTGGGGTCGCGCATCCGTGTCAGGAACTCCTCTTTACGGTTGACTTGTTCGTGGGACGGCGTGTTGGGTATCGTCACGCGGTCGAACGGAATCAGTTTCAGATAAACGTAGGGTTTGTCTGCATCAAATCCGAAGGTTGCGAGTTCCTCAACGAGTGCTTTGACGTCTTCGCGTTCGAGCAGCTCTTCGAATCTCAACGGGGCATCGGCAAGCGATTGATAATCGTAGTTGCGATAGAAGTCCCCGCGTACGCGACCCGGTTGGACATGATCGCTCGGCGGGTCACCGAGAATGTCCTCCATCTGCAGCGCGAACTGTAGTTTGTAGTAATAGTGCCAGTCATCCATAAAGTCGCCGACTTTATGAAACAGAATCCATGCAAGTTGGCGGTAAATCTGAGTGTTGTTCGGATTGAGCGGGATGCCTTTGTCTCGCAATAGCTCGTACCCGTTGCGAACCCAGCGCCAGCGCTCTTCGGCCGATTTGAGCGTCACGGAGATGTTGTATGCCATGTTCCATGCTTGAAACACCCAGACGCTGGCGAATTTCGGCTGAAGTTCACAGATTCGCTGCGAGAGCTGGAGTGCGTCGAAGTAGCGACCGTCTTCCTTCAGCTTCGTTGCGCGTAGCCAAAGAACACCGACCAGTGGTGCCCGTCCCAGGGCCAGCAGAGGCGTGTAAAGCATGGATGGGGCCATTTCGTCCGGAAGTGGCGGAAGAACCAGGTGGTATGTCCGGCGTTTGACGTTCACGGGCTCAAGTCGTGTTGTGGCGACAAACAAGACCAATAAGGACAGCAGCGTCAAGATCCATTTTCGAGTCGAGGGGCGCACAACCTTACCTTTTCAGAGGATTCTTTAAACAATAATGGATGCGAGTTCACGGCGACGAAATACGACGACGGCCAGCATCAACACGATGGCGCTTTTGGCCAACGCGAACGGCCATTGACTTAGAACGATATTCCATTGGGACTCATCAAAACCCGTGAGAGACCAATTGACGGTTCTACCCTCGATCAACTGTTCTGTCGGATAAACGTCGCCCAAAGATAGCAGGACCTGAATCGACTCCACCATCATTCGGCGAATTTCGAACATCAGATCGCTTTCCTGTAAGGCGTATTCTTCCGTGACGGCCAATGATTCGGCGACAAACCCCATCGAAATCGAAATCAGATAGAGGATCACCAGGATTAATGATCCGACAGGGAAGCTCAGAAAAGTGGAGGCGCAGACGCCAAGGGACGCCAGGCAAACCAATGGAACAAGTATGGCCAGGCATGTTTGGAATAGATTGAACTCAAACGATCCGACTCGATAGAGCACCATTAATGCGCCAGGAAAATCAAAAACAACTTCCTTATTCCTGGGGTCGACATTTCTAAAGGACAAGATGATCGTCCCGTCTTTCTTGATGCAATTCGTTGGAATCTCCAGTTCTCGAAACGTGCGAACGGGTTCCTGGGACGTCAATTGGGCATAGCTCGCCGTTCGCGGATCACCGATGCCCCAGACGCAAAGCAGCCTGTTGCTCTCGAGCGTCTCCCCGGTGACAGGGTGTTGTATCGCGGACAAGTCGGCCGGAACATGAATCTTGAACCGAATGCTCATGATAAAGTCCGACCTCTTTTCGGGAAGAGGGCCCTGAAGTTCCCAGACGCGAGGCTCTCCCGGGAGGACGGTGCAGAATCGGCCGAACAGGTTCTGTCTTATCTGCTCGCGAATTTGCCGGTCCGTCAAGGCTTCCGGCAATCTGCCCTCTTTGGCCATACGCTGGAACCGAGCCTCGGCTTCTTTGTTGATCTCTTCTCTCGGGATGGGCACTTTGACGGCGGCACGTGACACGAGGAGCTGGCGCCGGATTTCGTCAAAGCTTCGTAGGTTGACTCGAGTCGGTTCCGGAAGCATGAGGAGGATATCCCCGATTTGCCGCCGAGACATGCCGGTTGACCGTTCCATGGCATCAATGATCGGGCTCTCCATGCCATCCTTGCCAATGCCTCGGACATCCTTCAAGGCGGCCACGGTGTTGGAGGCCTGCTCCGGCGTGAGTCCGCCGAAGGTGGCCAATTCATGTTCAAGCTCACGGGTGAATTGTCCCAGCAGCACCATGGTGCCTGCGTAGGTTCCCACGCCGACGATGGCCACCAGGGCGACGTTGAGCGACATGATTCCCAGCCATTTGCCGGCCAGAATCTGCCAACGCGGAACCGGCTTGGAAATAATCCCGTAAATCTGTCGACTCGTGATTTCATGGGACAGCGATCTGCATGAGAAGAAGATTGTTAAGAGAGCAAGGATAATGCTCGAAAAGCCAAGGGAATAGGCCATGAACATCTGAATCCGCCCCTTGATCGTGCCGTCGCCTTCGGCCACGAGCCAGAAAAAAGGCAGGCTTGCGAGGACGATCAAGGCGAATCCGGAAGCCACCTTGGCGCGAATTCCTTCGGCCACCGCCGTTTTCGCAATCGCGATGATGATTCGGCCCGCTCCTCGAAACTCCCAGCCGCCGATTTCGCTTGATTGCCGGCTGAATGCCAGACGTAACACGTACGCCAGCGCCACGAGGCCGAAGATCGCACCTAACGCAATCAGAATCATTGAAAACGTGTTCAGTGCGTTGTGTGCCATGGGGATGGGTCCTGCCGGTGCATTGGTTAGGTGATCGCCGAGAAGCTGTTCGCGACGCCCTTACGAACCGATACCTATCTCTTGGTCTCGTTGGTCGAATCTACTTCGGTGTCATCTCCGGATTGAGGATCAGGTTCACCAAGGCGTTCCGGTTGGAGCAGTTTTTGAAGCACTTCTTCGTCCGGCTTTGGCATAGCGACCGGCGAATTGACCGGCGTCTCCGCCGCCGCTTCTTTTGGCTCTTCGGCGATAAGCCGGTCCAGCACTTCTGTTTTCGATTCGGTCGTCATCTCGCTTGGTTCGACATGGTCTTGTTCTGCGGCAGCCGGTAGCGGTTCGGTCTTGCCGGCATCCACCAAAGATCCCACAAGCGAAGCCCCCGATTCGGCATGAGCCGACAGGAACTCCGACACGCCGGAGGTCGACTCGGCTCCACTGGTTTCGAGGTTTTCGCGTTGGGCCTTCCCTACGATTCGCAGGAACAGGTCTTCGAGACGATCTGACGGATGCTGAACGGTCAGATCACCCAGACCGGCCTTCGCCACAACATCGCGAATCTTTTGGATGGTTTTTTCATCAAGTTGGCGGGTCGTCATCTGGGTCGCGTCGCGCCGTTCCAGGATTTCATTGACGGCGCCCAGGGCCAATCGTCGACCGCCGTACATGATCGCCACGCGATCACAGACGTCTTCCACGTCCGCCAACAGATGGCTGCACAGGATCACGGTCTTGCCTCGCTGCCCCAAAGTCTTGATGACATCTTTGATCTGGCGCGTGCCGACAGGGTCCAGTCCCGTCGTTGGCTCATCCAGGATCAGCAGATCAGGATCGTTGATCAGCGCCTGAGCCAGTCCGATGCGTCGGGCCATGCCTTTGGAATAGGTTCCGACCGGCCGTTTGCCGGCACGCTTCAGGCCGACCATTTCGATGAGCTGATCGGTCCTCCGACGGCGCTCATAATGATCCAGTTTGAACAATCGGGCGTAATAATCCAGGGTTTCGTAGGCGTTCAAATAGCGATAGAGATAAGACTCCTCGGGCATGAAGCCGATCTGCGACTTCATCGCCGTGTCCGTCGGAGGCTTTCCGAAAACTCTTGCTGCGCCCGAGCTGGGATACAGCAGACCCAACAACAACTTGATCGTCGTTGACTTGCCTGAGCCGTTCGGGCCGAGGAGCCCAAAAATTTCGCCGGGCCTGATCACCAGATCCAGATTATCGACAGCGCGTACCTTGTCCCGTCCCCAGAAATCTTGAAAGTTCTTGGTCAGTTTGATGCATTCGACGACATTCATAGGATCTTGTTCGATACTTTTCCACAGTCCAGATTCAACTCCCAGCTCGATCGGCGACGAGCTGGATGAAAAAGCCCTCTCCTTGTGAGAGCTGGAGTGGCCGATCGCATGCCATCGGCCTTTCGGATCAAAGAGACCTTAACCTAAAGGGCCTTGATCGGCGCGTCCGTCAATGATCCCGGCCTTTTCTGCTTTTCCTTCTCTTCTTCCAGGCCTGTTTTGCGATCAGGTGGAATCTTGAGGCGATACTGCTTGAGCTCTGACGGAACATAGAGTTTTGAGACTTTGTCGTTGGCAAGGCTTCGGGCATAGGTTTCGTCTTTGAGCCGTGACAGGAAAATGTCCGGATCACGACGGTATTCGGGAAGCACGGCCTTGAAGCGATTGTAATCGCCCGTCGCATCCTTGATGATCTGGTTTCGTTTGACTTCCGCATCCTTGATGATCGATCGGACGAGACCTGCCGCGTCGGCGAGAAGCGATTCCGTGACGTCGCGTTGCCGCTTCAACTTGCTGCGCAGGCCTTGCAATTCCGGATTGTCCGAGCCGCGGCCGTGGACGGCCTCCAACGCGGAAATCTTCATGAGAAGATCAAATTCCTGATCGACGGCATCGACGATCAGCGGGTAGTCAGGCCCTGCGGTATAGACCAGCAATGCCTGTTGTTCGGACCGAGCTTTCGTGATGTTGACCGATTTGTTCGTCTGGGCGGCAAAGACGTTATCAAAAACATCCTGCACCTGCCTGGGCGGCATGATGGCTTCCAGCGTGCCGTTTCGGCTCTTGGGCGCGATGACGCCGTTGTTTTCATCAACGTGAATTCCAAGCGGCATGCCCCGGTCCGCCAGAGCATCCAGCTTTCGATTGAGAGTGCTCGCCACTTGATAGAGAAACGCATCCTGCCGGCTGCCGCGAATATCGAGTGCGGCCTGGCTCGCCGCCGTTTCAATGACGGCATCTCGGGCAAGATTGCGCAGGACGGTGTACTCCGGATGACGGCGGTAATCGACCGAATTCACCGTGGCTCTCGGATCGGGCATCGGATAGAGATGGGTCACGTAGTCGGTCACGTCCGTGATCTGGTACTTTACCTTTAGGTTAACGTGGAGGATGTTCACATCGCCGGTCACGACGTAATCGTCGCGCTCGGGAGAGAGCGGATTAAACTTCTTCGAAATCTCCCCGGTGGCCTTTTCCTTGTCCGTCAATTTCAGCATGAAGGCAAGGTCCAGCTCACGCTCTTTCGTCGAAATCGTTTCCCACCGATCGATGGGAAAAGGCCAGGACCACCACCAACCTTCCTCGTAAACCTTAGGTCGTCCCGCATCTGTTACGATCTTGCCGAAGCGAACAACAATGCCGCGCTCGTTCGGTTTGACGCTGAACCAACCGCTTAGGAAATAGAGAACGATCAGAACCAGCATCAGCACCTTTAAGACCCGGAAGCTTCTCCGGAGTGCATCCGCCAGGGATTGACTCGCCGGATCGAATTCCTCGCCGGGCGGGCCGCCGGTTTGTTGCGAAACGGAATGTTGGGGATCGACAGTCATGATGGATTACTTTTTCCCTTCCTGATCGTCCGCACCCTTGTCGATCGGTTCATCGTCAGGGTTGAGAATGTCAAATGGGGAAATCTTGTCCGAATCCAGTACGAGCGTGGTCTGGCCCGACGCGAGAATCTTTTCCACGACTTCCTGCTTCTTGAGAAAAACACTCAGTTCGCGATCCTTGGCGAAAATCTCATTGTATTTCGCGGCCTCCGCTTCGGCACGGCCCAAGATCGTCTTGGCATAGGCCTCAGCTCGGGCAATGATCTTCTTGGATTCCTCCTCGGCCTCGGCGCGAATCATGGTCGCCTCCGCCTCACCTTCGGATTCAAGCTCCTTGCTTACTTTCTGCCGGTCCTCTTTCATCCGGGTAAAAACGGCTTTAGTGACCGATTCGGGAAGTCCCAAACGTTTGATTCCCACACTGACGATCTCGATACCGTAGCGGTCGCGCGCGGGCGCCTGAATTCCCTCTTGGGCCGAGCCCTCGCTTTTTGCGTCGGACCTGTCGGCGACGCCGGCCAGGATCATCTTTTCAATTTCGTCCAGCTTGAGCTTCTTCTCGTCGATATTGACAAGTTCCTCCAGGGTGTGAGTTCGCAGCACGAGTTGCACCTGATTTTCGAGGAGATCTCGAATCTTCGGCGCAGCGGTCCCCTCCCGGCCCACCGTCTTGAGAAACTTCTGACCGTCCGTGATTCGCCAGGTGGCATAGGCGGTGAGGATAACGGTCTTCTGGTCTTTCGTGGCCGCCTGGCGAAACTCTGTTTCAAACGACCTGAGACGAGTATCGTAACGATACACGCGATCGATCGGCCAAGGCCATTTGAAATGCAGACCGGCTTCGTTCGGCTGGATGACGTCCCGAATTTCGTCGAATCTCGTGACGACGGCTGTTTCCGTGAAGCGCACCTGAAACGCGCACATCATGAAGCCGATGATCACGATCAGCAGCATCGCCACGAAAATGGGAAGTTTTTTCGACATTTCAATGATCCTCAATCGTCACTATTGTGTGGACTTTTCTTCCGTCGCCATCAGCTCGGCCCCTAAGATGTCGAGCGCCTGAGGTGGTTTGAGATCAGCCTCGATCAACACCTTTTCAGGATGATCCAATACGATGACATACTTGCGGACATCCTGTAACGCCTTCTCCATTGTTCGAAGATAAGCCCGTAATCGATACGTACGTGGCGCCATCTTGTAAGCGGCCAATTGCATTTGATAACTTTCGGCTTCAGACCGTCGGCCGAAAAGGCTGGCATAGACGGCCTGCTCGGCTTCCGTCGTGATCCGCCTGGCCTCACCGCCTGCCACGGTGCGAAGAAGACGTTCGACCGTCGCTGTTTTTTGGGCGAGCTCGGCGTCGCTCGATTCCGCCGCTTTCTCTTCGGCCACGATGGCATCGTAGAGCTCTCGCCAACGAATCCCGCCGCTTTCAACACGAACCTTCGCCGCGTTTCCTTCGGCCTCCTTGATGTTGGCGTCTTTCTGCTCGATTGCGCTGACGACGTCCTGGTAGGCCTGTGCCACGTCCTCATCGGGCGGTGGATGAACCCCGCCGATGCCCAGGTAAACGATCTCAACGCCGAGCCCCTCACCGTTATAGCCGGAGCCGTCGCAGGCTCTTTGAAGTGATTGGTGCAGTTCCTCGGCCGCCTTGATGCCCTTGCCGCCGAGGAAGGTCATGATGTCCGCCGACGCGGCGTAGCGCGTCAGTTCGCGATAGGCGAGTGACTCAATGATCGCCGCCACGTCACTCGATTGCGAGTAATACTGGATGACATCCTTGTCATTCTCGTGCCGGACTCGCCATTGCACGGGCATCGTGATGCTCAACAGGTTGACCGGCAGCTCCTTGCCTGATTCGAGTCCGGGGTCGGAGTTTGATCGCGATGTGGACCGAACCGCCGAACTGTCCGCGACGAGCAGCTTATACTCTTTTTTGTAGTGCTTTTTGGTCCACAGAATCGGCGGTTTTTCTTCCATGGTCTGGTCGGAAGAATCGTGTTCGTCCTCTCCTTCCTTGGCGAATCCCAAGACCATGCGTTGGATCTGCTCCACCGGAATGATCGTCGCTCGATCGATCGGCCAAGGTTGGGTCACATGAATGCCCGGCTTGGCGGTTTCCGGCAGCGGCTGACCATAATGCTCAATGACAGCCTGATGCCCCGGCGGCACAACCACGAAGCAGGTAAGTGCGAAGATGACGGCGATCTGCACGAGCAGCAGAGGGAGAATCACTCTGCCCATCAGTTTGTAGAACCATGTTTCGCTCACTTTGAAGCCGAATTGGTAATCGATCGTGTTGGCCAGGTTTCGCAGGATGCCGGCCGGCTCACTGAAGATTCCCCAAAAACGGCTGTCATAAAACGGGCGTTGATATTGTCCTTGAATGCGAGGTCGGTAGAAATCGAGGACGAAATTAGTGTGTGTTTCCAAGGAGAGGAAAATCAGCAACAGCGCGATCGCGCTGCCCAGCCATTCTTCCACTTGAGTCAGGCCGCTGATCTCACACAATAGGCTGATGGAGATCATCAAGCAGACGGCGCTGGAGCCGAAGAGGAAATTGCCTCCTGCGCGAAGGGCGCTGTATGCGGGAAGTCGACTCAGTCCCAGGATGTAACGGGAGAGCATGAACGTCACGAACGCAATACCGCCCGTGAAGAAAAGGATGATCGGCGCATTTAAGACTTCGACGTAGGTGTCCGCTTCACGAAGGGGCGGGAACTGCCAGCTCCAGGGCAGCAGCAACAAACCTGCGATGAAGTGATAGTCCGCGACGAGGTGTGCGATGATCCGAATGAGATAGCGTTCGACCCATCGAAGGCGCCGCCCCATGGCGAGCGACTCCATTGGATTTAGTTCCTCTTCGTCGAAGATCGTTTGGGCGCCGGCGAGTTTTTCACGGCGATGCCGTTCGAGTTCTGCGACCTCCTGGCGCTCTTCGGCAACGAGCCGTTGATGGTGCAACTGGAGATAGCACAGCACCCAAATGCCTACGACACCCAGCATCAAAAAGGATGCACCCCAGAGCGATGTGCTGCTGTGTTGACTCCATATGCTCAATAGCGCCAGGAGCAATGCGCCCGCCATGCTCACGATCAAGCCAAGCAGCGCGACCCTTTCACCTCGTCGGTCTGTTCTAGTCATGGAAATCTGCCGATCATCAAGTCCTGTTATCAGCCCGATCGAGCCGGGCCGTACCTGAGCGATGTCGCCGGAGCGAGGCGTATTGTAGGAGCTTGTCACTCATCGACAAGCTCAGGCACTTTCCGGAAGCTTCTGCGACTCCGGCTCGTCGCCTTGACCGGTTGACTCGTCGCCTTAACATCTACCGGTGCTGATCAGACGGTGCGTCTGAAATCGACAACCCGGCCGGTGGTAAGGCGATTTTGGAAACCGGGACTTACGCGAAACCCTGTACATTCTCGAGATCACTGACGTAGCGCAGCTCAACGAAAAACGCCTAATAGCTAATTGCAGGACGCGGCTCGATTCCGGTTCGTTCATGAAGCCGCGGCCGATGCTACAATGCGTTAACCGACGCCACGAGGCTCAACCGCCAGGATGAAGCAGTTATTCGCCATTGCGAGCAGTACATACCTGCAGGCCGTGAGGCAGCCTGCCTACGGTATTATTGTGTTTGTGACGCTTGGCGGCTTGGCGTTGTCGCCGTTCCTGACCGGTTGGACGCTGGACGACGACAACAAAATGCTACGCGACATCGGACTTTCTACGCTCCTCATCCAAGGTTTGTTCCTTGCTTGTTTCGTTGCATCCAGCGTTTTGGATGCGGAAATAGAGGACAAAACCGCCCTGACCGTCGCGGCGAAGCCAATTCGCCGAACCAGCTTCGTTCTGGGCAAATATCTCGGCGTTATGGGGGCGCTGATCACGGCCCATTATCTGGCCGGAATCATCTTTTTCATGACGATGCGGCACGGTGTGTTGCAGTCTTCGGCCGAAACCTCCGACGTGACGGTCTTGATTTTCGGTCCTGGCGTAATGTTACTGATGGTTATTGTCGCCACTGTGATGAATTACGTTTTCGAGCGGCGGTTTCTCCCGACTTTGATTACGCTGGCCGTTCCGGCGATGACCCTCAGCACCCTCATCCTCCTTGCGATCGATCGTGATTTCAATGTGCATGCCTACAAAACGACGCAGACGATCAATGCCCTGCCGCGCGAAGTGGTCGACGAGACGGTTTTCAAGGGAATCATCGAATTTCAGCCGGACAAGGGAAATGACCAGATCGAAGGGCATTCGGGAAAGTTGGTTCGTTCGATGTGGAAAGGACCGATAACTGATGCTGATCGCGAGTACCTTCTTGGTCTCGTCGACGATGTGCAATGGCGAAGAGACATCAAATATCTGGTGGATGCGACCCGAAAGCAGGAGGGCTTTGAGGTCACGAAAGCGGCCTTGCTTATCCTGGGCGCCGTCGCTCTTCTCGCGAGTTTCGCTGTTGCCGCCTCCACGCGATTGGGGTTGCTTTCCACCTTCGTCATTAGTTTTCTCGTGATTTGCGCCGGTCTGATCTCCGATCAGGTGATCAAACCCATTGCCGATAACGGTCATACCTGGGCCTCTTTTTTGTATCGGGTCATTCCTAACATCCAATGTTTTTGGATGGTCGACGCGCTCAATGAACACCGTTCGATCCCGATCGACTATCTCGCGACAACGGGAGGCTACGCGCTTGGATACGTGATCGCCATGTTGCTGTTGGCGATGGCGCTATTCGAGACTCGGGAAGTGGGGTAGCATGAAATGAACCGAACGGTTCTGAAGTAAGTAATAGGTAACGGAATAACGGTTCCCAGTTTCAAATTTCCAGTTTTTGAGTAGTTAGTGTTATGGCGCATTCAGTCCTCGGCATAAAAGACGCGGAAACGGAACACCACGCACATCAGCATGGGCATGGCAGCAGCAGTCACTTCCACGAACATGCACACAGCGAAGCCGCCGCCGCCGCCAAGTCGGCAAGTTTCTGGCTCTTCGTGACACTCCTCGGCGGGCTCCTCGTGGTGACCAGCTATCTTGTCCAGAGCTATGAAGACATCATGTTCCTGGGATTGGGTGACTGGATTCGTCGAGTCTTCACTCAATTCTTCGGCTGGTTCCTGGGATGGCGCGTCGAATCGCGTGAATACCTCTATCAATTCCACATGGATATGGCCGCGGCCATCGGCGCATTGTTGCTCGCCGTACGGATCATCTGGCACGCTTTGCGCAACCTCATTGCCGGGCACATGCATATGGATGAGCTGGTCGCGCTGGCCATCGTGGCTGCCGTGGCCACGCACGATTATCGCGCGGCCGGTGTGATCGGTTTCTTTCTCTTGTTGTCCGAATTGGTCGAGACGCGGACGGCCATTGGGGCGCGGGCCAGCATTGAAGAACTGGTCAAGCTCACTCCCAAGACGGCCCGGCTTGTTACGGACGAGGGTGAGAAGGAAGTCGATGTCGGCGCCCTCGCCAAAGGGCAGGTCGTTCGCATTCGTCCCGGTGACAACATTCCGGCCGATGGTCGGGTGACTCACGGTGAATCCACGGTCAACCAGGCCAACATCACAGGCGAATCTTTGCCCGTGGATAAGCGGCCGGGAGACTCCGTTTTCAGCGGCACGAGTAATCTGACCGGCGCGCTTGAAGTTGAGGTGACGAGGGTCGGCGAGGAAACCACGCTGGGGCAGGTTCAGAATCTTATTCTTCAGGCCGAGCGCACTCGCATTCCGATCATGCGTTTGATCGACCGTTATGTCGTCTGGTATACACCCGTAGTCTTGATGTTGGCGGCGCTGGTGTTGTTTTTCACGCTCGACGACAACGGAATTCGGCGCGCGATCACGATGCTTGTCGCCAGTTGTCCGTGCGCATTGATCATGGCCACGCCGACGGCCATGGTGGCCGGGCTGAGCTGCGCGGCCCGGCTGGGTATTCTGATCAAGGACGTGTCCCATCTTGAGAGTGCCGGGCGATTGACCGGAGTCATTTTCGACAAGACCGGCACTTTGACCACGGGCGAGCTTTCCGTCACCCGGCTGATTCCCGCCGAGGGGGTCGACGGGGCCGAACTTCTTCGCATCGCTGCTTCAGCCGAACAACTCAGCAATCATCCTGCGGCGAGAGCGCTGCTCGACGTCACGCGAGAAGCGAAGGTCACCCTTGAAAAACCAGAGAAGTTTGAGGAGATCCCCGGCAAGGGCGTCATGGCCACTCTAAGCGGCGGGCCGTCCTCCGGCCGGGTTCTGATCGGACGAGAATCTTTCCTTCGTGAACAGGGCATCGACACGTCCCTGGTGAAAATCGCCGCGGAGCAGGCCGAGGGCATGAGCCAACTCTATGTGGCGTTGGGGGACCGTGTCTTGGGGGTCGTCGGGCTTGAGGACCGAACCAGGCCTGCTGCCCGTGAAGCAGTCGAAGAACTGCGGAAGATCGGCATCCGTCGATTGGCCATTTTGACGGGCGATCGCCAGGCTGTGGCCAAGCGCGTCGCCGCTGAGATGGCTTGCTCCGAATACAAGGCTGACTGCCTTCCTCAGGAAAAGCTCGACCTGGTTGAACAAATGCGATCAGAAGGGCACCGTGTTATGGTCGTCGGCGATGGCGTCAACGACGCGCCGGCGTTGGCTGCCGGCGATCTCGGTTTGGCCATGGGTGTCGCGGGCAGCGATGTCGCCATCAAGTCTGCGTCCATCGCATTGCTCAATAACGACTTGACGCGCATCCCTTACCTGATTCGGCTGAGCAGAGCCACGCGCAAGGTCGTGGTGCAAAATCTGATCTTTGGTGTTCTTTTCGTCGTGATCGTGATGAGTTTGGGCGCGTTTGACATTGTCCCGCCGACGGCAGCCGCGATCCTGCATTTTGTGTCCAGTCTCGTCGTCGTCTTCAATTCCGCCCGATTGGTTCGCTTCGGTGAAGACAAGGCCACGCACGAGCAGGTCCTGGAAGCGGATTCCCCGGGCGAACTTGCCCCTGCGACCGCGTAAGCCATCAATTTGAGCGTGACGGCTCAGCCGGAGTAGGCTTCCTCCAGAATCTTGTCCAGGAGGACCTCGTTATTGTTGCGCCACCAGGGGACGTTTTTTCCGTTGATGAAGATGGTCGGAATCCCGCCACGCCAAAGAAGGGTGTTCTTGGTTTCGCGAGATCGCTTGGCTGCGCGGCAATCTTCCTCGATGGCGCCGGCGACGTCCGGGCCCGACATTTTGGCAAAGAGATCATCCGCATCGAAGCTGAAGTCAACGGCCGCTTGCCGAAGAGATTCTTCACTCAAGTCTTTCTGATGGTCCATCAGCCAGTTGTGCATTTTCCAGTATCCCTCAAGCCCGCCGAGCAACCCTGCGGCTTCCGCCGCCTGTGATGCCATGCAAGCTTTCGGATGAATGGTCGGAATCTTCAGGACGGCGTTGCATTCCTGCTGGAAAGGGAAATGTCGAAAAGAGTATTGCACGTCGGGCTTGTCTTCCATCCATTGGACGATCGCTCGATCCGCCTTGACCGTCCACTTTTCCTGGAAGTCGCCCCAGACGACGATCTTCATTTTGGCGTTCGCCGGCCCTCGGGCCCAGGGCTTGGAATCGGGAGGCAGCCGCCGGACATAAGAGGCCTTCCAGTCGCCGATGTATTTTTCGACTTCATTCGGCGGCCGATCCGCGGCGGAGGTCATGGGCGGCGGATTTTTGGCGGCGATTTTGTTGACGGTCTGAATCAGCCTGTGAGCGTTGGCTTCGAAAATGCCTCGAAGCTGCACACCGTTCACGAAGATCATCGGCGTGAAGCGAAGCCCCAGCGAGCGACCCTCCTCAATGTCGGCCTGAACCAACTCCAGCGTCAGCGGTGACATCATTGTCCGGATGAATTCGTTCGAATCATATCCCATCTGCCGAAGTGAACCGGGAAAGGTCTTGTCGGTGAATTCACCTTTGTTATCGAAGAGCCAGTGGTGCATTTCGAAAAAGCCTTCGTCGCCCCGAAGAATACCGGCCGTTTCAGCCGCCCTGGCGGCCCAGCAGGCATTTCCGTGGAGTGATCGACTCAATTGCACGTTGCATGCCTTGTCCATTGGAAAGTGTTTGATCGAGAGCGACACGTCATCACGCGTTTCCAGAAGCTCACGCGCTTTCATTTCAACGGCGCGGCAGTCCGGGCATTGGTAGTCGGTCAGCATGACGATGCGGATGGCGGCCTTTTCGGGTCCCATTCGAAATCGGCCGGTGAAGCCGCTCGAGTCGTCTTGCGTGCTCGCATCGGACGGATTTCGGGCAACCTCCGTCGGCGGTGTTGCCTCTTTGACCATCGTATCTTTGGAGGGAGGAGGCTCTGGAATCGTTGTCTTGTTGGGATCGGGCTTGGTCGCGTCTTTTGTCTGTTTCGTCTCTGAGTTTTTTTCGATCGCTTGAATGATTTCCTCGGTCGATTGGTCTATTTCCTTATCCAGCTTGGCGAGGGCCTGCTGACTTTCTCTTCGTTCGAAGACCAGCAGGATGCCTGACGAAATCACGAACAGGGCGGCCGTTGCGATAAGAGGTCGCAGGCTGGACGAGGGTTTGCGGCGAATCGTCTCCACGACGATCAAGAAGCCCAGATTTGCGATATGGGTGCCGAGACAATACAGACACAAGGTTTGTTTCACCAGCATCACAACGCAGAACATCACGGAAAACAGTGCTCCGAGGCGAACCAGATAGCGGAACGCCGCGGGAATGCCGTTGCGGCAGGTGAGCCAGGCGATAAACAGTCCCGAGAAATAGGCCAATCCGACGAAAGAAACGGGCCATGTCGTTCCCGGCACTTTGCCCCACCAGCTTCTCGCCACGTCTGCGCAGCCGCCGGTTTCTCCGCAGCCCGGCAGGCTCAGACCACCGAAGTGATCCATCACGAGGATCAAGGTCATGGCTACCGCAAACACCAACAGGAGAAAGCCTCCCACGAAGTGAGGGGTCGGCACGCGTTCTTGCTGCATCGTATCAGTCATAATGTCGTTGAGACTCCAGTTTCATCGATTGGTTCCACCCTGGATTGGAATTCGCCCATCAATATTAGCCCCGTATCCTCCACCGGCAATGCCGGTTTGGCTATCGGTCGTTGGCTCATGAGGCGGATTGCGGCTTTGGTCACTCGAAAACCATGATCGGGCCGTCGGACTCGTTACAAATCGTTTACGCAGGCGTACAATAATTGAATAAGCAGAGTGGGCCAGGCGGCCGCTCGGGGCTGGTTCAGCCTCCCCGGGAGGAAAGTCCGAACTGGACAGGGCACGGTGGTGGCTAACGGCCACCGGCAGTGATGCAGGGAAAGTGCCACAGAAAACAAACCGCCAATTCTAGAAACTAGAGACCGTAAGCCGGAAATCCGGCAACGGTCTCTGGCTGGTCTTCTATTTCTGGTTTCAGTTTCTAGTTTCTAGATTGGTAAGGGTGAACAGGTGCGGTAAGAGCGCACCGCGCGTCTGGTGACAGGCGTGGCAGGGTAAACCCCACCGCCAGCAAGCCCGCGTAGGCAGCGAGTGCGCATTTGCGCCGCGAGGCGGCCCGTCTCGCCGGAACCGATTTGTCGGTTCCTGACGCTGCGGGTAGGGTGCATGAGCCGACGGGCAACCGATCGGCCCAGAGAAATGGTCGCCCCCTTGGCACGGAGACGCGCCAAGTGGACAGAATTCGGCTTACCGGCCCACTCTGCTTTTCTTCTTTCCAATCGCGTAAAAAAGCACCAGCGACCGGGCTTGCCGCAATTCGGCCGTTCGTCTGAAATCAGGGGATGAAACTAACCTGGGATCATCTATCGCTGAAGCAGGCGTCGGTTTTTCGCACGGCGAAAGCGACACGTACCGACAAACAAACGCTGTGGGTTCGGCTTGTTCATGACGGCGTGGTCGGTTGGGGTGAAGCGGCTCCGATGGACACCTATGGTCAATCTTTGGCGTCCGCCGAAGCGACGTTGGGCAAGGTCGCCCCGATGTTGGACGGAGATCCGTTGGCCGTCGAAAAGATCGTCGGCGTTCTTCTCGAACGATTTGACGATCAACGCGCCACCGTCGCGGCCGTGGATGCTGCGCTTCACGATTGGATCGGCAAGCGATTCGATCTTCCCGTTTCAAAATGGTTGGGATTCGATCCGAGGGAGATCCCGTTGACATCGTACACGATTGGGATCGATGAGCCGGACAAGATTGCCGAAAAGGTCGATCAGGCTGCCGATTTTCCGATCTTGAAAGTCAAGGTGGGAACGCCGGCCGACGAAGCGACGTTGGCGATGATTCGCAAAATCGCGCCGAATAAGACCATTCGCGTCGATGCCAATGCGGCATGGTCGGTGGCTGAGGCGTTGGAACGCATCCCGCGTTTGATGGAGTTTGACATCGAGTTTATGGAGCAACCCATTCCCGCCGGTGACCGGGACGGCCTTAGGGCGCTGAAGGAGGCCGGTTTTTGTCCGATCGTCGCCGACGAGAGTTGTGTCAGGCCGGCGGATGTCGTCGCGCTGGCCGGCTGTGTTGACGGGGTTAATATCAAACTGGCCAAATGCGGTGGGATCCGTGAGGCGATCAGGATGATACATCTCGCACGGGGTTTCGGATTTAAAATCATGCTCGGCTGCATGATCGAGAGTTCTTTGGGCATTGCCGCGGCGGCTCAGCTTGCTCCGTTGGTCGACTGGCTGGATCTGGACGGCCATCTGCTGCTGGCTGAAGATCCTTTTCAGGGGTTGGGTGGGCAGAAAGGGCGTTTGTGCATCGGTCAGCAGCCCGGTTTGGGTGTTCAACCTGGCTGATTTCAGGCTCGCCCCATTTTTTTTGCTGATTTGACGAAAAAAAGGTTGACGGACCCCAATTTTGGGTAACAATTCGTATGAACCCGGTTGGAGCGTTCGAAGCCCTTACCCGCTAGCTTCGAGTTCTCCCCTCTGTCGCCCATCTCGTGGGAGAGTTGGGCACCATTTCCTTCCGGAATTCGTTGTGAAAACTTGGCTGATCGTCTAAGTGGTCATTTTGATGCACCTAACCTTGGGTCATCGTCAACTGTCATCACGGTCAATGATTGGCCCGATTCCTCGCTTGTCAGGAGATTCATACGATGTCGGATACGGATATGTGTACAACGGGTGGCACCAACGGTCGTTCTTCGCGTCTCAGCTATAAGTTCCAGCGCCTTCGCGAGCAGATTCGCGCGGCCATTCTCAACGGTGAATTTCAAGGACGGCTTCCCGGCGAACGCGAATTGGGGCGTCGGTACAATGCCAACGCCAAGACCGTCAACAAGGCGCTGTGTGATTTAAGCAGCGAAGGGTTGCTGGTTCGGCACATTGGCCGCGGCACCTTCGTGGCGACGGATGAAGACGCGGCCGCGGAACAGCAAAGAGAGTTTTACTGCCTGCATTTCACCGCGCGGGAGGAGCCCCATCAGGAGGCCTTGATTGCCAAGTTGCGGAAATCGGAAACCGCTCAAGGTCGTGAGCTTCTAGAAGTGTCCGTTCCGTCATCCAAAGCCTCCGCCATTCATCTGAATGACTGGAAACCGACCTCACGTCGATCCACCGACGGCTTGTTTTTCGTTCCAAACGGTCCCCTGAGTCGCGGGTCGGGTCATTTGAGTGAGGAGCTTGTGTTGGAGGCCCATCGTCGCCATGTGCCTGTGGTCGTGTTGGGGGCGTGCGCCGACAGTCCTAAGTTGAATTCCGTGGTTCCCGATTATGTCGACGCCGGTTTTCGCCTGAGCGAGCACGCGTACCGATTGGGATGCGAAACGGTGATCGCCGCCTATTACCGTGGCGGGCGCGAAGTGCAAGCGGTCCTCAGCGGTTCTCGAACAGCGGTGACACGCTATCAAGGGCGATTCGGAGAGGTCATGCTCGACACGGAAGGCGGACAGCCCTTTACGGCCAAACTCGAATCGTTGTTATCGGAGGCGATTACTTCGCCGGTTCGCAGTCGGGTCGGACCGGTGGCAGCGGTTGTCTGCATTGGTTCTGAATCACTCAAGGCCTTTCGTGCCAGTGAAACCCTTGTGCAACGATGGCATCAGGGTGAAATCGCGGTGATCGCCGTTCTGGATGCCGGTGACACCATGGCACGAGACTCCGAAATCACCTCTTACGACGTGGACATCGATCGAATCGCGTCCTGGGGCACGCGTCTGATGGCCGACACCCGTTCCGGGCAAAGGCCGGTCGAGATTGTGATTCCCGGCACGTTGCAGATTCGCAATTCGATTGCTCCGGCGGCACAACCGATCGGCGCTGCGGCGACGAAATCGGCCTTGGCGACCGTTCCCTCGGACAGCGTGACGGTTGAGGCGATGATTTAGCACGGGGCTTCGGAGATGAAATTGATAAAAAGCTGCCGGGCGATGCGCCGTGGAAGACCATCGGCGGATGAACGCCATTGAACGTTTTGGGTCTTCCGCGCATAATGGAGGTTGTGAAACCTAGTTCCTGACATCCAAGCGAATCGAAAGGGAAGCCTCGCATATGGGAGCGACACTTGAGGCTCTGCACCGCCTCCAAGAGATCGAGTTGCAAATTGCAGAGATTCAGCAGCGGATCGACCGGAAGGTTCGCGGTTGCACGAGACAGAAGCAGCGGATTTCAGAATTGGAGGAGAGGGTTCGAGGACAACAGGAGCAGCAACGCGCCGATCAAATTGAAGCGGACAGCCTCGATGTCGACGTCAGGGCGGTCGAAGAGGAGATCGCCAAGCTGCGCGTTGCGTTGAACACATCAAAGTCCAATCGCGAGTACCACGCCGTTCTCACCCAGCTGAATACGAAAAAGGCCGACAAAAGCAAACTCGAAGAGCGCGGTCTCGGCCTGTTGTCGCAAATCGATGAGAAGAAGAAGCAGTGCGGCGTGATCGAGGACGAGCGCGACAAAGAAGTGGCCAAGCTCAAGGAGCTTGAGGCGGGAGTGACCGCTGCCGAGGAAGAGGCGAGCGATCGCCTTAATCGTCTCCGGTCGGAACGGGAGCAGGCCGCCGCCGAAGTTCCGCAGGATGCGCTCCTGATGTTCAATCGCGTGGCGGGCAAAAACGAAGGCGAGGCGATGGCGGCCGTCATTCGCACGCACCCCAAGCGTCAGGAATATGCCTGTGACGGTTGCAACATGTCGATCACCATCGAGCAGGTCAACTCGATTCTGTCGCGCGACGAGGCGGTCTTGTGTAACGTTTGCGGTCGAATCCTATACCTGGAATCTCCCGCCGCTTCCGGGGCACGATAGAAATGCCCATCGCGACTGTTCGGTTCGCGACGGATTCTTTCCTCCTTAAACTCAAAATCAAACAGGCCCACGCAACGTGATCGTCATTATCGATAACTACGACTCGTTCACCTACAACCTGGTTCAACGCCTGGGGGAGATCGGGCTCGAACAGGCTGGCCTGCGCCACGAGATCGCCGTTTATCGAAACGATGAAGTAACGATCGACCAGATCGAGGAGTCCCGACCGACCCATCTGATTATCTCCCCCGGCCCCTGTACGCCCCGTGAAGGCGGGATCAGCAACGAGGCCATCAAACATTTCCATTCTCGAATTCCGGTGCTCGGCGTCTGCCTGGGCCACCAGTGCATCGGCGACGCTTTCGGCGCGACGGTCGCCGGGGCGGACCGCATCATGCACGGCAAGACCAGCGCGATCCATCACGACGGCCGAACGATCTACACCGGTCTATCCAATCCGTTCACGGCGACACGATATCATTCGCTGATCATTCATCGCGACACGCTGGCGGCCGATTTTGAAGTGTCGGCCTGGACGGACCATGACGAATGCATGGGCATCCGCCACCGCACGGCCCCGCTGGAAGGTGTGCAGTTTCATCCGGAGAGCTTCCTGACCACCGAGGGCACGAAACTTCTGGCAGGTTTTCTGAATCGATAGAGCGATCAGCGAACGAAGCACGAATCGCGACCCAAGATCACGCACTTTAAAGCCCCGGGCCGCCCTGCCCGGGGTTTGATCGCAGCGTTTTTCTTGTTCGTCCATCCGATCAGCGCACACAATTCCGCCAACCACCCCGGGCGGGGCGGCCCGGGGCTTTTTCCCACATCGCATCGTTCTTCGCGTCGCGCGCACCTTCTTGCTTGTGAACGGCCTCCGCGCCGGATGCCCACCACTTCCTCACGGGCGCAGCTCTGATTTATTCGGCTTGGGTTTCTTGAAAGTGGTCGTTGAATGAAAGGCTAGTGGTCGTTGCGGCGGGGCATGGGCATTCGTCGGTAGGCCCGGTCACGGTCCTTGTGGCCTTTTTCCACCTTGTCCATGGGGGTGCCGAATAAATCAGGATCCAATTTTTTGACTCTGTCCATGAGCTCTTTGCGAGCCTTGGCGTCCAATGGCTCTCTCCTGGCATCGGGATGAATCGCCTCCAGGTCGAGCTGCGTCTGTTCGCCGAGGTTGTAGAGTGCGTCGCGGACCTCGGGGAACCGTTCGAGCAGGTTCGCCTCGTGGACGATCGATTCAAACGGTCCGTCCTGAATTTCTTCGGCGAGCTGGATAATCCCGGCGGCGAAGCGATGCTGCATGGATTCGGTGACGCGATTGGGATGGTCCCGGATGACGCGCGCCTGCGGCTCCAGCAGAACCGTGGCCCAGCAGAGCACCAACATCGTGAGGGCGCCTTCGGCCACGCCGATGCTCGTGCCGAAGAACCGATCGGCGCCGCGCAGGAACGGCCGTTTCATGATGAAGCGATTTCGAAAGAGCTTCACAACGGAACCGATCACGACCAATGCCAACGCGACGACCGCGACACAGACGATCCCGTTGGTGAACGGACTGGGCTTTCCGAACACGGCGCGCGTGATGGGGTCGGCGAAACCGGGGTTGTTCATGGCCAGGAACAGGACCACGAACGTCGCCGGGAGCATGATCAGTTTTCGCAATCCGCCGCGCCAGAGTCCGTGCAGGCCGGAGAGTCCCAGGATGGTTGCACCAATTTGTCCGAGTAAATAATCGTTTTGGGAGCTGAAGCCGATGCCGGCCGCCATACCGCCGAGAAGAAGCCCGATTGAAACCCAGGGCACGGGAACGCGCTTGTGGTCCTCCAATTCGAAATCCGTCTGAGGACCGGCGGCGTGCGTGCTGGGGTTCCACGATGGCTTTGTGCGATGGGGCGGTCTGATGACGGGGGGCTTTGTTCCGGTCATGTCGTTGGGTCCTCTGGACGCTCTGGCTTTGTGCAGTATCTTTATATATCGGTTAGGCTGCCGGGACAAAATATTCCGGGCCCGGTTTCTGAAATCCATCTTGACCGCTTTCGAGGTCCCCGGAAGTCAGGTTATGGGAGCGAGCGACTCGGAGCTTTGGCTGGAGAATCACAGATGTCCAATGAAATGGGCTGGTATTACGCAACGGACGGCAATCCGGTCGGGCCGATGAGCCGTGAGCAACTGATTCGTCAACTACCGGACGTGGGTGGCCCCGACGCGCTCATTTATGGTCCTACGACGCCGAACTGGACCAAGGCCCGTCACGTGGCGTCGATCATCGGCGGCCTGCGGGGTGAGAAGGCGCCGCCGCCGCCGAAGGCACGTATGGCGGATGAGATCGACTATGAGATTTTCGGCGACGACATGCAGTTCGTGGAGATCACGCTCGATCCGGACGAAGTCGTCGTGGCTGAAGCGGGGGCGATGTTGTACATGACCCAAGGCATTCAGTTGGAAACGGTCTTCGGCGACCCGTCCAAACAGCAGGGCCTGCTCGGTAAGCTGTTTGACGCGGGCAAGCGAATGATCACCGGCGAATCGCTGTTCCTGACGACGTTCGGGGCACTGGGTCGTCAGCGTGAGAAGGTCGCCTTTGCTTCGCCGTATCCCGGCAAGATCATCCCGATGCATCTGGACGAACTGGGGGGCGAGATTCTGTGCCAGAAGTCCTCTTTTCTTTGCGCGGCTCGCGGTGTGCAAATCGACATCGCGTTTCAGAAACGGATCGGCGCCGGTTTGTTCGGGGGCGAGGGTTTTATCCTCCAGCGCATCCGTGGTGACGGCATCGGCTTCGTTCATGCCGGCGGCACCATCGTCAAACGAGAACTCGCTTCGGGTGAACGACTGCGCGTGGACACCGGCTGTCTCGTCGCGTTTCAGCCGTCGGTTGATTACGACATCACGAGTGCGGGTGGAATCAAGACGTCGCTGTTTGGGGGCGAAGGCATTTTCCTGGCCAGTCTCACCGGTCCCGGCGCGGTGTGGCTGCAATCTCTCCCGTTTTCGCGCCTGGCCGGCCGCATCGCGGGAACCTTCAGCGCAGGCAAAGGAAAGGGGGAAGGGTCCGTCCTCGGCGGCTTGGGCAATCTTTTCGAAGCGGATTAGGCCGTCGTTATTTTTTCGAAAGACGCTCTTTCGTCTTCCTGACCAATTCTTCCACGCGTGAGTAGGGCGTTACAAAATCAACGTGGCCATCCTGGAACAGGACGTTTGCGCCCTCGTTGTCGGTGTGGTTATCAGGTTTCTCGTAGATCAGTATGTTGGTGGGGTGGCTGCTCGTCGTCGAGCCCGGGATGTAAATGTAACACGCGTGGGGCCCGTCGTCCGGTGAAGCCGCCGAGCTTGGACAGATAAACTGTGCCCGGGACACATTCTTTTCTTCGAGTAACGTTTCAAGATCGGGAGGGAATGCGCCGTCTTTGCGGTCCTGGGCGCTGATGTACAACGCCTGACCGAGGCCACGCAGATTGGCGGCGCAGACCGTTCGTTTGGACATTTCCCTCGCACGGGAAAGGGCCGGCAACAAGACCGAAACCGCGACCGCCATCGGCGCCGTGTTTGCATAACTCAGCATGAGCGGATTCAACCCCATCGGCATGGGACCGTACGACGCATAGAGTTTTCCCTTCGCGTCGCACTGTGTCATCCTGACCTCATTGAACAGATATTTCGCGATCGTTTGTTGAGAAGGCAGTGCGGTGACGTCGATTTCGATGCCCTCCCCTTGTGCCATGGCGGCGCCAACCTGACCGATGGCCAACAGCCACGGATAGAGGCCGGCGAACGTGCGACGGGTGTCCACATACGCGAGTCCGGGGCCCGGTTTCCCCATGGTCTTGCGAGCCTTCACGAAATCAGCGTTTGCCAGGATCGAGTTTTTCCCCGGGTCGCCGTCGATCAGACGATCCAAGGCCGTCGTCACGATTTGTGGATAGAGACCGATGATGACCCATTGCTCGTGCTCGGCCCAGGCCGGGGCGACCGGCATCGGAAAGCCGATGACGTTGACGAATTCGATTTTATGGTTGCGGTGTTGGAACGAGCTGATTCGAACGGCATCCTCTCCATCCACCATTTTGGCGATCGTTTTCACGATTTGTCTGACACGCTTCCTGAGTTGTTTGGGATCACGAGATTCAACGATCTTGGTGGTGCCGGTGAACCAGATGCCGCCGTTTTCCGGTGCGTCATAGACAATGATCGTATCCCCGATCAAATCGAGGTAGTCCGTGTCGAGCCGGAAGCCGAGCGTCTGCTCGATTTGTCCGATGGCGCCCATCACCGTTTGTGACAATTCCGCATCCACCGCTTTGAAGAGGCCAAGCGCTCCCTGATAAATGGCCGACACATCCAGGTTGTAGGCCATCGCCCAATTCGGCGACTTCGGAATCATGGCCAAGTCGGAGTCCGTCAGCGGTTTGCTTGATCCTCCAAAGAGGCCGCGTCCGCCTTTTGGTGTATGGAGGTACAGCCCGCTGTAGCATCCACCGTGGGTGAGTCGGCTTTCCCAGCAGATGGACGCCAGGCTGTCGATGCCTAGGTTTGTGAGAATGGACGTGACTTTTTCATCGTCGCCCCGTTTGAAACCGGGCATCATCGGCATGATGGCTTCGGTCTTCTTCAATAGGCGCGCGGTATTGACGAACACGGTGGTCGAGCGAGCTTCCGGATCACCGCTCATTTTCCGGCGAGAGAGTTTCAAAGATTTGTTCTCGGCCAGCGATGTCGCTTCTTGCCGGACACACGCGGCGATTTTCTCGACGGCCTGGTCGCCTAGGGCAATGAGGAAATGATCATTGATCAGACCGTAATAAAGACCACCTGGAATCGGTGCGCTGACTTGTGTCATTGACAGGCCGCCCACAACGGTTTCTTCGCGTGGCGGTGCTTCGGTCAGGGTCATAAGATCGTCGAAGTTCTTAAGGAAGCGTTTTGCATCCTTACCCACATGCGATACAAGAGCTGCTTCCACAAACGGACCTTGCCCTGTGGCGCCGCCGTCGAGAATCGCGATGGCGGCGGGGCGTTCGGCGAGTGTTTGCAGAATGTCCTTGATGGCACGATAGGTCTTTACATCTTCGAGCTGATCGCCGGCGAACTGGTCGATTGCATGATCCAGTTGCGCAAAGAAGCGGCGGACAGCCGGGTCGGCCATCAGTTTCCCGTAGGCGCCCGTCTTCGCAAGCTTGCCTGTTTGATCACTGCCGGCACGGCCAATGTAGAGGAGCGTGTCCTCCGGCATCGCTTCCGTCAGGTCTACAGGCCTGGCCAAAGCCGGTGATGACCAGCAGCAGGCAGTCGTTGAGATCGCGCAGACGAAAGAGACAGCTTGGCGAAGATTAAGCATGATTCGGCCTCCAAGAGCGTGGCATGTGGTCCGCTGTGATGCTCCGTGGCGACATTATATAGTAAGGCTATCATGACCGGTCAAATCCCGTTAGATTGGGTTGATCGCAGCGGTGATGACAACAAAGAGGTTCTCACAATGGCGGAATTCGTACGGCAGAGCATTGAAAACCAAAGGGCCACCGTGACGCTGACAAGGCCGGAGTTGCACAATGCGTTCAACGAAGTGGTCATCGAAGAGTTGACGCGGGCCTTTGTCGAGTTGGGCCAAAACGCCGGCGTTCGGGTGGTCGTATTGGCGGCGGAAGGCAAGTCATTCTGTGCAGGCGCCGACATCCACTGGATGAAGCGGATGGTCGATTATTCGGTCGAGGAAAACATTGAGGACGCCACGAGCATGGCGAACATGTTGCGGACGATTCGCGAATGTCCCAAGGCGGTCATCGCGCGGATTCACGGGGCAACGATCGGCGGCGGCGTCGGTCTGGCGGCGGCGTGTGACGTCGCCGTGGCGATTGAGTCCGCGGTGTTCTGTCTGAGCGAGGTGAAACTCGGCATCCTGCCGGCGGTGATCTCACCTTATGTTTTGGAGAAAGTCGGTCCGGGCTCTATGCGCCGCTACGCCCTGACCGCGGAGCGCTTCAATGCGGACGAGGCGAAACGAATCGGGCTTATTTCCGAGTCCGTCGACGGTGTCGATGAAATGGATGCCTGGATTGAACGGATCATCGCGAGCATCACGGCCAACGGTCCGGAGGCGATCACGGCCTGTAAAGGAGTGCTCCGCGATGTGCAGCCGCTCGACTGGGACGGGAAGCAGAAACTGACCGTCGAGCGGATCGCGGAGCGTCGAGTCTCTGAGGAGGGGCAGGAGGGCCTGAAGGCGTTTCTTGAAAAGCGACGGCCCGGTTGGACGGCTTAAAACGGCAGACCCGGTCCGTAAGGACGGGTCGTACCGTTTGTTCTGGTCGAGCGGGTTTGCTTGACGGATCGTCCGCGCCTAGGATTCAATGTCTCCCCTCGCTAGTGCAGGTTTCGGGCGAACAAGTCAGATCCATGACGGATGGGCTCGTGACGCCAGGGAGAGATTGAGATGAAGTCGAAAGTTCTTTTCTTCGTTTTGCTTGCGTCCACTTTCGGGATGTCGGATATGAACTGTCCGAACATCGGCACGATCGCTATCGGCGGTTCTGAGTGCCCGGAAGGCCTGTCGAACCCCGCCGTGGATCGTATTGATTTCAGGCGGGTCGACGGCACACTCGACATGGTCCGGATCACCGGCGTCGTCGAAAATAAAGGCAGCGGAGATTTTTCCTCCGGTGAAGGGCAACAAACGATCCAGTTGTACGAAGGTGTGGAACTGGTCGCCCAGCAAGCGTTCGAGAATCTCGCCGCCGGTGCGACGGCCTCGATTTCCCATACACGCACGTGGGAGACCGGCAACGAGTTCGCTCCGACCTATCGCGTTTTGATCGTCTACGATCCGGACATCTACATCGACGCCAATGCGGACAACGACGACTGCCAGCCCTCCGACAATGCTTTGGCGCGAGACGGAGTCGAGATCGACGACCTATTTACTCCCACCGCTAACTAAGCCCTTGCTAGACACAACGCAGTGCTTCAGCTTTCTCAGGGACATTTGTCAAGGGACGCTAGCGTGCGCACTATCGAAGCCCGGCCAGTTCCTTGCGGGCAGCCTGGAGTAAATCTCGCCAGGGATTGTCGTCGTGCAGGTAGGGCTCGTTGTCTTCGTAAGCCAGCACCTTTTCGAGGTCTCCACGGGGATCGGCGCCACGTTCGCGACGCAGCATGGCACGATCGAAATGGGCGCCCGCCGTCAAGTATTTCACGCGATTCTGACAGCCGTTCAGGTCCGTTGCGGCGTGAAGGCAATCGATGGCGGCTTCAAGGGATGGCTCGTCGGACAGCAGCCGGCTTTTCTCGATAAGTAATTCAGCCTGTGTGACGATGACCTCGTAACATCGCGGTTGAACCGTCGCCGCGTGTGAAAGGTGATTCAGGCCCTCGTCAATCGTCTCATGGATCTTTTTCGGATCGATCTCGTCTTTTCGCTCTCGTGCCTCCAGCAAATAGGTTCGTCCGATTTGGGCGAGGGCATCGATATAGTCCGGGTGTATTTCCAGGGCCTGGCGCAGGCAATCGCGGGCCTCACCTAATCGACCGTGGTCGAGATGAGCCTCGGCCTTTGCCATGTACGCGTCGTAGTGACTGCGTCGGACGCGAATGGCCTCATCATAACTTTCGAACGGTTCCTTACCACTGAAGCGCAAGGCGTCGCCGCGCAGCTTCCACACTTCATCAAGGTCCGGATCTTGCGCAAGAATCTGATCGCACATCTCGACGCAGCCCGAGTGATCACGGTCGGCAAGACGGGAAACGGCGCGTGCATAATCGATCTGCCATTGCATGAGGTCGTCGGACCGCAGGCGCTGCGTTTCTTTGAAGCAGACTTCCGCCTGATGCAGACGGCCCCGCGTGTCCGCCAGATGTCGATCGACGCCGAGGCGCGTGAGATGTTTGTGCGCCTTCTGCTGTTCCCGAAGATAAAGGGCGAGATAGAGACGCCCCATCTCGAATTGAGCGGTGGCCTGGTTGGCCAGACGGTCGATCGAGCGTTCCATGGCATCCAGCGCCTCATCGAGGCGGCCTCTTCGAAATAGCGCGATGCCTTGATAAAAATAGGCCCACGCCACATCAGGATTCACTTCGATGATTTTATCCAAGCGTTCGATGATCGAATCAAGCTGCGGATGAAATCGCGTGATGTTTTTCGAAACGCGGTAAAGATTGGAATCCCACGCGGAGATCCCACGGGCGATCTCGATCCCGACGGTTTGAAACAAGTCGGGATCGGTCGAAGGGGCGCGGGGCTTGGCGCCGACGAGCTTGCGAAACCATTCGGCAGTTTCGGTCTTGACGGTTCTTCCTTCAAGATAGTCGTCAAGGTCGGCAGTCACTTCGGCCATGGATTGATATCGTCCTCGCCGCTCCTTTTGCATGCACTTCAAAAGAATCGCTTCGAGGGCACGGGGAATCGAAGGGTTGATCGAACGTGGCAACGGCGGTTCGTCATGGACGACCGCGTGCAAGACGTCGACCAGATTTGTGCGTTCGAAGGGGTATCGTCGACAAAGCAGCCAATAGAGACTGGCCCCGATCGCGTAGATATCGGCTCGGGCATCAATGGCCTGCAAATCGCCCCGTGCCTGCTCCGGTGACATCAGAGCAGGTGTGCCCAAGAGGGTTCCCTGCTGGCTGATGGTTGCGGTGCCGCCTTGCAGGTCACGAGCAACGCCGAAATCCGTCAGGTAGGTTCGTCCCTCGCGGTCGAGGAGGACGTTGGCCGGTTTGAAATCACGATGAACGATTCCCTCTTCGTGCGCGTGTTGCAGTGCCTTCGTGGCGGTACGGATGACACGAACGACTTCGTCCGGTTCCAGGTTCGTCTCGGCCAGGTTTTGGCCGTCAATATACTGCATCGCGATGTAAGGTTGGCCGTCGCATTCCCCGAATTCGTACACCTGGACGATGGCGGGATTGTTAAGCCTGGCGGCAAAGCGAGCCTCGCGGCGGAATCGTTCGAGGTCTGCCGGGCGCGCATCGGTCAGGAATTTGAGCGCGACCGGCCGGTCCAGGGATTTGTCCAGGGCTTTGTAGACGACGCCGAAGCCGCCGCGGCCGAGGCATTCCTGGATTTCATACTTCTCCGGGACCTCCACCTCGGCCGCCTCGGTCAGGGCGCGAGGTCCGAACAGGTCTTGTGTGACCGTTTGTTCAATGAGGGTCTTATTCCGGCTCCTGGACATAAATAGATTATACTTGTCAAAATGTTCCCGACCACGGTCTGGTCCACGATTCGACAAGCCGGCGAGCATGACGTCGAGGCTCTGCATCGGTTCGCAGAGCGCTATCGACCGGCGATTCTCGATTTCATCCGTCGCAGGGGATTCGCGGCGGGCGATGCGGAGGATGTCTGTCAGGACGTGTTCCTGCGCCTTTTTTCGAGCGCGGTCTTGGCCAAGGCCGATCCTGCCCGTGGACGTCTGCGGAGTCTGCTGTTGACGATCACGAGCAACGTGATTTCAGACCACGGTCGACAAACCAAACGCCAACTCGATATCCGGCCGCTTCAATCTGAGCCGGCCGAACGTGATCCTGATTTCGATCGAGCGTGGGTCTTGCATTTGGCCGAGACCGCGATGGGCCAACTTGAAGAGGAAGGCTCGTCCTACTATCAGGTGCTTCGTGATCATCTCTCCGGACAGCGTCAGGACCGGAAGCAGCTCTGGCACGCGAGGCGGAAGTTGATTGCCGCCATCCGTCGTGAGATTGCGATGACGTGCTCGTCGTATCGGGAGTTTGAGGAGGAGGTTGCCTATTTGTCTCCTTATTTGAGGCCTGAGAAAAAAACTTGAAAAATCATGAGACAGAATGACTCGGTCCGCGGAGTAAGAGTAGATATTTAGATCGATTTCTCGGTCAGAGCCGCGCCCGGGTTTCCTTCATGGCTTGTGCTCCATTCGCGTGACCTTCGCGGCGGACGGCCACCGCTTCCTGGCGGGCGCGGCTCTGGTCGGGGTCACACGTCATGAATGGTTGAGTTCATGTTCCGCATTAATTTGAGCCGCATTCGGCAGGAAGGGGCTAGCGATGAGTGTCACCGTGATTGTCGGCACCGCCAAGGGTGGTTTCGTGTTGCGTTCGGACGATCGTCGGTCATGGCAGATCGAAGGGCCGTTCTTTAAGGGCTGGAAGGTGACGACCGTGGCTCGCGCCGACGACGGGACTTTTCTGATCGGCGCGGCCAGTGACGTCTATGGTGCGGCGATCCACAAAAGCAAGGATCTGAGCGATTGGCGTCAGGTTGCGCAAGGACCGGCTTACTCCGAAGATGAGAAGCGACAGTTGACGCAGATTTGGAAGCTGGTCGTCCAAGACGGCGCGTACTATGCCGGGGTTGCGGAGGCCGGGTTGTTTCGCAGTGAAGACCGGGGAGAAACCTGGCAGCCGATGCCGGGTCTGAACGACCATCGGAGCCGAAGCGCGTGGATGCCGGGGGCCGGCGGGCTTTGCGCGCATTCGATTCTGATCGATCCTGCCAATCCGAAACGTCTTTGGTGCGGCATTTCGGCGGTGGGGGTCTTTCGCTCCGATGACGGCGGAGACACCTGGCATCCCAAGAACAACGGCGTGCCCGTCATCCTCGAGGACAAGGAGTTTTCGGAAATCGGCTTTTGCGTCCACGCTCTGGCGCAGGACCCGGACAATGCCGACTTGATTTACCGTCAAGACCATCGCGGAATGTTTCGCACGAAAGACGGCGGCGACCACTGGGAGCGGATCGAGAATGGATTGCCGTCCGGTTTTGGTTTTCCACTCGTGCTTGATCGAGAGACCAGGGCGCTCTATGCCGCTCCGCTTGAAAGCGATGAGTTTCGCCTACCCTGTGACGGAAAATTCCAGATCTTTCGATCGCGAAACGGAGGTGACGCCTGGGAGCCGTTAACAAACGGTTTGCCTCAGGAGCATGCCTACGCAGGCGTGCTCCGCGGAGCGATGGATGCGGATCATCTTGCCCCTTGCGGCGTCTACGTCGGAACAACATCAGGCGACGTCTTTGTCTCGAGTGACGGGGGTGACCGTTGGAATGCGCTACCCTATCGGCTTCCTCGCGTCCATTGCGTGGCGGCTTATGTGGAAGGATGATCGCATGGCCATTGTCGAGATACAGCTTCCCAGCGTATTGGCGGCCGTTACGGACGGGAACATGCAGTTTTCGGTCGAGGCCCAAACGCTGCGTGACGCGCTGGACGTCATCGTCCGCCAACATCCGCGGTTGGCATTGCATTTTTTCAACGAGGAGGGGGTCTTTCGTCCTCATGTTCTTTGCTTCCTGAACGAGACCAACACCCGCTGGCTTGATGATCTTGAAGTGCCCCTGAACGGCGGTGATACGTTACGCTTCATGCAGGCGGTCTCGGGCGGATAAATCACCATCCGTGCTCACAAGCGCTGCGTCTCATGTGAGAGGTCCCATGGAATTCAGAATCGAACAGGCGGTCGAGGTCCTAAGGAATACGCCATCAGTTTTGCGATCGATGCTAAGCGGGCTCGGCGACTCCTGGGTTCACAACAACTATGGCGACAAGACGTTCAGTCCGTTCGACGTGGTCGGTCACCTCATTCACGGCGAAAGGACGGATTGGATCCCTCGTGCCAGGGTGATCCTCGAACACGGAGAAACACGACCGTTCGAGCCGTTCGATCGCTACGCCATGTATGAGGCGAGTCGCGGTCTGACCATGGCGCAGTTGCTTGACACGTTCGAGTCGCTTCGGGTGGAGAATCTGGAAGCGCTTTCGGCCCTGCGACTGACGCGAGATCAGCTTTCGCTGCGCGGGACACACCCTGCCCTGGGGCCGGTGACGTTGGAGGCGCTGCTCGCGATGTGGACCGTTCACGATTTGAACCACATTGCTCAGATCGCCAAGTCCATGGCGTATCAATATCGCGAGCGAGTCGGGCCTTGGCTGGAGTATGCGTCGATCCTGCGATAAAGGGGGATCGGATTGTGTAGTGTATTGCCAGGCCTCGGGCATGACTGCCCGGGGCTTTTTGTCGAGTTGGTGCGCACTTGTGAAATGTGACAAAGTCAATCAGAACTCACAGCATGGTTTGAGCGTTAGAACATAAGGCGCGCGTTTCGATCCGGTCGGCGTTGGGGTTTTTTGAGAAACGTAGTTGATGTGCCCGGGTTGAACGCACATAATGCAGGCCAACCTTGCGCATTGTATGTGCGCGGAACGCTGCAATCACGATATTTCGAAACAGGGAGGCTTCGTATGAGCACCATACGGATGTGGACACTGGTGAGTGGATTGACATTTGTCTGGATCATGGCCAGCGGCTGTGTTTCCCGTGACGATTACCTTCGCGAAAAATTTGCCCGAAACAAGGCCGTCGAGCGTGCCGAAACGCTGGAGCGTGACCTTGCGGATGAGCGCAGCCGTGCGATGGCCATGGAGTCTGAACTTGCCAGTCTTCGGCGGGAATTGGGTTCCAAGTCGGCGTTGTCGGATACGTTGAAATCGGAGAACGATCGGCTTGCCATGTTCAACACCAAGCTCCAGGGGCAAGTTGACGATTTCGCGTCAAAGCCGATCGGGGACATACAGGTTGTCGAAGTGAAGCTTCCTGTCGAGCTCGATCGGGCGCTGAAGTCGTTCACCTCTCAGTACCCGGACGAAGTCGAATACGACGCACAACGCGGCGCGGTCCGCTGGAAGAGCGATCTCACGTTTGCAAAAGGCAGCGACGAAGTTCGTCCGGACGCGATCCCGTCTCTTAATGCGTTTGCCGAGATCGTTCAATCGGCGGCGGCGAGTCAATTTGAAGTCATTGTTGTCGGGCATACGGACAATCTCCGGATCGGTCCCGTCACCGGACGGAAGCATCCGACGAACTGGCATCTGTCCGTTCATCGCTCCATTGCCGTTAAAGATGCCCTGGCCCGAGCCGGCGTGCCGAACGAACGTCTGGGCGTGATGGGCTACGGCGAGCATCGGCCGGCCGTGCCGAATCCGTCACGAGGCGGCGCAGAGGCGAACCGCCGCGTCGAGATTTTCCTGGTATCGAGCCGTGATCAGATTCCTGATCAGGCCACGGCGATGACATCCGGCTGATCTTTTCGAGTTAAACTTAGTTTCCATGAAGCGCCGAGTGACGAAAGTCATTCGGCGTTTTTCTTTTGCTGTTTCGTCAGCGCTGACCCTTCGCCGGATTGCCGAGTCCGTAGCCGATCAGAAACGTCATGGCCGTGCCGATCGGAAAGCTCCATGCCCAAGAGAGATACTTGATTTGTCCGTGCTCTCCCGCCAGCTCAAGATCGTGAAGCAGGACCAAGGTCAGGGCGCCGACGACCACGATGACGATACGTTTCAAATCGCCCTTCAACCTGAGTAATGCCCGACTCAGGATGACGGCCGCGCCGATCCAGACGACCCAATCGGCCCAGTTGAAGTGGACGTTTAGTTTGGGGATATGGATCGAATCGACGTGAACTGAGAGTCCGAAGACGGTCAGGACCGTCATGGGAACAGCCCACGTCAGGCCTGCGTCGTCACGGTTGACCGGTAATAGCGCGAGCAAAAAGACGCCCAGTAGCGCGCCGTAGGTGTAAGCGGTGAGGCCGAAGGCCAGGTCCACGACGTTCTTATATTGGTCGCTAATGGCGATGCATGCCGTTGCCATCAGGCAAAGCACTGCGCCCCAGAAGACGACGAGGATTTTCGAGAGCTTGATGTCGCTGAGTTGCCGACTGCTGTTGAGCTTAAGTTTCTTTGTGATTTTGGAGACGGGTTTCTTGAACGCGCTGACCGTAGTTTGGGAGAGCGCAGCCAATGCGGAGTCGAGCGACGAAATGGCTGCCGCGAAAACGGCGGCGGTGATGAGGCCACGCACGGCGACCGGGAGCTCGCGCACGATGAAAATGGGCAATAGATAGGTTCTTTTTTTTTTTTTTTTTTCTTGTTCTTCGGGGGTAAACGGCTTGTGTTGAAAGTAGGCGTAGAGCGCAATCCCTACGCAGAGCATAAGCAAAGCGACCAACTGGCCGGCACTGCTCCAGATGATGGCCGTTTTTGCTTCCCGCGCCGTTTTGCAGCAAAACATGCGTTGGGCCATGACCTGATCCAGGCCGAAGGCCGCCAGGTTTAATAAAGTGAAAGCCATCAGGGCGGACCAGAGAGTGTATTCGAGTGACGGATCCGTTCTGAGGTCGAACAGCTCGAATTTCCGGACATCGTCTGCGTTGGCGAGATTTACAACTTCGGAGATTCCGCCCGGTACGGTCTGCACGGCGAAGAAAAGACAGATGACAGCGCCCAGGATCAGAACGCAGAATTGGATCACGTCGGTCCAAATCACGGTCGTGATTCCGCCCATCAGAGTCCAGCCTACGCTGAACAGGCCGATCACCCAAATCGACGTGACAAGATTCAGGTTGCCGATCCGACTGAGCAGAAATGCAGTGACGAAAACTCGGGCTCCCTGGCCAAGAATACCGCCGACAAAAAACAAGAGGGTTGTGATCGTTTTGACTCTTGGTCCAAGACGCCGTCCCAGGTAGTCGTAGGGGCTGTAGATCTCCTTCTGATAATACTGAGGCACGAAGAGAACGCCGATGATGACACGCGCGAGAATGGCCCCGATGCCAAGCTGGAGATAGGTTAGGTTGCCTCCTTCAACAAAACTGATCACAGGGACGGCAAGAAACGTGACACCGGAGATTTCGGTCGCGATGATGGAGCCGCAAATGGCCCACCACGGAAGTTTTCGGCCGCCGAGGAAGAATTCGCGGATGGTGGACTGCTTCCCTGACAGGCGTGCGCCGATCCACGTGGTTAGCACCAGATAGACGGCAATGACGGCCCAGTCGAGCCATGTAAAGTTTGGATTGGTCTGCGGTACGGTCGCAAGAAGCATTCGGGGACTATGGCATTATTCGTGGCGGTTGGCGAGTGTAAAAAACGCCGTTTCCGCGGCCGGCAAAGTCGGAGAAAAGGGATCCGATCGGCTCGATTCTCTGTAGGTTTGAGATCGGCGGCTTTCTCGGTCCTTGACCTGGCGAGAGCGGCTCATCAAATATTCGTGATGGGGCCCAAGGCGGATCGGTTGACTGTGATTCTAAGCCCGTATAGAGTAAGATGGTTAGAGCATGCATCGCTGTCCACGAGGGCTCCCTGGCCGACCAGCTTTCCAGGGTTGTGACTTTGGATGGCGGCCCACCTACAGAGGACTCGTGACAAACGACGGCTACAGGAGATCGCAAGCGCAAGCGTGCGAGCTTGTCGTTGCGCAGTCCAAGTTGCTTCTTTCGGGGACGGTCCAAGCCGTGATCGTAGCGTTCGTCAGGAGAAGATGATGGCATCCAAGTTACCTGTTTGGGGAATTGACGTTGGCCAGTGTTCGCTGAAGGCCCTGAAGTTGCAGGGGGCTGGGGACAATATCGAGCTGCTTGGGTTCGATTTGGTGGAACACGAACAGATTCTCTCCCAGGCCGAAGCTGACGCCGGCGAGATGGTGACGAAGGCAATCGAAACCTTCGCTTCCCGCAACGACCTGAGCAACAGTCGGATCGTCGTATCGGTCCCTGGACAGCAAACGCTGACGCGGTTTACCAAGATGCCGCCGGTCGATGCGAAGAAGATTCCCGACATGGTGCAGTACGAGGCCAGCCAGCAGATCCCCTTCGACATGGATGAAGTGGTCTGGGATTATCAGGTTTTTACCGATGGTGAGGCGGCGGAAGTTGAGGTCGGCATTTTTGCGATCCGCAAGGAGCTGATTCGCGGTTATCTCTCGCAGTTTACCGACGTGGGCATTGCGCCGTTCGTCGTTCAAACGAGCCCGATGGCCTCCTACAACGCGGCACGGTTCGAGATTTCTCTGCCGGACAGTGAGGCTGCCATTTTGCTTGACATGGGAGCCTTGGCGACGGACTTGATTGTATTAGAGGGCAATCGAATCTGGTCACGTCCTGTTCCGATCGGAGGAAACCGTTTCACCGAAGCCTTGGTCACGGCATTCAAGATCCCATTCAAGAAGGCCGAACGACTCAAGCGGGGAGCAGCGAAGTCGAAATACGCACGGCAGATTTTCCAGGCGATGCGGCCGGTCTTTGCTGATTTGGTTTCTGAGGTTCAACGGTCGATCGGATACTATACGTCGACACATCGTGACGCGGACATTTCGCACGTCATTTGTATGGGCAATGCGTTCAAACTGCCCGGTCTCCAGAAGTTTCTTCAACAGAATCTTCAGATCAAGGTCGAGAAGTTGAGCGGCTTGAAAAATCTCGTTGTTTCACACATCGAAAAGAACGCGGAATTTGACGAGAACGTCATGAGTTTGGCGGTGGCTTACGGACTGGCGTTGCAGGGATTGGGTGCGGCGTCTGTGGATTCGAACCTGTTGCCTGCGGAGGTGCGGCGTTCGCTCTTGTGGCAAAAGAAGCGCCCCTGGTTTGCGGCATCGGCGGCTTGTCTTGCTTTGGCTTCCGCGGCGATCTGGGTCAGCAACGTGAGTGCGGAGGGGAAGCTCAAAGACGGTCTCGGGGGCGCCCCTGCCGACGCCATCGACAGGCCCACGAACTATTCCACACCGCAGTCGGCCATGAATGCGCTCAATGCCGTGGGAGGAGCGCCGGTCAAACGAGGAAAGGACGTGTTGGGTGCGGCCAATCAACTGGAAAGCGCTTATAAGAAGGTCGACAAGCCGAGCCCTGATGAAGCGTTGTTAAAGCAGTTGTCGAAGTACCCTGAGAATAACGTTTACGTCCCCCGAATCCTCGATGTCATTCATCGGGCCTTTGATGAGTCAGCTCCCGCGGCGTTGAAGTCCACGAAGAGCGCCGAAGAATATAAGCGATATGCCGAAACGACGGAACGCGGAAACCGCAAAGACGTTTGGATCGATGAGCTGAAAATGGGTTACAGCGACAATCCCGAGGATTCGTTTGCCCAGAAGAGCAGCGGTGGCACGAAACGCAATAAGGGTTGGGCCGTTTGGATTCGAGGCACGACGACGGTGCCGAATCCGGCGACGTGGCTGCAGGAAAATCTGATCCAAACCATGCTGCGCCTCGGCCGGGCCCCCGATCGCGATTTGTACTTTGATACGGTCAAGGTCGAGAAGGTCAGTGTGAAAGGCAAGCCGAAGAAAAAGGTGCGGCGAAACCCGCGGGATGGTGGACGTCGCACGCGTCCCAAACCACGAGGCGGCCCGCGCGGCGGCCCGCGTGGCGGCGGCCCCGATCTTGGCGGGCTCGGTGGCGGTGGAGGGTTAACGAGCGGAGGCGGCATCGGGACCAATGTTCCGACCAAGGGCGACTCTCCGCTTTCCCAGTGGCAAAAGAAGCTCGAACCGCTCGATCCGTTAACCGGCGAGAAGGTTGAGAAGGATTATCGATTTGAATTGCAGATCGTGGTCCGGAAGAAAAAGACGCCGGGCGACCTCATTCCCGATGAATACAAGCAGAAGGAAAAGGAAAAGAAGGATGGTTCCAAGGAAAAGAAACGTGGTTGAGAGGGAGCGCATGTGATGACACTTCTCAAGCAACACTTGTTGACGATTGTCTTCGCCTTGGTCTGTGTCGGTTCCATGGGGACTGCTGTGTGGGCCTATCTGGCCGGTGACGGCATCCTCGAGCAGATGCAGAAAATCGAGAGTCTGCGAAGTCAGGTTCAACGCAAGGGAAGCGCGCCAAGAAACCTGGCCATGATCGAAGCGAAAGAGAAGGAAGTCGAGGCGGGCAATGCTGATTTGAAGCAGCGACTGGAGATCGTGCTGACGAAGCAAAAACAGAACGCCTTTTACGGGCAGCCGCGTACGACCTTGGTGCCGAACGTCTTGCCGGAATTGGAGAGCAATGCATCGGCCTTCGCCTTTAAGACTTCCTACCAACGAGAATTTGCGGAGCTTTTCAAGAGACTAAGGGCTCGAGACAAGGCGAGCCTTGATGAAATCAAAGCGCAGCGGGCCATTATGAAGAATCGAAGGCGCGGGGCCGACTTAAGTCTGTTCACCGGCTTTTGGATGCCCGATCCGCCGACGGAACAGCGGGGGAACAACGACGCGTCCGGTCAGGACTCTACGTTGCAGCAGGCGTTGAGCGAACACCCGGAGTCGCGGGCTGCCGAACTCGCCGCACGTGAATGTTACATGTATGTGACGAAGGGAGCGATCAAACCGCATGCGCTCCTCGAATCGAGCGAAGCGCCCAGTGTGATCGAGATCTGGCAGGCCCAGATGGCCCTGTGGATCGAGCAGGATATTGTTGCTGCGCTGTCCAAACTCAATGAGCAGCGAGCCTCGAAGCTCGAAGCCGATGGGATCGAACCCTGGGTGGTCAAGATGCCGGTAAAGCACCTCAAGATGCTCCGTCTGGAAAGATGGTTCGGCGGAGGCGGCGGCATGAACCGCGGGAAATTCGCGGCATCCTTTACCGCTCGAAGGAACGATAGCAAGATGTTCATGATCCCGATCCAAATGGAACTTGTCGTTGAGGAGGCGTCCTTGATGCGGGTCATCGATTCGTTGTGCGGCATCGGTTTCTATACACCGACTCGCGTGCAATACAAAGCGGTCGACGCGAACCCTTTCCAGACGGACTACATCTACGGCAACGATCCGGTTGTGGAGATCATGATCGATATGGAAGGGTATTATTTCCGCGAAGTGTTTGATGAATGGATTCCGAAGCGGTTGAAGAAGGTTTTGGCGACGCCGGGAGCGAAAGAAAAAAAACTTTCGGGTCGCGGCTAATGGCTGCAACACGGTAGAACGACTCGGTTGGGAGTTTGACGGATGGCTAATCAAAAAGCCGGTTTTGTGGATGAACACATCGAGAAAGTCGCCATCGGCCTTTGCGTATTGGTGCTCGTGGGAGTGGTATGGTATTCGTTCCTGGGCGATCGATTCTCGGTCAACGGAGTGGGGCCGGCCGAGCTTTGTCAGACGGTGAAGGACCAATCGGAGAGGACGGCCCAGGCGATTCAGAACGCACGGCCCGGCAGTCAAGCCAATAAGCCGACAGGTGGCCAAAGCGAGGAGTTGGAGCGATTGCCGCGATGGTTTACCGAAGGCTTGATCGCAGTCGATGGATTCACGTCTCCCGTAGGCCGTACGCAACGGTTTCCGTCCTTGTTTGTCTCTGCCATTGAGTTGTCCGAGGAAAGCCGCCACGCGTTGGCCAAGCTTGTTAGACCGGGTATCCCGCTCGTCACGACGGGGCGAACTAATTTTGATCTCCCTGAGGATAAGCCGAAGCTGACGGATTACGACCCGAACCAACAGGGGCAAGGCCAGGCAACGACGCGGGATTGGGTGTCGATCACGTCTCAGGTCAATTTGAAAGAACAGGAAATCAACTTTGACTCGGCGAAATATCCGGACGGTTCCTTCTTGTCGATCGTCAAAGTGCACCTCCAGCGAATGGATGAAACGCAGCCCGGTCGCGGCTGGCAGGATGTCGAGACGTTTTTGCCTTTTAGGGCGTTTGACAGGCCGAGGCTTGATTCGACTGCGGTCGTCGACTGGGGGCCGTTGACGGAATTCAGATCGATGATTGCCTCGAATCAGGACTACATTGCTCGAACGAAGCTTCCGTCTCGTGTTTCCGGAGACCGGCTGAAATACCCCGTGGTCCCCTATTTTCTTGACACTCCGATGACGAAGGATCGTGATGAGTCTGACGAAAGACGCCGTGCCAAGTCTTGGCTCTCAGCCGCCAAGAAGGCGAAGTCCGGCAAGTCGGGCGGGAGCGATCTGGACACGGCGTTCGTTTTGTCGCATGCCGTGATTCAGACGTCGGCCGCTCGGGAAAGGGACATCAAGACCGCCAAGAGCATTTTGAAGGACGTTCGCGATGCCTATAAACGCGATTCCGACCGACGTCAATTTGTCAACGCGTCGTTTCCGGAACCGAATCGATTGATGCCTATTGCGGCGCATGATCTGGGCGTGATTCCCGGTCATACCTATCGGTATCGAATGCGGTATGAGGTCTACAACACGTTTGTCGGGCTGCCCAACGAAATGAAGAACCAACAGGACGCCGCCAGGCTGACGGTTCTCAGCGAATGGTCGCCGCCAAGCCGGTCCATCGAAATTGAGAGTGATTTTCAACTCTTTTTGACCAAGTCGACGAAGAAACGCCGGGAAGTCGTGGTGAGCGTCCGCAAGAAATCACGCGCGGGCGGCTACACCGTGGCGAACTTCGACATCAAGGTCGGCGACGAGATCGGCGGTAAGAAGACGACCGGGCGCCCCACGGGCGATTTCACGACGGGCGCCGTCTGCGTGGACATCGATTTCAACCGCAGGATTGCCGGTCGGCGAGATGTTGTGCTGGTGTACTTGGACCAGCATAGCGGTCATTTGCAGGAACTTCGCCTTTCTGTGGGCAAGAAGGCCATCGAGAAGTTCGCTCGAAGATGAAAGCGGAACCGCGTCTTATGTGGACGGCGCGATTCGTTCCTGCGACGTTTGCACCTCTCTATCTTGGTTGACTGAAACGTATGGATGGCATACTCTGCGTTGCTTCAGCGGCGTGTTGGCCGATGAAGACGATTCAGCGTCTAGTATGATTCAAAGCGTAACCCATTAGACACATTGTTGCACAAGGCGAATGATCTGCTTCGTCGCCGGTCATTCGCCTGAGCCGTCTGCAGTCGTGGTGGTTGAATGGACTATCGAAAAATTAATGCACAAGCCAGAAAATATGAGCCCGCGATGGTGCGATTTCTTCGAGAGATGGTGGCTATCCCCAGCGAAAGCGGGCAGGAGAAGCGAGTCATCCAGCGCATACAGAAGGAAATGCGGGCGACAAAGGCCTTTGATCGTGTCTGGACCGATGCGATGGGGAACCTCTTTGGCAAGCTCGGGCGCGGCAAAAAAATCATCGCGATTGATGCGCACTGCGATACCGTCGGCATCGGAGATCGGGACGAGTGGAAGCACGATCCGTATAAAGGCAAGGTGGCAGGCGGCAGGGTGTGGGGCCGTGGCGCCGGTGATCAGGAAGGCGCGATCCCGGCGATGGTGTATGCGGCTCGGATCATGCGTGACCTGAAGCTGCCGTTGGATAAATTTACGCTCTACGTCGTTGCCACCGTGATGGAAGAGGACTGCGACGGGTTATGCTGGCAATACATCGTGAATGAGGGCAAGCTGCGACCGGACGTCGTGGTCGTGACGGATTCGACGAACTGTCAAATCCTCCGTGGTCAGCGGGGGCGGATGGAAATCGGCGTAACGGCGAAAGGCAGGTCGTGCCATGGTTCGATGCCGCACAAGGGCGACAATGCGGTTTATAAGATCGCAAAGATCGTCCGCGAGATCGAAAAGCTGAACGGCCGTCTGGCCAAGGATGCATTTCTGGGAGATGGAACGATCACGGTCTCCTATGTCGACTGCAAAACGCCGAGTCTCTGTGCCGTGCCGGATCAGGCATACATTCACCTGGATCGTCGGATGACCCGCGGCGAGACGAAGGCACAAGCACTAAGGCAAGTTCGTGAGGCCGTGAAGCGCGCGGGGGTCGCCGCGAAAGTTCACGTTCCTCGTTATGAGCAGGCCAGTTATACGGGGCTGGTGTATCCGACCGAGAAATATTTTCCGGCCTGGGTGATGGATGAAGATTCGCGGCCTGTCCGGGCCGCGGCGGAGACATATAAGATGCTGTTTCGCAAAAAGCCCAAGGTCCATCGCTGGACGTTCAGCACAAATGCCGTGTCGATCAACGGCATGTTCGGGATTCCCTGCGTCGGTTTTGGTCCGGCGCCGGAGTCGGTGGCCCACACCGTGAACGATTCCGTGCCGATCAAGCATCTCGTACAGTCGGCCGCGTTTTATTCGACGTTTCCGCAAATCTACTGTGCCGAACAGAACGGACGTACCCGAAAACGCTGATGGACAGCCGTCCCATGACGAACGACGCACGGAACAAACGTATTGCCATCGGAGCCGATCACGGCGGCTTTGCACTCAAGGAACAGTTAAGAGAGCACCTGTCGCAGAAGGGATATGCCGTCGAAGACTGCGGTACGTTCGACGGCAAGACCGCGGATTATCCGATGATCGCTGCGGCGGTGGCGAAAAGGATATCGGACGGGACAGCGGGCCGTGGCATCATCATCGACGGGGCCGGGATCGGTTCATGTATGACGGCCAACAAATTTCCCGGAGTCCGGGCGGCGTTGTGTTATGATTTATCTTCAGCGGCGAACAGTCGCGAGCACAACGACGCGAACGTGCTCACGCTGGGGGCCGGGCTGATCGGCGCGGCGTTGGCTGTGCAGATTGTCGATCTGTGGCTTTCTAAGGAATGCACGGTGGATCGGCATCGACAGCGCGTGGCCATGATCGGTCAGATCGAACGAGAGACGTTGCGCGAGGGCGACCATGGGGCGTCGTCGCTGCAACATGACACGGTGACATCGACAATGAATGACCTGCGGGAGGTGCCTGGGCTCGTGGACCTGTCAAACGAGGATTTGGAACGGATCGCTAAACGGATTGTGGAGTTGGCCGGGCCGGGGGGCTTGGCCGCCATGGGACAGTGCGCGTGCTGCGGCCCCGCGTGCGACGGCCACTGCGCAGAGAAGAACCCGAGCACGGTGCGTGACCTGATCGGCATGGGCGCCAGTCGCATCGGGCATGGTCTCGGTGGAGGTCCCATTGCCAAGGACGTCGCCGGTTACATCGATCATACCTTGCTGAAGCCGGAGGCGACGGCCAAACAGATCGAGCAGCTTTGCCGCGAGGCCATCGAATATGGTTTCGCCTCCGTGTGCATCAATCCTTCTTATGTCAAGCTGGCGGCCACGTTGCTCAAAGGGTCACCGGTGACGGTTTGCACGGTGGCCGGTTTTCCTCTGGGCACACATGTGCCGGAGGTCAAGGCCATGGAAGCCCGGCGGTCCATCCGTGAAGGCGCGCGCGAGATCGACATGGTCATCAATATCGGCGCTCTCAAGAGCGGCGACGACGAACTTGTTTTTCGCGACATCAAATCGGTGGTCGAAGCATGCCAGGACGGTCGGGCCATCTGCAAAGTGATCATCGAGTGTGCGTTGTTGACGGATGAGGAAAAAGTACGAGCCTGTCAGATCACACGACGGGCAAGGGCCGACTATGTGAAAACGAGCACCGGCTTTTCCACGGGCGGGGCGACGGCGAAAGACGTGGCGTTGATGAGCGAGGCGGTTCGGGGAGCGCGCATGGGCGTCAAGGCCGCAGGTGGCATACGCAGCTACGAAGATGTGCAGGCGATGGTCCAGGCCGGGGCCACACGGATCGGCGCCAGCGCAGGTGTTCAGATCGTACAGGCCGCCAAAGGTGTCACCGTATCGGAAGTCGCCCCTGTCACCGGATCGAAATCTTCGAAAGGGCAATATTGAGACTCCGTCGCCTGTGCGCCGATGCGGCTTGTGGCATCGGCACATCGCGCAGGCGAGGGCCTCTCTGCGAGACAGCCGCTATTCCATGGACGAATCTGCCGGCAAAACGACCGGGCTAATCGGGCGATCTCCTCCACCACACATCCGGCAGTATTGACGATGTCCGTCACCACCAATTCCCATCAAGGCCATTTCGAGCGGTGACGGAAGCTCGTAAGGGTCTGCGGCATCATAATTCACTGTATAGCCCAAGTCTTCGAGGGAGCCGATCGTCATTCGACTGAGAGGATTAATTCCGGTATTCAGAAAGCCGGTCATCAATTCGTTTCCAAGAATCGACTCACGCCAATGTCCGCAGCGTGTTCCGGGCCCACCAGTGTTCGCAACGGGAACGGGAGTGATACCGCCTCCGGTGAGTGTGGCGAACTCGCGCATCGCGGCCTCGCCAAGAAAAACGGGATTGGCAGTCGGGCAACCGACCAACAAGCCCTTGTCGTCCCAGATTGTTCCAATTCCAAGGACGTGGCCCATTTCGTGTATGATCACGTCTTTAAGCGAGCCGTCCGTTTCCATGCGCTGAAGATCAGCCGTATCGAACTCCATAATCCCGTATGCCGGGAGGAGCGAGTCCGTTCGCAAGAAGACCGGGCCGGCCCGTCCAAGCGTGCCGTTGGGCCCATCAATGCTTACTCCTCGAGCGTCGATCAACACATCATCGACGACTTCTCCAGTCGGAAGTCGGTAGCTCGGCAGGTCCCCGGTGATCACTTGGGACCATCTGCTCGCGGCCGCATCAAATACGTTCTTCTGGCTCTGGGTCAGACCACCGACGAACCTGACGTCGATCCGAAACGCAGACACACTCGGCTTGCCTGCGGTTTTTTGGGATCCCACCAGCGTGGCTCCGGTTTTCGGCTGCCTCTTCAGGCTCATCGGGTCAACACAGGTCTGGCGCAGTGATTCAATATGGATCGCCATCGTTCGTCTCCCTTGCTGGTACGGGGCCAAAGTTGATTGTTTTCTCAACTGGACTAGACGCAAAAGAAGGCAAAAGCACTCCAAAAAAACGAAATTCCTGACGAAGCCCGACTTTTCTTCTTTTCTTGCATTTCCTCCTCACAATCGGTACTGTTCGAGGTTCTACTCAGCGTATCATCCATTCGCCGACAGTAAGGAGACCTTTTCTTGGCACGCGAACAATGGGGTTCTCGAATTGGTGTCATCCTGGCCGTCGCAGGTTCGGCCGTCGGATTGGGTAATTTCCTTCGCTTTCCCGGACAAGCTGCTCAAAACGGCGGAGGCGCGTTCCTGCTCCCCTATTTCATTTCGCTGCTCGTTCTTGGCGTGCCGTTGTGTTGGGCGGAATGGACCATGGGCCGTTTCGGCGGTGTGCGCGGTTTTAACTCCGCCCCCGGTATCTATAGCGTGATCTGGCGAAACCCGATTTCCAAGTACTTCGGCTCCTTGGCGATTCTGATCCCGCTCGTGATCTATATGTATTATGTCGTCATCGAAGCCTGGTGTCTCGGTTACGCGTACCACTACTTGACCGGCAGCCTGATGAAGGGCGAGGGCGCGGAGGCTTATCAGAGCTTTTTCAACAATTTCGTCGGCACCCAGGCGGACGGACACCTGCTGTCCGCGGGTGGACGGCAATTGCTGCTGTTTCTTGCGATCACGTTTATTTTGAACTTTGTCTTGATTTACCGCGGCGTGTCGAAGGGCATCGAAAGTTTTTGCAAGGTCGCGATGCCGATCATGGTTGTCTGTGCGCTTTGCGTGCTCGTCCGCGTTTTGACCTTGGGAACGCCCGATGCTGATAAGCCGGATCAATCCGTGCTCGGTGGTCTGGGCTTTATGTGGAATCCAAAGCTGGAGAAGCTCAAGGATCCGCAGACATGGTTGGCCGCCTCGGGCCAGATTTTCTTCAGCATGTCCGTGGGTTTCGGCATCATTGTGAACTATTCCAGTTACTTGCGCAGAAATGACGACGTGGTTCTGAGCGGGCTGACCTCGGCCAGCATGAACGAATTTTTTGAGGTGTGTCTCGGCGGGCTGATCACGTTGCCTGCGGCATTCATCTTTCTCGGTCTGTCAGCCGGTGGGTTCGGGACGTTCGGTCTCGGTTTTAATGCCTTGCCGAACGTCTTCGCCGCCATGCCGGCCGGCCAGTTGTTCGGTTTTCTATGGTTTTTCATGCTCTTTCTGGCAGCCATCACCAGCAGCCTCTCCATGCTTCAACCGGTCATCGCATTTTTTGAAGAGGCGTTTGATCTGAAACGCCATGCCTCGGCAACATTCCTTGGGTTGCTTTCTCTATTCGGCGTGGGTTTTGTCATTTACTTTTCGAAGGACATGCTCGCCCTCGATACGTTCGACTTCTGGGTCGGCACGACACTCATCTTTATGCTCGCCATGATCCAGGCCGTTCTGTACGGCTGGATTTTCGGCATCAAGCGAGGACACGTCGAGGCGCATTATGGAGCACACATTCGCATACCGTGGTTCGTCCAGCTCATGCTGAAATATGTCGCTCCCATTTATTTGCTCGTTATCTTTGTTATGTTCTGCATCAACAATGTGCCGAGCTATGCCAGAACCATTCTTGCGAATCCCGTTGCGCTGGGGTCGATTCTGTTCATCCTGGGAATCATGGCATTCTTACTCATCCTGATCTACATTGCGGGGAAGCGCTGGGAGGCGCAGGGGCGTTATCTTAATCTGAACAATGATGAATCTGCCTTTCCGGTATTGCCTCAGGAGGACAGCCGATGAACGATCTCAATCCGGCAGGCTGGACGGTCATGATATTATCAGTGGGCTCCGTGTTGACTCTTGTCACTTATTGTTTGTGTCGCGTTCTGGCATTGCCTCCGGTCGAAGTCGAAGAACACTTGAAGGCGCCTCTTGATATCGACACACGCGACACGGAAGATGCAGACTAGCCGTTGCGCGTTGATCAGTTGCGGCGTTTTCCCGATTAGCCATGAACCAAGCTTTCTTCTGGTGTTATCCCTGGGATCTTGCGGACGAGGGGTATGAACGCGCCCTGACACGGCTGGTCGGTGAAATCGGCGTCGATGCCGTCTCGGTCGCAGCGACGACCCATCGCGTCAGGTCGTTTCGGCCTCGCTTGACCGAGGGGCCGCGGACCGTTTCGTATGATGCGGCGGCACACTTCCAGCCGTCAGGCCGATGCTACGCCAATACGCAACTGCGACCGACCGCGGCCGCATGGATGAAAACTCGCAATCCGCTGGAAAAGATCGCTCGTCTTGCGGAGCAGAATGCGATAAAGCTCCGAGTCTGGACGGTCTGCTGTCAACACGACACGCTCTCGGCCAGACACCCCATGGCCACGCGCGTTGACGTTTTCGGCGATCGCTTCGACGGCTGGCTGTGCCCATCGAATCCTGATGTGCGTGAATACGTCGCTGCGCTGGCCGAGGACCTGACGACGAACTATCCGGTCGAAACGATCGAACTGGAGGCGATGGACTTTGACATGGCCGATCGCCGCGTTGAGCTTGGAATCGATTCCCATCCCATCGGTCGGGCGCTGATGGATTGGTGTTTTTGCTCATCATGTCGACAGCGGGCCATGGATGCCGGTGTCGACACGGCCTCGGTGAAGGCTTCGGCATTGTCCCACCTCGATCGGGCGTTTCGTCTGGAGCCGCCTGCGTTCGGTTCATTCGAATTGCTTCTGGCAAACGACACGCATCTGGCCGGCTATCAGAAAATGCGGATCGATGCCGTGACATCGTTGGTGCAGATGGTCCGTTCACGAACCAGTGCACGTTTGATGGTTCATCGGAATGGTCGTTCGAAGCACGGCGGAGCGGACCCGAGCGCGTTGGCCGCGCACTGCGATGGCTTTCTATTGCCATGGGCTCATGGGCGCGTTCAAAGTGACGACACGGAAGATGACCGGTCGAAGGTCGAAGTCCGTATCAATTGCTGTCCCCCCCACATGAAAGATGGTCCGTCCCTGGTGACCCAGGTTCATCAGGCATCCCAGGCGGGTCATCCTGCGATCGGCTTCCACCATTACGGTATGACTCCTGAGCCGTGTCTTGATTGGATACGTCAAGCCATCCGTTACGCGCGTCGAGAGGCATAAGCCCAGTCAGAGCGGCGGCTGTAACAGCATTTTGCCAAGAATCTCAACGAAGCGCGGCCATGTCGGTGACCGCCGCGCAAAAATCAGAGCCCCGACCGTCAGGGAGGGTGGGCGCACGACGCAAAGCCCGCGACCAACGATTGAGTCACCGTAGCCGCTCCGGCCGTTTTTCCGTTTCAATTCTGCGACCCTTTCCTTGGGACGCCCACCGCTTCCTGACGGGCGCGGCTCTGATCATCGACCAGCACAGGCATGTCCCCATTTGAGCGTTCAACATGCCCGCGCCTTCGGCTTGGGCATGCCACCCACCGAAAGTCAGCGGCTCGGAAATTTTGGCAAAATGTTGTCACGGGCTCGGCTCAGATCCAGTCGGGATGGAAGGGGAAACCGGTCGCGGACGTGTTTAGGCGACTCCGTCGTGCTCGTCGTCAGTGAGGTCGGCCGTGCCGTATGTTTCGTCGTCTTCAGCGTCCATGTCGGCGTGGTATTCACCCTCGTCGATTTCACGGTCGCGCTGCTTCTGGATGGCTTTCCATTCTTTTTCCGTAATCAGCACTTCGCGAGCCTGGCTGCCTTTGTATTCGCCGACCAATCCCGCCGAGGCCATCTGCTCGATCAAACGGCTCGCACGGGAGTAGCCGATTTCGAGCCGGCGCTGCAACAGGCTGACACTGCCGCGCTTGCTCTGCACGATGATCTCGACAGCCTGATCGAAAAACGGGTCTCGGGTGCCATCGTCGTCACCACCGGTTGTCTGCAACCTCTGCAATTCATGATGAAACTGGGGTTGTGCCTTGGTGGCGAGGTCCTTGAGCACGGCTTTGAGCTCATCGTCTTCGATGTACGTCCCCTGGGCGCGAACAAGCTTGGCGGAACCGGGGGGCAGGAAAAGCATGTCGCCTTCGCCCATCAACACCTCGGCGCCGTTCTGGTCGAGAACGATACGTGAGTCCATTCGGCTGGCGACCCGAAACGCTGCGCGACAGGGCAGGTTGCTCTTGATCAGACCGGTGACGACGTTGGCCTGCGGTCTTTGCGTGGCCACGACGAGATGAATGCCGACCGCACGGCTTTTCTGGGCCAGCCGGCTGAGGTGGTGCTCGACGTCCTTGCCGCTGGTCATCATCAGGTCCGCCAACTCGTCCACGACGATGACGATGTAGGGAAGGTGCGTCGGGATCTGCCGGCGTTCTTCCTCGGTCGTTGGCTGAAAGCGTTCGTAGATTCCTTCCTTGCCGAGTCGATTGAAGCCGGCGATGTCGCGGACGCCGGCTTCGGCGAGAAGTTCATAGCGTTCGTCCATCTTCTGGGTTGCCCATTGCAGAATCATCTCCGCTCGCTGCATGTCGTGGACGATCGGGCACATCAGGTGCGGGATTTGCTTGAAGACCGATAACTCGACGACCTTGGGGTCGATGAGGATCAGCTTGACGTGGTCCGGCCGCTGCGTCATCAGCAGCGACATGATGAGCGTGTTGATGGCGACCGATTTTCCACTGCCCGTGGTTCCAGCGATGAGGATGTGGGGCATCGTGGCAATGTCCTGAATGAGCGGATTGCCGCTGGCGTTCTTCCCAATGAAGACGGGTAGATGCATCTTTGTGGGTTTGACACCCCCGAGCATGATCAGCTCTTTGAGCCTCACTTTTTCCTTGTCGACATTGGGGACTTCGATTCCGATCGTGTTTTTGCCGGGAATTGGCGCGACGACTCGAACGGCAGGGGCTTTCAGCGCTCGGGCAATGTCGTTGGAGAGCGAGCTGATTTGGCTGACCTTTGTTCCGGCCGAGAGTTCCAGCTCGAACATCGTGATCACCGGGCCCGTGTCGATCTCGACGACGCGAACCTCGATGCGGAACTCGAGCAGCGTGCGCTCGAGAATGGCCGCTTGCTCTCGGACCACGGTTTCCTGAGTCTCGTTGTAGTTGACCTCGGGGTCGCCCAACAGTGACAGCGGTGGAAGAACATAGTCGCCGAGCTCCTTTGGCCAGACGCTGGATGGAATCTTCCCCTGCCGACGGTCTTTGCCGAGCATGCGGATGACCAGGTCGCGATTGATGGGGGTGTCCTGCTCCGCATCCTCCTCTTCATCCTCCCCTTCCACATCTTCTTCTTCCTCGTCCTCATATTCGTATTCATCATCTTCGATGGCGTCTTCGTCTTCCTCCGCTTCCTCTTCTTCTTCGTACTCTTCCTCTTCCTCGTCTTCCAGATCCTCAACGGCTCCGCGGGCAGGCGCAGGCTCGAGGATGTCAGCGTTGTTTCCAGCTCCGACCATCACTGGGGTCAGGCCGCGGCGAACCCGACCGGCCGACCGAAGCGCTTCGACGGCCTCGGCACTCCGACTCCGAAGCCACGCGATCGCCTGCGGCAACACAACGACAAGTTGGTCGGCCGTGAGGAAGAACCCGACAATGAAGGCGGCAGCGACAACAAGCGTCGCGCCGAACGTCGAGAAATTTTCTTTCAACGCGGTCGCGACGGCGATCCCCAGAATCCCGCCTCGACCTTCCACGAATCCGTCCGTGGGATTGGGATCGATCAAGGAAGCTGCGGCCGCGGTGACGGTCACCAACAGAGACATGCCGATCAAACGCAGCGGAATGTCGCGAATCGTTCGCCGCAGCAACGCCAGCACCGCACCGACCGTGAGGATCAGAATCAGCGGATAAATCCCCTCACCGAAGTAATACATCAAATGATACGCGAACCAGGCGCCTGCTTTCCCGCAGGCGTTTCCGACCGGGTCGGGCTGCGGCCAAACGGCCGTGTTCGGCCAGTCGATGGGATCGAAGGTCAGGATGGAGACCCAGGCAAATGCGCAGAACACCAGCGCCCCAACGAGGCGGCAGTTGCGAAGGGTTTGTGCGCGTTGGTCGGCGGTCACGCGGGCGCTTCTCTTCTCTGTGGTTGAACGGGTCGCAGGGTGGACGATGTCCACGCCACGATTAGTGCTTCCTGAAAGGGGATGGCCCGGCGACTGCAATCCCAACGCTGGGGCTCAACGTTTCGCCCCAATCTGACATATGAAGTATCGGCAGGCTGCTATCGTGCCCTGGATGCTTTCAGCATGAAGTTCGGACCGGCAAGTTTTGCCGAAACTTCGGCAGAATTACGTATGTCTTAGAGGAACCCATGTTGGAGGACGACATGTCGAATCTACTCGCGAGATTGCTCTTATCGCTCATTTTGGTCTTCGTGACACCTGTCGTCTATATCCTCACCTATTTCATCATGGATAAAACGCTGCAAAGCACGGATACGGGCGATCTCTGCATCGCCAACGTCATCAGCGCCTTATTCCTGGCCTTCAGTTGGGTCTTGATCTGGTCCCGACAAGTGGCCTGGACGCCGGGGCGAACGATTCTGACGTATGTCGCCGCAATGTGGTCTTTTTTTCCGGCTTTTTTTGTGGCAGGTCTGGTTCTGATTGTGGATGAGTGGGCGGACGAACTTGCAGTGATTCTCGGCGGGATGACATGGGGCGTCATCTGGCTGGCAAGCACAGTAATCATTTGGCGGGAAACGACCTTCGAACGGGCGCGACGATTGAGCCAAGTCTCCAAGTCGACGATTGCCTGTCCCAAATGCGGATACAATATGACCGGTCTGAACCATGCTCGTTGTCCGGAATGCGGTACGCAATATTCGCTGGATGAAATGTTGATGACGCTGCGCGAAAGGATCGGTGACATCGAATGCGAACAAGCCGCCGAGTATGAACGAGTATGAAAAGGCGGTCTGACTCGAGTTCTCGGTTAGGCTTGTTGTCCCTGCCGATCGAGTTTGACCGAATGAGAAAGATGCCCCGCCGTTCTTTATGAAGAAGGCGGGGCATCCGGGGTGTGTGGGAACCTGGCGCTATCATGAGGAGGCTGGGATCTCATTCCTCACGGTCGGGGATAACGCCCACACGTCGGAAAAATTCAATTGCGAAGACGTTGCCCCTTGTGCATAACCACGATCCTTTGATCGCTCTCCATTAATCTCGACTCGGATATAGACCAGAATATACAATTTAAAGTCGGGAAAGCAAGTATGCGCTGTTGTCGCAGTGCCATACCGTGTGGCACACTTCGGGAAAAAATTTTCGGCCATCCGATTTGCGAAGTGCGAATCATATTTCGCCTTCGTCGAAGTACGCGCGCCAGACGTAGGCCCTCTCAGGATCACCAAAGACGCAGAGCCACGACCCGGCACGTCTTGTTTGTCCGGTCTCCAGATACACGATGAATTGTCACAACAGCGTCACCAAGGCCCCGGTCAGGCATGCCGAAGCCATGCTTGGCCGGGGCTTTTCGCCCGGGGCTCATGCGGGGATCTCATGACGGTTCATCGCCCGAACGCGACCGGTTGCAGGTCCACGATCACACCCATAAGATGCCGCCGTGCTTCTTCGAAAAAAAAAGAGATTCCGGATAGAAAAGAGCTGGCATTGACACCCGATCCTTCAACGCTTGAGGCCGCGGACAAGGCAAACACAAGACCGAGCGATCGCTCAGGACGTTGGATGCGTCCCACATTTTTTCAGCTTACGGTGGCCCTCGTCGTGTTGGGCCTACTCGCTCGCGCGCTCCGCTATTTTCTTAACTTCCCCCTTTGGGGGGATGAGGCCTTTCTGGCCGTCAATTTTCTGCTCCGTGACTTCAAAGGCATGATCGACCCGCTCGTTTACGGGCAAATCGCTCCGCTGGCATTCATGTGGATCGAACTGGCGGTCACCAAGGCGGCCGGGTTGTCCGAAATGACGATGCGGTTGGTGCCCTTCGTCAGCGGTCTGCTCGTGCTGCTGCTGTTTTGGCGCTTTGCATCGCGGAACGTCGGGCCCGCGATCGCGATGCTCGCCGTTGGTTTCCTGGCGGCGTCCTATTATCCGATTCGCCATGCAGTCGAGGTCAAACCGTACTCAACGGATCTGCTGGTCAGCCTCATTCTGATGATGACAGCGTGGAGCGTCTATCAGAATCCGAAATCATTCCCAAGATGGAGTGCACTTATTCTTCTCGGTGGAGCGGCCATCTGGTGTTCTTATCCGGTGATTTTCATGGCGGCCGGTGTCGGCGTTCTTTTGTCCGGCCTGGCAAGTCGAGCACGGTCTCCCGGAATACTCCTGGGTGTACTTCTCTATGGCGGCGTGCTGGTCGCCAGTTTTGCCGCAATGTATGTGTTCTACGCGAAGCCGCATGCCGAGGCTGCGTCGGGCCTCAAGGAAATTGATATGTGGACGAAGACATTTCCGCCGCTCAGAGAGCCGTGGAAGCTGCCGGTATGGTTCGCATTCATTCATACCGGCAACATGTTCGCCTATCCGTTGGGTGGCAAGAACTTTGCGAGTACGCCGACGTTTCTCCTCGTGATTGCCGGATGCATCGCCCTATGGCGAACGCAACGCGCCGCCGGTTCGTCTTCTTCGAAAAGAGTTTCCTCGTCTGTTCGTTCGCGACGTGCGTTATTATGGTTGTTGTTGAGTCCATTGCCTTTTAACTTCGTCGCAGCGGCGCTGCATACTTACCCTTATGGCGGCACGGCACGGACGTCGTTGTTCATGGCGCCGGCGATATGCCTGCTGGCAGCGATCGGCATCTTCAGTCTGGTCGGCGGGCTTCTTCCATATCCTCATCGGCAACGCGGTCTTCGCATCATTGGAGTCATCTTGTGTTTCATTACGATCGCATGCATGGTTCGCGATGTCATTGAACCGTACAAGAAACCGGAGACGGCAGAGAGTCGTCGCGTGGTTCGTTTGCTGTCTGAGCAAATGAAAGAAGGCGATCAAGTGATTGTTTTTCTGGCCACTGAGGATGTGGAGCACGCGCCGTTTATCAAGGAAGCTAAGGGCATGGGCGCTCAGCTTGCCTTCTATTTGATGCAGCAGATGCCCGTTGAACTCGACGGGTTTGGACCTCCGGCGGAGCAAGTGCAACCCGCCGCGGGCCGGACATGGTTGATCGTCTTTTTCCGCGAGCGCAAGGGCACGCCAATCTTCGTTCAGGAACAGCTTGATGCCTATCTCAGTCAGTTAGAGGCCAGACTCGGTCCCCATCAGGAGCCGCAGAGTTTCTCTTTGAAAGAAACGAAGAAAGATCGTCAACGGATTGATGTCTATTGTTTTTCCGGTTGATTTTAAGGCACCCATCCGCGGAAGCTTTGAACCAACTCATTGTCCGATAACTTCGGTTTCGTGTCGGGCCTGCAATCTGATCGCGGGGCGAAACCTTCGATTTTCATACAATTTCTCATGTTTTCTAGGAACTAGCCATGAAATCTGTTATTATGGTCCCCTGCAGCTCGGCGTGACTAGAACCATGTCTGCATGAGGTCTACAATCGTCAAGTGGCGTACTTAGGGAGGGGAAAGAGCCTTTAATGGCACACCGCGAAGCGGCATTTTCATAAGCAACGGATGTCTGGCGAGCACACCCGTCGCGATCTTTGACTAAAGGCGCGCGGTCTGCCGGGCAGAGTTCATTCGGTACTGTTCATTTCTCGCTTCCGGTGTCGGGGAGGTCGGATAAGTCAGTGGTGGCGACATCGGAGTTCATGAATACGCCAATCTAAAACTACGATCGTCGTTATTTGTGATGTGGATGATCATCCGCATCCCTCGCCCCTCTTTGGATTGCGACTTGTAACGATCTAATTAACAGACGTGGAAGCCGTCGGGCTCGATGCGTTTGGCAATTCGCGTGCACTGTCTGCAATGTCTTGGAGGTGGAAGATGAGCCGTACGATTTCCGACCTCGCCCGGAAAATTCTGATTGTTTTTCTAACCTTATTGACGCCGGTGTCCGCGATGGCCCAGGACACGGTAAAATCGGCCGATGGCATACAAGGGGACGTCGCGACGACAGGGCCGACGGGATGGTGCGGAACGAAGCGCGTCGTCAAAGCCAGCCGAGGCGGACAACCACCGGACGATCGGGCGGACTGCAGCGACATCCTGACAAATCCCGGTTTTCAATACGATCCATCGATCATTAAATACCTTGTTCCCGTCGTTGTGCACGTGATGCGCCGTACAGACGGTGTCACAGGACACGTCAGCGAAGAGACAGTTCGCAGTCAGATCGAAGTCATCAACGAAGACTTCCTCGCGTTGGCCGGCGGTCCGGGGGAGGATGGCGTCAACGTCAACATCGAGTTCTATCTGGCCAACAGAGACCCTGATGGAAATCCGACCAACGGCATTGTGTACTACAATAATAATACGTGGAGCGTTGACGGCGGCGCTTACTATTTCACCCTGGCATGGAATCCCGAAGTCTATTTGAACATTTATACGGCAGACTTGGGTGGTCAGCTTCTGGGGTATGGTAATCAGCCCCAGGAGGAAAACCTCGGCCCGGTCGGATCGGCGAGGGATCGCGTCGTGCTTCATTACACGTCTTTCGGTCGAGACGATCCGGTCCATGCAGGACGCGTCACGACCCATGAAATCGGCCACTACCTGGGTCTTTATCATCCGTGGCACAACGGATGCAGTGCGGTGTTTCCTCCAAATTGCTATTCAACGGGAGATCTCATCTGTGATACGAATCCTCAGGAATCACCGACCTTCGGTTGCGGGCCGATTGAGGCGAGTTGCGGTAATCTGGATCCGTTTGAAAATTACATGTGCTATACCAACGGCATTTGCATGACGAATTTTTCGTTGGAGCAGGCGCGGCGCATTCGATGCACGTTGACAAATTGGCGGTCGAGTTTGTTTCAGGTAGGGCTCGCAGGTTCGGGCGCGTGTTGTGTCAAAAATGGAAGTTGCCTGGATGGCTTGACCGCCGGTGAATGCGCCAGCCTGGGAGGCACGATGTTGGGGAACGGAACCTCATGCGACGGACACCCTTGTCCCGATCCGTCCGGAGCATGTTGCTTTGGAGAGAGTTCATGTGTGATGCGAACGGTGTCTGATTGTGACTCGCTCTCAGGATTGTTTCTGGGCGGAGGGACCAATTGTCACGCAAATCCGTGTCCTGAACCGACGGCAGCGTGTTGCCTCGGCAGTGGTTCCTGCATTCAGGTGGCGTCAGAGTTTAATTGCCTGCAGGTCGGCGGTTCGTACTTGGGAAGCGGGTCGAACTGCGCGGACATGTTGGATACGGATGGGGACGGCATGGTGGATGCCTGCGACAGCGACGATGATAACGACGGTTATCTTGACACGATCGACGATTGCCCGCTCAACACGCCGGGCCTGATTGTGGACGATAACGGGCGGCCGCGTGTTGACTTAAACGGCGATTGCAAAGTGGACGGTCTGGATATGCCTTTGGTCGTGGAGCAACTGTTGAATTAGATCTCATTCGACGGCCTCAGCACCGTGCCGATGCGATCGCAATGATTGACCGTCTCCTTTCCGTTGGTTAGATTTCATCCCGTGAAAGAAAACTCGCCGGTGCTGTTGCAAGGATCGCCGAGCGGTACGCCGCGATGGCTGGGTCCTCTGTTCGTGATGGTCATCTGTGCGTCGTTCGCATTCGGCCACAGCCAGCCGCTTGATTCGACGACGGACCTCGCCATTTTGTCTCCGATGATCACGAGCGACGATCAGGAGACGGACCGGCCTCCCGTCATGCCCGCCGACGTCGAAGTTTCACCACAGCCGACGGACTCGCAGCCCGTATCGACGCAGCCGGCTGTTCAAGCAGTGGGTTCCTATGAGGTGAGTTCTCTTTTGCGCGCCCTTGCGCCCGCGCTCGTCGCCATTTTCATTGCTGTTTTCACGAGGCAAGTGCTCGTCGCTTTGCCTTTGGGCATTCTGACCGCGTCGATCACACTGATGGTGATGGACGGCGTTTTCAATCCACTTCTCTGGGTCACGAACGCAATCGATCGCTATCTTTTTAAGGTTCTGGCTTTTGTGAATCAGAAGGGGGAATTAGATAACGATAAGCTTTGGATCGTCATTTTCACGCTCTTCATCGGGGCGATGGTCGGAGTCATCGAAGCCAACGGCGGGACGCGGGCCATGGTTGCTCGGGTGACCCGTCATATGAAAACAAGGCAACGTTGTCAGCTCGGCTGCTGGTTCGCAGGGTTGCTGATTTTCTTTGACGATTATGCTAATGCGATGATCGTCGGTCCCAGCATGCGTCCCGTCTTCGATCGGCTCCGCTTGAGCAGAGAAAAACTCGCGTACATTGTCGATTCGACTGCCGCGCCGGTGGCGTCGGTTTTCATCGGAACCTGGCTTGTGTCGGAAATCACATTTATTGATGACGGTCTAAAAGAGCTGACGGAACGGCCTGGCTTTCTTGCCAAGATGAGCGGCTCCACCGCCTTCTGGGCGAGTCTGCCCTATCGAACCTATGCATGGCTGGCGCTGGTGATGGTGTTCCTGATTGCGCTGACGGGTCGTGATTTCGGTCCGATGCGCAAGGCCGAACGCCGTTGTCTCGACCTGCATGAATCAGATGGAACGCCGACCAAAGCTCACCAAGCCGGGCAAGACGGTTCGATGACGAGCGACAGGAACGACGGACGAGGCTGGTGGCTCGGGGCAATTCCCGTGGCATTCCTCGTGTTCGCGGCCGTTGGGCTTTTGATTCAGAGCGGATGGTCAGCCATGCGCGCCGATGGCCGGCATTTGGAACTTGGCTCATGGGACATGATCAAGGTGAGTGTTGGAGACCTTCTTCACAAGGCCGATGCTTATTCAGCCTTGCTCTACGCCTCGTTTTCCGCGGCGGTCATCGCGGTCTTGCTCACTCAGCTTTCCGGTGCCTTGCCCTTGAAGAAAACGATGGATGCCGTCTCCGCAGGGATGAGCAGGATGTTCGGTGCGTGCGTTGTCCTTGTTCTGGCCTGGGGGCTGTCCAAAGCCAGTCAGGACCTCCACTTGGGCGACGTTGCCGGCAACTTCCTGAAACAGCTCGAACAAGACCAAATCTTCTCCGCTTCTTTCCTGCCGTTGGCCACCTTCATCACTGCGGCCATCGTCTCATTCGCGACGGGGACAAGCTGGGGCGCCATGGGAATCTTGTGCCCGGCCGTGATCTCGATCGCTGCGCGGCTTTTTGCCGACATGCCGGAAGACCAGGCGCTGACTTTGTTCTATGCGACGGTCGGCGCGGTCCTCACCGGCGCCGTTTTCGGCGACCATTGTTCGCCGATCAGCGATACGACCGTACTTTCCTCCATTGCATCCGAATGTGACCTCGGCAAACACGTCTGGACGCAATTGCCCTATGCGCTGATCGTCGCCGTCGTGGGGATTCTGTGCACGGATTTCCTGCACTACGGCCTGAACCGTTGGGCAAACGATTTCTACCTCCAATATGAAGGCTGGATCGTCTACCTTGGGACGGTCGCCGGCGCAATCATGTTGTTCTTCATCGTGTTGATTGTCGGTCGCCGGCCCTTTCTTCCTCCCGTGCCGGTGCGGCCCGTGCCTATGGATCGGCTGCATGAACGATAACGTCCCGGTCAGGCATGCCTGACCGGGCTTTCATCCTTTGATTGTCTCAACCGAGTGACCTGTGCGAACGCAGATTCGCTAGCGGATTCCCCAGTCGAAATCGAGGCCAAAGGCCCTGAGGGGAAACGTGACTAAGAACCCGATCAGGCGAGGGATAAAGGTAAAGAACTGTTCGAAGGACATCGATGCACCTCCTGGATTGCGAGGCGCTAAGGAATAATACGGCATTTGCCTGATCAAGTCAATCAGACGAGGAGGTCACGCAACGGCCGACTTAGGGGGATCCTCTTCGAAGCGAACGCTGACGCGTTTGGAGACGCCGGCTTCCTGCATGGTGACTCCGTACATGACGTCGGCCATACTCATCGTTCGTTTGGAGTGCGTGATCACGATAAACTGCGAAAGTTCGACGAACTCACGGACCACGTTGTTGAAACGCACGTTGTTCGCCTCATCGAGTGCCGCATCAACCTCGTCCAACAGCACGAATGGCGATGGTCGGCTTCGAAACACGGCCATCAACAGCGCGATGGCCGTCATTGTTTTCTCGCCGCCGCTCAACAGGCTGATGCTCTGCAACTCTTTGCCCGGCGGGCGGGCCATGACCTCGATGCCGCATTCAAGCACGTCGTTCTCGTCCATCAGCGATAGCTCGGCCTTGCCGCCTCCGAAGAGTTTCTTGAACAACGCCGAGAAGTGTCCCTGCACGGCCCGGAACGTCTCCAGGAAGCGCTGTTCCGATTCGGTGTTGAGTTTGTCGATCAACGTTTGTAACTGCCGTTCGCTGGCGCGCAAATCATTTAACTGGTTGGTCAGGAATTCGAGCCGGGTTTCGAGCTCATCCTGTTCTCGTATGGCGTCGAGGTTCACGTTGCCCAGGCGCTCAATCTTTTGACGCAACTGATCGATCTCTCCCTCGACGGCGGGCCAATCCTGTTCCTCGTCCGGCTGGTAATCCTTGTACTGTTCCTCCAGGTCGACAGACAATTCCTCGGCAATTCGGGCGACGAGGTCCTCAACGCGAACGCGAACCTCCTGCAGCTTCATCTGTTGCTCGTGCAACTCGGTCTCAACCTGTTCAAGGTCGCCACGCAGTTGCTTGGCCTCATGGGCATACTGGTCCACGGCCTCGCGGAGGTTTTCGCGCTCCTGCCGAATGGACGTGTTCTTACCGGACAACTCGGCATTTTCGTTGTTGAGCTGCTCCAGCGTCGAGCGGGCCTCCGCGATCTGCCTGTGTGACTGATCGATGCGCTCCTGCGCCTCGACCACATCACGGTTGGCCTTCTCACGGTCGGCATCGAGCTGGATCTTCGCGGCTTGCAATTCGCGCATCGCCTCGGCGACGCTTGATCGTCTTTGTGACAATTCACCCACACGGACACGGGCTGCCGTGATTTTTTCGGCAATGGCATCTCGTTTGGAAGTGAGACCGTCGATCTCGGTACGCAGTTGTCCCGTCTGTTGCTCCGCGTCTTTGTGACGCTGCTCGACCACGGACAGCGTTTGGTTCGTCGATGTCTCCTGCTCTTCGAGTTCCTGAAGGCGACTTACCAATACGGCGACTTCCGACGCGATTAGGGGCCGTTCCTCGGAGAGTTGTCGGACCGTGTCTTCCACGGAGCTCAGGGCCGCCTGAGTTTCAACGCGATCCGTATTGGCATCGTAAATAGCACCCCGTAGCTCATGCTGACGGGCCTCGAGTTGATCGACTTTGGATTCACTTTGCTGCAACTCGTCCGTCAAACGCTCAATTCGTTCAGCGACTTCTTCCAGTTCCTTGGCCAGCCCGCGTAATTCACTACGACGGGTGATCAGGCCGGCACTCGCCCCCAGCGCGCCCAGGCCCAGACTGCCGTCCGATTCCAGAACGACGCCCCCCATCGTCACAAATCGGCCATGCGGATCGAGCGATGTCATACGCAGGGCGGCTTCGCTCGTTTCAACGACGTACGTCCGTCCGATCAAGTGACGTGCGAGCCGCTCGCACTCGGCCGGATACTGTACCCAGTCCAGCAGATTGGCGACGAAGCCTTCCTGGCCGGACAGATCCGGTCCGCCGATCGGGGCCGGTGTCGCATCCAGGCAGAACGACTGAACCCGTCCGGTGAGTTCCTCCAGTTTGTCGCGATCCGCCAGGAGTCTATCGCGCTGAGTGACGACGAGATTTGTTTCGAGACGCCCCAAGACCGCTTCAACGATGCTCGCATGAGAGACGTCCGTTTCAAACAGTTCGCCGACGGCGCCGAGGACGTAGCTGAACGTTTGTCTTGATTCGTCGGCATCGCGAAGTTCCAGGATTTCCCGTGCGCCGGCATGCAAACCCTCATGCTTACGGTCCATGTCGGCGAGCAGATCCTGTCGACTTTCCAATCCGCTGCGATATTCCTTGGCCGCGGCGACCTGTTCCAAAAGTGTCGCTCGGTGCTTGGCCGCCTCGGCGATTCGGTTCTTGGTTTCTTCCTGTTCTCGCGTCTTCTCCTCGATGACACGATTGAGTTCATCTCGCTTGACTTCCAGATCACCTTGACGAGCCACGACCTGTTCCAGGTCCCTGGCGATCTCGGCATCACGATCGTCCAGTTTTTTCTTCTGGAGCGCCATGGCCTCGCGCTGAAGACTGATTCCCTGGATTTCGTTGTGGAGCTGGCTCGTTCGCCGCACGAGTTCGATGACGTTCTCTTTGGCATCGTCAAGCTGGTTTTTCTTTTCGTTCAACTCGTGCGCGCACGCAGTATCATCCTGCTGATGGCGAGACTGCTCTTCCTGCACCGTCGCCAGGTCCGACTCGATCGAGTTTGCCTCCTCTTGCTGGGCCGTCAAACGGTCGTTGAGCGATTGCACTTGTGCATCGAAACCCGCCAGGCGTTCACGAGATCGTTCCAACAGCGCTTCCTGATCCGCGATCCGTCGCTCCGATGCGGCGATCCGTTCTTCATGCGCCGTGATCTGCGACTGGACGGTAAGCAGGCGCGATTCGATTTCCTGGGTCTCCCGTTCGAGATCGACGATACGCACATTGGCCTCGCTCGTCTTCGCCTCATTGTTCGAGAGATCCGTTCGAATTTGAGTGACCCGATCGCTCAGTTCCGTGGTCTTTTGCTCTAGCTCATTTTTTGATGCGCGCAATCGATGGTATTCAGCCAGGGCGTATTGGCTTCGCAACTCTCGCAGCCGTTGCATGTAGGACTGATAGTTTCTCGCCTTGCCCGCCGCAAGCTTCACGCTCCTCAGGCGCTTCTCGACCTCCTCTACAATATCCTGTACGCGGAGGAGGTTCTGATCGACCCGTTCAAGTCGGCGCAGGGCCTCCTTTTTGCGCACCTTGTACTTATTGATTCCGGCGGCTTCTTCGAAAATCGCCCGGCGTTCTGTCGGGTTGGCCTGCAACAAGACGTCCACTTTGCCCTGCTCGATAAAGCTGTAGGCGTCGAGGCCCACGCCCGTATCCAGAAAGAGTTCGCGGATATCTTTCAGGCGGCAAACTTGTTTGTTCAGCAGATACTCGCTTTCGCCCGACCGATACAGTCGTCGGGAAACGACGACATCGGTCTGGTCCATCGGCAGCAGGCCGTCTGAATTGTCAAAGGTGAGATCGACCTGGGCCATTCCGCTGCTTTTGCGGGTCCCTGAGCCGTTGAAGATCACGTCGAGCATCTGTTTTCCGCGGAGGCTCTTGGCCGACTGCTCGCCGAGGACCCATTTGATGGCATCGACGACGTTGGACTTCCCGCAACCGTTCGGTCCGACAATGCAGGTAATTCCGCGATCGAAATCGAATTCGGTCTTGTCGGCGAAGCTTTTGAAGCCCGTGGCCGTGAGTTTCTTGAGGATCATAGACGCCGCAACCCTCCATGCTGCAATAATTTACAGTTCCGAGCATCCGTGCCCGACACGATCGGCAATTGCTGCCGGTCCTAATAAATCGGCAAATCACACATGATAGCCCGACCTCAAGTCGCTTGCCAGCGCTGTTTGCCGGGTTGATGCGAATTTAGGACGTCAGCAAGAGCGAAGAAAGCGTCACGAGTGAGGTCCGTTTAATCCGGGAGGACCGTAGAATAAGGCGCGAGATGACCGATCTTGACTGAGTGTTGGGAAGCTCGCATCGAAAAAGCCGTTTTGATACATTAACTTCCGGCGAGAGGAAACTTAAGGCTGGTCCACCGGCTGGTCATGTCGTCTTGATTTGAGGAGAATCGCATGAAAAACTTACGTGTGGTTGTGCTGTCCGGCTTCTGCGCGCTGGCCGCGTTTGCGACGGCGGCCAATGCTGCCTCCGTGAAGGTTGGTGACAAGGCTCCGGAGATTTCTGCCGGAACTTGGATGAACCTTCCAGACGGGATGTCGAAAGTTTCCCTCAAAGACCTCAAAGGCCAGATCGTGATCATCGATTTCTGGGCCACGTGGTGAGGGCCTTGCCGCAGAAGCGTGCCGCATCTGGTTCAGATGCAAAACAAGTATGGGGGCAAGGGTGTTGCGTTGTTGGCGCTCTCGGCCGAGTCCAATTCGAAGGTCAAACCCTTTGTTAAGGCGAACAAGATCAATTACGTCGTTGCCAGTGATGCCAACGCCGCGAAACGAAAGTACGGCATCCGAGGTTGGCCGACCTACTTTGTTGTTGATCCGAAAGGCACCGTGGCCTATGTCGGTCACAGTTCCAAGAAGGCGGAACTGTCGGTCGAAAAACTGCTGAAGGAGAACCCACCGACATCCAAGGGCCCGCTTGAGAGCATGGCGGCCAAGTCGGTTTATAGGAAAGCCAGGAAATACCACAAGCAAAAGGACTATGCCAAGGCGCTAAGGGCGTACAAGAAAGTCGTTCGCGATTACAAGGATACGCCCTACGGAAAAAAGGCGGCGGCCAGAATCAAAAAGATCAAAGCCGATCCCCAGATCGTCGCCATCATCCGCGAATCGGAGATGAAAAGGCGATGCGATAACTGGTTGGATACGGCCCAGACCCTGGTCACTATGGGCAAAAACCAGGAAGCGGCCGAATACTATCAGCGAATCATCGACAAGTATCCGAATAGCAAATACGCCAAGATCGCTCAGAAGGCGATGGCGAATTTGTAAGTAAGCGACACCTATCAGTCTGACTCATCAACACGGCCGCCGATGAATTCATCGCCGGCCGTGTTTTTTTGCATTTTACTAAGCTTTTTCTAAATTCCTTGAACCTGCTCGGGTGTCTTTACGTACATCCGTAAGGACCACCGGCCTGTATTGTGTTCGGACGGGCGATGAATCCATCCTATTATGACTCGTCGCATCATGGAGAGCTAAGTTATGCTCAACTTTTTCAAAAAGCTTGATGAATTATTGCGCGGCCATCGAACCAGCCCCGACGCTCTGCTCCAAGGCGAGATCAAGCTTTCTCTCCGAGCCTTCGTACCCATGGCTGTTCTATTGGGAGCGACGTACGGCTTTTTCATGGGTTGGTATTCCATCATCAGCCGTGAGACGCCGGAGTATTGGCAGTTGCTGGCTTCGATTGTGAAAATGCCGGCGCTCTTTATCTTGACGCTCATCGTTACATTTCCGTCACTGTATGTATTCAACGCCCTGGTTGGTTGCAGGTTGGACTTTAGGGGCACGCTCCGCCTGTTGGTCGGCGCGATTGTGGTCAATCTTGCCGTGGCGGCTTCACTCGGACCGATCCTGGCATTTTTTACGGTGAGCACCAAGAGCTACGCTTTCATGATCGTGCTGAATGTTCTGCTGCTGGCCATCGGCGGGATTGTGGGGCTGGGTTTCTTGTTACAAACACTTCGTCGTCTCGCCATGCTTGGCTACCATCTTGCGCGGCCGGTTGACTCGACCGACGATCAGGTCACCGAAAAGTCAATTAACTCGAATAGCGACGAGACGGGCGATCACGGCCAACTGCCGGGTCCGTTGGACGCCGCCCTTCAAGACGAGTCATCCGAATCGTATGGAAAGGCGAATTCCATTTTTCGGGTTTGGGTGATTATTTATTCGCTCGTGGGTGTGCAAATGGGTTGGTTGCTTCGCCCTTTTATTGGCGACCCGGATTTTGAGTTTCAATGGTTTCGAGAGAGAGAAGGCAACTTCTTTCTCGGCATCTTGGGATCCCTTAAAGAACTTTTTCAGGTTGGAAGCTAAGCCCAGGCATGTGAACCCTACTTTCTTGCGGGTAAGTGAATGACGGCCCTGTTCGTCAAAGCGGATGACTTTCTTCGGGGGCGTGCTCCCTTTGATCCAACGACCGCCGGCCGGACGCACGACCTGTTCTTGTTGGTCGTCGTCTTCGGCCCGGTGTATGGCGCGATCATGGGAAGCTATGCGGTGGATTCCGCCGACCGGCTTCTCCAGGTGGTTTTCGCGGCGTCCAAGGTACCGCTGCTGTTGTTTACCACGAGCGTCATTTGCCTTCCTGGATTCTTTGTCCTCAATACCGTTCTGGGTCTTCGCGACGACTTTTCCACGACAATCCGCGCGATCGTTGCGGGACAGGCCGCCTTGAGCATCGTCCTTGCGTCACTCGCGCCCTTCACGCGATTCTTCTATTACTCCTCAAACAGCTATCAAAACGCAATTCTGTTCAATGCCTTCATGTTTGCGATTGCCACGGCGGCCGGACACATGGTGATGCTTCGTTATTATCGAATTCTCATTCGCCGCAATACAAAACATCGTATCGGCCTTTATCTGTGGCTTGGCCTTTACGCGTTTGTCGGCATGCAAATGGGCTGGACGCTCAGGCCCTTTATCGGCAGTCCAGGTTCTCCCATACGCTTCTTTCGCGACGAACCCTTCACCAATGCCTATGTGGTCATATTCAGACTCTTTGCGGGCTAATGCCAACCGGCGGAGACGGTCTCGCGTATGCGATAACCACGTTCAAGGAATTTTGCACGATTGCCAAACGGATGTGTCACCGTCCGGTGCACAAGCTCATCCCGATCGTCGTCAGAATTTCGCTCTCGTCGCTGGTTCCGGTGGAGCGCAGCTCGAACAGAGTCTGGTCCTCTACGAGGAGAACGATGACGGTGGACATGGGGGGGATGCCGCCGAAGATTAGCGCTTCGTTCAGACTTTCGATGATCCAGCCTTCCTGGCCCGAATCAAACAAGACGGGCTCGCTGCGAATGATCCGGTTTCCGAGCATGCGGAATTGTTCGACGCGCGCCGCGTCTCCAGCCAACTCCTCCAGAGTGCCGTCGCTAACGAAGCGCGCGGAGAACGAAATCTTCGCTGCGCTTGAACCCTGCTCGAACCACTGAGCGCCATTCGGAAACCCGGCGCTACCGACCGGGCCGACCAGGCCGTCGGGCGGGCTGAATCCTGCTCCGATGCCATCGTCGAAGAATGACGTCGAACAAGCGATCACCGGCTCGGTCGGCGTTGGTTGTGGTTGAGGCAAGGTTGGTGAGAAGATGACGCTCCTGCATCCGAATGGCAATGCCACGATTGCCAGGGCGAGAAACGACAGAATCTGTCGAGACATGACGAACACCCCCATAGAATCGCTTCCATGCTATCGCAATCGAGCGCCACGGTTCAAGAGAGACCGAGGTATATAATTAGGGATGTCGTCGGGCAACCGGATTCGTTTGGTATTACAGGACGCTCCGAAGAACGACCGAGAATCTTCTGTGCGCGGTCCTTGTCTCGAGAGCCGGGTTACGCCTGCGCAAGTGGTCGGCCCGTGATGCGCTCATGGGCTTCAAGGTAACGAGCAGTCGTTGCCTCGACGACGTCCGATGGCAGACGAGGAGCGGGATCGGTCTTGTCCCATTGACCCGCGTCACAGAGTTTTTGCAGGTGGTTGCGAACGAACTGTTTGTCAAAGCTGTCCTGATCACGACCTTCCTCATATTGGTCCGCAGGCCAGAAGCGGCTGGAGTCCGGAGTCAGCACTTCGTCGATCAGAAACAACTCGTTGTCGGCTTGGCCAAATTCGAACTTGGTATCCGCCAGGATGATTCCACGCGACCGTAGATACTCAGACGCTTCAGCATAAAGGGCGAGCGTCGTGTCACGAAGTCGCGTCATGACTTCACGGCCCACCTGATTGCAGGCTTCTTCAAATGAAATATTCTCGTCGTGGCCGACCTCGGCCTTTGTGGAGGGGGTGAAAATGGGTTCCGGCAGCCGGCTGCACTGCTGAAGACCTGGAGGCAACGGGATCCCACAAACCGTCCCCTGGGCCTGGTATTCCTTCCAGCCGCTGCCGGCGAGATAGCCGCGCGCGACGCATTCGATCGGCACGACGCTGGCTTTTCGGCAGACCATGGACCTGCCGCGAACCTGGTCGGCGACTGGTTCGAAGCCGTCAGGCACTTTGTCCTGGACCACCTCGATCAGATGGTGTTGATATCGGTCGGCAAAACGGTCGAACCAGAATTCGGAGAGGGAGGTCAGGACGCTGCCTTTTTGAGGAATCGGGTCGGGCAGGACGCAATCGAAGGCACTGATGCGATCTGTTGCGATGATCAGCAGCCTTTCGCCTAAGTCATAGACATCACGAACTTTGCCGCGTTTGACCGGGTATTGTGAGACGTTGATTTCTCGTAAGGTTGGCATGTTTTACCACCGCTTTATTTTTCGAAGAAACTGGAATCACGATGAGCCGCACACCGTGTGTCGATGAAGGGAGCCTAGCGATAGGTCAGAGGATTCGTCAAGTCTCGCAGATATTTCTGCCGCGGTCAGCCCGGCGGGTCCTTTGAGGAAGGTGTGCGAAAGCCTTTATCCATGGTATTTTTTTGAATTTCCCGGGCATGAAAACCTTGATTCCGAGAGAGTTGGTTGCTATTTTGTCCCATCGTTTTGCAGTCCATAACCGGAATTCAAAAGCGCTACGTATTAACGAACAAATTTTTAAGGAGTAATCATGGCAAAGGCAATGAGCAAGACGGCGTTGATTCGCCAACTCGCGGAGAAGAACGACCTGACTCGCGCGCAGGTGGGCGAGTTTCTTGATACGTTGGCCACGACGGCGTACAAGGAAGCGAAGAACGGCTTTACCCTTCCCGGTTTTGGAAAGCTGGTGCTGCGTCATCGCAAAGCCCGGATGGGTCGGAATCCGGCGACGGGCGAGGCAATCAAGATACCCGCGAAAAAAGTTGTGAAATTCCGTGTGGCGAAAGCCGCCAAGGACGCCATTCTTGGCGATACCGGAGCCAAGAAGAAGAAAAAGAAAAAAACCACGAAGAAAAAGCGATGACAAGATCTCCGAGATCTTTGAAGGCGTATGCAATCAGGGACCGTCGTGGTCCGTGCCTCCCGGTTGCGTATCGGCGATGCGCCGGGCGAGGCGTTCTGTGAGTTCTATGATCGCGTTGGTGGCACGAACGAACTGGGTGGCGAGACCTCTTGAGCTTTCGAGTTCCGCTTGGAGGCGGGCCATCAGTTCGGTCAGCCTTCCCAATTGGGAGCGAGCAAGCATGGTTTCGCGAATCCACTCTTCTTTGGTGGCGTATCGGCGCTCCGCCTGTTCGATCGATGCATCGATCCGCTTGCATTCGGCTTCGATTTTCTCGGTTCGGCGGTTGAGGACGGACTGGCTGGACCTTTGATCCTCGCGAATCGCCCTCAGATAGAGGATAATGGCGGTCAGCGGAACGCCGACGAGCGCCGACATCGTACCGATGAGTGTGCCGGTGAGTTGCCAATCCACATTGGTCATGATTTGCTGGACCCTCCGCATCATCGGCGCTAGGATGTCGAGCGTTCCTTACCCTCAAGGCGCGAGATAATCTTGCTCATCGTTCGGATCGGCGGATTTGCGGTGTGTTGGTCCGCTTGACTTGAGGCGGCGAGGACGCGATCCTGTTGCGTCTCCGGCCGTTGAGGCTGGGGAGCGACCGGGGTCCGGATGGTCGTGTTTGCCGGATGCTATGGAGCGATACCGGCATCGTCGCGGACGAAACGGTCCGTGGCACAAAGTAGTTTTGAAACCTTAATCAAGAGCGACGGGTCCATGATGGCCACCTCTCGCAAGACAACTTCGAAAAAGGCGACCGCCTCCAAGGCTGCGGCCAAAAAGAAGACGGCGAAGACGGCGAAGAAGGCGAAAGCCCCGGCTTCAAAAGCTGCGCGCGCCAAGAAGAAAACAGGAAACAAAATGACTTCGGCGAAAACCAAAGCGCCCAGCTCGGGCTCGGCCAAGGCCAAAGCAACGACGAAGAAGACCGCCACGAAAAAAGCGGCGAAGAAGGCTGTGGCCAAAGCCCCGGCCAAGCCTGCCAAGCCACCTAAACCCAAAAAACCCGCCGTCGACCCGGAACTGCTCAAGGTCATTCGAGACGCATTGGTCCGCCAGCGGAACGAACTCATGTCCGTGATGCAGACGACGCAGGCACAACTGGCTCAAAAGGATGGCGACCTTGCAGATATCAGCGATCGGGCATCGGACGGTTTTGAGGATGAATTGGCCTTGGGCCTGATGAAGATCGAAGCTGCTCAGATTGACGACATCGAGGCCGCGATCCAGCGTGTCGATGACGGTGTCTACGGCCTTTGCGCGGACTGCGGAAAGCTCATTCCGCGCAAGCGACTGGAGGTCTTGCCGTTTGCTCAGCGATGTCTTGATTGCGAAGGTGTACGTGAACGAAAGGCCCGAATTCAGGATCGGTCCGACGAGGATGATTAATCGTTGACCATCGCGTTCGGACTCATTGGGGTTCGAATAATCTAGCATCCATCGAATTTGCTTTGTTTTAGGCAAAGCCCCGGACAAGCCCGCCCGGGGCTTTTTTTGTATGATGGCGTTCAAGGAACAAATCAGCACGGACAACAAATGCCAAAACGTTCATCATCATGGTTTGCGGCCATCGCGCCCGGAATCCTCATTGCCGCCACCGGGGTCGGTGCAGGCGACCTGATCACTGCGGGCGTTGCCGGATCGACCCTCGGGCTCACTATCGCCTGGGCTGCGCTCGCCGGCGGTGTTCTCAAATGGTTCCTCAACGAAGGCATTGCTCGATGGCAGATGGCGACCAATACGACGCTTCTCGAAGGCTGGGTTCTGCACCTGGGCCGTTGGATTCAATGGATTTTTCTTAGCTACCTGCTGATCTGGACGTTCGTCACGGCGGGTGCGATCGTCAACGCGTGCGGTGTCGCCGGCAACGGCCTTTGGCCGCTACATCCCGATGCTTCCACGTCCAAGATCATTTGGGGGCTGATTCATTCCGCCGCCGGCTTTGTCCTGGTCTGGGTCGGCGGGTTTAAGCTCTTTGGGAAGATGATGTCGGTGTTCATTGCCGTGATGTTTGTCGCCGTTGTCCTCACGGCCATTTTGATCAAGCCGGATTGGGCGGCCGTCGGCAGAGGGGTGCTGACCCCCAGTTTTCCGAAGGAGGGCCTCGGGTGGGTGTTCGGCGTGCTCGGCGGCGTCGGAGGAACCGTGACGTTGCTTTGCTACGGTTATTGGATTCGTGAGGAAGGACGAGCGGGTGCTGAGGGGGTTCGGGCTTGTCGTCTTGACCTCGCGTTGGGCTATGGGATGACCGTGCTGTTCGGCATCGCGATGATCATCATCGGTTCGCAGGTCACCATCACGGGCAGCGGAGCCAAGGTCGCGCCGCTATTGGCGGCACAGCTTGAGAAAACGATGGGCACGGCCGGCAAGTGGGTTTTCCTGGTCGGATTCTGGGGAGCGGTCTTTTCCAGTTTGCTGGGTGTGTGGCAAAGTGTTCCCTATCTGTTCGCCGATTTTCTCACGCTTCGAAGATGTCGCTCGTTGGAGCAGCGTCAAGCCATCGACTACACGAAAACCAGAGCCTATCGCATCTATCTCGTCGCGATCGCCACAATCCCGACGATTTTATTATGGTATGAGGTTCTCCAGATTCAGAAGGCTTACGCCGTTTTGGGGGCATGCTTCATGCCGTTGTTGGCCTTGACGCTCCTGGTTTTGAACAACCGTCGCGATTTGGTGACTCCGCGTTTTTGCAATGGCTGGCTGACGAACATGATGCTGGCCGCCACGCTCTTGTTTTTCCTGTATCACGGTGCGACGAAATCCATTCGAACGCTTGCTCCCGCCGACAAATCGGAGTCCGGGGCCTCAGGAGGTCTCAAAGTCTTTGAATCTCAAGCCCTTGAAACCTCCGCCACTCGTTGTGATAATGCCCCATTCTCACCTCTGACGGTGCGAACGGGTAGGTAGCTCAGTTGGTAGAGCAACGGACTGAAAATCCGTGTGTCGCCGGTTCAATTCCGGCCCTACCCATTTCCTTTTATTCATGGATCGCAGACGGTGCGGACCCGAATCGGATTTGTCGAGGTTTGCAGGAAGTCCTCTTCTTCATGAGTTCTCTCGGGGGCCGTTCGGGTTCTTTTGAGAGATGGGTGGCCGATCTCGATGTTGCCTTAGCGGTGGCCAGGCCGGGGTGTCTGCAAGCTGTCGATTGAGAGAAAATCAGTGCCATCGCTAATCTCACACTTGAGCCGACCCGAACAGCGGGAACTGTTCGATGATCTGAACTACTTGAATCTCCAAGAGATTCGTTTCTTTTGTAAGAAACATTCCATTCCCTATTCAATTTGGGTGGAGACCAAGGACGGCCAGCGAACAAAAACGAAGGATACCGACAGGAAGTCCGTTGTGCTCGGTCGAGTTCGCCACTTTCTGAAAACAGGACGCGTTCTTGAGGCGACCTGTTTCGCCGCTGACGTGGTTCGCCTCATTGGTCCGCCCAAGAAACTCACCGCCCAACACCGACTCTATTACGGCTGGTACGACAAGAAGAACAAAGACATGATAAACCTGCTTCGCAGGCTGACCGGCGGTGAGTTTAGAAACGGTGCGATCGCACGGATACTCGCCAGGGAGTTCTGGACAAACGGAAAGGCCCCGACGTTTGCCGAATTTGCCAGGGCATGGACGGAAGCCAATAAGAAGGGACTTTGGCCGCATCCGGAGGCGGCCTGGCTTACGGACCGAGCACGAAATCAGGCGGGGAGCGATTGGAAGGCCAAGCGTGAACGAAAGGCGAAAGCGGTTTTGAAGATCATCGGCGAGATTCCACCAGGCCGGTAAGCTCACCACTTATCGGTTTCACCGATCGGGTATTGACGAGACCTGCGTTGTTCAGACCGACACGACGAGTGTTCTCATAATTCGGTCTAAATCAGGCTTTGAGACTTGGGTGGTCAGGAAGATGTACGCATTCGCTACGATCTGAGACATACGTCTCGTGACACGGTCAGGTCGGTTGCCGCACGATGGCAACGAATTGATACAGATGAATCTATTCGTATAAACCGCATTCTTGTTGAACTTCCGTCTTCCATCGTCGCAATCGCGATTACTATCGGTCTTTGCGTTTCTTCCGTCCCCCGGCGTCCACTGGTGCGGCCGTTGCACGAGATATGATCAGTGGGCGTTTCTTCAGGGCTCATGAAATGGAGATTGCTTGAATCGAAGGGTAGGCTCGGATAACGTACATTGTCTCAATTCACTCAGAAAGAGGGGAGCATACAATGAACGCGAAGCTCGATTGTTTTATTAACAAAGCCAAAGCCGTTTTGTGCATGTTGTTGGTACTGAACCTGCACATCCTGTGCGGCGGTTGCGGGCAGGAAATTCCGACGCCGACCGGCGGGATTGTCGTGCCGTTGGGACCGGGCCATGCCATAAGTCGTGCGCTGGCCGGGACGTCCTTTGAAGATGCCACGGCGTTGGAATACGACCATTTGGCCGGCTCCTTTCGATTGGTGTTTGCCGATCCCGGGAAACAATTGACAGGTCGGCTCACGCGTGTTGGTTCGGAAACTGCGATTACGGAAGTTTCGTTCACCCACGAGGGTCGTTCGGCCACCATGCAATTGTCGCCATCGACGAAGCAGATCAAGTTGATCCGAACTTCCGGTGGGTTTGAATGGAAGCCGAAACGAGAGCTGACAGAGCGGGATGTTCCTCAGGACGTCAGCGGAGTGGATGCTTACATGGCCGCGAATTCCGAGCTGCTGCAGCTCGAGGACGAACTGGTCGGGAAGACGGACGCAGAATTCACCAATGTCGTATTTGCGGTGATCACGCTCATCTGGTTGTCCTGCGCGATTTATTGTCCGATCTTTGTGTTGATCATTATCCTTCTCAATGCCATCGGCGACACGATTGACGGTCCGCCCGATCCGGCTCCGCCGCCGCCGCCCCCGCCCCCGCCGGGTGATGACAACGGCGACAACGGCGATGATAACGGCGACGATGACGATGACGGGGATGACAACGGTGACGACGACGATGACGGGGGCGACAACGGCGACGATGACGACGACGGAGATGACAACGGTGACGACGACGATGATGGGGACGACAACGGCGACGATGACGACGACGGGGATGACAACGGTGACGACGACGACGATGGAGACGACAACGGTGATGAGGATGATGACGGCGACGACAACGGCGATGAGGACGATGACGGCGGTGACAACGACGATGATGGCGGCAATGGCCTAGGCGTTGGCGGCGACGATGACGATGACGGCGACGACGATGATGACGGCGACGACGATGATGACGACGACTAACCTAGAGTCGAGCGTCTGATCAAAATCAGTCGCTATCTGAATCACTTCTTAATCAAAAGAGGGCCGTCCGGACGAGGGCGGCCCTCTTCTTGCGCTTTTCTCTTGGCTTTCTTTCCCAAGAGGCACTGCATTGCGAACCTTAGAAGCGGTAGTTTCAGTTGTCGGCCTGTTCGCGGCGTGCCTACAGTGGCGACAGGAAAGCATATTCCGGTTCCGCGATGGCAGGATGATGGGGGATCAGCTTGCCGCATTCAGGGCAGATGCCATTGACGTTTCCCCGAAGGTCGCAGCAACAGTCCGTGCAGAGGCCGCGACGATGCCGGTGGCAACTCCGGATAACGCGCACCAGGCCAAGGCTTGGAATCAGCACGAGCAGGCACCCGAGGAATGCCGTCCAAAAGGGGACGTTCGAGGACGTCTCGGCCCACATGCTCAGCGCCGCTGTCATACCTAAGCTTATGGACGCGAAGACGGCTGTGGCACCAAATCGGAAGAGTCGTGGGATTACACGGATGATCATGAGAATCACCTACTTAGCGAGTATCTTTCTCGTACTACGCCTGCCAAGTGTGATGGTTGCATGAAGTCATCAAGAAATTTGTTTTTTCTTCGGATCGGCGGATCGGCCGATCGGAGGGACGGATCCGTTTTGTCACCTTCAAAGGGTCATCCATATCGAATTTAGCGCGTTCCGAGTTACGGGGCGCCACATCGATTTTTCAAAGAAACCGGGGATCTTCTTTCTATTTTGGAGGGTCGCCCGTGTGGAGTTCACGAATTTGGGACAGGTGCGCGTGCGCGGCGTACTTGATGGCATGCTTGTCGCTGCTCTTGGTTGACGGACTGTGCGGTCCGCGAGATCATGGTTATTTCGGTGATATTGGTCGTTTTTCTGGAAGAAGCGAGCGACGAAATGAAAGCCCTGATTGCGGACAAGTTTGAAAACACGGGCATCGACGAGCTGAAGGCCGTCGGTTGCGAAATTCGTTATGAGCCGGGACTGAACGGAGACGCGTTGCGCGACGCCGTTGTGGAGTTCCGCCCCGTCATTTTGATCGTGCGAAGCACCAAGGTGACGGCCGAGGTCGTCGCGGCGACCGAGGAACTCAGCCTCATCATTCGCGCCGGTGCGGGTTACAACACGATTGATGTGGCTGCGGCGTCCGGGCGCGGTGTGGCGGTCGCTAATTGTCCAGGCAAGAACGCTGTGGCGGTGGCGGAGCTGACTTTGGGGCTGATTCTGGCCCTTGATCGTCGCATTGTTGACAACGTCACCGATTTGCGAAACGGGCAGTGGAACAAGAAAGAGTATTCCAGTGCCCGAGGGCTGAAAGGCAGGACGCTCGGCGTCATCGGCACGGGGGAAATCGGTCGGTCGGTCATTCGGCGTGCCTTGGCCTTTGACATGAAAGTGATCGCCTACAGCCGCTCTCTGTCGGACCCATTGGCGGAGGAGTTGGGAGTCGTCCGGTGTGAGAGTCCGGCCGATGTTGCCGAGCGGTGCGATGTTTTGTCGATTCATGTCGCGGCCTCTCCTGAAACCAAGGGCATGATCAACGCGGACGTATTGAATCGGCTCCGTCCCGGCAGTTACCTGATCAACACGGCTCGGGCGGATGTGCTGGACTATGAAGCCATGCTGGCGGCGATGAAGGAACGAAACCTGCGTGTGGGTCTTGACGTCTATCCGGGCGAGCCGTCCGTCGGCCAAGGCGAGTTTGTGACAAGTGTTGTCAAGGCCGGCGGCATCGTCTATGGCACGCATCATATCGGCGCCTCGACCGATCAGGCCCAGTCCGCCATCGCTGCTGAGGCGGTTCGTATTGCCAAGGTTTTCGCGACGACCGGTGAGGTGCCGAATTGCGTCAACATCGAGACTCACTCTCCTGCGAAGTGCCAGATGGTCGTGCGGCACTATGACAAGGTGGGTGTGCTCGCGGGCGTCTTGGACCTCATCAGGCAGGCCGATATCAGTGTGAAGGAAATGAGCAACACGATCTATCAAGGTCATGAGGCTGCGGTTGCGATTCTTCGTCTCGACAAGTGTCCGAGCACAGAGGTTGTGGAATCGATCGCGGCCCAGAAAGACAATATTATCAAGGTCGAGGTCAAGCCTTTTGAGTGCCCGTAATTTCGGTGTCCGGGGCTGGTGGTTTGAGGGATTCCGTGCTGAAAATTCTCGTCGCAGATCAAATTGCCGAACAGGGTGTGAAGCGTCTTGGTGAAGCCAAGGGCGTGGAGGCTGACGTGCGCGTCGGCCTCGCCGCCGGCGAGCTTGCCGCGGTCGTCGGTGATTATGACGGGATGATCGTTCGGTCCGGTGTCAAGGTGACGAAGGAGGTTCTGTCGAATCCCGGTCGGTTGCGCGTCATCGCCCGAGCCGGCGTCGGCGTGGATAACGTCGATCTCGATGCTGCCACGGCCGCGGGCATCCTGGTCATGAACACGCCGGACGCCAACACGATTTCCACGGCCGAACACACCCTTGCATTGATGCTGGCTTTGTTCCGGCGCATTCCGCAAGCCCATGAGCATGTCACGACGGGATCATGGGATCGCCGAGCTTTCATCGGTCACCAGGTTGCGGGCAAGGTTCTCGGTGTTGTCGGCCTCGGCCGTGTTGGTCGAGCCGTATCCGAGCGTGCTTTGAGCATGCAGATGAAGGTTTTGGCGTACGATCCGTTTCTACGGTCCGGGACCGTCATGGACGGTCGGGTGACGGTTGTGAAAGAGATCGATGATCTGTTGCCGCTGATCGACTGTTTGACGTTGCACGCCACGCTGACCGAAGACACGAAGAATCTGATCAACGCGAGCCGGTTGGAGAAATTAAAAAAGACGGCTGTGTTGATTAATTGTGCTCGCGGCGGGCTTGTGGATGATCAGGCATTGGCGGATGCACTGAATTCTGAGAGAATCGCCGGCGCTGCGATCGATGTTTTTCCGACCGAGCCTCCCAAGGACAGCCCTTTGTTGTCGTGCAAGAACGCGGTTTTGACCCCTCATCTCGGGGCGTCTACGGCCGAAGCCCAGACCGCAGTCTCCACCGACGCCGTTGACGCCATGCTTGACTACTTGTGTGACGGCACGATTCGCAACGCGGTCAATGTCACGGACCTGCCCTCTGATTTGTCTCCGCGCGACCGTGCCTATCTTGACCTGACCGGTCGTATGGCCGCGATTTTGTCGGTCTGGTGCAGCGACGGTGTGGATCGGGTCGAGGTCACCGAGGCACGTCGCGAGGGATTGAGCGCCATTGGGCCGACACTTGCGCTTCAGGCCGTTGTTGAGATGATGAACCCGCATTTCCAGGGTCGCCTGAACCTGGTGAACGCTGCCGCTTTTGCGCAACAGCGCGGTATCGACATTCAACATGCCACGCATTCGGCGACGCAGGATTTTCACGAAGTCGTCAAGGTTCGATTCGAACGCCGCAACGAATTTCACGAGATCGAGGGCGCCGTGTTCGCCGATGATCGGCCGCGCGTTCTCGCCATCGACGGCTACCGCATGGAGATGGTTCCGGACGGCCAACTCGTGATGATCTTTAATGACGATCGCCCGGGGGTCATTGGTTTGGTGGGAACACTTTTTGGCAATCATGAGCTCAACATCGCCGATCTGTTTTTGTCGAGGCAGGAAAAGACGGCGCTGATGGTTCTCAAGAGCGATGACAGCGTTTCCGAAGCTGTGCTCGAAGAACTTCGACAGGCGTCGCCCATTCTCTCTGTGCGAACGGTTAAGCTCTCGTCCTTGCACGTGCGGTGAAGATCTCACCATTATCTTACATGAACTTTGCGTTAAGATTTCAAGGCTTGTGAAATCTTGAGTCGTCATTTCCGTCTCCAAAAAGAGTATTGACATCTGCCAAAAATAAGCTATGGTCGGGTTAATCGTTAGTCGTAGTCGGGGACACTAACGACCGGGCTGTTGAGAGCTATGCTCATCGTGTTGTGCGCGCATTCGGCGTGTGTTCCCGCAAGGAGTGCAAGACATGATCAGCAGAGCGTTATCGACAGCTATCTGTGTAGCTGCGGGTCTTCCTCTTTTTCTCATTCAGCACCCTAGTTTGGCCGTTGACGGCACGCCATTCTGGTTTGAATCGACCGTGTCCGAACCCGGCGGTGCGATTTCCTCACCGGTTCTGGCCTTCAATCATTTTGGAACGCCCTCGGTGTCCTGGTCGTCGAGCACGGCCGGCATCGACACCGTTTATCGCTCTGAACGACTTGGTTTAGGCCTGTGGGCGCACCGAGAGGTGGCGTCGGGTCCAACCGCCGGCATGCAGACTGCGTTGAGTTTCGATCGAGCGGAACGTCCGACGGTCGCCTGGATTGACGGCAACGGTCATGTCAAAGCCGAGTTCGACAACAGTGGAGTACACGTGTCGGTGGCGAACGGCGCCGACACGGTCAATCCGGTCTTGTCGATCTCCCATGATCTGGCCGGCAACCTCCGCGGCCTGTTCACCGGGACGGCGGCAGGTGATTTGTTTGATATCGGTAGTGTCGGCGGCGCTTTTTCAAGCAGTTCGCTGACAACGCTCTCGGGCATTGATGAGGTGCTGGATGCCCGGCTCACGACGGATCACAGCGGTCTTCGACATGTGGTGGCACGAGTCCAGCCTGAGTCCGGTTCTGGGCAGAGCGTCGTCATCGCTTCGGAGCCCAGTTTTGACGGTCCTTGGCCCTCCCTCGCCTTGACGACTGCGGACGAAGTGCATGGTATCGGTATCAACACCGATCCGACCGACGGGAACGTCGCTCTTTCCTACACAACTTATGATACAGCCACAAACACTTCGAAGCTGTTTTATGCGAAGTTCAATGGTTTCGCCTTGGAGGCGACGGAAGTACTCTCATCGACGACTGCGATATTTTACGATGTGGACCTCGCATTTGATCTCTCCGATGGTAGGCCGGCCATCGCCTTTGAGCGCGAGGTTGTGTCACCGCTCGCGGAGGAGCTGGTGTTTGCCTATCTTGACGGGGCCTCCCAATGGCAGACGAGTCTGGTGGACGACTCGATTTCCATCAGCAGTTCTCTCGGCGGTTTGCGTCGTCCTTCGTTGGCTTTCGACGATTTCGGGACGAGTTGGCCTGCCATCGCCTACATCGACGCGGATGAATCTCTGAACGTGGCCTTCGACCCACCGGTGCCCGTGCCTGAGCCGGGCACGGCCGGATTGATGGCCGCCGGTCTTGTGATTTTGAGCGGGCGTTCTCGCCGGCGCCGTTGACGGAGAAACGGCGTCTCTCGGGCCCACGATTTCGACGAATACAATTGAGGGGGCGTTCATTTCTGTTATGATGCCGTCGGCGCATGGTGCGTGATAATCCGTTCCAAGACAGGCACAAACTGCGGAGGCATCTGGCATGAGCGGCGAAACGATTACGCTGGGCGGTGATGGAAAACTGAACGTACCTGACCAACCGATCATTCCCTTCATCGAGGGTGACGGGATCGGGCCGGACATCTGGCGGGCATCGGTTCGCGTGTTCGACGCCGCGGTGGAAAAATCCTACGGCAGTGGACGAAAGATCGAATGGAAAGAGGTGCTCGCCGGGGAGAAGGCCTTCAACCAGACCCAAAACTGGCTGCCGGACGAGACGCTCACGGCGTTCAAGAAATATCTCGTCGGCATCAAGGGGCCATTGACGACGCCGGTCGGCGGGGGAATCCGCTCGTTAAACGTCGCCTTGCGCCAGCAGCTGGATCTTTACGTATGCCTCCGTCCGGTTCGTTACTTCGACGGCGTTCCCAGCCCGGTGAAGCAGCCTGAGTTGACCGACATGGTGATCTTCCGGGAGAACTCGGAAGACATCTACGCCGGCATTGAATTCGAAGACGGCACCGATGAATGCGTCAAATTCAAGAAACTCATCGCCGATGCGTTCCCGGATCGTTTCAAGAAAGTCCGTTTTCCGGAAACGGCCGGTTTCGGCATCAAACCGATCAGCCGAGACGGAACGACGCGTCTGACAAAGGCGGCGATCCAGTACGCGATCGACAACGGGCGCAAGTCCGTCACACTCGTTCACAAGGGCAACATCATGAAGTTCACGGAGGGGGGGTTCCGCGACTGGGGTTACCAGACTGCCAAGGAGCATTTCGGCGCTGAAGACCTCGATGGAGGGCCGTGGCAGACCATTAAGGCCGGTGGTTCGAGTATCATTGTCAAGGATGTGATCGCTGATGCGTTTCTGCAACAGATTCTTACTCGGCCTGCGGAGTACGACGTGATCGCCACGATGAATCTGAACGGCGATTACATCTCCGATGCTTTGGCCGCTTGTGTCGGCGGCATCGGAATCGCCCCCGGCGGCAACATCAACTACGATACGGGCCACGCCATCTTCGAGGCGACGCACGGTACGGCCCCCAAGTATGCCGACCAGGACAAAGTCAACCCCGGCAGTGTCATTCTCTCCGGCGAAATGATGCTTCGTTATCTCGGGTGGACTGAAGCGGCCGATCTGGTCATCAAGGGCATGGGCGGCGCGATCGGAGCAAAGACCGTGACCTATGATTTCCATCGGCTGATGGAGGGCGCGACGTTGTTGAAATGCTCTGAGTTTGGGGAGGCCGTGGTGAAGCACATGGCCTGAGCCTGCGCAACTGTTTGGTATTGACGGTATGTCTTCACAGGCGGGTCAGACAGAAACGCCGTTTCTCACGATTCGTTTAACCAAACGCCCGGATAAGCGGCCGTTGCTGACGTGCGTCCGCCGCGACGGTTCAACCACGATGGCCGAAATTGCTCCGGGTCCGGTCCATGATCTTATTCACTATGCCGTCGAAACGACGCTTGGATTCAAGCAGGGGTTTTACGGTCTGGTTGCCGGGGGTATGGACATTCAGGATTTCGACGTGCCCGGCGCCGATCGGAAATTCGACATTCCTGACGAGGCCAACTATACGGAGTTCATCGTCGCGCTCCTCCAAGTCGAGTTCCTCGACGGCAAACCGTTGACCGACTTCAACGCCGAGTTGCAACGTTCCATTCAAAACGCAAGAAAGCCGTTCTCATTGCCGCCGCCGTTGACTGACGAACAGCTCGCGACGATCCGTGAGAAATCGGCGGACCTGATCCGTCAATGGAGCACGCTTCCTCCCGACGGCACGCTTGAATTATCCATGGTCGCTTGAACGGAGATCGTAGAGTACGATCGGTCGTCCGGTCACATCAATCCGCATGCTTTCACAGACTTGGCGTTGGACCTTGGTACGGTTTTCCCTTCCTAATCGATTCCGCTTCAATTCTCCTTATACTTGCACAAACCGCTCAGGGGCGGCATGATGACGGCACTCGTGGATACAGGAGGCTCGACATGCGATTTCGGTATTTTGTGCTTCTATTATGCTTGGTCCCCTTGGGTTGTAAGTCGGGGCCGCGAATTCCGGAAGTGAAGAGTTCCAACCAACTCGTCCGGATCCAAACGATCACATACCAGGAGAAGAGTTCCCAGGAGGGGCCGCCAAAAACGCATACGATCACAGACCAGGCCAATCTCAAGGAATTCACAAGCTTTCTTGCTCGGCACAAAAAGGACTGGCAGCCTGAGGACGGCCCACCGCCGCCGTCACCGATCGCGAGCTTCGACGCGATTTGCCAGGACGGACAGTTTCTTCCTTTTGCGCTGATGGACCATCTCTTGCTCACTCGAGGGTTCAGGATGCCGCTATCCGACGACCAATTTCGGACCGTGCGGCGTCTTTGCCTCAAGCAATAACATGTGAGGCAGGGTCTATGCCTCGCTGGACGGATCGAGATCGACAATACATGCAACAGGCGTTGGATCTGGCGATTCGGGGACAAGGCCATGTCGAGCCGAACCCCATGGTCGGTTGCGTGATTGTCAAGGGCCATCAGATCGTCGGGAAGGGCCACCATCGAAAATACGGAGGGGCGCATGCGGAGGTTCTTGCGTTGCGGCGCGCCGGTTCGAATGCGAAGGGTGCGACGGCCTACGTTACGCTCGAACCTTGCCATCATGTTGGAAAGACACCGCCGTGCGTCGAAGCGCTCATCGACACTGGTGTGAGACGCGTCGTCGTTGGAATGAGAGACCCCAATCCGCTTGTGGCGGGTCATGGGTTGCGTGCATTGAGGTCAGCGGGGCTTCGCGTTGAGACGGGGTTGTTGCGTGACAAGGCGGCTGCATTGACGGCGCCTTTCATGACGTATCATTTGAAGCGACGTCCCTATGTCATTTTGAAGTGGGCCCAATCCATTGATGGTAAGATCGCTACACGAACGGGCGACTCCAAGTGGATCACATCGCTGCAAAGCCGAAAGGCCGGTCACGCATTGCGAGCACGGGTGGACGCCGTTGTGGTCGGCGTCGGTACCGTGCTGTCTGACGATCCTGACCTGACGGCGCGGCTGGTCAAGCCGCGGCGGACCGCGTCCCGTGTTATTTTGGACACGCGCCTGAGGACTCCGGTGAACGCCAGAATCGTCAAAACGGCCCGAAAGACACCCACGATTATCATCACGGCGTCTTCGGGTCGTGGAGCGGATCGGAAACGCCGCAGCCTTGAACGCGTCGGATGCGAAGTCATCACGGTTCGTCTGAACGAAGGTGGCATCGACCTGGACAAGGCGATGGCCGAACTGCACGCCAGACAGATGACCAATATTCTTGTCGAAGGCGGCGGCAAGGTTTTGGGTGCCTTCGTCCGGTGTGGATTGGCGGATGAGGCGAGAATTTTTGTGGCAGGCAAGTTGATCGGAGGGGAGCATGCACCCGGGCCATTGCGTCATCATGGACCGGCGTTGATGCAGGATGTTATCGGTGTGAGAGTTATGGGCGTCTTGGCCTGTGGGCCGGATTTGTGCTATATTGTGGGATTCGGTAGAAACGACTGATTCATGATACATACCGGGGCGGACTTGAATTCGGCATGCTGAACGTCGAGTTGGTAGAGCGTTTCGATTTGCGACGTTCGCCGCGACGGAGCATAGCGAGGAGCATAGTGATGAAGAAGAGCGTTTTTGCGGTATTAACTTTGCTTATCCTCACGACCAAATTGTCGTCTGCGAACCCCGGCCATGCCCCGAAAGGCGTCGAGGTTCTCAAACTTGCCCAACGGGCGGCGGCACAGCTTGAGTCCATTTCCTATGAGGCCAAGTTTTGGGGCGAAGGCGCCACGAAGGAGATCGCGCCCGCGATTGATGGCAAGGTGATTGCGAAGCGTGGCCAGGATTACGCTCGCCATCGGGTTTTTATTGAGGGATCTCTTGTTCCGCCAAAGTCATCCAAGGCGTCTTCTTTCCGATTCGCCAGCGATGGTGAGAACATCAGCAAGATCACCGAGAGTCCCAAAGTTTATGCAAGCGGAAAAGTCAAGGACACGCGGACGCTTGAGCGCAGCTGGCTGTTTCCGCCGCTTTTCATGGGTGATTCCACGTTCGAGCGAGAACTCAATGGCGTTTCCATCGAATACGAGGGAGAAAGGAAGGTCGAGGGAATCGATTGTCATGTCGTCAAGGTCACGTATGACAAAGCGGGTCGTCGGCTCATGAAGTTCTATTTTGGCAAGGATGATCACTTGATCCGGCGCACGGAAAGACCGATGCCGATCAAGTTCCAGGGTAGCCAGTCGAAACAGAGGGCGATGTTGGAAGCGTCCTTGGTTTATAACGTCAAGAATCTGAAGGTGAACCCTGATGTTGACGATGCGATGTTCCGTCTTGAATACCCCGAGGGATACGCGAGGGAAAACCTCAAACCGGTGACAAGACGACAGGTGGCTCGCAAAGGCAAGCTCGCCGTGGGAAGCGATGCACCGGATTGGACTCTGACGAGCGGCGCGGGGCAGGAAGTGAGCCTAAAGAGTCTTCGCGGCAAGGTCGTGGTGCTGGATTTCTGGTCGACCTGGTGCGGCCCCTGCAAAAGGGCGATGCCAGGGCTTGAAAGGCTGCATCAAAAGTACAAAGACGAGCCGGTGGCGATCTTGGGCGTGAATTGTCGTGAGAGAAGCCCCAAGGCCGATCCCATGGCTTACATTAAGAAGATGGGCTACACCTATGGCCAACTCCTTGACGGCAACTCCGTCGCCAATGCCTATGGCGTGGGCGGAATTCCCGCATTTTTCATCATTGGCAAGGACGGCAAGCTCCTGCATATCGATCGGGGTTATCATCCTCAGAAGGAAGCCCAAATGAGCCAGATCATTCAAAAAGCGCTTGAGTCGCAGACGTAAACTTCCAACGGTCCATCGAAAAAGAGAGATTTCACAATTCCGTGCGACGACTCGCTCGCCACAGGGCCGATGATTGATGTTGGGAAGAAGCTCCGTTGGCTTTTGCCGACTTTGGTCATGGTCGCGGCGTTGTTTCGACTGCCGGGACTTCAAGACGTTCCGCCTTTGCTCAATCAGGACGAGGCATCGCGCGGCTACGATGCGTGGTGTCTGCTGGAAACGGGTGCCGATCGTCACGGTCAACGATGGCCGTTTTTTCTGCAGAGCTTCGGGCCCGGTGATTATACGGCGGCCCTGACGACTTACTTGACGATGCCGTTTGTTGCCTGGTTGGGGCCGTCCGCGACGGCCATGCGGCTCCCTGATGCATTGTTCGGCATAGCGACCGTTCTGCTCTTGTTTATCTGGTTGCGACGACAAGCCGATCTTGCGACCGCGTTGCTCGCGGCATTTGTTCTTGCGCTCGATCCATGGCACATTGCGTTGTGCCGCACTGCGCACGAATCGGGTTTCACGCCGTTCTTTCTTGTCTTAGCCTTGATGGCCTTGTATTTCGCAGGGTTGTTGCCGGATTCCGTCGCAGGCTCGGCAGGAGAACGGTCTAATTCAAGCACAGATGAGGCGAAAACAACGGGCGAGTTTCCATGGCGCCGTGCGGCTTGGGGCGTCGTCGGAGGGATGGCGATCGGCGGGCATGCGTGGGCCTATCCTGCAACGAGGTTGTTCACCCCGCTTTTTTGCTTGGCGATCGCCGGTCTCTACTTACGAGGCTACATCACCGCATGGAAATCCGGGTCCTTTCGCAAGGTCTTTGCATCCGCGTTCGCAGGTCTTGTCATCGGAGCGGCGCCGCTTTGGATGACGGCCATCCGGCATCCGGAGCATTTGGCGGCGAGAGCACAAGCAACCTTGCTGTTTCATCAAGATTTGTCTGCGATGGAAATCGTTGGCGGATTCTTTGCCAACTATGCAGCCAACCTTCATCCGAGGTATTGGTTTATTCAGGCGGATGAGATGTCCGGCGCATCGATCCCAAACGTCGGGCAGCATTTGGTCATTCTCTCACCCATTTGGCTGATCGGAATTTTCCGTATTTTGTCAACGTGCCGCCGGAGCCGGTGGGCGCGCTTAATGGTCGCTTGGTTCCTTCTGTATCCAGTTCCAGCAGCCCTGTGCGCGGATTGGAATCCTCATCCCATGCGGACCGTGGCGGGGATCGTGCTGTTTCCGATCGTTGCGGCGATTGGTGGCCAATGGCTCATGTTTCGGTTGGCATCGCTGACTCAGTTGGCCAGGCAACTTGTGTTTGTGGTGACGGGCCTGTTCTTCTTCGTGAATGTTGGATTTTTTGCCGACGCCTATTTTCGCCGGTTTCCGGCGGTGGCGGAGGCCGGCTACCAAAGCGGGCTTGTCCGCGCGATGGCCTACGTCGCGGAGCGGCCTGAGGCCGATTTTGTCGTTGTGACGAATTGGTCAAATCAGCCGTACATCTATGCGCTCCTGTTAGAGCCGATCGCTCCAAAGGATTTGAAGCGGTCTCCGGCAGTGACCTGTGAAGGTCCTCGGGGATTCCATCAGGTTCTCGCAGTGGGCCGATATTTGTTCGTTCCGTCGGATCCCAAACATTTTCCGGAGGCCGAACGTCGATTTCGGGCCCTCCTCGGGGGGCTGCCAGCGGAGAGCGAGGGGTACTTGATTGAAACGGAGCAGGCTGCGTATTTTGAGGACCCCAGGACCGTGTTTCGATCTCGAAATGCTGATGCGGTTGGGTCGGATCGGCCCTGCTACGTGGTTCGGCGATGGAATCCGAATGCTGAGTCACCGGATGAATGATGTGGATATTCGGCATGAAATTAGGTCTTGAGGGGAATGATGCCGATGTGAGATGCGTTGTATACTGTTTAGCCGGCCGACTCAGGTGGCCGCGTCCTCGCACTCGAAAAAACCGATATTTTTGCAAAGGCGGCCTTTGTTCAATCCAAGGAGAATCTCGTGAAGTTTGCCTTGTCCATCATTGTGGTCCTGTCCAGCCTGGCTGTCACCGGGAACGTACATGCGAAACTCGGTGTCGGTGACAAGGCCCCCAAACTGTCGATCAAGCACTGGATCAAGGGGAAGTCCGTCGATCCGACCTCCGCGTCTCCTGATAAAGTGTTCGTGGTCGAGTTCTGGGCGACCTGGTGCGGCCCGTGTGTGCATGGGATCCCACATTTGTCTGAGATGCAAGACCATTTCAAAGACAAAGGCGTGACTTTCATCGGCGTCAGCAACGAGTCTCGGTCCAAGGTTAAAAAATTTCTGGACAAGGGTTATGACGCCAAAATGCGTTATACCGTGGCGATCGACGATAGCAATCAGACAAACAAGGCTTGGATGGCGGCCGCGGGCCAAAACGGCATTCCCTGCGCCTTCGTCGTCAAGGGCGGCCGCATCAAGTGGATCGGCCATCCCATGAACGGTCTCGATACTGTTGTGGCAGAGCAGTGTGGCGACACGAAGTATGCAGAGCGTAAGAAAAAACGGCAGTTGCTCGAGAAGAAGATCCAAGACGCTGCCAGGGACGAGAAATGGGAGCAGGTGTTGGAGGCGGTGGAACAGATTCTGGAGTTGGATCCCCATAGTTTTTCCCACAAAGCGGCCAAGTATCATTTGCTGGTCGCAAGATTGAACAAAGCGGCTGAAGGTGCGAAGTGGGGTCGCAAGATTGTCGGCGTTTGTGACAGCGTTGAAAGCCTGGATGCGTTCGCCTGGAATCTATTGATGAATGAAGATTTTGATGAGCCGCGGGACGTCGAGCTAGCCAAGACGGCGATCAAGAAGGCCTTGAAGCTCAGTGACGAGAAATCGCCTTCCGTCATGGACACGTATGCCAGGGTCTTGTCGGTTTCGGGAGACCTCAAGGGCGCCATCCACTGGCAGAGCAAGGCGATCGAACTTTGCGATGACAGGCGTGCCAAACGAGATTACAAGAACCGACTGGCTGAATACAAAAAGCAAGCCAAGGCCGAAGAGGTGTAGGTTGTTTCGCGCATTCGGACATGACATGAGTTACAAAAAGATTCCATTCCTGGCCTTGATCGTCTTGCCGGCGCTGCCCCCGGTGTTGGCGGAAGAAGGGCCGGACATACAGGCGATTTTGAGCAGCGCGGATAGTGCGACGAGAGCGGTCAAGGCCGTCTCGTACGAGGCTGAGTTTTTTGGAGAAGGCGATCTGGCCGAGAAGTACCCTCGAATCCGTGGGAAGCTCAAGGCTCAGCAGCGACGGCGAAGTCTCGTAGACCAACTGTTAGGTCGTGACCGGCAAAAGGATTATTTTCAACATTATCTGCGATTCTCGGGCGGCCTTAGTCCACCGAACAGCGATGTTGTCGAGGTGTTTGACGTCGCTTCGGACACGCGGCAAGTCATTAGAATCGACCGTGGACAGCGACTCTTCTTGCGCGGACATATTTCCACTGCGGAGAAGCTAATCGATCGCGGCACGGCGATGTTCATGATCGAGTATTTTCATCCAACTCCCTTTCAGGACGAACTTCAAGCTCGGCAAACCCGATACGAGGGCACGAAAACAATCGGCGATGTCGAGTGCGACGTGATTCATGTGATCTATGATAAACCGGGTGCGTCGAACGCTCGGTGGTTCTTCGGACGCGATGACTCATTGCCGCGTCGGGTCGAACGCATCTACAATCGTCCCGGACTGAACGGGGCTCAGGTCTTGACCATCTCCAATCTGAATGTTTCACCACTGATTACGGCCGCCGATTTCCGGCCCGAGTGTCCCGGCGGATTTCGGAAGCAAAGCTACCTGTTGCCGGTGGGGCACAAGGCTCCGGACTGGGAGCTTAAGACGCCGGATGGTCGGACGGTCAGTCTTCGAAGTCTGCGGGGTCAGGTCGTGGTGATGGATTTCTGGGCAACATGGTGTGAGCCCTGCAAGAAGGCCATGCCCGATGTTCAGAAACTGCATGAGAAATTCAAGGGCCGCCCGGTCAAGATTCTCGGTGTTAACTGTTGGGAGAGAGACGGCGATCCCGTCAAGTGTATGAAATCGATGAATCTCGACTACACGCTTCTGCTGAATGCGAACCGCGTTGCCGAGGCATACAACGTCCCGGGCATCCCCACGTTTTACGTGATTGATCCGTCAGGGCGGATTGCATACGCGACGTCCGGCATCGTTCCCGAACGGAGCCAGGAATTATCCAGGATGATTGAGTTCGCGTTAAAGCGTTGAGCGTATGAGACGTCTCTTTTCTTCTTGATTGTATCATCGCACGACCACGATCGTACCTGGCGATGCACGAAGATGTGCTGCGGCATTGCCTTGGTTGATCGCGACTTCCAGCATGCCGGTGGATCCGATGATCGCCAGGACCTCGCCTGGTCGTGCTTCCGCGTAAGTTGTGTGCAGGGGGCCAATGCGCAACGGGCCCACATGCACGTTGAGTTTCTCAGGCGGCATCTGGATGGTTTCCACGTCTTCGGCGCTGATATTGGAGATGACGTTCCCAAAATGATCGACGTACAGTACTTGGCCTTCAAGACCGCCCTGTGGTAGGACGTGTGGACGTTCGATGTTGAGCAACTCAAGTTCATGGAGTTCAGGTCCGACGCGCTCCAGGCCCATGCCCTGCCAGAGGTGTCCCGCTACGGGCGCGAAGATGTCGCGGCCGTGAAAAGTATTGCTGACCTCGGTGAGGAAGAGGCGACTATTCTCGACGGAACGCAACTCATCCAAAATGAAGTCACGATGCACGAAACTTAGCAGACCATTGTCGGGTGCAAGAATGGTCTGAGCGCCGTAACGGGCGGCCAATATCTGACGTGACGTTCCCACGCCCGGATCGACAATGACGACGTGAATCGTCCCTGCGGGGAAATGCTCAAACACCTGCCTGAGCACGAACGCTCCATGTACGACATCGTGCGACTGGATGAGGTGGGTGACATCGATGATTTGCGCGCTTGGGGCCCGTTGAAGAATGGCTCCCTTCAGACATGCGACGTAATGGTCACTTTCGCCAAAATCGGTGATCAGCGTGATGGCACTCATGGCCTTTGGTTCCCTAAACTCAGTTTTCTATTGAGGTTAGCAATCTGAGAACGAAGCGCCAACCGGCCTGAACCGCGCCTGATTTCGTTATTGGCACCTGCGAATCTTGGACACCGCTTTGTTGGACATACACCGACGATCCTACGTCCTAGAACCGTCTTCATGGCCTTGCGAGGCCTTGAAATGTAAACTTATATTAATATTATGTTTATGCTTAATCTGGCGATCGTGGCGGAGATCTATACCGTTGATTCGCTCGGCTTGATTGACGAGATCGCCTATGATTTTGGTCAGGATATCGAGCCGTACAGGCGATAGTAGGTTTTGATCTTGTGATCAGGTGGCGCTTACACTCGGCCTGGTTGCAGGAGGGGATCTTGGTCGGGCACTGCGAGCACTGAAGTATCGGACTCGCGGTCCCGCGGCAAAGAGACTATGTGGCAGTTTGGACCATTTCGCTCGCACCGATCGTCTGAGGGCCGCCGAAAACTGACCAACGGCACACAGCCTTGGCATCAGCGCTTTCGGGCGATCCTGTGTTGGCCCCTTGTCATTGCAGTGGGGTTTTGGGCATGCACGACCTTGATCGTGCTTTCCGCCGACGAGCCCCTTTTGTATTCCGTCGGAATGGAACTGAGCCGGCCCGTTCTTTCGCGGGTCGATTTCGAACGCGTCAACGAATTCCAGACTGAGGAGTTGCGTCGAAAAACGCAGCAGGCCATCCCCAATTACTTTCTTCTGAATAAGGCACTCGTCGATCAGATCCAGGCCGAGTTTCGGGACCTTCACGCGGCGGTGAAGGCCTCGGAGGACTTCGAGAAGTACCAAGAAGCCCACAGTGATAACTGGCCCTTGGATGAAAAAGCATTCGAAGTTCTGCAATCGCTGACGGATGAACACGGTAGTGACAAGTTCAGGCTCAATGTCGATAAACTCGCCAGGAGCCTGGCCGGAAGGGAAATGATCGAGCGCGCGGAGGTCGATCGCGAAATTCGAAGTACGGCCAGTCACGTGATGCTTGGCGGAAGCCATGGTAAGTTTCGAGAGGTTCTCAAAGAGCGTCTCAACTATGCGACCAATCCCGGTGACGTCGAAGCGCTGGCGGGCAGCCTGGTCCGCGGATTGTTTGCAGAGGAAATCAAGCCGCTTCTTATGTCGATCATCATCAAGGCCATATCGCCCGGGAACGATCAATATCAGCCGGTTTACGTCTTCGAGGCCGCCTTGACCAAGAGCAAGACGGAGGAGGCGGCGGCTTCGGTTCCGTTCGTGAAGGATCGCTACGAAGCCGGTGATCGTCTGGTCAATGTGGGGCGCATCACGGGCGAGGAGTTTGCGTTACTGAAGATCGAGCACGAAGCCTATTTGAGTCTGCTCGGCACGGATCAGCAGCTACGCGATCGTTGGCAAAAGAAGTGTTGGGGTCTCATGGGTGTGATTCTCCTCGTCACGCTCGGTTTGTGCATATTTACATATTACGTACAACCGCGAATTGCTCGGAAAACGCCGCGGGCATTTGCGCTCGCCGGGCTGTTGCTTGTCATGTTGGCGTTCGATCGCTTTGTCCTGCTTCCGTTTGAAGATTCGCCGGTGTGGAGCGTCATTACCATCGCCATGTCCGCTGCGATTTTGACGATCGCCTATTCACAGTTGTTTGCCATTGGGACGACGGCGGCCTTGTCGCTATTGACCATTCTCGCTCTCGGTGCGTCTTACAGCATGGTGATCGTGCTATTAACCGTGGCGGCCGTGACGGTCCTGATGTTGCGGGAGATTCGGACCCGCATGAAAATGCTCAAAGTCGGTGTGGCCACATCTGTCGCCGCATTCTCAGCCACGCTCTTGATTGGGTTGGCGGACGGGCAGGGTGCCAATTGGTTCAACGCCGGCCTTGCGTTCCTGGCCGCCGGGGCGGGACTCAGCCTTGTGCTTGTTCTGCTTCCAGTGATCGAGAAGCTCTTCGGTATCACGACAAGCCTGACCCTGTTGGAATGGGCGGACAACAGTCACCCGCTTCTGCGACAGTTGATCGAGAGAGCACCTGGAACCTGGCAACACAGCAACCTTTTGGGCAGCATGGCGGAAACCGCTGCGGAAGAGATCGGAGCGAACGGTCTTTTGGTTCGCGTCGGCGCTTACTATCATGACATCGGGAAGATCTGCAAGCCCAACTATTTTATCGAAAACCAGGAAGCGCAGATGAACGCTCATCGCGGTCTGGCCCCAACGATGAGTTTGCTTGTCATCCTCGCGCATGTGAAAGACGGGCTTGCCATGGCCCGGGAAAATCGTCTGCCGCCTGTTCTGCATCAGTTTATCGCAGAGCATCACGGCACGACCGTTGTAAGCTATTTTCACCATATGGCGTCGAAGGAAGCCAAGGCCAGCGGCGAGAAGCACCGGGAAATCAGCGACACGGAGTTTCGATATCCCGGTCCCAAACCTCGTTCGCGAGAGTCGGCCATCTTGATGTTATGTGACGGTGTCGAGGGTGCTGTGCGCTCGCTGCAAGACCCGACACCCGGGAGAATCGAAGGCAAGGTGCATGAGATTCTGATGGCTCGTTTGATGGACGGCCAGTTTGACGATTGTGAAATCACGCTGAAAGAACTGGCCCGAATCGAGCAGAGTCTCGTTAAGAGCCTTCGGGCCATTCACCATGGCCGCATTGCCTATCCCAAGAGCATCGAGCCGGCCACAGCTCAAGTCAGCACCGCATGACCGAAACTGAAGATCAAACTGACCAAGACCCTCCTTCCAACGGCTCGCGTCGTCGGTTGTCGATTGTGATTTCCGATTGCCCCGAGGGCCTGGAGCAGGCCGTATGCGATGCCGCCCGATTGACATTAAGATCACATAATATTCGTCGAGGTTGCCTGGAAGTCGCGGTCGTGGGGATGGCGGAAATGTGCCGACAGCACGAGCGTTGGATGGGGGACGCTTCGCCTACAGACGTCTTGACGTTCGACCTGCGTGACAAGATTGAAGCCGGCGTCGTTGACGGGCAACTGCTCGTGTGCAAGTCCGTGGCACGCCGTCGAGCGCGAGGGCGGGGCGCCGATTGGCGCGGTGAACTCTTGCTTTACGTGGTACACGGTTGTTTGCACCTTTGCGGCTATGATGATCAGGACGAGTCCGAAGCGAGTCGAATGCATGAGCGGGAAGATCAGATTCTCTCTGATCTGGGATGGGGCGAAGTCTATTCCAAATTGACGGCCCGGAGGCGTAAGAAAACGCGGAATAGCATCGTGCGAGGATTCATGGCATGAGAATCGCCGTGGTTCAACTGGCAGTGAAGCCGGAACATCGTACCGAGACTCTTCAGAACGCCCTTGGTGAGATCGATGCCGTCTGCGAGGCGGATCCGGCGCCTGACCTGGTCTTGCTCCCTGCCTTTGTCGATACGTTGACCGTCGCTTCGAAACGAGCCGTGGTCTGCGAAAGGCTGCACGGTCAGACCGCGTCCGCCTGCGGTCTTCGAGCTCGAAATTGGGGTGTTTTCATCGCGCTCGGTCAGGCGGAGCGGAGTTCGAACAAACCGTTTGTCACGAGCGTATTGATCGATCGAGACGGTGACATCCGTTTGGCTCAGCGCCAGGTTTCGTTCGAAACGTCCGGCTCGGATGTATTTGAGGCGGGCGAGCGTATCGCAGTGACGGATGTTCTCTTGGGGCGCATCGCACTTCTGACCGGGGATGATTTGCTCGATCCCGGAGCCTGGGATGCCGTGATTCGGGCCCATGCTCAAATTGTTCTGGGGACCGCCTGTTGGTCGCAACGAGAATCCGATGAGCGTCAGATTCAGCAAATCAGATCACGGATCGCGGAGCAGGCCAAGCGGTGTGGTCGTTGGTGCGCAGTCGCCGACGTTACGACAAGCCCGGATGGTGAGGGTCCGTATTGTCCGGGGTTGAGCGCCGTTTTCGATGAAAAGGGGGAGATCATGGCCGCGGCGGAGCTGGGTGCCGCAACGACGTTTTCGGTGGAGGTCGCGATAGCCGATCCGTTTGTTGCCGATGATGCGTAACAAGAGGAGGAAAGAAAGAGCTCTGTGATGTTCATTGGCTTGATAGTTCTCTGGTCGTTGTTTGTATTGCTGTTCGCCACCGCGGTCATGGCGATCCGGGCCGTATCTCATACGAGGCTCAGCGCGATTCTGAAGAATCGATCAAACGAAGCGCAACTGACCCAGTTTTTTAGCCATCAGCACGAATACGAACGGATGGTCTCGGTTTATCAGCAGCTTTGCGTGATTCTGTTCGTGCTGACTCTTTTCGTCTGGTTTTCCGCGACGGAGCCCTGGTATGTTCGGTCGCTTTATGTACTGCTGATCTCTTTGCCCTGGCTGGTGCTCTTCGGTGTAGGCATCCCTGCAGGATGGGCACGATATGCAGGTGACGCCTTTCTTGCGAGAACACTGCCGCTGTTGGAAGTGCTCCGGAAGGTGAGCACGCCTCTGCTCAAGTTCATCAATGCATTGGATGAAATCGTGCGACGGCTTTCCGGTGCGCCTGAGGGAACGCAGGACAAGTCCGAGCAGATCGAGTTGGAAATCATGGACGCCGTTCGTCACGGCGAAACCAGCGGCGCCGTCGATGCAACCGAACGGGCCATGATCAAGTCCGTCATGGTTCTCGATGAAACCTCGGTTGGTGAAATCATGACTCCGCGTACGGACATGATCGGGATCGACGTGGATTCCGACTACGAACATGTGCGCGAGTTGCTCGTCAGCAAGGGCTATTCGCGCATCCCGGTCTATGAGGAGTCTCTCGATCACATTGTCGGCGTGCTCTATGCGAAGGATCTGCTCAGAATCGCCGCCGGCGAGACTTTTTCGTTGCGAGAGACGATGCGCGACGTCACTTTCGTCCCGGAAACGAAGGATCTTGCCTCGCTGCTGCGCGAATTTCAGGCGAACCGTGTTCACATCACGATTGTTATCGATGAATACGGTGGTACGGCAGGTTTGGTGACGTTTGAGGACATTCTCGAAGAACTCGTTGGTGAGATCACGGATGAGCACGAAGCCCCGCCGGTGCCGCCGATCAATCGGATTGATGACAAGACGGCCGTCATCGATGCAAGGGTCCGTGTGGATGAGCTTAACGAGACGCTGGAGATGGCCTTGCCGGAAGATGAGGCCTACGACACGGTCGGGGGTTTTATCTTCAGCAAGTTGGGGCGAATTCCCAAGGTCGGGGAATGCATCGTCGAGAACGGCACGAAGATTGAAATTCTCGAAGCGGAAGAGCGCAGTGTCAGTCGTCTTCGAATCCATCGTCTGGATTCGGTCACTCAAGAGTAGCTCACGTGGCCCTGATCAAGGATACCGCCATCGTATTGCGACGTCTGGACTACAGTGAAACGTCGCAGGTTCTCGTCCTGCTCACGCGCGAGCATGGGCAACTGCGGATCATCGCCAAGGGCATCAAGCGAAGCACCCGGAATCGCGCGGCCGTGGGGATCGACCTCCTTGAACGAGGAAGGATTGTTTTTTCGCTACGGTCGGGAAAAGAGGACGGACTCGCCACGCTGACGGAATGGCATCAGGAGGACAACTATGCCCATCTGCAACGCAGCCTTCCCCGATGTTATGCCGCCCAATATTCAGCCGAAGTCACGTCTCAGTTGACCGAGGTGCTTGACCCGCACCCGATGTTGTTCGACGGCCTGCATCGATTGCTGGACGCCTTGGCCGACGAGGATGTTCTTGTTTGCCTGGTGGATTATCTCTGGTTGATGCTCAAGGAGATTGGACTGCAACCGGAACTGTCGCGTTGCGTCAGTTGTAACGGCGATGTGGCGGGTGAGCCGGTGTTACATTTCAGCTCACGGCAGGGCGGTGTGATTTGCCGAGATTGCGAACCGGCCATGGTCGAGAAACGCCGGATGCGGTCTGAGGTTGCACAGGGGTTGGTGTCGGGCAAACGCGAAGACGATCCCGCCGCATTTGATCTGCTCGACTATCATCTGCGTGAGATCATGTTCAGGCCGGCAAAACTTTCCAGCCCGCTTCGAGCGGCATTGAAGATTAAAGCTTGACGGGGATTATTGGCGTCGCTGGATCACAAACTCCGCCGTTGTGATCAGGCTCGTTTTGGCGTCGTTGTCGGGCAGGTTGTTGAGGTGCATGATGGCGGACTGAACGTAGGATCTCGCCACGCCCATCGCTTCATCGAGATAACTTGAATCTCCGATCATCGCGCGAACTTGCTCAGTTTTTTGCGGATGACCGTTGGACAAGACCTCGGCGAGCTTCGTCCGATCGGATGTTGACGCCTCAGCCATGAATCGGATCAGCGGCAGGGTCAGGATTCCGAGGTCAGCGTCTCGCCCGACGGTCTTGCCGGTTTCGCTTTCGGTGGCCGTCAGGTCGAGGAGATCGTCGACGATCTGAAAAGCCATGCCGATTTCCAGACCGTACGCAGCCAGGTGTTCGACGATTTCATCGTCGGCGCCGGATACCTTTGCGCCAAGTTCACAACAAAGGCTTGTCAACGAGGCCGTCTTTCGCCGAATGATCTCCAGATAATCCGACTCTGTCAGTTCGAGATTGCCTCGATTCTCGATTTGCATCAACTCGCCTTCGCAGACCGTGTTGGTCGCCGCAGCAATGCGACGCGACGCATGGGTTGATCCAAGACTACTGCACAAATGGTAAGCGTGAGAAATCAGGTAATCGCCGAGAAGGACTGCACCCTCGTTGCCGATCAAACGGTTGATTGTTTCCTGACGGCGTCGGACATCGGCATTATCGAGCACATCATCGTGTACCAGGGTGGCCATGTGAACCATTTCGACCACGGCGGCCAGGACGACGTGGTCATGGCAAAGTTCGCCGGTCAACCGGCCGGCCATGAGCAGCAGCTTCGGCCTCAACAGCTTGCCACGATATCTTCGGACCTGTGCGGTCAACCGGTTTACAAATGGTAAATCGGAGCGCAATTCCCGGTCGAAGCATTCGAGAACTTGTTCGAGGGATGAAGCGATTGGGGTATTGAGATCAACGACGGTTTCCATCTTCATTCGACCCTGCGTTGCCGCATTGTAGTAAGCTCATCGCGAACGTCACAACGGTCCGGATGCCGATTTCAGAACTTTTGAAACGAGCAAAGATGAGTCGTTTCGGGCCAGCGCCGGGGGGCGGTGATGACCACCTCGAGACGGCCCGGTTTGCTATCCGCCGCGCCGCCAGGTGCCGGAGCGACCGCCCGATTTCTCCTCCAAGCGAATCGATCCGATAACGATCCCCCGGTCAACGGCCTTGCACATGTCGTAGATCGTCAGAGCGGCGACGCTGGCAGCCGTCATCGCCTCCATTTCGACGCCGGTTCGGGCCTGGACGGTGGTCGAGGCCGTGATCAGGATTCGGTCAGGGGGTTGGGCTTCGAGTCGAACCTCCACGGCCTCGAGCGGCAGAGGATGACAGAGCGGGATCAGGTCCGAGGCTCTTTTCGCCGCCTGAATTCCGGCGATCCTGGCGACTGAGAACACGTCACCTTTGGGTACCTTTTCGTCAAGGATCAAGGTGAGTGTTTCCGGGGCCATTCTCACTTCGGCCGAAGCCACGGCCCGCCGTGGTGAGACGGGCTTGGCAGAGACGTCCACCATTCGAGCGGCGCCGCTCTCATCCAAGTGGGTAAGCTTGTCCGTGCCGGTCTTGCGTTTCTTCGTTTTTGCCATCACTGAGTGCGTTCATCTGGTGGGGCGCTCGACCAGTGTGTACTGCGCGAACAAATCCTTTTCCAGGTCCATCGCCTGCTTCCCACGGTCCCAGCCCAGGGCATGGGCCATTTTTCGAACGGCGTCCGAATCGTCACGATCGAAGACGATGATCCGAAATCCTACCGACTCCCACAGGGATGTTGGAAATGGACAGCGTCCATCTGACCAGGGTTTGTAGGGTTTGCCCGGCGGGCTCGGGGCAGGGCTGATGTTGTAGATCATGACCTTTCCGCCCGGTGCCAAGGCGGCGTAAAGTGCCTTGACAAAATCGCTGTCCTCCACCCCCAGTTGAATCAACATGCGTTTGTCCACCGGTTGGGCGGGATGGAGATAGCCGTTCTTGAGGGTGTTCTTCGAGATGATCAGGTCGAAACCGCCCTTGACGGCCTCTTTTGCATCGCGTTCTGCGGGCCAGCGTCCATGGACCAGAGTGATTCGACCGTCGCGGCCTTCCGGGTTTTTCACAACTCCCTGATCGCTCGGCTCGCTGTAAAGTTCGCGAAGAAACGGGTCAACGTCCACGCCGACGACATCCGCACCGAGGTTTGCCATCAGGCGAAGCTGGCCGACCGTGCCATACCCGAAGTCCAGAACTCGTTTGCCCGACAGACTTTTCAGGCCGCTTTCTCCAATCAGATCAAGGGGTCGCGCAAATGCGAGGGGTGTGCCGTACTTCGTCGTGTAATAGACGGACTCACCGATCTCAACCGGAACCAGGGCGTTCCGCTGCTCCTTGCTCAGTCGGCCCATGCCGCTCTTGGAATAGTATTTTCTGGTGGTCGGGTCTCGATACAGTGTGCGTGGGGCAATTTTGGGCAGCCGAGGCGTAGCGCCCAAGAACGTCTTCGCGAGATCGGATCTCAACAGCGGGCGGACGGCCTCCGCTTCCTGATGGAGGAGAGCGACGCCGACCAGGGGAGACGGCTGCGTGGTGGTCTGTGACGTTGAATCATCTGCATAGGCTGTGACCGTAGCTCCGACCCACACGGCAAAAAGGGCGACGATCTTCATGCATTAAGCCTCCGATACGACAGCATCGCTCAGGTTGTGCTCAGCTGATTGTAACTGCATTCAGCTTGGGGTGGTATGCGTGGCGCTTTTCGTTCACAAACTTGTATGTTGCTTGGTGGGGCGTTGGCGTTTATCGCATCTTCAGATCCCAGGCAGGCTTGCCCGGGCTTTCATTGGACAGCGAGAATCGATATTAGCCGCCGTGGCCGAATTCGGACGGATCTTTGGCGTGGGCACGAGCGGTTTCGAGTGTGATGCGGCCCTCGTTAAACAGACGCCTCAGGTCGATGTCGAGGCTGAACATGCCGTCCTGGCGGCCGCTTTGGATGGCGGAGTCGAGGGATTCGATTTTGCCCGTGCGGATGGCATGGCGGACGGCGTAGTTGGTGTACATGGACTCCAAGGCGAGGGTTCGGCGGCCGCCGTGTGTGCTGGCCAGTAGATGTTGAGTCAGGACGAAGCGCGTGCTTAATGACAATTGGGTACGGATGTCGTCGTGGCGATCGGACGGAAAGAGGTCGATCAGGCGCGTGATCGCTCCTTTGGCATCCGACGTATGCATGGTGGCAAAGATCAGGTGGCCGGTTTCGGCGGCCGAAAGGGCAAGTTGGGCGGTCTCACGGTCGCGAATCTCACCGACAAGAAGCACGTCCGGGTCCTGACGAAGTCCGTAACGAAGTCCTTCATAAAATGACGATACATCGACGCCGACTTCGCGCTGGGTCACGATGCTGTTTCCGACGGCGGGATAAATGTATTCGATGGGTTCCTCGATCGTGATGATGCGCCGGCCTCCGGCGGAGTTGAGCATTTGGATCAGAGCGGCGAGACTGGTGGTCTTGCCGCTTCCGGTGATGCCGGTGACGAGGATCAGCCCGTTTTTTTGTGAGATCACACGAACGCCCAGGTCGGACGGAAAGCCGAGTTCGGGCAGCGTCGGGATGATGTCAGGAATCGAGCGGAAACAGGCACCACTTTTGCCTCGGGCTGAAAACACGTTTGCACGAAATCGCTTGAGGCCGTTTTCCGTAACCAACTGAATTGCGAAATCACAATCCGTGGCCTCGTCGAGTTTTTCCTGAACCTCCGGTGGCGCGATCCCTTTGATTCCACCACGGGTTTCGTCTTCGCCCAGCAAGTTGTCCGCTGCAACGGACAGCTCTCCGTGGATGCGATACATGGGTTGGTAACCGGAGACGAAATGCAGGTCCGAGGCTTCGGCGTCGGCCATGTTGGCGAGCAGGTCATGAAGTTGTTTGTCAGACGCCATGTCGAACCCTCATTCGTATGTCCTTCTTACATTTGATTCCTATGATACCGTACATTGCCGGGCAAGTTGCAATTGAGGATTGCGCCGGGCTATGATGGCACGGCCTGCTGGGTTCGGGATGGATAACGGGAGCAGATCCATGGCGATGACGATTCAATGCCCTTCATGTCACCAGATGATTTCCGTGGAGGTTCCGGCAGGGACGCAGGTGCAGTGTCCGCTTTGCAATCAGGTTGTGACGGTGCCCGGTACGGGGATGCCGGCAGTCGAAATGCCGACGACCATGCAGTATTCACCTCGTCCCCAGCACCAACCTGAACAGGGTACAGCGGTGGGTGCGTTGGTCTGCGGAATCCTGGGATTGGTGGCGTGTCCGCTGGTCGGCATCGCCGGCATCATCATGGGTGCAAGGGCGTTGAAGAAAATCAGGAGCGACCCGGCCAGGTACGGCGGCCGTGGCCTCGCGCACGCTGGAATCTGGACCGGCGTGGCGAGCATTGCGTGGATGGTCATTCTGGTTCCATTAATAATTGGCATTTCCCTGCCGGCGTTTACGCAGGCTCGTGGCATGGCCGAACAGATGGCCTGCATGGCCAACCTGCAGATCATCGGTTCGTCCCTGCAAATCTACGCTTCCAGTGACGGCAACAAGGCGTTTCCTGACGATATCAACAAGTTGATCGCGAGCGGTGAAATTGCGGCACAACAGTTGGTATGCCCTTCGGATAACTTGAGGCAGAATTCATATTACTACGTTCCCGGGTACACGCTCGAATCCGATCACGCTCAGATCCTCATGTATGAAGATCCAGCCATACATAGCGGCGGCGGCCACATCCTTTATGTCGACGGCCAAGTTCATTTCGTGAATTCACCCAAATTTCAGGAACAGATTGATGCCGTTACACTGCCGGACGGGACGCCTTATGCACCTCACAAGAATTGATGACGTCGTTTTAGTGTAAGCATGGAGAGAAGTTCTGTGACGTTTGGCTGCCCGTCCTGCCGGCAGATGATTTCCGCGGCAGTTCCGTCGGGGACGCAGGTGCAGTGTCCGCTTTGTCATCAACGCGTCATCGTGCCCGAGGTGAGTCCGTCATCGCCCGAACCCGTCAGGGCTCCGGTGATGATGCAGTATTCACAGCACGTTGACCAACCCCAGCATCATGGCATGCCGGTGGCCGCGCTCATCTTCGGAATTCTGGGTCTTGTGGCCTGTCCGCTGCTCGGCGTTCCCGGCCTCCTTCTGGGATGGTTGTCGCTGAACCGAATCAAACGCGACCCCATTCGATACGGCGGTCGTGGCATGGCCATCGCCAGTCTCTGCACGGGCGGCGTGAGCCTTGTTTTTCTTTTTCTTGCGGCCATTTACATTTATCCAATCTTCAAAACCGGAATTCGTGAGCATCAGGAGTTTGAGAACCGAGAGGATTGTGAACTCCATGTTCGATCAATCGCTGATGCACTGTTCTATTATGCTCAACGCGGAGGCAAGTTCCCGCCGGATCTGGATGTGCTCATTGATCAGGGAGAGCTGACGCAGGCCAACCTCAACTGCCCGTCGGACGCTCCGGACTCGATCTCCTATTACTATGTGCCGGGCTACGAATTACTTTCCGATCCCGAGCAGATCATTTTGTACGAAAATCCGCTCATCCATGGCGGTGACGGTGGACACATCCTGACCGTGGGCAACACAATCAGTTTCGTCGAATCGCCGGAGTTCGAGGAGCGCATCGGAGCGATCACGCTGCCGGACGGAATGCCATTTGCACCGCATGAGGATTGATCAGACGCGAGTCCGCCGGAAGCGCCGGGTGCTCCAATCCGTCAGCCCTTCGCGTTGGCGCTTTGGCTCGAGAACGATCAAGTCTTGACGGGCTGAGCGAGATTAGAATGCATTTTCTCAAGCGCAGTGAGATAGGCTTGATAATTTGCCAGGTTACGGGCAATCAAAGCGTCCGATGCTGAGTGGCCTGTTGCGCCGACGGATTCATAGATGCCGATCAGCTGACGGACACTATCGATGACGGCAGGCATAATATAATCGAGCTTGATGTAGTGCAGGCCTGAGGTTTCGGTGGAATAACGCGGTGTCATCGGCGCGCCGCGAAGGCTCGTAATCATCTCGATCAGGTCGCGCTCATGCGCCTCGACGTCCGCCAGCATCCTTTTGATCAGGGCACGGTCATCGGCGGCAGGCCAGGAGACGAACGGGTCCGCCTCTCCAAGTCGTGGGATCAGACTTTCGTATTCTGCGCCGAGTAGTTTGTTTAGTGCATGGATGGCAATCTGGTCGGACATTGGGCTAACTCTCAACTTTACTCGAACTCCGAGCCTCCGTCCGGACTGAATTCCGCGATTTTTTCTTCGGAGCCGTCATTGTCCAGTTGATCGTTTGCGGTTGGCTCTTGGTTCACGGGCCGGACGATCGCATAGAGACCGCGAGACCTGTTGTCCGAGAAGTCCTTCAGCCAACCGGCGGACAGTGTGCCGGTCAAAAGAACCAGAATTGCGCAAACCGTCACGGCGGCTTGACCCGAAATCGGAGCATGAACCGTGGGTTGACCGTCGTCGGTAAAGATCATGGCCCTGGCGATTCGGGCGTAGTAGTAGAGGCTGATCAGGGTGTTGAACACGGCAACCAGAATCAACCAGACCACGTTTCCTTCCCAGAGGGCATAGAGGAGCCACCACTTGGCGAAGAAGCCGCCCATCGGCGGCAGTCCGACCAAGCTGAACAGAAAGACGACCATCGCGATGGTAAGCGGAAGGCTGCGTCGCGCCAGGCCGTTGAAGGCATCGATGGTTTCCTTTCCGGTGGACCAGTAGACGAGGGCGATCACACCGAAGGCGCCGAGGTTCATCATTAAATAGACGGTGATGTAGAAAACCAGCGCACTGAACGACGGGTGGGCGGGCATGTCGGTCTGGCCGAACTCGGGGTGCCAAATGATCGCGACGGCCATCAGCATGTATCCGGCGTGGGCGATTGAACTGAAGGCCAGCAGGCGTTTCAGATTGGTCTGACGGAATGCCGAGATATTGCCCCAGGTGCAGGTGATCGCCGCCATGACGGCGATCGCCAGAGACACGTATTCCAATGTGTCGGGAGATGACAGATTACAGGTGAGCACGGCAATGACGCGGAGCATCAGCCCCAGTCCGGCCGCCTTGCTGGCCACGCTGAGCCAGGTCGTGATCTCGATGGATGCCCCTTCGAAGACGTCCGGGCACCAGAAGTGAAACGGCACAGCGGAGACCTTGAACGCGATGCCCGACATGAAGGCGACAAGCGACACGCCCATCAGGACGGTTGGCCCTGATTGGCCGGTCTCTGCGGCGATCTGGCGACCGATCGCGGCGAGATCAAGGGTGTGGTATTGACCGTAAAGAAGCGAGGCGCCGTAGATCATGATCGCGCTGGTGATGGCGCCGAACAATACGTATTTCAATGAGGCCTCTGCGGCGAGGTTGTGCTTCTTGCGGAAGGCCGTGATGCCATACGAAGGGAGTGAAGCCATCTCGACGGCGAGGATGATCATCAGCAGGTTGGTGGTGCTCACCATGAGGGACATGCCGAAGGCACTGCCGACGAACAGGACGAAGAATTCGGTGGAGTCCTGCTTGCGCGTCAGGTGTTCCGGAAGGCCGGCATTCTGGCCGAGCCACCACATTCCGGTGACCAGCACCATGAACACGCTGATGAGAAAGATGAAACAATAACTAAACTGATCGGCGACGAGCATGGGGGCGGCGGGGGCCGACGGCGTCATGCCGGCCCAGTTGGTGAAGCCGGCCTGACTGAAGCCCCGGTAGGCCAGCCATGCGGTCAGCAGACCGCCGAACGTCGCGATACCGGCGGAGACGCGCCAATTACGGCCGACCGCGAGTGCGCCCAGAAGCACGGCCACCACGGTTGCGACCAATGCCCACAAGGGGCCGAGGTAAGCCAGCTCATCGCCGCCTGGCATCCAGATCGGGTTGGTTGTTGTGGTCGAGGCCAACATGCGGCGGCTTAACCTCCAAACGCAAACGATGAAACGCTGCTGAGGCTGGCCGTCATGGTCGCCAGAACGTCGTCAATCGTTCCGTTCATCAAATCAAAAGTGTATTTCGGCAGAATGCCCATGAAAATCGCCAGCACGGCCATGGGAAACAGGATCGCCGTTTCACGGGCGGTGGCGTCGGGGAAATCGGCGTATTTTTCGCGGAGTTTGCCGAGATACACCCGTTGAATCATCCAAAGGATATAGGCCGCGGTGAGGATGACGCCAAAGGCGGCGAGGACGGCCATCGGCTTCGCCCAGGTGAATTCCGCATGGACGCTGCCGGCGTTGAACGTGCCGAGCAAGACCCAGACTTCGCCGATGAAACCGCAGAGACTGGGCAGGCCGAGAGAGGCGAAGAAGCCAAGCGTGGCCATCGAGCCGTACCGCGGCATGGCGAGCCAGAGGCCGCCGAAGTCGTTGATGTTTCGATGATGCGCACGGTCATAAATCACGCCGACCAAAAAGAAGCACATCGGGCTGGAAATGCCGTGGGCCAGCACCTGGAACATCGCGCCCTGAAAACCGACGTCGGTCATCACGGCACAGCCGAGGACGACATAGCCCATGTGACTGATCGAGCTGTAAGCGACGAGCCGTTTGAAATCGGTTTGCGCCAGGCAGCAAAACGCGCCATAGAGAATGTTGATGACGCCGAGCACGGCGAGGAAATAAGCCAGATCTCTCGCCGCTTCGGGGAAAATGGGGTAGCACACACGGAAGAACCCGTAGGCCCCGAGCTTCAAGAGGATGCCGGCCAGGATCATCGATATCGGTGTCGGTGCTTCAACGTGCGCGTCGGGCAACCACGTGTGGAACGGGAAGACCGGGACTTTGATCATGAATCCGATGAACAAGAAGATGAACATCACATGGCCGAACTTCCAGCCTTCCCAAAGGAAGGTCTTGTTCGGATCGTTGAAGACCGATTGAAGTCGGCCGTCCGTGGCGTATTCGATCAGGCTGAACGTGCCTGCGCCGCCTAGGACGTCGGCACTGGTGAAATACATTGCGAGCAGGGCCACGAGCATCAGCACCGAGCCGGCCAGCGTGTAGAGGAAGAATTTGATGGCGGCGTATTCCTTCCGGGGTCCGCCCCAGACGCCGATGAGGAAGTACATCGGCAGCAGCATGACCTCCCAGAAGATGTAGAACAGAAAGAAATCGAGCGCCGCAAAGGTGCCTAGGACACCGGTTTCCAGAAGGAGGAACAGAGAGAAATAGCCTTTGGGGCCGCGATTGACTTTCCATTCCTCGAAATTCCAGCTTGCCCAGGCGGCGAGAAAGGTGACCAGTGTCGTGAGGATGATCAGGGGGAAACTGATGCCGTCCAGGCCGACGTGCCAGTTGATGTTGAAACCGCCGACGTGAATCCACTCCACTTTGGATTCAAATTGCATGTTTTCCCCGTAACCGCCTTCGTGGTAGGAGCCGTTCAGGAAGGGGCCGAAAAGGAGGCATGATGCGAGAAATACCAGGAACGTGGTCGCCAACGTGATCGACCGCGCCTGTTTGGCCGGAGCGAACAGGACGACGATCGCTCCGATCATGGGAATGAAGATGATCCAGTTGAGAAGACCCGAAGTTTCCACTGTCAGACTCCCGCAAGTATTAGAACAGCACCAGGAGCAGGACGACCGCGGCCGTCCCGGCGGTAAGTATCACATAAGAGCGAATCCGCCCGCTCTGTGGGCGTCGAATGATTGAACCGAAGAAATCATGAAACAAAGCCGCGAGACCGTTGGCGATTGCGTCAACGAGCCCAAAATCGTTTTTCTTCACCGGCATGTCGAGTTGTCGTCCCGTGAAGTTGCCAAGGAATCGTGTCAGGATACCGGTCAGGTTGACGAGGCCGTCGACGATCCACTTGTCGAACGTATAGCACACGGTTCCGACCACGCGGCTGCCCATGACCAGCATGTTGTCATAGATGTGGTCGAAGTAGAGTTTCTGTTCGAGCCATCGATGCAGGTGATTCAAGGGGAAGACCTGCTTGATCTGCCGGGCGACGGCCACGCCGTTGCGATAGATGAGCCAGGCGAATCCCATCCCGATGATCCAGGCAAACCCGACAATCCATCCGAGGGCGATATGCGGGTTGTTGAAGTTCGTGAGTCCTTCGCCATGGGTCACCATCAACATGGTGGGGTCCAGCTTGTTTTTAGGAAGATCTTTGAGTTCTTCCGCGACGCCGTCGATGGCGACGACGGCGGGCGCATCGGCCGCGACGCCGCCCGCCTCTGCGATCATTGGGCGAAACAGGGAAAAACTGCACCAGAACGTGCCGGCCGCGAGAACCACCAACGGCACGAACATCTTCCAGTTTTCATGGGCATGTTCGTAAACGTGTTCGTCACGCGGCTTGCCCATGAAGGTCAGCCACCAACAGCGCATCATGTAGAACGGCGTCACATAGGCGATGACGATGGGCAACCAGAACATCCACTTGGGCAAATGCGGAAGTGTGGCGCCGATTTTTTCTTTTTCGGGTGTCCCGTGGGCGTGGGAGCCGTCGCCACCGGAAGCGGCCAATGTGGAATTGAGAATGGAGAATTGAGAAAGGGAGGCATCGGTCATCGACGCCAAGCGGACGTGGCTCTCCGCGTCTTTCTTTTCTAAATTCTCTCCTGCATGTTTTGCGCTGCTTTCACCATGCGAATGGTTGTACGCCCGTTCGTAGGCGACGACGAGGATTTCATCCTTACTGAAATACCCGCCCAGGCCTATATGTGCGAAGGGTATTCCAAACCCGGCGATCGCCAGGACGCCGATGAAAAACGTCCAACAGGTGAAGGGCATTTTCTTCCGGAGTCCGCCCATCTTCATGATGTTCTGTTCATGGTGGCAGCCTTCGATCACCTGGCCGGAACCGAGGAACAGCATCGCTTTGAAGAAGGCGTGGGTCATCAGATGGAACAAGGCCGCAACCCAGGCCCCGACGCCCATGCCGAAGATCATGTAGCCGAGCTGGCTGAGCGTGGAGTAGGCGAGCACTTTTTTGATGTCGTTTTGGACGATCGCGATCAGGGCGGTGATCGTCAGCGTGATGCAGCCGATGACGGCGACAAAAAACTGTGCTTCGGGCGTCAACAGTCGAAAGACCCGAGCGACCAGATAGACGCCCGCGGCGACCATCGTCGCAGCGTGAATGAGGGCGGAAACAGGCGTCGGGCCGGCCATGGCATCCGGCAACCAGACGTGCAGCGGGAACTGGGCGCTCTTGCCCATCGCGCCGCAGAACAGGCCGATGCCCATCAGTGTGGCGACGCCTAGGCCGGAGAGCATCATTGGGTCCGTTTCCGTGCCCCAGCCGAACATCTCGTAAAGATTCCAGCCCTTGAATATGCCTACGCTGTGTGCCGGATCGAATCCGGCGGCCGCGCTGGCCGAAAATTGCTGGCTAAAGGTTGCGGCGGCCTGTTCGAGGTCAAACGTGCCCAGGTAGAGCGCGACCAGCGCCAGGCCGACGATGAAGCCGAAGTCGCCGACACGGTTGGTGATGAACGCCTTCATCGACGCGTCGCTGGCGAACTTCTTGTCGAAGTAAAAGCCGATCAGCAGATAACTGCAAAGACCGACCAGTTCCCAGAAGATGAACATGAACAGCAGGCTGCTGCTGATGACCAGACCGAGCATGCTGAAGCAGAAGAGGGACAGGTAGGCGAAGAAGCGATGATACTTGCATTGGCCGTCGACCTCGTCGCTGTGGCCCTCCATGTAGCCGACGCTGAAGAAGTGAATCCAAAAGGCGATGAACGTAACCATGAAGAACATGATCACGGTGAGCGAGTCCAGCTTGACGCCGACCGTGAGGGGGATTTTGCCGAAATCCGCCCAGTGGAATTGGTTATTCGCGGCGGCGAAGGTCAAGTCCGCTTTTTGATCTGCATCCAATCCCGACCAGCCGATCAGGACATACGTCGCCATGATGCAGCTCAGGCCGATCGCCGCACAGGCAATGTAGGATGATTTCGGCTTGCCGATTTTCGCTCCCCAGAACGCGAGGATGGCGAAGCTGATCAAGGGAATCAGGACGCCGAGGGCGAGCAGGTTTTCATACATGTGGTTCATGGTTCAATCGTTATCCGCCAAACGGCAAAGCCGGCTCGAAACGTTGTGAAGCTCGGGTCAAAGGTTGAAAGTTGAAATCTGAGATTTGAAATCTGAATCTCAAATTCATGGTTATTCTCATCCGCGCAGCTCGTCACCTCGGTCCACGTCAATCGTTCGCAGAGTGTTGTAGAAGTTCATGAAAATAGCGATCGCCAGGGCCGCCTCCGCGGCGGCGAGCAGGATCACAAAGACCGCGAATATGTGCCCGTCGCCGACGCCGGCGTTGTATTTGCTGAATGCGACGAGATTGATGTTCGCGGCGTTCAACACCAGCTCGACGCCGATCAAAATGCCGATGGCATTACGCTTGGTCGCCATGCAGAGAACGCCCAGCGAAAAGATCAGGGCTGAGAGGACAAGATAATGATTAAGTCCGACCGCAAGAATCACCGTCTATTTCTCCGTCCTTGCCAGATACGCGGCGCCGATCATCACCACCAACAACAACACGCTGGCCACTTCGAAAGGTACGAGATAGTCCGTCAAAAGCATCTCGCCGACTTCGGCGACCGAAGGCGACGTTTTCAAGGGCGCGTTGGCCGATTGGCTCCATTCCGCCGTGAGCACGAGCGTGCTGATCCCGACCGCCATGAGGATCGCGACGAGCACGGCTCCGGCGACCTGTCCGCGCGTCGCCCTGAAACCGACCCAGGGCGACTTGCTGGTGAGCATGATGCCGAAAACCATCAAGACGAGTGTGCCGCCCGCGTAGACAATAAGCTGGATGACCGCGAGCAGATTCGCGTCGAGCACGAAATACAGGCAAGCGACGCCGCCGAGCGTGCCCAAAAGACAGACCGCCGACCGCACAATATTTGACGAGGCGACGATACCGATCGCGCTGAGCAATGAAACGGCGGCAAAGATGTAGAAGGCCAGATCGTCCATACCTTGTCAGTCCACCCTTAAGATCCCGGCAATTGGTCCACCACGGCCAGTTGGCCGACGAGCCTCTTGTTGTTCTTGAAGCCGTAGAGGGCGATGCACAGGATGGCCAGTGCAACGATCACTCCGATACCCACCAGAATCCAATGGAGAATGCCGTCGATGACGTTCAGCCATCCCCATTGCAGATGATCCGTCCCGAGGATCCAAAGCGTGTTGGCCAGCAGCAGAACCATGACCAACGGTAGCATGACCTGCACGCACGCGTACAACACCTGATCGATGCGGACGCGCGGCAAAGTCCAGCGGACCCAGAGCTGGACATAGAACAGGAAGGTTGCTTTCAAAACGAATATGATCGGTCCTCCAGCGAGGAGTCCGCGCGCGAGTGTTCCGAAGAAGCCGTCGGGCGACGCGCCGACCGCCGTGAGAAACGAGTTGATCCAAGCCTCGGGGATCGGAGACGACCATCCGCCCAAGAACAAAATCACAGCCAGCCCGGCGACAATGAACATGGCCGCATATTCCCCGAAGAAAAAGAGCGACCAACGAAAGCCGCTGTACTCCGTCAGAAACCCGGCGACAAGCTCGGACTCGGACTCGGGCAAATCAAACGGAGCACGTTTGCAGCTTGCCAGCGCAGCACAGTAGTAGGTGAAAAATGCGATAAAACACCAGGGATTGGCAAAAACGAACCAGTTCCAAAAACCGCCCGCTTGAGCGCCGGCGATGTCCGTCAGCTTCAGGGAGCCGGCCATCATGATGGGGATCAGCAGGCTCATGCCCATCGGGATTTCATAGGAGACCATCTGACAGGCCTCACGCATCGACCCGTAGACCGCCCATTTGTTGTTGCTGGCCCAGCCTGCGAGGATGACGCCGACCACTTCGATGCCGAGCATGGCGAGAATGAAGATCAGCGCGACGTCGAGATCACGAAACACCCAGGCGGCCGCGAAGGGCAGAGCGAGAAACGCGCAGATCGGCGGGACGAACGTGATATACACGGCGAGTCTGAACAGCAGCGGATCCCCCTCGGGAGGAATGATATCTTCCTTGAAGATGAGTTTGAGTCCGTCGGCAGGGGATTGCAGCCAGCCGTGCCAGCCGCCGACGCGCATCGGCCCCATGCGCGATTGAATCCTGGCCGAGACCTTGCGCTCCCACCAGATGCCGAAGGCTGGGATAATGCTGATGAAACCGATGATGCCGCCCAAGGCGACGAGGTCGCGAATGAACTCGAATTGAAGCGGCCAGAGCGCGTAGGCCAGAACCGGGACTTCGACTCCGATGGCTTCCAGTCCGGCGTAGATGTTCCTGACGGTGTGGTCGTAGGGCACGGCCAAGAGCCAGACACGATGTTCGCCTTCCGCTGCGGAGAGACCCTTGATGAACGTGAAGATCTCGGCATGCAACCAAACGATGAGACAGGCGCCGACGACCCCGCCGAGGAACAACGCAAACGCAACATAGGACCATCGCAAGAACTTGCCGATGATTCGATAGAAGACAACGCCGAAGGCGCCCGCCGTGAAGGCCATGCCTGCAAGCGAGGCTCCCAAGACCAAGGCCAAAACGAAAGGGATCTTCCAATCCGCCAGTTGGCCGGGTTTGAACGCGAACAACGACACGAGAGCGATGCCTAAATGGCCGACGGCCAAAACGAACAACAAAAGGATCGCCTTCCGGCGATATCCGCTCAGTGTCTCTGGGCTTTTCTCAATCCAAGGCAGCGTGATCTGGCTCACCAATCAAACTCCAGCCAGACAAAATGATCCCACTCAGCACGAGAAAGGATGGTTATAGCGACTTGCCTCAACCTTGGCTAGGGCAGGTTCGGTGATTCGATACGGAATACGCGTCCCGCGCTCGCGACACGTCGTCCTACCGATCCACCTCGCCCATGACCACGTCGAGACTACCGATGATGGCGGCCACATCAGCCAGTAGCACGTCGCGACAGACCTTGTCCGTCACGCACAGGTTGCAAAAGCTGGGCCCTCGGGCCTTGACCCGGGCAGGAATCGCCGCGCCGTTTCCCTGCACGTAGAAACCAAGCTGGCCACGGGGGTTCTCGATCTCGAAATAGATATCGTCGTCCGGCAGTTTGATCGTCTTGCCCTTCTTGTGAAGAACGTCCTGGCCTTCAGTCCCCCGAAGCTTCTCCAGGGCCTGGCGGATGATCTTCACCGACTGCTCCATTTCCTGAATCCGGACGATGTAACGATCCCAACAGTCGCCGACCGTGCCCTTGAGTCCCTGGCCGACCGGGACGTCAAACTCGAACTCGTCGTACGAGCAATGGGGACGCACTTTTCGCAAATCCCATCGGACGCCGCTACCTCGTAAGACAGGGCCGGTCAGACCGTAGTCCAACGCCTCTTCGCCCGTGATGACACCGATGTCGGCCGTCCGCTTGACGAAGATGTGGTTGTGCGACAGGAGATTATTGTACTCTTTGACTTTGGGCTCGAAGTAATCCAGGAACTCCGAGCAAATCTCAACGAATTTGTCCGGAAGGTCGTCGGTGACGCCCCCGATGGTGATGTAGCTGTACGTCAGCCGAGCACCGCACGCCGATTCGAACAGATCCAGGATGTACTCCCGTTCACGAAACGCGTACAAAAACGGCGTAATTGCACCGATGTCCAGTCCATAGGTTCCGAAAGCGACCAGATGTGAGGCGATCCGGTTCAACTCCGCAAAGATGATCCGAATGTATGTCGCCCGTTTGCTGATCTCCTGCTCCAGGCCGGTCAGCTTCTCCACCGCCAGGGCAAAACCGAGGTTGTTGTTCATCCCGGCCAGATAGTCCATCCGGTCCGTGTAGGGAATGTACTGGTAGGGGGCGACCGTCTCGCCGATTTTCTCGGCACAGCGGTGAAGATACCCAATGTGAGGCACCGCCTCCAGCACCATCTCGCCGTCGGTTCTCAGGACGATACGCAAGACGCCATGCGTCGCGGGATGCTGCGGTCCCATGTTGACCAGCATCTCCTCCGTCGGCAGATCGTGTTGAATCTGACTGCCGTTCAGTTCAACGTTGATGTCCGGTTGTGATTCGAGAACGATGTCTACCGCGTCGGTTTTCATTGCACTTGGGCTTTTCTAATGCACGGGTCGTGTTTGTTCATACTCCGTCACCGCCGGAATGCCGTGGTACTCCATCGGAAAGCGATAGTCCTTGCGTAGCGGATAACCGTCCCAGTCGTCCGGGCACAGAATCCGCCTCGGGTGACGGCCCTCCACGCCCATGACCGAATCGGGGTGCTCATCGAAGACGATCCCCATCAAGTCGTAAGCCTCACGCTCGTGCCAGTCGGCAGCACTCCAGATATTGGCGACGCTCGGAATATGAGGGTTGTTTCGCGGCACCTTCACCTTGACGCAGAACTCATCGAACGCGCACATGTCCGTCTCCCGATCGCCGGGACGGCAGGCGCACAAGTCGTAGACCGCGATCAATTCGTCATCTTCCAGCATGTCCACCGCGGAAATAGAGCGGAGAAGATTGAACGTCAGCCCGGGGTCCTCCTTTAGAAAGCGCGCGACCTCGAGCCAGGATTTCGCCTCGACCAGGACATGCGGATGCGCAGTCTCAAAATTCGACCCGGTGATTTTGTTACCGAATTTGTCTTTCAGGATATTTGCGATTTCTTCCGGTGCCATGTGTCTTCAGATCGGAATCGTACAAAAGCCCCGGGCAAACCTGCCCGAGCGTGATCAAACCGTCGTCGCGGTTTCCAGTGCCTCGTCTTTCGCGCTAAGCCATCGATCACGGGCGAGCGTCTGGTTTTTGATCTTATCCTGCAATCGCATCAGCCCTTCCATCAGCGTCTCGGGTCGGGGAGGGCAGCCGGGGACATAGATGTCAACCGGAACGATCAGATCCACACCCTTGACCACGTGATATCCCTGTTTGAAGTAGGGGCCGCCACCCACCGTGCAGGCGCCCATCGCCATCACATACTTGGGCTCAGGCATCTGGTTGTAAAGCCGCTTGACGCGGCTGGCCATCTTGAACGTGACCGTGCCGGCCACGATCATCAAATCCGCCTGCCGGGGACTCGCGCGAAAGGCGCCAGCGCCGAAACGGTCGATGTCGAAACGACTCGCTCCAAAGGCCATCATCTCGATGGCACAGCAGGCCAGGCCGAAGGTCATCGGCCAGATGCTCGACCGCCGGCCCCAGTTGATGGCCCAATCGAGCGAGGTGATGATCAACCCTTCTTCAAATCTGTTTTCGATCCAACTCATCGCGGACCCTCACGCCCACTGTCGCGCCGCCTGTCCCAACTGATCGTCGGGTCGAACGTCCGCAGACGTTCGGCCTGACCCTTCCGTGGCTCGGACCCAATCGAGATAACCGAACCGCCACAAGTACAGGAAGCCGACCACGAGGACGGCGAAAAAGAACAGCATGTCCCACAACGCTCCGACCCCGGCCTCGCGATAAACGACAGCCCAGGGATAGAACAGAGCGATTTCAATATCGAAGATCAAAAAAACCAGGGCAACGACGTAGAAACGCAGATCGAACTGCACCCAACTCGACCCGATGGCCGGCTCACCGCATTCGTAGGGGGCATCTTTCGCGGGGTGAGGCAATGTTGTGCGTAAGAGCTTGCCAAAGACAAGGGCGACAAGGGCCATGGCAATGGCCGCCAGGGTGAAGATGAGGAGACCGATGACCAGATCTTGTCCTTCAGGCATGTAAGACTAACCTCATTTCTTCGCGGCCGGTTTTGAGGGTTCCAATGCCTTCAACATTTCCTCGCGGACAGGCTTTGCCCGTTCTTCCCAACGCTGCTGCAATTCCGCCGCCCACTCGGGCTTCTCGTCTTTCTGCATCCAATAGGGCTCGGGCGTCTGCTTGCCCTCTTTGGCCAGGTCGGTGAACTCGACGCACATATCCTGTCGCGTATAGGCGCTGAGGTCATGATTGTCGCCCATATGAATGCAATCGGTCGGACACGGATCGCAACACAAGGCACAAAACATGCACTTGGCATAATCGATCGCATACCGCTCCAGAGCCCCGCCCACGGCAACACCCGTTTCCTTGTCGATTTTCCGAGCCCCGGACTTCTCGATGTAAATGCAGTCCACAGGGCACGCCTTGGCACACATGTCGCACGCGATGCACTTCTCGGCTTCGAACCAGTGGAAGCCTCGATAACGCGGCTGGAGCGCAGGAGCGACGTCCGGGTATTGAAGGGTGATGGTGCGGGCGAAGCAGTATTTCAGCGTAATGCTCATGCCGATCGCGACGGTGCGAACCGTATCGTAAAGGTTTGTGAAATACTGGCGCGCCGAGGCCATAAGGCGTTGCTTTCGGGATTTCCGTTATCCACCCTCGGTTTCACGGAAACGTTCCCCTGAAACCTTGCGTCAGGAGTATAGCCGGTCGTTGGCGATCGCACCACATTCAGCAATGCATGTTTCTACTCAATTCGAAATCGGTGATCGATTTCCTGAAGATCTTGTTGTTCGACTCCGCGACCGCATTGAAAGCGAAGCTGTAGATCGGATACATTAAGATGTCCCAAACCACGCGGCGCGGTTGAGATGATTTCGGCACGGGAGCGTCCTAGCATGTTTCGATCACCGCCTTCATTCTGGATATTTCTTGTCCTGTTATTTCTGAGCCCAGCAGCTCGGGGCTACGCGGAGAGCGTCCCGCCTGCGTTGGGAAAGGTGCACCCTGCCCTGGTCTTGTGGCCCATCCAAGGCGCTGAGCCCATCTCCATTGACTCATACCGTGGCACGAAGGTCTTGGTCATCTATTTCTCCACTTGGTCAACCAAAAGTCACAGGCATGTGACGCTCTGGCAGGAGGCAACAAAGCCGTGGGTTGCGGAAAAGGAGTTGGTGGTCTTGGGTGTTATGCTGGAGCAACATCGGGACCGTTGTCGGCTATTTGCGCAATGGAAGTCCCTTGAGATCCCTTTGTTGCACGATCCATTGAATCTGGCCGGCATTGAGAAGGTGCCGATGGTCGTCGGCGTGGATGAACACGGTATTGTTCGCTCGGTTGATCCTGACCCGAAGAATATTGCGCAAGATTTTGTTAATAGGAAATTTAAGTCTAGCGGGGCCGTGACGCGAACACACGTCATGGGCCTCCCTCGTCCAAAATACACAGCCAGAATGGCTGAAGAGGCTCGCAATGCCAAAGGTTGGCGAGAGCACGGGGATGCTCTGCTGTTGGCCGGCCTTCCGCCCCAGATCAACGAGGCCATCCTGACCTATCCGAGAGCGATTCAACTCGATCCGGAAGACACTTTGTCCCGTTTTCGGCTCGGTGTCGGATATCGGATTCGGTATGACAGTGTCGAGCGTCAGCCCGGTGATTTCCAGGCGGCGATCGATGCTTGGCGGGAAGCCGTGCGCGGCGCACCCAAGAACAAGGTTTTCCGCAGCCGGATTCAGCAGTACGGAATCCGACACGAACGCGGGTCGATGTATCGATGGATCAAGACGGCGCGGAGTGATCTTCTTGCACGGGGTGAGACGCCTGTTGAGCTTGCCGTCGAACCTGCTCCCATTGAGCTGGCCGGGCCTCGCAAGAAATTCATGAGCAACAGCAGCACCGGACCGGCGGACGAAAATGCGGAGCAGGTGACTCGGGATTCTCAGGACTTGGTCGGATTTGAGTCTGTCGTGGTCCAGGGCACGCGTTCGAAGAACAAACGCTATGCCCAGGTGCTTTTGATTTTCCGTGCAAAGAAGGGGCAGCATTGGCACAACGGGGGCAAACCCCTGCAGGTTCGGGTCGACCGTCCCAAGGGTGTGCGTGTGGAGCGGCGGTTTATTGAATATCCGAATCCGGAGTCACCTTCTTCCGACGAAGAGCGAATCTTGAATTTCGAAGTCGGGTTGCGCAAGAAAAATCCGAATTCTTCCGTGCGTATCAAGGGCTACGCGACTTATGAATTGAATGAGGGTGGAAAGCCGTTGCGGTTGAGACGCGATTTTGAAGTGAAGTTCGCTCTCGATCTAAAAGAATAGTCATTGAATGGTCTTTTGCTTCGTTGGAAGATTGACCGCGTCATTCCAGCTCACGGATTCAAGAGCAGCATGCCCGTTGCGTCGACGGTCACGATATCGTTCGCATTATCATCGATTGTTGCGAAGACGGTATAGGCTCCGTCAGGCACGGGATTTCCGTTTTCGTCCTGGAAAAAGAAGGTGAACTGGCCGTTGTCATCGTTTTCGCTGAGGGGTTGGTTGCTCACGAGAATGATCTCATTGCCGGACTCATGATCGGAATCGAGGTCCAGTCCGAGCGTCAGGATCGCGTCGGAATTGGAAGTGCCGTTGTCGGTCCATGTGATGTCGAACGTGTTTCCCGTGGTGACGGTCTCGTCGTTGGCGCCCGGTGCAGTGAACGTCAGGGTCGGCACGGGCAGTGCAGTGGTGACGGTGATGACCCCCGTTGTATTTCGATCCGGGTCGCGCGAGATCGTCGTGAGGCTGGTGCCATCCGGTGCTTCGATGGTGGCGATGATGACATAGTCGCCCACGCGAACGCCGGTGATGTCCCATTCAAAGATGTCGTTGGCTCCGTCGCCCAGCGCTTCTCGTCCTGTCCCTGGCGTGCCGTTGCCGACCAATTCGATCGGGTCGTCGACATCTTCGTCAAGGTTGTTACGTCGCTGCGCCGTGATGCGCACGACGGTTCCCTCAACCGTCGCGATGTCTGCCCACTGTACGATGGTCGCGACACCGGGGGCCGCGGTCACGGCTTGACTTGGTTGTGCGATCGCGATGCCGAGTTCAAGGTCCGTACTTAACACGCCTCCGAACGGAATGGGACCGAGCAGGAAATCCAGTCCCGTGCAACCGACGCCGGCCAACGCGATGAACAGCACGATTACCGCGCACAGTTTTCGTGCTCGATGAAGCGTGGTTAGACGCGATAGGGTGGCGTGCAATGCGCTGATCATGACAGTTGTCCGTTTGAGCCCGTTTGGTGAATCTGGATGGTCGCCGTCCGTCAAGCCGTTTTGGCAGGTTGTATATGGGTTAGGCAACGGCGCCCCGCGTTTGAAAAACCCCCGTGACTATGGACTATTCTTCTCTTGTCCAACCTGGAAAGTCAACCATGGATCGTTTGAAAGGGACTTTCGCCGATGTCATGATCCGAAAACATGGAGCACTCCCATTAAACCATACGATCGGTCATCAGGCCGATAAATGCGGGTTGTGGCCACCTCATGTCTGCAATTGAGAACGCCGCCACGCTAGAATGGCAGCGACCCTTCAATCACATTGACCCTCCCAATCGCTGACTCTAAACTCTTAACAGGTGTGATTCATTCGGTCTTACTGACCCGGACATGAAGAAGCACGGTTCTCACCTCGCGTTGAGATTCGGGGGTAAATTGACTCCGAATCCGGTTCAAAACGGAGAAAGAGGGGCACAGTAAATGGAGCAGAAAGTGGTGACGAACCGGTCTCACGCACGGCGGTTTCAACGATCCCTTTACTTGACGCCGGTTTCCACGGTGTTGTTTGCCATTCTGTTTGTGACGGGTGGCATGAACGCCACCAATTGTGAAACGACGCCAACGGGACCGGGTGATAATCCGGACGACCCGGGCGGTCCGCAGATTTGGCGACGGACCATGTGATCGGTTCGGAAGACGCATCGGTCACGGTTGTCGAATATCTGGATTTTCAGTGCCCGTTTTGCGGAAGATTTGCCAGGCAGGAATTTCCTGACATTCGCGCGCGATACATTGACACGGGTTTGGTTCGCTGGGTTTTTCGGCATTTCCCACTCGAATCGGAGTGCAATCCGAATTCGGGTAATACGCATCCACGCGCTTGTGACGCGGCGCGAGCCTCCGAGTGCGCCAACGACCAGAACGCGTTTGTCGAGTTTCACGATCTGCTTTTCGAGGATCAGGACGATTTGTCAGATAATCGATTTGGTGAGCACGCCAACACGCTTGGTTTGGATGCGGCGCAATTCGATGCATGTATTACCGGCACTTCCAAGGCGGCCCGAGTGGCGCAGGACGTTAATTCCGGAAACGCTCTGGGCGTTACGGCGACACCGTCGTTTTTCGTGAATGGCGAAAGGGTCTCCGGCTTCCAAACCGCTGAACAGCTGGGGCAAGTCATCGATCGCAAGCTCAATTGAGCCTGGCGGCCGACAGGGCGGAATAGACTGATCTGCCTTCCTCGTTCTTGCCGATGCTACCCTTGCCACGAGTGAGGCGGCTTCCGCGCCGCGATTTGGGACCTCGCCGAAAAGAACACAGGTCAGTGATTACGCATGTGGAAACGACAGAGACGTCCGATAAGGAATTGTTTTTGCACGATTTTGATCTGTGCGTTGTCGGGGCCAATAACGTCTTGTTCCACGCCGGCTTTGAGTAACCTGTTTGCCGCGACCAGCGACTTCGTGGTCGGCGGCCAGATTGTGCCGCGCGTCATTCAAGTCGGTTTTGTCAACAACACGCCTTTCCGCGCCATCTTCACTTTCGGAAGCTACGATCAACTCAACCAGGAGACCATCCCGACGGGATTCGGACAACTGCGGTTGGAAGGCAATACGTCCAGCGGACAGATTGCAGAGCCCTGTCGCCAGACGTTTTCCGTCGGTGGGGGCGAACTCATCCGTCTTCTCGAGTTGAACCAAAATGATCCGACCATCAACATCAACGATCCTCGGGCTTTGATTGACGGCGTGAATTTTTCCGGCGCGCCGTTGGGTGATCCTCTGGAGGCTGAGCCGACCGAGGGCACGGCCGAAGGACGCCTCGTTCTCAGCGGCGTTGATTTCAGCTGTGCGAGAACCGACATCCGAGATACGACCGGGACCGGCCTTCTGATTTTCACGTTTGAACAGGATGCCACGGCGCCGGGCGGCTTTCGGATTGATTACAGCTTTTTCCAGCCCTGACGCCTGCGTTCAGAGACGGTGGGATTCGCAGAGCCGCCGGCTCCAACTTATTCTCTTGGTCCGCGATACGCTTGTTCCAGTGCGCTGCCCGTGTTGAATCCGAACAGCCTGGCGAGTTTGCGACGATCCATTTCCTGCGTGCCGGCCTCAAGTGCCGTCGAAATATCGCTCCGTTCGATAAGCACCGCCATCAAGCGATAGGCCTCTGCGTAGAAATCGGGCGTCGGCGGGTGAACCTCACTTATCTCCAACAGCTTTACGACGCTGCGAGGTTTCGCAAGATCAGCGAACAGCCGAGCGAATTGTCGTTGTCGACAAGGAGGCTCGACGTGCAAGGCCAACCCCTCGTTCATCACGGCCTTGAATGGTCGATAGTCGGTCACGGCTCCAACCATCAAGTGGGAAAGCTCGTGTGGCAGCGACGCCGAAAGCAGCAGCGGGTCGGTCTGCATGGAATGGATGGCGTGGCTTTGCAATCTTTGTCCTTGCTTGCGAATGATACTGATCGCCTGGACGTGCTCGGGCTGTCCGGTTGCCTTACGAAATTCAACGCCGTCGGCATACAAATGCACGTCGCACGAGATCGGCCAGGGGACTTCATGCGAGTCCAGCGCCATCAGGTCGGCGATGCGAGCAAAATGGAATTCTAGTGCTTTGGCCACATGCTGCGCGACCTCGAAATTGCGGTGGTGAATCCTGAACCCGCGCGCCTCGAAGACTTGCCAGTCGCCGGATTCATTTTCTGACCAAATGCCCTTGCGCCGCTTACTTAGTCGAAGGCTATACCGTCCACGAAGCGAGCGAATGGCCGCCTGGCGACTTTTTGCGACAAGGTCCGCGTCGAAACTAACGAGAGGGCGGCCCAGCACTCGGCCGTATTCGCTCGCCGCTTTCGACGGCAGGCCCATGTTCTCATAGGCGAGTCCGCGAAGCATGGCGATCAAGACCAGTCCGTCGTCTTTTTTGAAGTTCGCGTCACCGGCGCGTTGCAGGGCCAACTTCCAATAGGCCGGTGGATACCGCGTGCGATCAATGTCATCGGCCAGTGCGTGCACCATACTCTGCATCCAACGCGATGATAGAGAAGGTGACGGCTTTTTTCCCAGTTCTTCGCCCAGTTTTATCGCGGCATCATAGTAATAAAATGCTTCGTGAAAATTCTTGGTGAAATAGTGGTCGTCGCCGGCTCCGATCGATGCCTCTTGATAAGGCAAGGCCCAGATGTGGCTTTCGGCCGGTCGCAAAGCTCCCGCTTGTCGAAGTGTATTGAACGCAGGCTCAAACCATTCGAGTGTGATCCATCGTTTGGCTTCCTCGACACGATGAGGAACTTCCTTTCGCGCGGATTCGATCGTCCCGATCAAACGCCTGGCTTCTTTTTGATCATCGTCGACCTTCAGCACGGACAGCAGTGCCCGTTCGGCCGCGGTGAAGTTTTCTTCGGCGATCATGCCGCGTGCCAGGGAGATGTGCAGCGCGACGAACTCCTGTCGGATTTCGGTGTTCTGAGGAAACTTTGCCAGGCTTTCCTGCGCCGCCCTCAAGGCCTCATTGATTCTGCCTGCGCGGAGATGTTCCCTGATCCGGCGTTTCAAGGCCTCGGATGGTTTCGCCTGTTCGGCGACCTGAAGCGTGAAATATTCATTGGGATTCTCACGCTTTAACGACGGGCTCCCACTTCCGCCCGAAACGATCGTTGACGAAACGACGATCATGAATGCAGATGGGGCGATGGACGTCAGGATTTTCACAAAGGACCTCGGTTCTTACCAATACGGCGGGCAATTTTCCCGATATACTTATACTATGTGAATATGTCGTGACGAAGCGATGGACCCAGGGTGATTTTTTATTTGTCGATTCATAAATCCAGCAGGCGCGCACAGCGATTTGCGGTCACATCGCCCGTCAAAGGCTCAGATTATCCATTTCATTTATTAGGGAGCCGTCCGTATGTTGCAACATTTTCTAAGACTTTTCCTGGTTCTCGCGCTTCTCGCCGTCGGAATGAGTTTCGCCGAGGAGGGGGATCTGGTGTCCAGATATCAGTTTGTGCTGATTGTGGGGATGCTTGTCCTGGCCGTGGTCGTCGTGGCGATCGAAATCTTCATTCCTCAGAAATCCCTCCAGGCGCTCTCCGGGCTCTTCTTCGGTCTGGTCGTGGGCCTGTTGGTCGCCTATGGATTCAGTGTTGTTCTGGATCTTCTCGTTTCAGCATTCTTTCCCAATTTCACACCGATCGATGGTAAGGATCGGGCCCCTGTCGCCATCACGAAGGTGCTGCTCGGCATCATTTGTTGTTATTATTGCGTCAGCTTTGTCCTTCAAACCAAGGACGATATTCGGTTTGTCATCCCTTACGTCGAGTTTGCCAAGCAGATCAAAGGCAACCGCCCGGTCATTCTAGACACATCCGTCATCATCGATGGCCGCATCGCCGAAATCTGCGACACCGGCTTCATTGATCAAAGACTCATTATCCCGCGTTTCGTGCTGCACGAGTTACAGGCTGTGGCGGACTCGAATGACAAGCTCAAGCGCACCCGAGGGCGCCGCGGGCTTGATGTGCTCAACAAACTCCAGTCCAAGACGAACATCGATCTGGAGATTCTCGAGCCCCAGCTCTCCAAGCTTGAAGCTTCTGAGCCGGTTGACTTGAAACTGCTGGCTGTTGCCAAGCAGGTCAATGGCCGAGTCGCGACGAATGATTATAACCTCAACAAGATCGGCCAACTGCGAAATGTCGATATTCTGAACATCAATGATCTGGCGAACGCGCTGAAGCCCATTGCTTTGCCCGGCGAGGCCATGTCGGTCAAAATCATCAAGGCGGGCGAGGAAGCAGGTCAGGGCATCGGGTATCTCGACGACGGAACGATGGTCGTGATCGAGCAGGGCCGTAACCGGATCGGTGAAGTCGTTGATATCGCGGTGACCAGTGTGCTTCAGACCTCTGCCGGCCGTATGATCTTCGGCCGCATCGAAGGCGGGGCATCCGGGGGCTCTCAGGACCGAAGGCGTGGGGCACCGTCGCGTCCCAAGCGTCCTTACAAGGAGACGGAGCGCGCAAATGGGTGACTATACGCCGTATCAGAAAAAGGTCATCGAGCGTTATTACGATCGCAAAGAAGAGATTGTGATTGCGAATCTATCTGAATTGGTGACTGAGCTTTACCTGGCAGACACTGAGAAGAAACGGGATCGTCTTTGGGATCGTGTCAAGACCGCGATGGGGCATCTGAAAATAAAGGAATCCATCGCGACGCATATCCTCACTCAGCGCAAACCGGAAATCCTCGCCAGCCACATCAAGGACTGGATGAAACAGTTCCCCGCAAAGTAATCCGGCCCGCTCTCTTTTTTCATTGGCATACGGAATCGAGGACGGCTGTCCTGCTGCGGCAACAAGTGACCGTAAAATTGCATGAGACACGCCCGGCGGATACACTAAGGCCTCTAAATTTGACAAACGTGCGGACCGCTTGTTCAAAGGGGAAGAAGTCATGTTACGTCAAGTTGTCACGACATCCGTTCTGTTGGCGATGATTGGGACGAAGGCCTCCGCGGTTGTGCCCCTCTACAACGCACACCAGCTTCAGGCACGGTCCAATTTCAATGGTGCATTCAATCTTCCGAATAGCGCGTTCTTCAGCAACTTGACGGCGAGCATCGATGATCGTCGGCAGGTTGCATTCAAGCTCTCGGTCTTGCCGGCGCCCAACAGCAATTCGCAGGGGCTTTGGTTCGGCGGGAACGGCTCCGGACAGATCGAGCACATCGGCCCCTCCGGGGCGTCCTTCAGCGATATGCGACACAACGAGAACGGTCTGATCGTATTTCAGCAGTCTTTCTCCTCCGAGAACGGACTCTGGATTTACAACAGCAACACCGATACGGCTGCGCGAGAAACGACGATGCCGTTGGGGGCGACGTCATGGGAATCGCCGATCATCAATGATCAGAATCAGATCGGCTACCGCGTGGATTTCGGCTTCAACGGGCAAACATTTTATTCTTACGACCCTGCCGGTCCGTCGACCGCGCTGCACGCCGCGGAAGTCGGCGTTTTGCCCGGCAGCCCTTATTCGTTTTTGTTCACGCCGTCGTTCAACAACGCTCGACAGATTGCCGGCAAGGTTCGGCTTGGCGGCCCGGGGCAGATCGGCGACGACCAGCCCGATGAAATCCGACTCTTTAACTCGGACGGCACCTCCACGCTCATCGCGGAGGACATCGATAGCGATCCGCTCTCTCCGTACGATCGATTTGACAACAGTGTGGCGCCCACAGACGACGGCCGTGTGGCGTTCATTGCAACCCTGGTCGGCGGCGGGCGCGGTGTTTATCTTTCCGACGGGACCACGACGGTTGAGATCGTCAACGAAAACACGAGCGCCGTGGTGGATAACATTGAGTTTTTCGGCCCGGCCGTCAACGACAACGGATTGGTCGCTTTTCGAGCATTTGACGATCTAGGACTACGGGCGATCTGGGTCGGCGACGGCGCGACTCTGACCCGTGTGGTTCGCGAACACGACATCGTCCGGACGGATCTGGGCAATGCCAGGATTGACCAGAACGATTCAAGTCCCGTCTTTGGCGGAAGCGTCACGGTCAACATTTGCGGCGATCTGGTTTTCAATGCGGCCTTGACGCCACCGGATAATAATCAGATCGAGTGGGGGAGCGGTGTCTTCGTGGCGAGGGCGTCCTTGAAAGGTGATATGAACGCCGATGGGGAGCTGGACATCGATGACGTCGCGCCTTTTACCTTGTCTCTGTTGGATTCGACGGCCTATTTTTCGACGTTTCCCCTGTGTGCCTTCGACAACGGTGATATCAATAGTGACAGTGAACATGACGGTATGGATATTCAGCTATTCATCGATTTGTTGACCAACTAAGCATGAAAGGAGATTGACGGTGAAGCGATACGTAACGGCAGGATTTTCGGTTCTTGTATTGCTCAGCATTTCCACCGCTTTGGTTTGGATGGCCGAAACCGAAACAGTGGAAGCCCACTGCCAGGTCCCTTGCGGCATTTATGACGACGCTGCTCGAATTCGGCACATGAGAGAGGACGTCACGACGATTACCAAAGCCATCGACAACATTAGACAGTTGGCCGGAAGGCACGACCCCCAGGCGTTCAACCAAGCCGTTCGTTGGGTCAACACGAAGGAAGACCATGCATCCCATATCATCAGTGTGGTTTCCGAATATTTCCTGACGCAAAAGGTGAAACCGGTTGCACCGGGCGAGCCGGGCTACGATCAGTATTTGAAGAAACTGGCGGATCATCATGCGGTGATGGCCGCCGCCATGAAGACAAAGCAGCACACGGACAGGGCTTTTGCCGATTCACTGACCAAGGCCATTGATGCAATGGCGGTCCACTATAAGTCCAAATGAGCCGGCTCTCTCTTGGGTGACCGCTCAACCAAGCACACCGACGATCCCGATATAACGTGAGCAGCCTGTCACAGGTTCGGAGTGCGTCGTGAAGTGCAGCCATTGTGACCAGTCCATTGCACAAGACAGCCGCTTCTGCAAGTACTGCGGGGCGAAGACGTTGCCGGCTGCGCCGCCTTCGGATGCGAAACCCGGGCCGGATGTCCACGGCGATCCCAAACACGAAAAAGCCGTTTGGCAAGGTCGGCCTGCATGGCGCGCCTTTTCAGGGGCCTGGTTGCTTTGGTTGACGTTCAGCGTGGCCTGTCTCTTTGTGGCGTATCAGTATTCCGGTGCGGATTCCGCTCTGGTGACGGTTGTTTGGCTGTTCGCCGGGGGGGCGGCAGCGGCTTTGTTGGTTCGCGAGGCCCTCGTCGTTTACGGCCTTCGATATCAGTTGACGACGCAGCGACTCTTCGTCCACCGTGGGATTTTGACTCGTGTGACCGATCAGCTTGAGCTGCTTCGCATCGATGATGTTCGCTTGCGACAGGGAGTTGTCGATCGCCTCGTGAACACCGGCCATCTGGACATCTTCGGCACTGACGAAACTGACGACGCCCTGACGTTGACGTCGATCCCCACCCCGGCGGATGTGGCCGAGTCCCTTCGCCTCCACGTCCACGCCGTCCGCAGCAAGGGCGCTCTGGCGGTCGAGCGTATTTGACATCGCGCAAGGCGCATCAGCTCGGTTGTGCGGTGAGTGCGCCTCGCTCGAAGAGCACCTTAAACACCGCAACGGTCTCGGGGTCAAAGAGCTTGCCATCTCCCTGTTCAATCGCTTCAGCCGCATCGTTCGGCGTCCAGGCAGGCTTATAAACCCGGGGGCTGATCAACGCGTCATAAACATCCGCGAGTCGAACGATCCGGGCTGCCTGAGGGATCTCGGCGCCTTTTTTTCCGTCCGGATAGCCTGAGCCGTCCCAGTTTTCGTGGTGACTCCGCGCGATCTGTCGAGCGACATCAAAGAAGGACTTCTTGGACAAGATCCGCTCCCCGGCGACGGCATGTTCCTGGATTGTTATTCGTTCGGCCGTCGTCAACCTCCCGGGCTTTTTAAGGATCTCGTCCGGCACGACCATCTTGCCCACGTCGTGCAGGATGGCCGAGTAACCGTATCGCTCCGCGGTGGCTCTTGGTAGCCCCATTTCCAATGCCAACGTTTGCGTGGTGTGTCGGATGCGGAGGACGTGTGCTCCCGTGTCGGCGTCCTTGGCCTCGCTGGCTACGGCCAGCATATAAATCGCATCCATGTTCGCTTCGTGCAGTTCGGTCGTTCGTTCCTGGACCTTGTTTTCGAGGCCTTCCGAATAATGCTTGAGGTCCAAGGCCTGTTTGATCACGGTATCGCTCAACTTGGCGATGGTCTGGTATTCGTCCGTAAGCCGGGCTTCGGCTTTCTTCTGGCCGGAAATGTCAATGATCGTCACTAACCGATAATTCGAGAACGGTGGCTGTCGGTCCAGCGGGCGGCCCGAAATCACGACCGGGATACGACGTCCGTCCGACGTCGAGATTCGGAATTCTTCCTCGTGTGGTTCGTTGAAGTTTATGAGTCGTTGAGCAGGCAGCTTATCGGCTTCATACAGCGATGCGACACTGTGTCCGATGAGCTCGTCCGGTTCACGCCCCAGCATCTCACAGATTCTCTTGTTGGCGTGGAGAATATGTCCCGAAGGGTCCCCTAAGAATGCACCGCAGTTCAGCGCTTCGAGTAGTGACGTCACCGATTGAGGGGGCAAATCGCCGAGATTCGTCATTGAAAGATCCTAGTTCTGCCAGGGGTTGATTATAAGCGATTTGCCCGGCGTCCGAGTTCATCGATTCCAAGGGGGGCAATGCCAATAAAAACAGATGCGAGTTTAAAGTTCCAGATACGGTTTGCCAGCAGCGATCGCGGAATCGTATGGTTGATCTGACTTTTCCGATGGGCAAACCAGTCGCAAGGCTGGGACGCAAAGCGTTGAGTCCGCGAACTGAAAACGCGGATAGTCGCGCTGCCCAAACGGACATGGGATTCCGTTTGGAGGCATGGACACGGACGGAACAAGGAGTATCTCATGTTCAGAAAGCGCCTACTTGGCAGTCGGCGGCGCGGTGCCACAGCGTTGGCTACCGTCGTTCTGTTACCGTTGATGCTTGGATTTGTAGGGCTTGCCGTCGATGTCGGCATGGCCTACTCGGTGAAAGCGGATCTGCAACGCGCAGCCGACGCGGCCGCATTGGCGGGGGTTCGCGATCTGAAAGGGTCCGATGAAGGCGCCGCGATGGCCAACAGCATCGCGACGATTCTCACCTACGCCAATTCCAATCCGGCCTTCTCCAACATCCCGCTTGTGATCGATACGAATACGGACATCGAGTTTGGTCAGGCCATGCTCGATGAAGCCACGGGCAAGGTCGCGTTTCTGGCGCACACGATGCCGCCAGGGGCCGTTCGAGTCACTGTCCACGCGGACCTGCCCTACACTTTTGCCCGAGTCATGGGGTTCGAGACCCGTCGAATCAGCGCTACGGCGGCCGCAGCCACGGGACCGCGCGACTTTGCGATCGTGATGGATGTGTCCGGTTCGATGACGCATCAAAGCGTCGAGTCGCAAGTCTGCGTGGACCTTGAGTCCCTCGGACTCTATACGTGTCGCAGTGGCGGCGGCGGCAGCGACGACGACGACGACGGTGGAGATGAAGATGACGACGGCGGCATTGGACGCGGTCATGATGACGATGATGACGACTAATCAAGAATCCTCGTGGTTAGAAACATGGGATGATGGGGAGATTTTATCATGAAACGAGCACTGATCATGACAGTCTTGTTCTGTACGGTCACGGGTGCCGGTCCCGCGGTGGAGTTCGCGTTGGATTTGACGTACGACAACCCCGTGGCGAGCATGTTCCCGGAATACGCGGTCGCCTATTCTTCGGGCGATCCTTTTCTTCCGCCCAGCATCCGCATCCAACCACTGAAGGCAACGAAGGATGCCGCGGCCAAGGCCGTCGATATCATTCGTAGTTCGGGTTACGACGATCTCGTCTGTGCCGTCGCATACGCGGAACATGTGGACTGGGTTGAACCGTTGACATTCAATTATGAGCGGGTCCGCCTAAAGATCCGCGGAGCAAACCGTTCGAGGAACCCTTCGACAAGCCTTCATCTGGGCATTGAAGCCGGGAAGAACGAGCTGGTTTCGGTTCGCGGACGGAACAACGCCGAAAAAGTTCTGGTTCTCATGACCGACGGAAATTCAGACTCGTCCGACGCGCTTGCGGAAGCGCAGCTTGCTGCAGATGCGGGAATCAAGATCCACACCGTCGGTTTGGGCTCCGACGTGGACCAGGGTTTGCTCAATCAGATCGCATCGATGGGCGGAGGACAGTCGCTGCACATTGCCAATAACACGGATCCGTCTGTTTACGGTCCGCAACTCGAGGCGGTCTTCAAGAACCTTGCCGAGGAAGTCGGCTTCATGCTGATTCAATAGCATCGGATGATCATGGCACGACCAACGGCTCGGTCAACGGCATGATCCATGACGCGGTCCGCAGATTGCGTTCTTCAGCGGCCAGATTCGCATCGGGGTCGATCAGTGCCTGGTATTTTCGACCGTTGAGCGACGACTGAACTTGGGCACGGACCTCGACGTCAGGGTGTCCCATTTCTCGATACTTATCCGCCAAGTGGTGCGCGAACTGAAGGATCATGTCGGGCCGCTGGGACATTTTGCGGATCTGCCTTCGGGTCAGGTACTCTCCGTTCTTAACCCGCCATGTTCGCCTTGTCTTCGGATCGGTCACGATGAACTGTGCTCTGGCGCGTTTGGTGCGAAGTTTCATATGCCATGAAAAGCGGTGGCCCTCCTCCGTCCAATGGACGACGCCGGGATAGAGAAGGTGTCGAAACGGCACGAGGATCTGAATCGCAAAAAAGATCGCGAGAAGGGTCAAGGTCAAGCGGCGCCAGGGAATTGCAGTCGGTTCGGTCAGCTCCGGTGTTTCCTGCTTACGCGGCCAGTTGAAGAAACGGCGTGGCCAACTCGGTGGAAAGAACAAGAGTGTCGCGGCGATGGAGAACCAGGGAAAGATGCCGATGCCGAAGAGTTTTGAATTGGTGAGATGAAAGAACAGGGCGCAGGCGAAGGCGTAGGGGCGCGTTCGCCGCCAGAGCATGCAGGGCGCGACCAGCAAATCGAACAACAAGCCCCCGTAAGAAAAGGCATACACGACGAGTTCTTCGGTGAACAGCCGGCCGACGGGGAAATAGCGGCCGACGATGGTCAGGTTTTCACGCTCCGCCAGCCAGATTCGCATCGGCTCCCCCTGAAGCCAATCCCAATTCATTTTCGCGATGGCGGCGTAAAAGTAGACGACACCCATCTGGCCCAGGAGCAGCCAAAGCGCCCACGCCGGCACGGTCTCAGATCGGATTTTCGGCCGCCACCAGGCGTCGATGGAGGCGCTCCGATGGGCCGGGATGAAGATCAGGAGAAAGCTGATGATGCAGACGAGATAAAAGTGATTCAGATACTGAGTTTGATCGAGCAGGAAAATATAGGTGAAGGCGAAGAAAAACAGCACCATGCTCAGACGATACCAGAGTCCGACCATGATGAAGATGGAAAGGATGCCGAGCCCGATGAAGTGCCAGTCCATCCCGTTGCCGGGCCAGGGGTGGACCCACGTGAATCCGTAGTATTTGAAGTGAAACGAAGGGGCGACGTAGTATCGATAGATCCGGTCGGCATCCATGAAGCGCCAGGTTTCCCAAAGCATGATCGCTCCGAAAAGGACGCGGAAGGCTACCAGCGACGCGATATCCGTCGGTGCAAAGAGATGGCGTGTTAGAAAACGATTCATTGCATTTCGCTCTTATTTAACGTGTTGAGACCTGGTTTTCCCCATATCCTTGGTCAGCCTAAAGTGCTTTGCATTGTTGTATGCCCGGGTTATGATCTCCACTTGTCTGGAGACTCGCACCTTGGACGTTACGGGCTCACATTCATTTCTGGTTCTCGCCGACCCATGGCAAGTCGTCCTGCACAACTGGGCCTTGTTTTCGATTCTGACGACTTTGCTGCTGCTTGTCATCGTCCCTATTTTGATTTTGATAAAATATATCCGAATCTGCCTTAATATTTTGCGTGATACCGAGCCGCCGTTGTCGATGACTCAGTTCGGATTCGTTCCGCTGATCGGGAGGGACAAGGATTTTTATGCCGCTGACGGCATTCGGCTTCGCGGCACGCTCTATCGTTCCTCTCGCAGCGAAGAGCCCCGCGGCATGATCCTGTTTGCCCCTGAGTTCAAGAGTGACCGTCATAGCTGTGCTCGCTATTGCCGACCTTTGCTTGAGGCGGGTTACGACATTTTCTCGTTTGACTTTCGGGGTCACGGAGAATCCGCATATGAGGAAAATTACACACCCCGTCAATGGCCGAGTGACCGTGAACTCGCGGACATGATGGGGGCGATCGCGTTTGCGGAAGCGTGGTTGGAAGAGCAGGGACGCCCGATTGAGCTTGGCCTCTTCGGTATTTCGCGTGGCGCCTGCGTTTCGATTCTCGCGAGCGAAGGATGTGCCTCGGTTCGTGCGATCGTGTCCGACGGCGTGTTCTCATCGGACTGCATGCTTGAGCACCTGATGAAACGCTGGGCCAAGATCTTTGCCAAGGTGCGCGTTGTGTACGAGAATCATCCGCCCGAGTTCTGGCGTTTTTTGCGCTGGTGCCTTTTCATTACGTGTCGGTTCAAGCTGAAATGCTGGTTTCCGTCTGTACGCAAGGCTCTGACTCGGATGATTCCGCGTCCGATTTTGTTTATCCATGGCGAGCGCGACAGTTACATTCCGGTGGATCATTCGCGGCTGCTGTACGCTTTGAGCAACCAGCCGCGATATCTGTGGGTCGTCGCCGGCGCGAAGCACAACCAATCCGTCGATGTCCGACCGGAGGAATATGCTCGACGTACGGTCCAGTTTTTTAACCGTTACCTGGCCCGCGGCGAAGAGGCTGACAATATGTACAACGATGGTCGTTTTGAGGAAATTACGCGGCGTGAGCAGGCCGCAGGCCATCTGCCCGTTGTCTTGGCCGGCCCGGCTCAGCCGAACCACGCACGGCTGGCGGACCATGGGCCCAATGTCGTTGAGACGGGTTTGGGCGTATCTGACGCCGACAGCAACTAATAAAATCTCACATCTATCATTTTCCTCGACCAATCGGACAGGGTTAAGACGGTGAAACAACGTTCATTGTTGGACCGACTCAAGGCGAAGGTGGGAAGAATACATGCTGTGCGCCTGACGCGGCGCTTCCTTAAGGCGGCCGAGACGGCGACTGCCACTCAGGACAAGTTGCTCGCTGAAATGATTGCCCAAGGCGTCGATAGCGATTTCGGGCGCGAGCACCACTTCGGACGAATTCGCCATGCGGCGGATTTCAAGGCGAACGTGCCTATCCGGAACTATGAGGACTTCGCGCCGTATCTTGATCGCGTTCGCCGCGGAGACGTCAGTGCGTTGTTCCGCCCGAGTGAAAAGATACTCATGTTCGCCCTGACCAGCGGAACGACGGCCGAGCCCAAGTATATTCCGATCACGCAGCATGTTCTGGCGGACAGCCGAAGGGGGTGGAACGTCTGGGGCGTCAAGGCGTTGCTGGATCATCACGGTTGTTTTCTGCGGCATATCGTTCAGGTCACAAGCCCCATGAACGATCACTCCGCACCCTCCGGTGTGCCGTGCGGTGCGATCACCGGCCTGCTCGCGGCCACTCAGAAAAAAGTCGTGCTGCGTTATTACACGTCACCGCTGGCAGTTTCAAGAATAAGGGATTCACGCTCGAAGTATTATACGATCATGCGATTGGCGATCCCCAGGGATGTGGCCTGGGCGGTGACGGCGAACCCCGCCACGTTGATGCTGCTGGCGAGGACCGCCGACGACCATCGCGAACAGATGATCCGTGATATCCACGACGGTACGCTTTGGGATGAGATGGCTGTGGATGGTGACATTCGTACGGCACTCTCGTCCCGATTGGCGCCTGACCCGATTTGCGCGCGGCGTCTGGAGCAGATCGTCAGCAAAAACGGGGCCATGTATCCCAAGCACTATTGGAATCTGGGTTATCTGGCTCATTGGACCGGCGGTACGATGGGCCTGTACCGATCTCAGTTTCCGTTGTATTTCGGTGATACGCCGTCCCGAGACATCGGACTGATCGCCAGTGAAGGGCGAATGTCCATTCCCGTCGACGACGGGACTCCGGCCGGTATTCTCGCCGTGACCAGTCAGTTTTTTGAGTTCATTCCCGCTGCGGACTATTCACTTTCGAAACGCGAAGGGGTCGCGACGCTCCGCAGCCATGAAGTGGTTGAAGGCGAGGAGTATTTCCTCGTCTTGACGAATCGTAGCGGCCTCTATCGGTACGACATGGGCGACCGCGTACGAGTGACGGGTTGGGTAGGTCAGGCGCCGCTGATCGAGTTTCTCAGCCGTGACGACCATACCGCCTCGTTAACGGGTGAGAAACTGACCGAAGACCAAGTGGTCATGGCGATGAGCCGGGTTTTGAGGCATACCGGGACAGCGACGGACGTCGATGGTACGTCCTTGATCAATTTCGTTCTCGCGCCGCGATGGGAAGCCGTGCCACGTTATCGGCTCTACATGGAATCCTCCGTCGTCCGTCAGATTGATAAGTTGCCGCAACGATTCGATGAGGCCCTGTGCCGAATCAACGTCGAATATGCTTCGAAGCGGGAGTCACTTCGGTTGGAGGCGTTGGAACTGACCGAATTGCCCGATGGCCGGCTCACGGAGCGTGACAGGCGACTTCGACGACAACGGACACGCACGGCCGAGCAATTCAAGCATCAATACCTTTTGCCACGTCCGGGACTCGACACCGATCTGGAGCCGGTCACTTTGCCCCAATGATTTTACAGGTCGGGGAGAGTCTCACGGGTGAATGCAGACGACGGCCCGAACTTGCGACCGTCGTCTTGGCAGCAAGGGCTATTCCGAGCTACTATTTATGGGATACAAGGACTAATCGTTGCTGAGCGATCCAACGGCTGTGCCGCTTGACCCTTCGGCGGGCTCGAAGGTCGCCTGCCGTTCTCTTTGTGCGTCGCGACAGTCGAATAAGGCCTATGCCCGATACCGCTTTTATACTTATTGTTGAAGACGAGTCTTCGCACGGAGAGGCCATGAAGGAAGGGCTCGAGCGCGCAGGTCATGCCTGTCGTCTTGTCGATTCCGGAGAAGAGGCCATCGACTCGGTTACGCAGCGTGCCCCGCACGTGGTGGTGTCGGACTATCGGCTCGGCGGGGATATGAACGGTCTTGACGTGCTCAATCGTGCCCGTGAGATCAGTCCCTGGACACAGGGCATCTTGATCACGGCTCATGGGGACGATCAACTCGCGCGGGATGCCTTTATTGACGTCGGTGTTTTCGATTACCTGAAGAAGCCGTTGGACCTGGACGTGTTGCGGAAACGGGTCGACAGCGCTGCTCGACAGGCGATGATTTTGCGTGAGAACCACCACATGCGCGAGCAGTGGGATCAGGCGGACTCGTTCGAGGGCATTATCGCCGTCAGCAGCGCCATGAAAAGTGCCCTGAATCGGGTACGCCGTCTGGCAAACACCAAGTTGACCGTTGTTATCTACGGTGAGTCGGGCACCGGCAAAGAATTGATCTCACGGGCCATCCATCGCAATTCCGACCGGAGAAACAAGCCTTTGGTTGTTGTCAATTGTGCAAGCATCTCCGAAGGAATCATTGAGTCGGAACTCTTTGGTCATGTGAAGGGGTCGTTCACGCACGCCACAACAGATCGACGCGGTTATTTCGAAGAGGCCGACGGCGGGACGATCTTTCTGGACGAGATCGGAGACATGCCTCTTCCCATGCAGGCGAAGCTGCTTCGAGTGTTGGAACATGGCGAAGTGATTCGCGTCGGTTCGAGCAAGCCGATTCATGTGGACGTGCGGGTCGTCGCCGCGACCAACCGAAATCTGAAGGAGGCCGTCAGCGCGAAGGATTTTCGAGAGGATCTTTTCTTCCGGATCAATCAGGCGGAAATCAATCTTTTGCCATTGCGGGATCGCCAGGACGATATTCCTCCGCTCATTCATTACTTCATCCAACAGGCAAACAACACGCACGGAAAACAGGTCCGGCAGATTACACCTGAGGCGCTACGGCTCTTGCACAACTACCGTTGGCCTGGCAACGTTCGAGAGTTACAAAACGTCATCAGTCAAATGGTGGTGCTGAGCGAAGGCGATACCTTGGATGTTGACGATCTACCATCCGCGCCACCGATCAACCTCAGCACGGACATCGTCCCGGTTGCCCATCGCCACCTGAACGTTACATTGGAGGAACTCACCAAGATGGCGATTCAGCACGCCTTGGCTCAACACCACGGCAATCGCGAAAAAGCAGCGAAGCAGCTTGGCATCGGTGCGAGAACGCTCTATCGAAAATTGAAGGAATACGGAATCTCTTAGCTTAGCGTCGTGTTTGTCGCGGATACAATGGCATTGATTATGGTTTGAAAAGCCCGTTCCGAGACGTCTTCGTAGTTCTTCTGGTCCTCTCCCTCGAAAACCATGTCATTCCATGAACCCATCGCGCCGAAGACCCAGCATCGCTGGCAGGCATCCAGAATCATGTTAGCTTGCGGAGACAAAAAGCCCTCGGGCGCCAGGTCCTGGTGGTAGCCATGGAGGTTTCTGCCTCCGGAATCAAGAGTGTCGAGAGCTTCATTGAAGTATTGGGTGAACATGTCGCACTCGTGTTCCTGGGAGAAGTCGCGGATTTCACGGAGACTCTTCGCCAGTTGGTCGGTCGTTGTCGAAAGATCATCGGCGGTGGCTCTCGATGTTGAGGCTGCTGAAACCTTGCCGTAGGTGACTCTCCAGATTCGGTTTTCCGGGGCGTCACGGTTCCAAACCATCCATCGTTCAAACCAACGGTCGCTACGGTTTCCCGGCTGAATGACCTCCATCGACCAGGTTCCTCCTCCTCCCACGAGGCCGGCTGTCATGCGGTCCGAGAAATCTGGATGGTTGTCCGACATGTACTGGATACGGATGCCGCTTGCCTTTGAGGATCTCAGGAAGGAGAACCAGGCATCCGGAGTTTCGGCGATCGGCTTTTCCTTTGTTCTGCCGAAAAAGGTTTTGCTAACCGCTGCAAAGTTCACTCTGTCACAGAATTTGCACGTGGAATTTTCCGGGAAGAAGTTCGGTATGCTGTGTCCGTGCAAATAGGCATTGCCATGGCAAGTGAGCGCAACGATCTGAGCGATAGTGCCATTCATCAGGTCTTGGCTTCGTTCATTTTCAATCTTCCAAGCAACGGCTTGCCAAACGGGAGCGGATGGGAATCGAACCCACCAGGCACTGCGAAACAGCGCCTCAACGGCTTTGAAGACCGCGGAGCCCACCAGGAACCCTGACGCTCCCCAATCGGAATCGTTGCAATGTAACGGCACGGCAAACTGCCTGCAATTCACCACGCGCCGGCGAATATTGTGGTCAATCCAAGGCCGTGCGGGGTAAGTCCGCTGGCGCTTCAATCCATGACTTTCATGTTGGACGACTGGGGCTTTCCTGCAACCAGCGGCAGAGGTTTGAAACGCCGATGGCGATGGCGATGATCAGCAGGCCGTCGACGGTCCAGCGGAGGCGGGACAACGGTATGAAGGCGATTGCGACGACAAGCTGCCCGGCGACCAGGCCGATCAGCAGTCCTTTGATTCGTAAACGACTTCGCAAGAAGAGCAACGCCGGGACGCCGATCGATAATACGTACAGCGGCGACGTAAACGGCAACGGTACAGAATCGAGGTGCCGATTCAGATAGCTGAGCGTTTGAAACAACCAGAAGACGGCCAACAATGGCGCGCCGACGACTGCGATCCTGAAAAGTGCCAGGCGTCGATCGATCAGCGCTCCATCTCGCCAGCGGGACCATCCTGCCGCCGCCAGCACGACCAGGATGAGCATCGGTACGGTGGGACCGTAGACCGGAACGCGCGGCGAAAACCAGGCGCTGATTTTTTTGAAACTATTGAGGATCGTTTCGCCGGGATGATTCCTGATGAAATCGAATCCCCGATCGAAGAGGAACTTGTCTGTTTGTCTTTCTGTGAGGTTCCGTTCCGTGCGCAATCGGTCGGCGATGCCGTAATCCAGCCGGTCGAGCCCAGGGTCCGCGGCATAATCAGGATTGTGGCCCAGGTAGAAATTGAGACCGCCGACGGTAGAGAGCGTGAACGCGCCGACTTCGCGATGATTCCGCGCCGCCCAGACGGATGCGCACGCCAGCGCGGGAATGACAAGGAACGCGACCCGAGACGTGCGTTGGGTGACTGAGCCGGAGCGAAACACCGTGTCGACGACGAAAGGCGGCAACAGGAGCAGAGCGTTGGCCCGGGTCAGGATTGCAAGGCCGAGCAGGAAGGAAACGCCCAATAAGGCCGCCGGCCGTCGTATGGACGAGTTCGGCTTCAACCCGAAAGTGACGTAGAGCAGCAGCGATGCTGAGAACAGGAAGATCAGCAACGTTTCCGTCAGGAAGCTCATTTGCAAATAGGCGAACGGGACGTAGAGCGCCGTGATGATCCCGGCAAGTCCCCCCGCTCGCCCGTCTGCCGATCGGTAGGCGACGAGGGCGATCATGATGGTGCTGCACCATGCGATGAAGCTTTGCAGCGCCATGACGGCATTCGGCCATACGTCTGCCGGTTGTGTTCGATAGATCAATGACATGAGCGCCGGGTAGAGCGGCATTCGCTTGGCCACTTCGCCCGACGGTAGCGCAAGCGTCGCGTTGTCGGCGAGGTACCTGGAAAGCTGGATGTATTCGATTTCGTCGGGTTCCAATTGAGGATCGTCGTGAATCAGGAAGTAGCCCCCATGCACAAGGCCTGCGAGCATGCAGACGAAGATGAGCCAGGGCTTGTGGTCGGGGTGTTGATTGTCGGGGGACGAGTTCAAGGGTGATGCCCTGCCGACGAAAGTCGGGTGTTCTACTCGTTCTCGTTATCCTTGAGCGCAAGCCGCAACTTTTCGACTTCGGATTCCAGCGTTTTGATCTGTTTGTGCAATTGGGGTAGCTTTTCGAACAGCGAGATGGATCGCATGGCGTCTTTGATCGGCAAGGCCGGCGCTCCTGCAACTCTGGTATTTGCTGGAACGTCCTTCATCACCCCGGACATGGCGCCCAGTTCCGCATTGTCACCGATGTTGAGGTGGCCGGCGACACCGACTTTACCGGCCATGGTCACGTGTTTGCCCACGTTCACGGAACCGGCAAGTCCCACCTGGGCCACGAACATGCAGTTTTCGCCGACTTTCGTGCCATGACCGATGGCGATCAGATTGCTGAACTTCGTTCCGGAGGCGATCACCGTGCGTCCGAGGGTCGCCCGATCAATCGCGCAATTGGCGCCGATCTCGACGTCGTCGCCGATGTCCACCGTGCCGATCTGCGGAATCTTGTGCCACTTTTCCCCCACCGGGGCATAGCCGAGTCCGTCTTCGCCGATGATCGATCCGGCATGGATGGTAACGCGATGGCCCAGGACCGTGCCATCGTAAAGCACGACGTTCGGATACAGGATGCAGTCGTCCCCGAGCCGACAGTTCTCCGCGATATAGACTCCGGGATAGATGACCACGTTTCGGCCGATGGTTGCGTTTGCTTCGATCGTGACGCCGTGATGGATGTTCGCGTTCTCGCCGATCACGGCCGAGGCATCGATCACGGCACGGTCACCTGCGACCGCGGGCTTGTGTTTGCGATAGCCGTGGATATGGACCATCACGGCCATGACAGCGGCATAGGGGTTCGCGGTGCGCAGGACGCTCATTCCTTTCGGAGTCGTCTGTTTTTCAGAGACGATCACAGCTCCGGCCGAGGTGCTTTGTAAAGCCGACTCATACTTCGGGTTGGCGAGAAAGCTGATTTCATCGGACGTTGCATCTTCCAGTGTAGCCACGCCGAGGACTTCGTGATTCTCGTTCCCGTCAACGGTGCATGTCATGCCGACCTTGGACAAGTAATCCGCCAATGTGTGAAGTGGATACGCCATCGTCAATTCTTCCAGCGTGTTTGCCTTCAATCACCCGTTTGATCAATCAATGTCAGGACAACAGGCGCCTGCTCAGGGCGGCATGGTATGTAGGAGTGCCTGATCATGTCAATTCTGGGCGAAATCCCTCGCTTCAAGAGGCTCTTTGCGCGTACTATCATGCTGCAATGCATGCGGAATCGGATACATTTCGTGACACAAAGGCAAAGCCCGATGGTTCGTCCGCTCCTTCATCGCTGATGCGACTATGGTTGTGGACTCCCGACTGGGTCTTTCGGGTGCTCGGAGCGAGTTTTTTCGTCGGCTTTCTTGCTTATCGTGTGACAGATTACTACGACGGCTTCTGGACGTTGGGTCCCTGGTACAAATTTGGAAGCGGGTACACATTGCGTGTTCCCTGGGTGCATGTGCTGGTGGACGCGACGTATTTGCTTATCGCATTGGGCTTTTGTTTTCGCCTGCCTCCAAGGAGCCGAGCTTCACGGGGCCGAGACATTGTCATTGCGCTGAGCGGGGCTTTCCTCCCATTTGCGCCGATTGTCCTGGAGTGGACGTTGGGGTGGCTCAGTCCGGCATGGAGTAGCGCGTTTCAATCGTTCCGTTGGGGTGACAAGCCGCTTTCACTTTCCGCGATGCTAAGCGGTACGATTCTGATTCTTCTGGGGAATGCGCTGGACGTCTGGGGCTACGGCACTCTTTTTCGATCTCTCAGCATTGTGCCCGAGGCACGGGAACTCAAGGTTCGGGGCGCCTATCGTTTGGTTCGGCACCCGGTCTATTTAGGTCAGATCATGGCCCAAGGCGGTGCCTGGCTTTGTTTTGCCAAGACGCACGTTGTCTGGATCACGTTCTATTTCTGTTTTGTGGCGCTTCAGCTTTACCGGTCCAAGCTGGAAGATCGCGTTTTGGAACAGGCGTTCGGAGAACGCTACAGACAATGGAAGCAGCGGACGTTCTGGTTCATCTAATGTCGCCCGATGGCGCCGAGAGGGCGCCAGAGTGCATCTGTTCGGCGGCGGGAACAGGATCTTATCATCGCAGGGATGATATTGAGGCTGTCGGAGCCCCACGGAATGACTAGAATGAACTGGCAAATCGGCATGGGAAACGCTTCTAATCGGATAGGGTGATTGCACGTTGGCGCTTGCTCAAATTGCCGTGATTGAAGACGAGACGGCCATTCGCAAAGGCGTCGTGGAGGCGCTCCGCGCGGCAGGTTATGAACCGATCGAAGCCGCTGACGGCGCTGAGGGATTGGCGGCCGCGCGCAGGCCCGAAGTGAACCTCGTATTGCTTGATCTGATGCTGCCCAAGATGGACGGTATGGATGTTCTCAAATCGCTGAGGAAGACTCATGCGTCGTTGCCGGTCATTATTCTAACGGCGAGAGGTTCCGAGGAGGAACGGATCGCCGGTTTGAAGGCTGGAGCCGATGATTACGTCGTGAAGCCTTTCTCCGCACGAGAGCTGGTGGCTCGCGTGGAAGCGGTGTTGCGTCGCAGTCCGGAGCGTCCTTCGGACGTGTCCCGCCTGTTTGTCGGGAAGGTCACGGTTGACCTGGAGCGTCGCGAGATTTCCGTTGCCGACGGTGAGCCGCATTCTCTTTCAGAGACTGAATGTGCGATCCTGAGTCACCTGGCTGCAAACGCCGGTCGTGCGATTTCGCGTGATGAACTGCTGACCCGTCTGTGGGGTCTCAGTGGAACGGGGATCGAAACACGAACCGTGGACATGCACGTCGCCCGATTGCGCAGCAAGCTGGCGACGGCGAGCCGTGAGAATTCTGCTCAATACATCGTGACGGTTCGGGGCAAAGGTTACATGTTGGGACCCGACGTGCGGCTGCCCGATTCTTCCAGTTAGCGGAATTGGATCATGATACTACACGCGACAAGTCGGCGGAATGTCATCATCGCCCTTGCATTGATCTGGGTTCTTGTTTGCGGTGGTCTGAGTTGGGCGACATGGTCAGCGGTTCAACTGGATCGCCACGAGGCTCTTGACGAGAAGGAACGTTCCATCGCCGCGCAGAAAGTTTCGCATGCGAAGACGCTGGCTTTGGCCGTGGCGCACCTGGATGCAATTGTTGATGCGACATTGGGCCCGGAACGTTACCGTCTGTTTGAACACTATCGATCGTTTTACACGCCCGCCAATGCCTATGACCCCAAGGATCGTACTGAACTTTATGATCCTCCGCTGTTGTTGCGATCGCCTCTTCAGTCACCGACGGGCCCGGACTGGTTGCTTCTCTATTTTGAAACGTCGGCCCACGGCTGGAGTTCGCCTCAGTTGGCCGTGGACGAAGAACTTGCCACACCGGCCAGCGCGATACCGGCCGCCGATCGCGAACGACAGGCGTCAGCGGAAAACTGGTTTGCCGCCTTGCAGGAGCGATATGATCCGTTCCTGCTCTTGCAGGAGTTTGAGACGGCACTCAGTGCGCGCAAAGAGATGCGCGATGCATTCAGACGATATGACTCCACGGCTGAGAAACGAAATGACCGATCGGGCAAAGCGGCGAATGAAACTTCGATCCCTGCGGAAATAACGCGGACGGCCGCAGAATTCGTTCGTCGTGGCGAGCTACTGCTTAAGTTACAGCGCGATCATTTTCCCGAGGAACAATGCAAGCCGCATCTGGTTGCGATGGAAAACCTGCCGCCGGGCGGAGCGTCTTCGACGAGCGAGATGGGTCTGAAGTGTGTGTGGATGTCTTCGATGCTTCCACTCTGGCTGGACCTGACTCTGGACGGTCGCTGGCAACTTGCTTTGGTTCGCCAGGCGTCCGAGGAGCGTGTGCCCGACTGCATTTTGCAGGGCGTGCTGATTGATTGGAATGGTCTGCGCGGCACGCTTGAAGAGGAGATTCAAGGCTTGTTGCCCGGTGCGGCGATTGAACCGGTTTCTATCGGCACGCCTTGGACGCCGAATCGGTTACGGTGGATTCCCGCGCAGATTGTCGCCGACACGCCGTCTCCTGTTTTTGTGGCGACTCCGGCGGCCAATCCTCAGTGGAACCTTCTGCTGACTTGGGGCGCCACGGTTTTGGCGCTCATTGCGATCTCTTATGGAACGTTGAAGTATGTCACGATGGCGGAACGGCGAATTCGCTTTGCTTCCGCGGTGACGCACGAGTTGCGCACGCCTCTCACTTCGTTCCAGCTTTATACTGATTTGCTCGCCGATATGAAAACACTCGACCGAGAGAAACACCGACAATATGTTGAGATGCTTCGCGGCGAGTCGAAACGACTTGCTCGTTTGGTTGAAAACGTTCTCGTCTATTCGAAGATCGACGGTGCGAAGGCCGCGTTGCAAAAAAAGCCGATTGCTCCCCAGGAGATCCTTCAGTCGATCGAGACGGAGACCGCCGAGCAGTGCCGCTCGTCCGGGAAGAAGCTCACGGTCCAAAATGAGTGCGGGGATGCGCTGAAGGTCGAGACGGACGGTGAGTTCGTGATTCAGATTCTCTCGAACCTGGTCGAGAATGCCTGCAAGTATAGTATGGACGCGGATGATTCACGGATTTGGTTGACGGCAAGACCCGCACCGGGACAGCGAATCATGTTTGAGGTGGAGGATGCGGGCCCCGGTGTTGCCGCGGGCGACCGAAAGGCCGTTTTTGAGCCGTTCCGTCGTAGTGGTGCCGCGAACGGAGGTCAGGCAAGCGGCATCGGTCTCGGCCTGGCCCTGTCAAGATATTGGGCCGAGTGTCTCGGTGGACAGCTTGCGTTAAAACGCGGTGAGCGCAATGGCGAGAACTTTTCCCGATTTGTGCTCAGCCTTCCCAATCTCGTGGATGCATAATCCTCCGAGCCGGCCACTTTCAATTCAACCACGGATGTTCCGACGACCGATAGTACAAAGAAGGATGGGTTGGCGAACGCGCTGACGTTTCGCCACCGCAGGGGCAAAAGCCATGCCAGGATCGAAAGATAAAACGATCTGTCCTTTTTTTCAGGGGAACGACGAGCGTTGTGCACGGCGATTCAATCTCCAGTGCCTTTCCGAAGTCTTCGGGCAATGCCTTGACGAGTATGAATACTGCCAGGTCTACCACCAACTCTCCGTCGGGCAGACCGATCCGGAATCCGATGCCGACGTCCACGTCGCCGCTTGACTCAAGGTCGAACGCCGCAAAATCATCCACGTCCGAGCCAACGGCGCATGTCGATTGGACGGTCATGTTGCGCCGGTTTCTGGATTACCTGATTTCCGAGTGTGGTCTTGCCAGGAATACGATCGAGGCCTATGGACGAGACTTGCGAGAGTTTATCACCATGCTGGACGATCGGGATATTTGTCAAGTATCTCGTGTTGATGCCGATCTCGTGCGTTCCTATCTGATTCGCCTGACGGAACGAAAACTCGCGCTTTCTTCCATTGCCCGGCAACTGGTTTCCGTCAAGATGTTCCTGAGATACCTTTATGTGACCGGCGTCATGATCGACGACGTCAGCACGCTCCTGGAAACGCCCAAGACCTGGCACAGATTGCCGCAGACGCTTCAGCGCAGACAACTGGAGGCTCTGCTATCCGCGCCGCAGCCGGGTGAACCTTTTTACGCACGTGATCGAGCGATTCTCGAATTGCTGTATGCGACAGGGATGCGCGTTTCAGAACTCGCCACGCTACGCCTCGGAGACTTGAATCTGGATGTAGGCTACCTGCGTTGCAGAGGCAAGGGTGGAAAAGAGCGTGTGATTCCAATCGGTTCGCACGCGATCGGTGCGGTAGGCGAATACATCCGTGGATTGCGGGCGACCTTGGTGGAAACATCAAGAACCGAAGAGTCACTGTTTGTTTCGAGAACCGGCCGTCCCATGGATCGGACGAACATCTGGCGGTTGGTCCATCGTTATGCCACGATTGCCGGCCTTCCGGAACCTGTCAGTCCCCACACGATTCGGCACTGCTTCGCGACCCATCTGCTCGAGGGCGGCGCCGATTTGCGTATCGTGCAGGAACTGCTGGGACATGCCAGTGTGACCACGACTCAAATTTATACACATGTCGATGGAACCCGGCTCAAATCCATCCATGCGCGCTGCCATCCACGGCAGTAGAACACGTTTCGGGTAGGGCGGGCTCTGCTCGTCATGAAATGACGCGTGGCGCATCGTTGAGAATGCTCGGGGTGGCGTGCCCAAGCCTAAAGGCGCGGGCATGTTGTGCACTGGTTCCCGAACATGGCCGCGCTTCGCTTGGCACATGGCATGTACCGCGGCAGGGGCTGTTACCATGCGATGCTTCGGCCGCCGTCGACATTGAGGATCGTTCCGGTCATGTAGGATGCACCGGTGACGAGGAATCGAACTGCCGATGCGACGTTCTCCGGAGTTCCCCAACGCATGGCCGGGATATGTCGTGTGACTGCTTTTATTTCGTCTTTTGAGTAATTCTCGGGAGAGAGCGCGGCACCGGGAGCGACGCCGTTGACGAGGACTTCCGGAGCCATTGCCTTGGCCAGCCCCAGCGTCAGGTTGCTCAGTCCCGCCTTGGATGCGCAATAGCTCAGGTAAGACGACCAGGGTCGTTTCGCAGAAATATCGAGCAGATTGACGATGTGCCCCGTGGGACGAGCGCGAAGATGCGGGTAAGCGGCGTGCGACAGGACCATCGGAGCTGTCATGTTCACGGCCAGGGTCTCATTCCATTTTGGAAGGGAAAACTCCTCCAGTTTCATGGACTCAAAAATAGAGGCGTTATTGATCAGTATATTCAGCCCGCCGAGTGCATCCACGGTTTGTTTTGCAAGGGATTCGGTCGCTTGTGGGTCTTTCAGGTCGGCAGACAGAACCGTCGCTTGCCGGCCCAATTGACGTATTTTTTCCGCCGTTGCTGCCGCGTCTTCATGGGACGCATGGCAATGGACCGCAACATCACAGCCGAGCCTGGCGAGTTCCAAGGCAATCGTCCGTCCGATGCGTTTGGCCGCTCCGGTCACCAATGCAATTCGGCCTTCCAATTCCACGCCATCCTCCTTCAGTCGTCAAGAATCTTCTCGGGTGTCCGGTTCATCATCTCGTTCCTCCGGCAGCCTGTGCATTGCCCACACGTCGTCGGAGGGAGTCGGTGTGCTCGCTCCGCCTGTCAGATACTTCTTGAAGCGGCGCGAAAAGATGATGATCGCTGCCGAACAGGTGATCGCAATGACGATCAGGAGCAGTCCCCAACCCATCACCTGCCACCACGCCCTGACGCGCGGGTCATCATTCATCGTTGCGGGTCGGCTCGTCGTGCCGTCGCTATTGCCCCGAAACTGGGCCTTCAGCGTTGTCTCAGCACTCGGAAGCAGTAATAACGATGCCAGGATCATGATCAAACGAATCCACCGCGGCGCCGGGACCCTGGTGGTCCTTGCGGATTGTTTCGGCATGGTTGTACTGTTTTGCCGGTTCAGGACCACAGACCGTCCCTCGGAGAGCCGTCGTCGAGGTCACCGAGCGCTTCGAGCAGCTCTCGCTGTTTGGCACTCGGTTTCTTGGGTGGAACGATCTTGATGATTGCGTATTGATCGCCCTGTTTCTTTTCCTTGGGATCGGAGACGCCTTGTCCTGTCAGCCGAAGTTTCGTCCCGCTGGGAGTCCCGGGCGGAATTGTCACGGTTCGCTTGCCGTTGATCGTGGGCAAGTCGACCTTTGCACCGAGTGAGGCCTCTCTGATCGTGATTGGGACGGTCAGGTAGATGTCGTCTCCCTTGCGTTCGAAATAGGCGTGGGGCTGAATCTTGCAGACGACATAAAGATCGCCGGCCGGCCGATGTCCCCGTCCGGGCTGCCCCTGGCCTCGGACACGTATCTTTTGGCCGTCTCCCACGCCCGGGGGGATGTGAACGGAAATTCTCTGTGTGCCCTGTCCCGCCGTGCTGAGTTCGAGATCCAGTTTTGTTCCGCGGATCGCATCCTCAAAGCGCAGGGAAACAGGATATTCAATGTCCCGAGGGACCGTTCCCGAAGGTGCGGTCCGGGTGCGACCGCCGCCCCCGAAGATTTGATCAAAGATGGAGCCGCCACCGCCGGTATTTCCTCGGCTGCCGCCAAAATTGAACATGTCGGCCAGATCACCAAGGTCGATTTTTTCGGCGCCGGGGCCTGAGGTCCAGGTGTAGGATTGGCCGCCAGGATTGAATCGAGCATCCATTCCGGCGTGGCCGAGACGGTCGTAGCGCTCGCGTTTTTCTTTGTCGGAAAGCACGGAGTACGCTTCTTGGGTCTCCTTAAACCTTTTCTCCGCGTCCTTATCGCCCTTGTTCTGATCGGGATGTAGCTTCTTGGCCAACCTTCGATAAGCCCGCTTTATCTCGGCTTCGGTGGCGTTCCTCGGTATCTCGAGGATGTCGTAATAATCTCGCTTGGCCATCAAATGCACCTCGTCCGGCCGATTATATGAAAATCTGAGGCGGTGAACGACCGTCATTTCCCGCATTGAGACTTGTCGCGGTCTGACTTAGAGTGTACCTGGGGATTGAGCATGGCCAAAACGCAACTCTCTCGGCTTTGTGTCTTCTGCGGATCGAACTCCGGCGCGAACGCGATTTATCGTACCGTGGCCGTCGAGTTCGGTGAGATGCTCGCGCGTGAAGGCATCACCCTGGTCTACGGCGGCGGTAATGTCGGACTTATGGGCATTATCGCCGACGCCGTTCTGCACCATGACGGACGGGTCATCGGTGTCATTCCCCACGGGCTTGCTCGCAAGGAAGTGGTCCACACCGGTCTGACTGAACTCCATCGCGTCGACACGATGCACCAGCGCAAGGCCATGATGGCGGACCTCGCCGACGGCTTCGTTGCCCTGCCGGGGGGGCTCGGGACGCTTGACGAAATGTTCGAAATCCTGACTTGGGCGCAGATCGGCATCCACAGCAAGCCTTGTGCGTTTCTCAACATCGACGGCTATTACGACAAGCTGTTTTCTTTTCTGGATGAGCTGGTCGAGCAACAGTTCGTGAAGCCGGAGCATCGCGCCCTGGCCCTCGTGACGGATGACCACCGAGAGGTCTTGCAGCGGCTCCGCCAATACGAGCCGCCGCACACCGAAAAGTGGTTTAACATCGATCAACGCTAGACGTAAGCCGCGTCAGCGTAATCTACGCCCATGTCCAGTTCCTGCTTAGTGTTGTATCACACGATCCGACAGTGAAAATCACCTTGGCTGACCCTGCTCGTCTTTCTAATTTTTGCAGCGGCCAATGTAATAAAAAATGACACAAAGCGCGACGCAGAGTAACAGGAAGCCTGTCGCCCAAACAGGAAAGCTCGCGAATCCTACAAGTTCGTAAAGGCCGAGTAGAAAAGTTGTCATCTTATTCTCGTTCATCTGATAGATCTCCAACTTAGTATTTTTCCATTTCTATTGCACACCACTTAGTAATGTGCTGAGCGAGAAAATGCGCATTGTCATCGATGAGAATTGATCGTTTTTTTTTTTTTTGTATTTTGTGTGCGCAAGTCGTCGCGAGATTACATTCATCTATTGAACGGCAAGTTTGCCAAACGAATCGCATGCGAAAGAAAAGAAATTGGAATGAGTCAAATTGAAAAGAAAGAAAGGAGAATTCAAATGTTCATCGCAGCAGTTATTCCGGTCGCATTGATCAATTCCGTGCCGATTGACTCAAATCGGGTGGCGATCAAGCAGGAAAAAGACGTTGGTCATATTATTCGGAGTGCAGAGCATCTAATCTCCGGATCGATTGGGATTCCCGCTCTTGGCGTCAAAGGATTCGATCGCCGGCATAAGAGTTCGAAATTCGATGGACGTTCAGGTATTGTTGATTCGATTCAATCGATTATCGCGGCGCCAGAAAGGGGCGATCGTGATCGCTTCGTTACTGCGCTGAATATTGGGGAGGCCCGTATTCGTGCATCGATTGAACCGATTCACGGTGCTTGGCCGTGTATTGTATAGACCTGACCTTAGAGCCTCGCATTGTGCGGGGCTTTTTTTATGAACCAGTATCTGTAATTAAATGAAATCGACAGGGCATCTGTCGACGAAAGACAAGGAGAACCCTATAATGTCTAGTGAAAAAAAGATCTTTGGAAGCGACTTTTTGCGTCATGATTTCCGCAAGGAAGCGACACATCACGGACGAGCCCTGAAAAAGGAGGGGCAGATCGGGGCGAACTGTAATCAGTATCTTTATCGCTTCGCATACTCGCCCACAGAAGTCACACTCCCAGAAAGCGAATACCGTCGACTGGAGTACCGCAAAGGTTACGAAGAAGGTCAAACTGCCAAGCGGTGCGGGCTCTCAATCCCCCAAGGGGAAATTCTGCAGGAATATGAGCAAGAAAACTCAACGTACGCAGCCCAAAATTCCGAGGACTACTACAAAGGACTCGCCGCAGGCTATGAGGCGGAAGAAGAAGCTCGGCAAGGAGGCCAGAGTGGATCATACGCTGAACAGCGAGAAACCGGCAGACCTTCCTCGTACGATCAAAGATACACTGATCGAGGCTTCTCAGAGTGATTGCCCGGCTTCAGAATTGCGGAGAGTGCTTGCGGAATATGAGGAGAAGCTCGACGATCAGCTCATGAAGTTGGTTCGCTCCACTGCGAAAGCATTGCTTGTTGTCGCAGAAGGAAAACTATAATATTATTTTTTTCAGTTAGTTACAAAGGCTGGCGAGGTTAGGCGCCAGCCTTTTTCACAAGTTGCCAGAATGAGCCCTGTGCACATCCAATAGTCCTGGCTAATTCAGACCCACCACTCCTTTTTTCTTGCCGGCTAAATAAGCTCAAATAGACATTTACTTTAGAGACAATTCTTTCTATGATTTGCGCCAGTCGCAAATAATCCCCGCTTCTGAGGGTGCTCTCGGGCAATGATCATTCAGTTCAATTTATCGCGTCGAGGATCAAATCATGAATAGGCAAGAAGCGCGGAAGCAAATCGAGAATTTTATTGAAGATAATTATGAACTGGGGAACGAAGAAAGCCTCGGGATTGCTTTATCGCAATTCCTGGGTGCGTTCGAGCATGAAGCCTATTATTCGCAGTTAAGGGCCGAGGCGAAGACCTTGTGCATATTGAAATTCGCCAAAATAGACTGCGTTCCCGAAGAGAAGGAAGTAATGTCAGATCCGGTGCCTATCGAGGAGTCCACATCGAATCCTGTAACTGGCGCGGAGGAATTAGGAATGGGGCGAGATGAAGCGATGTCCGCGGCCGCGGATACTCCTGCAGGGCAAATCATATAGACTATTACTGAATGCCGATTCATGAGGAATACGATCCTTTGAGTGGCGACGGAAACGACCTAGATATTATTCCAGATGAGCCTACTTTTGAGCAGTTCCTCGAAAACAACAATGAGGTTGTTGGGGTACTCCGATACATATCAGAAAAAGCGGCACGTCGCTACAATCAGGACGAGCACTCAGTCTATTCAAAGCTTTGCGACGTTCTTAAGAAAAGGTGGAATGACGTGCAATCGGCGTGGCAGGCGTTTGCTTGCGGGACCGCATGGCGAATTGCATCAAGTCTGGCAAGGAAAAAAAATCCGGTAATTGATAGTCAGACAATTGACAAAATCGCCGACGATCGAGAGTCTCCACTTGAAAAACTCATACTCGATGAAGAGCGCGAGTTCATAGAGGAGCGAGTAAAGGAACTGGACCCGCAAGAGCAGGAAATTCTCAAAGCGTATAAAGATTGCAAGAGTATGCGCGAGGCTGCTAAGAAGTTGCGTATGCCTGAGTCGACTTACAGAAAGAAGTTTTGGGAGAATATTGACAAGATCAGGCCTCCCGAATGACGAGTCGTCCAGTCGCCCCCTCCCCCCCGAAAGAGCTACTTTGTCATAATCTGCGAGCGAAGGACGTCGAAGGCGGCTTGCAGCAGAGTCTTATGATTCGTTCGTCGTTTTCGTTTTCGCCATCGCAGTGGTTTTGGCCGCGTCCAGGTTAGTCCGACGTGTCCAGCACGGCCATGAACGCTGATTGGGGGATCGAAACGTTGGCCACCTGTTTCATTCGTTTCTTTCCTTCCTTCTGTTTCTCCAGCAGCTTTCGTTTCCGAGTCACGTCGCCGCCGTAGCATTTGGCCGTAACGTCTTTGCGCAGGGCTTTGATGGTCTCTCGGGCAATCACACGGTTTCCGATTGCAGCCTGGATGGGAACGTCGAAAAGATGCCGTTCGATCTCTTTCCGTAACCGCTGAATCAGCTTTCTGCCGCGCGGCTCCGCGCGTGAACGGTGTACGATCACCCCCAGCGCATCCACCGGCGTCCCGTTCACCAGGATGTTCAGCTTGATCAGGTCGTCCTGCCGGAAACCGATCATCTCGTAGTCCATGGTGGCGTAGCCGCTGGTGACGCTCTTGAGCCGGTCGAAATAATCGTAAATCACCTCCGCCAGCGGAAACTCATAGATGAGCACGACGCGCTCGGTGGAGAGATAGTCGGTCCGTTTGTAAATGCCCCGGCGATCTTCGCTCAGCTTCATCACGTTGCCGATGAATTTGCTCGGTACAACGATTTCGGCCTGGACGTACGGTTCGCGGATTTCCTCGATCTCACCTGCTTCCGGCAGTTCCGCAGGCGACTCGATAATCCTCACGATATTGTCCTTCATGACCACTTCGAAGCCGACCGTCGGGGCCGTTTGGACGACGTCGATCTCGCTCTCGCGCTCAAGACGTTCCTGGATGATCTTCATGTGCAGCAGGCCCAGAAAGCCGCAACGAAAGCCAGTCCCCAGCGCCGCGCTCGACACGGGGGAGAAATTGAAGCTTGAATCGTTCAGCCACAGCTCCTCCATCGCCACGCGAAGGTCCGGACTCGTCGTCCCCGGACCCGGATAGAAATCACAGAACACCATCTGCTGCGGTGACTGATAGCCGGGCAACGGGCTGTCACAGGGGCGGCTCTCAACCGTGACGGTATCGCCGATGTTCACGTCGTGGACGGTCTTGATACCGGCGAAGAAATAGCCGACCTCACCGCTGGACAGTTGAGGACGGCTGGTAATCTTCGGCGTGAACACACCCAGGTCGTTCACCTGGTAGGTTCGTCCCGCCGCCATCAGTCGGACTTTGTCGCCTTTGCGAATGACGCCGTCGATGATTCGAAGATGGCACACGACCCCCCGGTGAACATCCGCTTTGGCGTCGTAAATAAGCGCCTTCAGCGGCGCATCGCCATCGCCCACCGGGCTTGGTATTCGCTCGACGATCGCTTGAAGGACGTCGTCGATGCCGATACCCGTTTTGGCTGAGGCAAAGATGGCGTTTTCGGCGGGCAAGTCCAGAATTTGTTCCAATTCGAGGGCGATGTCTTCGGGCCGTGCCGACGGCAGATCCACTTTGTTAATGACCGGAATGATCTCAAGACCTGCCTCGATGGCTTTGTAGGCATTGGCCAACGTTTGCGCTTCGATTCCCTGAGCTGCGTCGACGAGCAGCAACACACCCTCGCAGGCTGCCAGGGCCCGGCTGACTTCATAATGGAAGTCCACATGCCCCGGAGTATCGAGAAGGTTTAGCACGTAGACGCCGTCTTCAAATTTCTTATTCTCTTCCTTGGAGCCGGCGTAGTCATAGTTCAACGTGCATCGATTGGCCTTGATTGTGATTCCCATTTCACGCTCGAGGTCCATGTCGTCCAGGATCTGGTTGCGGAATTCCCTTTGGGTGATCGCGCCGCAACTCAGCAACATCCGGTCCGCCAGAGTGCTTTTGCCGTGATCGATGTGGGCAATAATGGAGAAGTTTCGAATCCGTCGAATGTCCATAGTCGGATTCTATCAGTTTCGGTGATCTTGCGAAGGGTGGGTTGTGCGCATGATGGCGGGGGCTTCATTCACGGAAGGGGGTCCCATTGACAGTTGGGGCAGACGGCCGGTTGGCCTTCTTTGGTTTTTGCGGAAAAGATATGGCCGCAATCCGGGCACCGGCGCGCGGCCTCTCCCGACCACTCTTTGCAGACCGGACACTGAGCCACCTTTATCATACGGCGACGTCTGGGGATTTGCGGTTCGGATGCTTCCTCGTCCGACGGCCTATCGACGCGGCCGACCGAAATCTTCTCCGTCATTTCGGAGCCGCTGAGTTGAAAGCCATGATCACAGGGTGTGCAGAACCACGCCGTTTTGGTTTCCTCCGTTTCCGGTATCTTTTTTTCGGAGTCCAGACTGAAGTGGAGGATGATCGCGATGCCGAAAAGCAAGGCGGCGACGCTAAGTTTGATCTTATTACTCAAGGCGATGTTGGCCCGTTATTGGTGTTTATTTCAGGGAGATACGCCAACCGGCATCCTGCGAGAATCGGGTGTCGAAATACTTGTGTTCAACATGACCGTCACGAAACAGGATTGTGTGGGTTGAGAACGAGCAGTGCCAACCCGATCCGAGGGTTCCTCCGCCGGTCGGCGTCGCTCCGACGAAAAGCTGATCCATCTGGTTCTCCCAGATCAGTGCGAATTCCGCCGCTTCGCCCCCGACCTTTCCGGTTGCAATTCGCTTTCCTTCGAGAAACAGTGATTCGACCGAAAATGCACCGGGCAGCAATTCACGGAAGAACCAGTTGATGCTGTAGCTGTTGCCAAATGCCTGCCAACTGCTTCGTCCCTGTTGGTTCTGGACCGAGACGGACCCACCGCCGACCGTCGGTGAAACGGCGGACTTATCCGAGGGGCATTGAAGGATTTCGATCGGCTGGTCGGCACGGGCATCCGGCTGAAGGCATTTGTTCAAAGGACGCAGCTCGGGGGGCACGAGTGCGAAATCACCGCCTTGCTCTCCAGGCCACGGTCGCGAGGCTTTCATGCCGGCCCAACTGTAGCTGCTGAAGATGCTCGTCCCCGGAAAGAACTCCAGTGACCCGTCCGCATTGGTTTCGTGTACGTACGTCCAGGGCAGGTTGTCGTTTTCCTCCAAATAGAGAAAAACGCATGTGCCGATCTCACGCATGTTGCTCATGCAGAGGACTTTTTGTGCCGAGCATTTCGCTTTCGACAACGCAGGGACCAAGATCGCGAGTAAAACCGCGATAATCGCGATGACGACCAGCAACTCGATGAGCGTGAATCCGCATTTGCGCCCGGACCGTTTCATGTTCCACAACTCCACACCGAAGCAAAGCGCGGCTCGACGATTGCTCAACTAAATAGGCGGCGGCGGCCGCGTGTGCTTACGCGGTCCGACGCAAACAGAAAAAAGTGAAGAGACCATCGATTGGAACGACCAGCCGTATTGGACAACGGCGATGGTCCCACTCACACCCACGAGGTATTTTAACCGCCTTTGCGCCGAATGCCAAGGAAGTGCTCTTTTTCACGGGAAACGGGATCTGATGATCCGTCTCGACTGAAAATGCCTCATTCTTCGTCGGCTTTTTTGTCGGTCACAGGGTTCCAGCGACACTTGGGACAGACCGTGATCGCCCCCGCCTCCGTTCGCGCCCTGAAGCAGGTTTCGCAATCGTGGCAACGGCGGGCCCGTACACCGGACTGTTCGTTGCAGCCGGGGCATCGCGCGAGTTCAACGAATCGGCCGCCTGCGCGGTGCGGTGTCGGCTGGCCGGCATCCGATTCACGATTCTCGGCGGGCTGTTTTGAAACCATGGTCGAAGACTGCCTTCCGCTAAGCTCAAAACTTTTATCGCAATCGGTGCAATACCAAACTGTTTTGGTCTCTTCAATGTCAGGAACGGACTCACCGGAGAAGAAATGATGGAGCGACAAGCCGACGGCGACGGCCATCAGCAAGCCTGCAAGTCCCAGCTTCAGCTTTGAACGGGATTCCATGAGACGAGACTCTCAGAGTTTGGTTTGTGAAATTCGCCGTCTTTTTATTGGTCGTAAACTCGCCACCCATCGCCACCCAGCGCGCGTGTATCGAAGTATCGATGGTCTACGTGGCCATCCAGAAAAAGGAAGGTATGATTCGAATAGTTGCGATGCCAACCCGCACCGAGGCGACCGCCGCCGGTGATATCCGCCTCGACAAATAGCTGATCCACCTGGTTCTCCCACATCAAGACGAATCGTGAAGCTTCAGGCCCGGAGTTTTTTCGAAGCACTCGTTTGCCGAACTTGAACAGATTCTCAAGATTGAAGTCGGCCTGGCCGCTTCGCGCAATGTGCTCCATGAAGAACCAATTGATGCTGTAACTGTTTCCGAAGGCCTGCCAACTGCTTCGGTATTGCTCTAACGAAAGTGGGTTTTGGTTTTGCAGGACGACGGGCGAAACGGCCGATCGATCGCCGGGGCATTGCATCACACCGATTTTGTCGTCATCCCGCGCATCCGCAGCCAGGAGCCGGTTCAATGGGCGAACTTCCGGCGGCACGGTTGCCCAGTCCGCAGTTTCTTCACCCGGCCAGGGATTCGAGGCCTTCATTCCGCCCCACGTATAGCTGCTGTAATTGTTTGTGATTGTGTCCGGATGCAGTTGAGGCTGTCCGTTTGTCAAACGATGAACATAGGTCCACGGCAGGTTGTTGTCTTTCTCCAGATACATTGCGACGCCGAAGCCGATCTGACGAAGGTTGCTCATGCAAACCGCTTTCTTGCCTTCTTCACGCGCCATCGACATCACCGGCAGTAAGATCGCAAGAAGCAGGCCGATGATCGCAATCACCACCAACAGTTCGATTAGGGAAAACCCGAGTCGTTGCCGTCGCATAATGACCCTCCAAGATGTTGTAATAAGGGTAAGGCGCGAAAGCCGTTCGGTGCGCGCCTAGTTTTCCTGGTTGGTGGAAACGGGTCTTAGCTTTTCCGCTTCGCCCGCGTCCATCTGGTAGCAATGCTCATCGGCCGGATAGGCGGCAGTTGTCATGTCCGAGACGTATGCTTCCACCGCCTTTTGGATATACGCCCTGGTTTCTGCATAGCGCTTCACGAATCGTGGCAACGGGGCAGGGGTGATGCCCAGCATGTCGTGTAGGACGACGACATGGCCATCGCAGTGCGGTCCCGCACCGCAGCCGATCACCGGAAGCGATGTTGACTCCGCGATGATCCGGGCGGGTTCCGGTGGAACCGCCTCCAGCAGCAAGCCGCAGGCTCCCGCGTCCTCCAGTGTTTTCGCATCTTCGATCAATTGCTGAGCGGCCCTGGCATCGCGGCCTTGCGCGCGATATCCACCGAACTGATGCACTGCCTGAGGTCTGAGTCCCAAGTGCACCATGACCGGGATCGTCGCCGCCGACATTTGGCGAACCGTCTCTGCGATCCGAGCGTCGCCTTCGATCTTGACGCAGTCACACCCTGCCTCCGCCATGAAGCGTCCTGCGTTCCGAATCGCCTCCTCGGGCTTGACGTTGAACGACAGGTATGGCATGTCTCCAATGAGAAAAACCTTTGGCGCCCCGCGACGGACCGCTGCAGCAATGGTGACCAGAAAGTCCATCGTGATCGGGAGCGTGGAGTCGTGGCCCAGAACGACCTGAGCCGCCGAGTCTCCCACCAGGATACACTGGACGCCCGCGAGTTCTTCGATCTGGGCGGTCGGATAGTCATAAGCTGTCAACATGCTGATGGGCTTGTGCTGGCGTTTGCGGGCCATCAGCGTCGAAAGGGTGATTTTTTCAGGGGACGCCATATGCATAGGGTAGGCTCGTGACGAATCCTCTTCAAGCCTAAGGGCGTTTGCGAGGCGTTTTTGTGATGGTAGGGGGCCGGCATGGCCGTTTCTGGTGACCGAAATTTATGCCGGGGGAAGTGCGCGCGCCAGGATACGGCGCAGAAGACGCTGCTCCATTGCCCCATCCCGACCCAGATAGACCCAGTGTGCGCCTGATTTGCCCGAACGAGAGCTTTGGCCTTCCAGCGTGGGGAGATGTTCCGAAAAGCCGTGAAGCGTGGACGAGGCGGACGTGATTTGGGTTTCCGGCCTGCTCAATCGATAGACATCGATCTGTACTTCCACCGACCACCGGTCGTTTCGAACGAACCGAACCTCGGCCTTTCGTTGCGTCGTGTGCATGGAGGAATGAAGCAGGCCGTATCCGTCGGCGACGTCCTGACGCCAGGGCTCGTGCCATTGCATGCTGGTGGCTGGCATCGCGGTGATGATCCCGCGTACACGGTCCTGCCGGTCCGGCTCGAAATCGAATTTCCGGAGGACCGACAACGTCTGGTTCCACAACTCGCCGAGATTATCATCGTCGTTCCCGATGAGTCCGGCCGTGGTGCCTTCCGGAGCAGCCGGCTTCTGACACCCGACGATCGTCAGAATCAGGATCATGACGATATGTTGCGACCATCGCTTTGCATCATCCATGATGAAAGCATCATAACGTTCGTTTTGTGCCGGTCAATGCAAAGATTCTGCGGCTACGGCTTCTTACGCTTGAGATCGAACTTCTGGATCCGATCGGTGTCGTTGTGGGGGTCCGAAAGCGTGATGACGAGATTGTCTTCGGTGACCCGGTGGTAGACGATACGTGTAGGAAAGTCCTTCTTGGCGTTCTCGAAGATGACGCGCTTCGCTGCCGGATCACATTCCGTGAGGGTCAGGGAGGTTGCTCTCTTGCCTCCCGGGAAAGGATTGAACACGACCTTCCCATCCTCAATCTCGAAGACCTCGAACTCATGGAACGCGATGACGCCCTTTTTGAGCAGCTTACTGTAACTCATGACTTTTCCGCCGTCCGGCGTGGTATAGTAGGCGACGAAGGTCCCTCCCCACATCTTTCCTTCCCAGGTGCCGGCGATCCATCGCATTCCGGCGATCTGCTTCTTTGGATCTTGTTTGACTTTTCCGCCGGCCGCGGATGTCGCGATCAGGGCGATGATCAACACGAGACTCTTGAGCGTGGTGGACATATGGCATGGCTCCTTGCCCGTTTGGGCTCCTATCGCAGTGGCGTCGTTCTCAGATTCGGCCAACTTAGCAGATCATCGCTTCGAAGACTTGGAAAAATCCGACATGTTTTCGCCGGTTGAGAAAAAATCCGTGAGTGGATGTCGATCTGCGCGAAAAGCGCTCGGGCTCATCCCGGCGAGATCCTGACAATCTCGAACGAGGTGCGCCTGATCGTAGTAACCGCAGGCGAGCGAATGTTGCGTCCAGTTGTCACCCGGGCGGTTCCGTGACAATTGAAGCAGCGCGTTGAACCTGAGGATGCGTGAAAAGCGTTTCGGTGTGAGACCGACCTCGTGACGGAATCTCCGTTCCAGTTGACGCGGTGTGACGGCGAGGCGTCTCCCCAGATCCGCGATTGTCAGGTCACCGTGCGCGCTGCTAATCTCCTCCACAGCTCGTTCGATGAGCGTGCAGGATCGCGTGGATTTCGGCAGCAGTCCCAGGAGCGTTTGCTGAAGGCCGTTGAGGTCTTCACGACCCGCCGCCTCCTCAAGCCGGCACGAAAGCGATGTGCTGAAAGACGAAAGGGCAATTCGTTGATCGCGGATTTCGCCCACATTCAGCCCCAACAAGGCGTGCAGTCCGCCGGGCTCGAAACGGATGCCGATGAGGTTGACGTCGCCGGTCGGCTCAATGAGGATGAATCTGGTGATCTGCCCGACGAGCATCATGCTTGGATGCCATTGGCGCTCGCCGTCTGTGTGGATTTGTACAAACGGGGCCGCACGGTTGATGATGAGTTCGCAACAGCCGTCTGGGACGACTCGCTCGGGTTCACGCACCGGCGTTTCGGATGGGTACCTCAAAACCCACAGGCATCGTATGAAGCGGGCGAGTTCGGAAACCGGCGGAATCTCACGATAGAACATAATATTATTCTACGTAAGGCGGGATTCGATTCAAAATTCGGCCGGATTGAGAATGCCGGTCTGCTGGAACAGAATGCGATATCGTCCTAGAATCGCCGAAACCGTGAAATGTGGTTTGCGTTCTTTCGATGTAAACATTGGCGACAAGGCCTTTCGGGGAGCACGATGAAAAGTGACACGATGCGATTCACGTTGAGGATACTTGCCGCATGGGCGTTGTTTTTCGGGTCAGCGGCAGCCGGAGGCACATCTCTCGAACCGCCCGAGTTTGAGGAAGATTGGTACGTCGTCACGATGCAGGATCAGCCCTGCGGCTACATGCACAGCATTTTCAAACGCGTTGGCAAAGAGGTGCATAGCCAGACCAATACTAAGATCGAGATCAGACGAGGTCCCACCATCGTCAAAATGGTTATGGACCAGACCCACCGTGAGACGTTGGACGGCAAGCCCCTCGGTTTTAAATACGTTTTATCCATGGGGGCGGTTCCGGAAACGAGTGTGGGAACCGTCGAGGGCGATGTCATTGCCCTCACCACGGAGCAATATGGCGTTAAGAAAACCAAACGGTATCCCTTCGATCCGGAAATCAGGTTCGGATGGGGGCAGATGTTGGCTCAGCGTGAACGTGGTCTCGCACCCGGGACGACCTTCACGCTGAAAACCTATGATTCCACGCTCAAGACCGACGGTCCCATCGACGTGGAGTTCAAGGTCCATGGCAAGGAATCGATCGAAGTCCTCGGGCGTAAGAAGCGGCTTCATCGCGTCACCGCTTCGATGAAGCTTGAACAGGCGCCGATGGGGATGCCCGGGGCTGAGGGCGGGATGACCATCGACAGTGATGTTTGGTTGGAAGACGATCTGAAACCGATCGTGACGACCGTGAACATGGGCTTCCTCAAGATGAGGATGTACAAGACCACGAAAGCGGATGCGCTCAAAGGCGGGGCGCCGCCCGAGATGTTCCTCGAAACACTGGTTCGGACCAAGGAGCGAATCGGTCCCGACGCGAACATGGTCAAACTCAAACTAAGTCTCAAGGACGGGGTCAAGTTCAGGCTTCCCGATTTGCCGAACACCGATATGCAAACCTTCAAACGGATTAATGATCGAGAGGCCGTGGTCACGATTCGCCGCAACGACTGGGACGATGCCCGAGAGGTCGAGAAAATGGAGCAAGATCCGGCCTTACAGGAGTTCCTTCAAGCGTCCGCCGTTTGCGATGCGAAGGACCGGAAGGTCAGACGGCTGGCTCGCAAGGCCGTTCGAGGTAAAAAGACGCCGGCCGAAAAGGCTGACGCGCTTCGCAAGTTCGTGGGCGGACATATTATTCACAAGGGCATGGACGTGGGGTTCGCCACGGCTTCGGAAGTCGCCCGTAATCAGTCTGGAGATTGTTCCGAGCACGGCGTCCTTCTCGCCGCACTCGCCCGGGCGGCCGGTCTGCCTGCTCGCGGTGTGACCGGCATCGTCGAAGTCCCTCCGGGCCCTTTTTCACCGGCCAAGGAGAGTGCCTTTGGTTATCATATGTGGACTCAGGTCTATATTGGGGGGCAATGGCTCGATCTCGACGCGGCTTTGCGGCAAACCGACTGCGATCCGACCCACATCGCCATCAGTCTCATGCCCTTGAACGATGAAGGGATGATCAATTCCATTACCTCCATGATTCCGTTGCTGGGTCAACTGGAAATTGAGATCCTGAAGGTCGAGCCCTGATCAAGACTCCTGTAATTTGAACGTTTCCGCACGCTTGTACGTGACGGCCGTCTGTTGTAAACTTCCGACATTCAATGTTAGCGAAAGTTCACAGCGTTACGCTGCTCGGGATTGAGGCCGTACATTGCGAGGTCGAAGTGAATATCGCTTCGCGCGGTTTTTCTACGGCCGTCATCGTGGGAATGCCCGATGCTGCCGTGAAAGAAAGCCTGGAGCGCATTCGTACGGCGATTTCGAACTGCGGCTATCAACCTCCCGCCAAGCGGACCGTCATCAATCTTGCCCCCGCTGACATCCGAAAAGAGGGGCCGGCGTTGGATTTGCCGATTGCGTTGGGGATGCTTTTTGCTTCGGAGGGAGATATCCCGGCGAAACTCGGTGAATACATGATCATCGGTGAGCTTGCGCTGGACGGTCGCGTACGACCGGTCAAGGGCATTCTTTCGGCGGCTATGCTGGCCAAGGAGTCGGGCCTCACGGGCGTGATCGTGCCGTATGCGAACGCGAATGAAGCAGCCGTCGTGGCGGATCTGGAGGTGATCGCCGTCGGTTCCTTGACGGATGCCGTGGGTTTCTTTACGGACCAGCTTCCCCTCGAACCCACGGCGATCGATCTCGAAGCGGCGTTCGCGGATGCGGCCCGGTATGAACAGGATTTCGCTGACGTCCGCGGGCAAGAATTCTGCAAGCGTGCGCTGACCCTCGCCGCGGCCGGTCACCACAATGTTCTTCTTCTGGGCCCCCCGGGATGCGGCAAGACGCTCATGGCCAAGTGTCTTCCGACGATTCTTCCGCCGTTGACGCTCCATGAATCGCTGGAGACCACGCGGGTCTGGTCGGCTTCGGGCAAGCTGCCCAGGGACACCGCTTTGCTTGCGACTCGGCCCGTACGAACGCCTCATCATTCCGCCAGCGCCGCTGCATTGGTGGGAGGAGGCACTGTACCGCAGGCCGGGGAGGTGTCATTGGCTCATCATGGCGTGTTGTTCCTCGATGAGTTTCCGGAGTTTCAGCGGTCGATTCTGGAGACGCTTCGGCAGCCGTTGGAGGACGGCTGCGTCACGATCGCCCGGTCTCACAGTTCCGTTCGTTTTCCGGCGGAGTTCATGCTGGTCGCCGCGATGAATCCTTGCCCCTGCGGCTACTATTCCGATCCTCGCCGCCCCTGCAAATGCACGCAGCCACAGATCGAACGCTATCTGGCTCGAATCAGCGGTCCGTTGATCGATCGAATCGATATCCATGTCACGGTCCCGGCCGTTCCGTTCGATGAGCTGCGTAAACACAAAGTGGGAACGGATTCCGCAACAATGCGCGAACAGGCGACCACGGCCCGACATATTCAACGCGAGCGATTTGGTTCAGACAAGAACATGCTGAACGGTCGCATGGGGCCGCGGATGGTGAGAAGACATTGCCCGTTGGAGGCTCCATGCGAGCGGCTGTTAAAACAGGCCATGACCGAACTGGGACTGTCCGCCCGTGCGCATGACAAAGTCCTGCGCGTCGCGCGCACGATTGCTGATATCGAAGCGAGTGCGGACATTACGTCGGATCACCTTTCCGAGGCCATTCAATATCGCCGTCTTGATCGGCAATCTTAGCGGCAAATATCTTGATCGATTCAATCGATGAAAGGGAAACCATGAGCAAATACGTTGTCTTGGCCAAGTTCACGGAAAAGGGACTTGCGAACATTCGTCAGTCGCCGGATCGGGCGGTGGACTTTCGCGCGGCCGCGGAAAAGGCAGGCGTCAAGGTGGAAACACAGCTCTGGACGGCCGGCCCCTACGACGGTCTCCTGATTCTTGATGCGCCGGATGAGACGACGGCCGCGGGTGCTGTTCTGGGACTGAGCAACGCCGGCAATATTTCGACCTGCATGCTTCGGGCGTTCGATGCGCATGAATTTAAGGCCGTGGTCGGTAAGATGGTGTAGCGTGCGGACGGCAAGACTGCCCCGTCTTTTTGCCGTTTCTCCTCGGGCTAGTGCTGCTGGTTTTCTCGGCAGTTTTCGTGCATAATGCATACGGCTTTCCAGCGAATGGAAAGGCGGGCCCTGGATGTCCATCGTTGTTGAATGCACAACCTGTCAGAAGCGGATGAAGGCCCCTGTACGGCTCGCGGGGAAGCGTGCGCGATGCAAGTGCGGGGCTGCCGTTGAGATTCCCGCGTTGCCCGATTCCGATCCCGCTCCCACTGAACTTTCCGATTTGCTCGGCCTTGCCGACGGCGAGACGATCGGCGGTCCGCGATGCCCGAGTTGTAAGACGGAGATGGAGGACGGCACGGTGGTCTGCATGCGGTGCGGCTACAACCAGAAGACGGGCGAGGTGATGCGGCTTGATCTTGAGTCCACCGCCAGCCCGGCTTCAGCGCCGGCTGCCGACACGACGAGCAGCAAACCCGTCGCGGTGAAAAGGACCGGCGGCGTCATTAAGAGCGATGAGCCGTCGGCTGCCGGAGGTATCGTCAAGTGGTTGGTCATCCTCGGCGTCGTCGCCGGTGCCTGCTTTTTGGGATGGAAAATCAAGAATGCCATCACATTCAGTCCGCGCCAACAGGCGAAGGACGACCACGCCAAAATCACGGGCGGCATGAACGTCACGCAGGTGGTCAAGGCGTTGGGAGGAAGGAAGCCACGGGAAGTGCATAGTTGGGAAGACCCGCCCAAGAACGCGACCGGTCCGGAAGCCTTGCTGCCCAAACTCCGCAAGTTGGCCTATGCCGAAGACTTCATGACAACCTACTCAAATGGGGAACTCAAGTACGGCTTTGTATTCGTTTATCGGTATAGTCTCCGGGATTTCCTCGTCATCACCTTCGATGAGGACGGCAAGGTCCGGAGCGCTGAGATGGATGATCCCCTTGAAATCCTGGGAATTTGAGAGGAGAGGGGTGCATGCGAAAAGAGCAATCGGATTCCCAAAATGACACGGAACGGCGAGACGTTTACCGTGAGGCCGTTCGTGAAGGTGCGGGTGTGGCCATTCGCTCTGCATGCATTTGGCTTCCGATCGGTGCGGCCATTTTGCTCGCCGGCCTTTACGCTGAGAAGAGACCCTTCATCGCGGCCCAGGAAGTCCTGGTCGGCGGCGATAGTGATTTCTGGCAGGAGGCCTTTATGCCGGTCGTGCTTTTTGCCATGTTCGGCGGTTGCTTCGGCCTCTTTTTTGGCTGGCGCATGACCACGGCGTCCGGGCTGATCGGGCCGCCGGCTTTGTTTATCGGTGTCGCCGTCGTGCTGATTCTTGCCGTCATCGGCAGCATCGGAGCTCTTCTAATCTTTACGGGTGGAATTCCTTTGTTGGTGTGGATCAGCCTCGGGGCCACGACTCTGGTCGCGATCGGGGGGATCACTTTCTTTACGATCTGGGGGCAATAAGTTTGATTTGCAACGTCGACGGCACCGAGCAGATTATGGGTAGTAGTTCGACCATTCCTGTTCGGCGTTCACGAACGAGCTGGAGACCTTGTCCCCAAGGACACTAATCGCGGTCATGCAGACGAGAATGATCAGTGCGATCATCACCGCGTATTCCGTCGCGGTCGCACCGTCCTCGGATCGAAGAAAAGCCTTGGCTTGCCGCATGACCGATTGCATGTCACCACTCCCTAATCGTAAGTCAGCCGTCACTGGTGACGCGGGGTACACCCGACCGGGGGTTATCTCGACCAAAGCCCCGGAGCACCTTGCGTTATCTTGCCGAAAACGTCCCGCCGAACGTACCGGCAACGCCGACTTTGTCCCCATACCTACTCCAAGTGTGCGATATAAATGGGTGAAAAGCGAATCCTGTCTCGAAAAAACAGGCGCAACGCGCCACGCTGCCCATAATATGGGTGGCTACGATTTTGCAAAGGGGAAAAAGTCACTCGCGCTTCGTCCGAAATCCTGCGACCGCCGTATTAGCCCATCGAGGCGAGGCGCAGCGCCAGGTCGCAGACTCGGTTGGAAAAGCCCCATTCATTATCGTACCAGCTCACGAGCTTGAGCATATTGCCCTGCGCCATGGTCCGCGTACTGTCGAAGATTGAACTGTAAGGATTTCCGATGATATCGCTGCTGACGAGCGGGACTTCGTTATAGGCGAGGACATTTTTGAATCGCTCGCTTTGGGCCGCTTTCTTGAACACGGCGTTCGTCGTCTCCACGTCCACTTCCTTTTCGAGCGTCACCGTTAGATCGACAACGCTGCCGTCCAGGACCGGGACGCGGAAGGCAAAACCGTCAAGACGGACTTTATCGCTGGGGACCACGAGTCCGATTGCTCTGGCCGCGCCCGTTGTCGAGGGAATGATGTTTTGCGCGGCGGACCGAGCCCGAAGAAGGTCTTCGCCGTGCACCTGGTCCAGGATACGCTGGTCGTTTGTATAGGCGTGGATCGTCGTCATCATGCCTTCGATGCGGCCGCCGAACACATCAGGGTTGTCGAATAGCACTTTGATCAGCGGCGCCAGACAATTCGTCGTGCAACTTCCGTTGCTGACGAATGTGTGATCGGGTTTGAGCATTTCGTCGTTCACGCCGAGCACGACCGTGGCGTCGATTTGATCCTTGGCCGGCGCGGAGAGAATGACCTTTCTGGCCCCGGCTTTGATGTGGTCGTCGTAGCCGGACTTTTTGCCGTCGTTTCTTTTGGTGAACACGCCCGTCGACTCGATCACGACTGTCGCGCCCAGCTCACCCCAGGGTAGCTTGGCGGGGTCGCGTTCGGTCAGGACCTGTATTCTGTCGCCATTGATCAGAATGCTGGTTTCATCGTGCTCGACCGTGCCGTCGAATCGGCCGTGTGCACTATCGTATTTGAACAGATGGGCATGGACTTTCGGCGAGGAGCCGACGTCGTTGATCGCCACGAGGTCAAATTCACCGGAGCGAAGGGCCATGGCCCTTGCGACCAGCCGACCAATCCGCCCGAATCCGTTGATACCGACCTTTACTGCCGCCATTGTTTGAGTCTCCTTCGTTTTCGTGCCGCGTCGTTGTTCCCGTGAGATGAGGTCTGACAAAGCCGTTATTTCGTTCGCGGCACCGTTATGAGAATAGGTATTCGGCAATGCATCGTCAAGCGGCGGTGCAGGCTATGGATCGGCTCAGACGGTTACGCGGGACCTGGTTTGTCATAGTACAAAACGCATGATCGCGGTTTGCTCGCGCGGCCTCAGTCGCGGGAAAACGGATACTTCGGTGACTCGCCCTTGAGCACTCGGACCACGTCTTCTGCAACATTGAAGCGACGCGCAGAGGCGTCCAGCGTGGCCCCGGCCACGTGCGGCGTCAGGATGCAGTTCGGCTCCTGACATAAGGGATGATTGACCGAGAGCGGCTCGTTCTCAAAGACGTCCAGCGCGGCGCCTGCAATGAACCGTTTCTTCAGGGCTTCGGCCAGCGCTTTTGTATCGACGATCGCTCCGCGTGACGTGTTGATCAGAACGGCTGAGGTTTTCATCCGGCGGATTCGATCGGCGTTCATGAAACCCCGGGTTTCCTCTGACATACGAAGGTGGATCGAGAGGATGTCGGTGTTGCTGAGCAGGTCATCCAGGCTCACGGCATCGGCCTCAAACGACGTCGGTTTACCGCCGAACGGATCGTGATGGATGATTCGCGAACCGAATGCATTGGAAATGATACAGCCGAGTTTTTCGGCGACGGCGTCGAAGCCGAGCAATCCGATCGTCTGCCGGCTGATTTCATGGCCCGCCGGATGTCTAATCGCTTCAAAATTGCCCTCCCGCAGCTGTCGATCAAGAAAAGGAATCCGGCGGTGGGCAGCGAGAATGAGTCCAAGCGTAAACTCCGCCGATGAGAGCACGGCGGCGTGAGGTGCATAGACGACGCGGATGGCTCGCTTCTTGGTCGCCCGGAGGTCGATGTGATCGACGGTCGGGCTCGCACGACCGATGACCTTCAGATGCGGGGCCGCATCGATGATCCGGGCGGTGACATGGGTTCTGGCTCGGACCAGCAAGGCGTCGGCATCACGCAGGGCTGGGATCAGCGTGTCGGGAGCGGAATTTTCCAGGATGGTGACGTGGCCCACTTTTTCCAGGCAAGCCATGGCCTCAGTCGCGTAAGGCTCTGCCACGACGATTTGAAACGGTTTGCGTCCTTCCACCGTCGGCCTCCATGAGGTTATGATGTGCGAGCGAGTCAGCGGGCAGCCCGAAGTGTGTTTTTGTTGGCCGCTCGATCTCGCCTGCATTATAATAACCGTCGATTTTGCGGTGGCAACAGACCACCTTAAAGGATCTGTATGCGTCAAGGAGTGACACATGAACCTGAAAACAGCTCTGTTCTCCTGCATAATTGCAGGCATTCCGCTCTTATCGTCGCAGGCACAGCAGAATACACAGGCACCGGGTCCGGACCGAAAGCTCAGACCGGCACGCGTTCTTCGTCCATCGGAGAAGGCCTCAGTCGGCGGAGCGACCGTGCCCGCCACAATTATTCGAGAGCCTTCGCAGGGGCGTCCGATCTTCGTGACGCGCGGCGAAACGTTTTATTTCGTGATGGATCTGCCTCCGAGCTTCAAGGGGGATGTGGGTTTCGCCCTTCAACACGCGTTGGAGCCGGGCATCCAGTTCCCGCTGAAGCCGAAGACTCCCCCGACCTACGTCGAACAGTATTTCCATCTTATCCTCGAGGTGGGGCCCGACGTCGAGCCGGGGCTCTACGACATGAAGGTCCGAACCAACACGATGACCTATTTCTCTCGTCATAGTGTCAAAGTGGTAGACTCCTTCAAGGACAAATTCCGATTCGTGCACTTGTCCAATATGAACGTCGGAGACCTGACGGCGCCGGAGTTCGACGAGATGCTGCCGGAGGAGATCAACCTTCTCGCTCCCGAGTTCATCGTGGCCACGGGTGATTATACCGAATGGGCTCGGGTCCTTGACGACGCATCAAGCTGGCAGAAGGTCTTGAGTTACTTCAGAAAATTCGACGCTCCGGTGTTCATGCTTTGTGGATCGCACGATCACGAAGCCAGCTTCACCCGCTATGTCGCCAGCAAACCCATGGGCCTCATCGAATACGGCAACTACCACGGCCTGCTTCTTCTGGATCACCCCGGTAATCCGATCGATCAGGATTACGCTCAGATTCAATGGGTCGAGCGCGAACTCAAACAGAATCGTATGAAACGAATGAACTTCATCGTCGCCAACAGCGATGAACTCGGCTTGCTCGATGTCTGGCGGCAGCGAGGGAACCTGTCGAACTTTGTCCGAGAGCATAAGGTTCGAATGTATATCGCCGGCGGATCGACCGATTGGGATTATAAGGAATTCGCCGGCAAACTGGACGGGCTGGATGATCTGCATTTTATCCGCACGCATCAATCCAGCACCTGTCTTCGCGATCGTGCGACGGGCTTCAGCCATTATCGCGTCATTGAGATCGATGGGGACCGTGTTGCCTACGCTTATCCCAATGATACCGCTTCTGAAATGCTTCAATACTCCATTCCGTCGGGCCGATTGCGGGCTTATTTCGATGCGCCGAACGATGGTACGGCCGGGCGGATCGGCGTGACGCTTCAAAACGCGCTGAATCAGAAGTTTGACGAGGCCAGGCTCTGGCTTCGGGTGGCCAAGAACGGCAGTGGAGCCAAGCCCGAAATCGCACCGGGAAAACCCGTTCGCATTCTGGACGCGGGAGACTATTGGGCTTGTGAAGTTGCCTACGATTTGCCTGATAAAGGGGCGGTTCGGGTTGTGGCTTCGACGAATCCGGAGGATGTTCCACCGCCGATGCCGATCAGCGTGAAACTGGAAGGCGCCAGTCAGTGGAGTTTTTCTTCCAAGGTGACGGATTTTGGGCTCGCCTACTTTGAATGCGGCGTCTCGCCTCGACTCAGACTGACCAATCAGTCCAGGGCGAGCGTCACGTGTTGGCCGGTCATTCGAGTGAACGGCGCCCAATTGCACGCGGATCGTTCCTCTATTTCACGCATGCCTTTGACGTTAATGGGGGGGGAGTCCGTGTCCGTTCCATTGGTCTTGAATCTTCGTCGGGTCAGTCCGGGAAACCACAAATTGCAGGTTCATTTTCTGGAAGATCCGCTCAGTCGGCTTCATACGTTTGATGTCAACCTTTCGTTGGAAGGCATTGCTTCGAGTCGTGTGCGGGAAATGGCCGAGATGGTCGAATATTGATGTCGTGATCGCTTATCGGGTGTGCTGCCTCTCCAACTTCGTCGATTCGATGTACTCATCATGATCGGCTTATCGGCAGCATCCCGGGCGGGAGGGCTTGGCATGAAGCAGGAAGATCGGGATCGTCGAGAAAGGAGTGTTTTCCCGATTCCCCTGCCGGCCGACAAGCGGTCCGTATTCGCCTTGGCCGTGTTGTCTGTGATCGTTTCCCTCTTCGTGCTGCGCGGTCTGGAGAAGGACGACGCTTCGGCTCGAAAAAGCACGCGTCTGTCGGCGAAACCCTCCAAGGCCTTGACGGACTCTCTTTCAACCGCCTTGAAATCATCGGCCGTCGATTTCGAATCCCTGGTGGTCGAGTCGATTCACCGTCGTGGTTACGTGACCGCCACCGTACATGTGGCGCTGCTGGACCGACGACGTGAGAATGACGCCGGAGCGTTCAGTGACGGTCGAAATCCGGCAACCAACATGTATTGGGGCGCGCTGTTCGGAATGGAGACGCATTTCGCCAATGCAGCGGGTTGGCGTCGGGCGTATACGGACAACGGTGACGGTGAACGGATTCTTCGGCGTGTCGTATTTCATCAGCGTGTTTCACCGACGCCTCACTGGCGTGAGCGAGGCGTTGGAAGAGCGTTTGATTTATACGTGCTCGCCAACGCCTGGCCGTATTCACGCATCGTGGAGGCCATGGGGCGGCCGATTCGGGAGGCCGTTTGCGGGGAGGCGAACACAATCGATGTGGATGGCTCTACGTTGGTGTTCGGCGGGGACAGTGCTCTGGTGGGCTACGTCGGACAGAATCATATGCTCGAAGGCTACTGGGATCCCTTTGCGGGACTGGAAGGGTGTGCTCCCACGCAGCAAGTCGGTATTTTTTACATCTGTTCCCGTAGCGCCGTGGTCCTCCATGCACCGATTGTCGAACGCGGATTGTATTCCGTGCTGTTTACCCGTTCGACCGTTACGCCGGAAGCCTATCTGGTGGACGGTATGTTCAAGGCGTTGTTGTCGGGCGAGTTGGGAGACGGCTTTATCTCCAGGGCTGCATCGGAATATTCCCGATATCAGAAATCCGTTTCGTTTCCTAGGGCCAAGAGCATGCTGATTCGATAGGCCGTCATCGGATTTGCTTTTCCGACTCAGACTCAATTCGCCGGTGCCAGCAAAACGGATAAGAACGGTGCAATGTCGCTTTCGGCGATGGTTTGATCATCGTCGAAATCGCCGGCCAGACAGTTGCACGCGGGATATGCGGTGGCAAACACATTCGGATCGATTCCGGCAAGGACGAATGCGCGAATGTCCCTTCCGTCCATGACGCCGTCACAATTCATGTCACCGAGTTTGAAGAAAGGTGTGACGGGCTCCACGAGGATCAACTCGCCGGACTGTCCGCCGATGAGAATTTCCCGGCCCGGCCGATCGGCATCGAAATCACTCATCACAACCGCGTTCAGAGGATTGCCCTTGAGTTCCAGCAGTGACGCTCCCCGCCAGGTTCCGTCCGACTTCCACGCCGCGTAAAGATTTCCAGTCTCATCCACGCCGACGATTTCCAGCTCTTTTGATGCCGTCCAAAGGTCGCCGACGGCGATATCCCACATCGTTCTCGCAGTGCGTTCTCCGGCGAAGATCACCTGCAGTTCGTGCTCACCGGGGGCAATGCGCCGTGATATCGCAAGGCTATTGCTGTATCGAGTGCCGAAGGCCAATTCATTCCCGGGTCGGTCCGGCTCGATATCCGCGATCTTGACCACCCAGCCCGCTTGATCTTCGTTGTCCCAGATTGTCACACGGGGCCACTCGTTTCCAATCGAAACCGTCGGCCTCCGGAGTTCGAAAGTCGGGCCCAGTTCGGAGACCATGATGATTTCGTTGCCGGGCAGGTCCGGGTCCACGTCCCCGATCGCCGAGTCCATGCAAACAGAGCCGTCGATGTAAGTCCATTCCTCCTCCCACGTCCCGGCGCTCTCTCGATAAATGCTCCCGAATCCGACATCGTGGAAGCCCTCCCAGCTATCATAGATTTCGTCGCCCGGGTGGTCGGGATCGATATCACCGACACGCACGCCCCATCTCAACGCTCCGCCGTTGCTTCCGTCAAAGACGGTCTCGCGTTTCCATTCACCCTGTTGATTGCGAAAAAAGCATGAGACGAGCAGGCCCGCTTCAATCACCACCTCGTTCCCTTCGTAGCTGGAATGGACGTCGCCAATTTCAATCGTCGGGCGAAAGGCCATGTATTCGATCGTTTGTGTCGGCTCCGAGGCATGCACAAGCTGCCAGCCGCCGGTCGACGGTGAGAGAATTGCGATGGAGCCGTCGTCCAGCAGCACGGCCACTTCAGGGCCGGGATGAGTGGGATCGAGTTCACCGGTGGACAGCCCAAAAACGGTTTGCTCAAAGGTATAGACAACGGATGTGTTTTGTTCGCTGCAGGTCCCGGGCGATAGGAATACGAACATTCCTAAGATGGACGGAATCATCGTGTACGGCTCCGATCGGCTCGGCGCCCATTTTAATAATTTGAGCTAATCTTTTCCAGGTTTTCGGCAAGCAAATACTGACAGGAATGTAAAAGGCCGCGCGGCGTTTCTTCGGGAAGACGAAGCGTTAGTCATCAACGTTGTTCGTGCGCCGCCTCAGATTCAAAATCAATTCCACTTCACCCACGTTGTGCTGAAGCGCTCTCGCGATGTCGACCGTGCTTTGGCCCTCGTCCGCCAATCGGTAGATTTTGTCGTGAAGGTCGTCACTGGCGTCGGAAACAGCCTGCTCGTTCACCTTCGTCGCCTCATTCGGCGCAGGCGTTCGTGTTTCAGAAATGCCGCCATCGCCGACGGTCACGTCCAGGTTTCTTGATGTGGCTCGCGTGCCCGGCGCCGTGTCGTGATCCAAAGATGCGATCGGATCGGGCAAATCCGTTAACTCAGCCTTCTTCGCCGCGTCCAACAGAATTCGTAGAAATTGAATACGCTTGTCCGCATCAGCGATGGACTGCTCCAGCTTGGCGAACTTGGTATCGATCTGAGCGTTAATCTGCCGGGAGAGTTCGTTCAATTCGACGAGCAGCCGTTCCATGTCGCGATGGATCGCCGTTGTTTTCATGTTTGCCGTGTCGATCTCGCGGCGATATTGCTTGGGTGAACCGCCCATGGCCCGGCGCCGATAGTTCAGATTCAACAGCAGAATGATGAACATGATCGCTGCGATGATGATGAGCCATGGCTTTTGCGTAGTGTCGTCCGATTCGGCGAGAAGGCAGAAAAAGGAGATGGGGCTCATGACGTTAGGCCTTTTGTTGAGCGGTCCATGCTCTCAGGGTCGCATCCATGACTTCGCGAAGCGAGACGCCATGCGCTCGCGCTGCCGCGGCACAGTCATCATACTCCGGCGCGGTCTTCATGACATCACCATTTTGCAGGCCCATTTTGACGCGGATCGTGCCGTAAGGCGTTGAGACGGCCTCGCTGCGGCGTTCCAGTTTGCGGCGCGTTCGAACATCGCGACGAAGGCCGAACGTGGTCGTTTCGGCGAAGATGACGCGCTCGCATTCGGCTTCCTTCTCGACCGGAGCCAACACTGAAAGCAGCGTGCCGGGTCGGTTCTTTTTCATCAGGATCGGCGTGGTGAACACATCCAGGGCTCCGGCTTCGAACAGACGGTCACAGGTGTAGCCGATTTGTTCACCCGTTGCGTCATCCAGATTCGCTTCCAGGAGTATGACCTCGTCATGCAGGTCGGTGTCATCCGAGGCTTGACCGATGATGAGCCGCAGGACGTTGGGACGCTTTCGGTTGTCCCGATTCCCGGCGCCGTAGCCGGTCCGTTCAATTCGAAAAGACGGCAACGAACCGTAGCCGGATGCGAGCGTAGTCAGAATGGCGGCGCCGGTAGGCGTCGTCAGTTCGCCGACCTCGTCGCAATCCGCCAAAGGCACGCCGACGAGCAGCTCGGTTGTCGCAGGTGCAGGAACCGGCATGATGCCGTGCTCGCACGTGACGGTGCCCGAGCCCGTGGGAATAGGAGAACAGATGATGCGATCCAGCCCGAGGTGTTCGATGCCGATGGCGGCGCCGACGATGTCGACAATGGCGTCCACACCGCCGACTTCGTGAAAGTGAATCTTTTCAACGGTCGTGCCGTGGACTTTGGCCTCGGCCTCGGCAAGACGGGTGAAGATCCGCTTTGCCCTTTGTTTCACGGTTTCGGATAAATCGGCGGCATTGATGATGTCGGTGATGTGGTGTAGGTGGCGATGTCCCTGGTCACGGTTGACATTGACGTCGACCTTAACCGCGGCGAAGCCCTGTTTTTGAATTTGACGAATGTCGAGTTGATAGTCATCGAGGTTCAGTTGTGAGAGATCCGAACGGAGTTGGTCACTTTCGAGTCCGGCTGCAAGGAGTGCGCCGAGGATCATGTCCCCCGCTGCTCCGCTGAAACAATCGAAATAGCCGATTCTCATGGGTCGAACCCGTCCCTCGATCATGCCTTTGTTGAGGACCGTCCTGTATATCAGAGCATAGTCTGCGATCGCTCGCACGGAAAGCCAAAGAAACATGCAACCTATGATGGATGCACGATTTTCACGATGTCTTGACGGCCCGATTTTGAGACCGGCCCATAAACCACTTTTTCTTCCCGCTGCATATCGGCACAAGGCCATGATTCCGCAGCCCGACCATCGATCGTTTGACTTGCCTGAGATTGTATTTTACCTGTTGAATCGAAGGCCTTTTTCGAAGGTCGCGAAGCGGGAGAGGTTGCCAGACGAAATTGAGGTTCAAGTAAGCCTGGTTCATCGGGGTGACAAGCCTCCGTGATGTGCTGATGTGCGAGCACGTTCGGGGATTCAGTCTCGGCTTGTCCACTCTTCGACCTGAGGTATGGGAGAACTGTGAAATGTCTGGCACCTTTCTTAAATGGCGGTGGTTGGTTCTGTCCAGTGCCATCGCGTTCATCACGGGCTGCGGTACCGAAAATGGATGCGATTCCGGAGATGTTTTCGATCCAAGTGACGGCGGTGGCGATGCCAGTTCGTTGGCAGCCTACAAAGAGGATTTGACGTCTGATGAAGCTTATCACCTCCTGAGGCGAGCCGCCTTCGGCGCTCAACCGAGCGAAGTGGAGCGTGCCGTCACCAGAGGGTTGACCGCGACGGTGGACGAACTGCTCGAGATCAAGCCGGTGGACCCGGCATTCGAAGAGTTCGTCGATACCTTTGGTGTCAGTATCCCCAGGCGATGGTTGGCCCACCTCATTCAGGGGCCGAATCCATTGATGGAGCGGATGGCCATGTTCTGGCACGATCGATTCGCGACGTCACAACGAGTCTTGTCAGGCGGTGAACGGATGTTGGCGGTTCAGCATTGGAACATGCTACGGTCGCACGCATTGGGGAATTACCGCAATTTTCTCGAAGCGCTCACTCTTGATCCCTTGATGCTCATCTGGCTCGATGGCGCGAACAGCCCCAAGGATAATCCAAACGAAAACTACACGCGCGAATTTTGGGAACTGTTCACGCTAGGTCGAGACATCCTCTATACCGAAGAGGACATACGCGAAGGGTCTCGCGCGTTTACCGGGATCACTCTGCTGCGAGAATCGGGTGTGGACCCACGGCCGATCTTCGACCTGGCCAATCATGACGAGACTTTAAAACTGGTTTTTCCTGATCGCGCGGCAGCGGCCAACTACAACTACGACGGCATTATCGACTTGACGTTGGCTCAGCCGGAAGCGCCGCGCTACGTGGCGAGAAACCTGTTCATCTTTTTTGTGCATGACAACCCGTCCGACGAAGTCGTCCAGGAATTGGCCGATCTTTTCGTCGAGTCCAATTTCGAAATTGCTCCGGTCGTTCGCACGCTTCTCCGATCGCAGGCTTTCTTCTCGGAAGCGGCCCGTGGGAGCCAGGTGTCGTCACCGGTCGAGCACGTGGTCGGTGTTGCTCGAACGCTGAACATGCGCATGTTCTCGGAGGATTCACAGGGATTCATCCTGAATCGCCTGGTGGAGGACCTGGCCGGAGCGGGGCAGGACCTTCTGAATCCGCCGGGTGTGGAGGGATGGGGTGAGAACCTTGCCTGGATGGAGGATCAATGGGTGATCAGCCGTATTCGGGCGTTGGGACGATGGATGGAATACGGCCCGCAGCGTACGCCCGGTTTGCCCTATCACCTGCTTCCTGCGCGCAATCGTTGGGCCAATCGTGAAACGCGCAAGGAAATCGTCGACGCCATGGCGGCCGTCTTTCATCTTGAATTGACCGAGGCGGAGCGCGATATCTACGTCGAAGTGCTCGACCAGGATGGTTATGAGGCCTTCTATCTCGAAAGCCCTGAGAATCAGCCATTGCACGTTCAAGAAATGATTCGGCTCATGGCGATGGATGAGCGCGTGATCGGGCGATGATCGCTGTTGAGTTGGAGTTCCGAAGCGTTAGGCCGGGTGACTTAACAATAACGGCGCCGTCAGGCGCCCAGAAGAAAATGAGGTGATGATGATGAACGGTTGTGAAGAGCATAAGGCACTGACTCGACGTTCGTTCATGCGACGCAGCACGGCGGCGCTCGGCGCTCTTGCCCTTGGCGACCCGCTGCTCAATTCCGTCGCTTCGACCTATGCCCAGTCCGCAGGGGGGACCGGCAACCTGTTGGTGCTCTGCGAACTTGCAGGCGGTCTCGACGCCTTGAGTTTTCTGGCGCCTTACCAGAACGGAATTTATCAGAGCCTGCGACCAAACCTTGCCCTGGCCGCAGCAGACGTGAACCCGTTGCCCAATAATGGGGACTACGGCATTAACAAGCAATTTCAATACTTCAGTGACCTCTACCAAGCCGGCCAAGTGGCAATCGTCCAACAGGTCGCCTACCCTCAGGCGAACGGCTCCCACTTTGAGAGCCAGGAGATATTCAAGTTCGGTGTTCGAAATCTCTCCTCGAACCCGGGAACCAACGGCACGTGGTACGAACGCCTTCGGAAGACTTATTTCGACGAGCCGTTCGGCGTCCTGGATACTCGTGCGATCGGGGACCCGCGCAACTTCGGCTATCCTGACAACACCAGTCGTAACGCCGCCCAAAGCGCTTTCGGCCGACTGGCCAGGCTCAAGGCGGGGCAGACCTCCGCACAAACGGGCGTCCTCGACACTTATCGACGGATCGATCAGATCGCGGAGGATCTGCGCACGCGCACTCAATCGTTTACGTCGACCGGAGCTGCCCGTGGAGAGTTTTACCGTGCCGCCGCGCTCGCTTCCGCCGATCTCGGTACTCAGATCCTGAAACTGCGCTACGGCGGGTTTGACACGCATGCCTCGCAGGAGAGCGCCAACGCCACGCTCTTTCCGAGAATCAATGACGAGTTTCAGCAATTCGTCGCGGATCTTCAGGCCCTGGGTTTGTGGAACCGGACCTGCATTCTGTTCTACTCCGAGTTCGGCCGGCGCAACGCCGAAAACGGAAGCCCCGGCACCGACCACGGTGAAGGCGGCCACATGATTCTCGTCGGGCCGCAGGTCAACGGAGGTCTGCACGGTCAAAACGTCACTACGGGCGATTTGAATCAGCGCTCGCTTCCTTACTATGTTGATTTCCGCGGCGTTTTCAGCGCTGCAATTCGTGACTGGCTCGGATTCAATCCTCGACCGATCTTCCAGATCGAAGGGGAGACGTATGATGAGAACATTGGTTCATCGTTATTCGTCTGAGCTCCCGGCTTTCTTGGAGATTGATGATGATGCGACGTTCGGTCATCGCTATCGCCGTGGCACTGTCAACCGGCGCGCCATCGGCGCGCGGCGACAGTGTCACGGCCGGGGGTTTTGAAATCAGACTGTATGCCGAAGGGCTGACCGAGCCCACGGCGATGGATTTCGCTCCGGACGGCCGAATGTTCGTTGCCGAAAAAAACGGGCATATCCGCATTGTTGATGGCGGGGCCGTGCTCGAAAAGCCGTTCGCCACGCTGAACGTCCATAACCTCTTCGAAAGCGGGCTCATCGGCCTTGTTCTCGATCCCGATTTCGAACAAAACCATTATGTCTATGCTTTCGTAACCAGCTCTTTTGATGAACAGCAAATCTTACGGTACACCGAGGTGGACGGTGTCGGCACGGATCCCACCGTCATCCGAAGAAACCTGCCCAGCGGCGGAACGATTCACAACGGCGGCGACCTCGAGTTCGGTCCGGACGGCAAACTCTATTTTTCCATCGGCGACAATGCCGTCTCCGATTTCGCCCAGGACATGAGCACGCTCGCCGGCACGATCTGCCGAATTGACGTCGATGGCACGACGCCTGCCGACAATCCCTTTACGACGCCGACCGGCGCCCCCCGCGCCAGCTATGCGTTTGGTTTTCGGAATCCGTTTCGATTTTGTTTTGCGCCCGATGGTCGAATGTTTGCGACGGACGTCGGCTCGTTCGGTGCGGAGCGGCGCGAAGAGATCAACCTCGTTCGCGCCGGCAACAACTATGGGTGGCCTCTGGTCGAAGGCACGACCGATCCACAAGGCGTTCCTCAATACACCGGTCCGATCTTCGACTATTACGACGAAGGCAGTTCGATCACCGGGATTGTTTTCTACGCCGGTGGACAGTTTCCTGAGGAGTATTCAGGCAATTTGTTTCACCTTGAATACACGATTAATCGAGTCTATCGAGTTGTCCTTGACGGCGACACGGTCGTTCGTCACACGCTGTTCGCCGAGGTTGACGGAGGTCCCGTCGATCTGGTGCAGGGGCCCGACGGTTGTCTGTACCTTTGCGAGCTGGTCACTGGAAACATCAAACAGATTTACTACACCGGCGACGGTGATTCTTGCGCGATTGCGGAACATGAAAGCGAGGAGCCGCCTTCTTCGACTCTGTGCGCAACCGGTGCCGTGCTGCCGATGCTGGCAGCATTTGTCATCTTGCTGAGCGGTTTCAAAAATCGTAGGGCGGGTTCCACCCAATGGCTCTAGATTAACATCGTGCGTTTGGGTGGCATGCCCAAGCGAAGCGCGGGCATGTCCTGCGCCTTGATGAAAACATGGCCGCGCTTCGCTTGGCCATGCCACCTGTCCGCGGTATTCCGGGGGGCGAAGCCCGTCCTACTTTGCGCCGCTCAGAACCGACTTAACTTTCGAGCGGCATGTAAATGTCGGTCACGAGTTTTTCGGGCGGGGTGTCGTATGGGGAGTTGCGATAGAATTCCAGGGCCGGCGATGAGCGCAGCTCTCTTCCGCTTGTCGGGAGCCATCCGCCGCAAAGTTGCTCGTAACTATCGTTCATCTTGTGATAAGGCCCGTGATGTGTGATCACGGCGTACTCGCCGCCGCCTACTTCCTGTACGCCGATTTCTCCTTCGCCCTGAAACGTGTCATCGACGCGCAAGCACGCATCGTGACGCTGGTGCTCGGGCGGCGTCACGGCGGGATCATCGTGAGACATCCCGAGAATGGTCGTGTTCGGCCTCAAGAGACCTCGTTGGCCAGCCCAGCCCATGAATCGAGTCCAGGTGCTCCCGACGGCGTCGTAGGGACCCGTGTGCCGCATGAACGCGACTTTCATCTTATTTAACTTTTCAACTCGAACGTTCATCGATGTACCTCCCATTTGAACAGGCTCAAAATTAGTCAGTACGCCGTCCGGCGCGAAATGCACGCCGGAGGGTGCTTCAACGACAGAAATATCCTGATGTTGCTTGCGAAACTCCGACGGCGATCGATCAAACATCGACCGAAATGCGCGCGTAAAAGCTTCGTGTGTTTCAAATCCAGCATCAAATGCAATGCGCGTGACCGGCGTGTCCACGTGTTTTAGCCGGATTGCGGCCCGTTCGAGCCGCAGGCGACGAATATGCTCCATCACCGACTCGCCGACCATTCCGCGAAAGATGCGGTGGAAATGGTAGGGCGAAAAGCGGGCCACTTTGGCCAGATCCTCCAGGCACAGTGCGTCGTCCAAGTGGCCCTGGATGTGGACGAGCACGTTCAGAATCCGTTCCTGATAGGTCTTTGTTGTGTCCGGTTTCATGGTGCGTTCCTCGTATGAATAAGAGGTTACAACAATCCTATGACGGAGTGCTTGACCGTTTTTGCGAATAATCAGGCTTCTCGCGACTGACGCAGGGCGATCGCCCCCCGGATGATTATTCGACAAATTTCTGAACGGTGAACCGGAAGACGGCCGTTTGGTCAGACCGCCAGGCATCTGGGGGCAGTCCTGCTTTTTGGCGGCAAAGTTCCGAGAGAAATGTTTCTTTGTCCCAGCCGAGATTCGCGCCCACGTCCGGCAGGAAGCAACCGGTGGCCTTGCCCTGTTTCAGATGAATCCCATGCCGTCTCAACTCGAAAGACAAGGGATCTTCGATCTGTTCCAGCGGCGAGAGGATGGACAGCTCGATACGGATATCTTTCAACTCCGACGCGCTGATCGGCGTGTTGACGAATCTCGGGTCCTGGGTAGCGGCCCTGGCCATTTCAGCGACCGTCTCGGGCAGGTCTGCATTCGGTGTGAACGTTCCGATGCAACCACGAAGCTGGTCTCCTTTGCGCAACGTGACAAATACACCTCGGCGTGCGATTGTGAGTGGGGGCGTTTCGCTGGGCAGCTGGCCCGAAATCTTGGTGGTGATCGCGTTTCGAGCGGTGCGCAACAGCCCCACCCCCGTATGATCATCGATCACTTCCACCGGATCGACCTCCAAAGGTGGTGCGGCGCCTTCTTGGTCCTGGTTTCCCCGGATGGACGCGCCGTCGCATCTGTCCGGCACAAACCCCTACCTGTCGTCAGGATAGGCAGGCGTTGCCCCCAGTCGCATGAGCGTCGCGAATACACCCGGTGCTCCCGGGTTCAGCTCATAAGCGCGCTGAAGGTGCGTGATTGCCCTGGGTTCATTGTTCAGCCGCAGGTAAAAAAGACCCAACTCGGCATGCGCCCTGGCATTATTCGGTTCAACGGCCGTGGCTTTCTTATAGGCTAGCTGGGCGTTGTCGAGATCGCCCGAGTCGGCATATTGCCGAGCTTCCAGGATCAGCTTCTTGGCTCTAAACCCCGACTGAGCGGCCACCCATCTGGCGATTTCGAAGGCGGCCAGGTGTTGTCCCTTGAGTTTCAGAGCATCGGCCTTTCCCGTGACGGCACGACTGTATCCGGGAAAGGCGGCAATGGCCTTGTCGAAAGCCGCGATGGCCCGATCGCATTTGCGCAAAGCCCCGGCGATGTCGTTCTCGCTGAATTGCTGGTTGGCCATCGCCAAGTAGCAGCGGCCCAACTGATACGAGGGTTCCGATACTTCCGGGTCTTTTTCAGCCGCCATCTTGAACATCGCCACGGCCTCGGCGAAACGGCCGGCTTCATATTCACGGAGGCCCTCATCCATGACTTCATTGAACGTCGGCTTCGGATCGCTGCAACCGTTGAACACGCAAACGGCCAAACCGACGACGATGAAAATCATCTGCCTGAAGGGTGGGATGAACGTGTTCACTGTTAGTTTCCGCAAACCGGTTCTCGCGTTTCAATACTCTGCGCTAGAATGCTAATACTGTGCGTGCCGAACGACAAGTGGGTATGATCGATGAATCGGACGTCGAAGCGACATAAGACACCATCACGCGTGCGATTCGTCGTGCTCTTCCATACACAGAAGCAAGGTGATCACTTCGATCTGATGATTGACGATGGTTCATTGCTGGCCACCTGGAAAACCCGTCAAGCCCCTGAAACCGCACGCGACCGTGAGCTGGACTGTCTGCGGATCGGAAACCATCGGCGAATCTACCTCGATTATGAGGGGCCGATCTCCGGGGATCGAGGCGATGTCACCCAACATGACGCAGGACAATGTCTGGTGGAGGTCCAGACAGAAAGCCGATGGGATGTCACATTCGAAGGAAAACGTCTCAACGGGCATTTCACTCTGGAAAAGGCTCACCGGTCCAATGAAACGTGGCGATTGCGATTCAGGTCAACTCGACGGCCAAGCGGTTGAATCGAGAGGTCCAAGCGCCCGTTCTTCACGGTGATGTCCTTGACCTGATAGGCAATCCCACCATTTTTCCACCAAGCGTGGGCATCGATTTTGAAGCCGGAAAGAAGATCCCCGGACATTTTTGGGCTGCCCGGCCACAGGTCTTCTTTATCGACGTCGCCGGATCTTCCAAGACCAAGTCGCTCAAGGCGTTTGGCAATCGGAAACGACCCGCACCGAACCGCCTTGGCTCTGAGCACAATGGCGTTGTCTTCGAAAGTGGGCTCGATCTCAATGGAGACGACCATGTCGGCGCCGGCAACCAGATATCGGCCTCCGACGGTTATGCTGCCCGTCTCGAACAAGACAAAGGGATCGTTGAGGATCGGCGGAACGAGTTCGTCAATCAAGGGGTAGATTTCGCGTCGCATCGCGATCCAGCAGTTCACATTATCCTGATAGATGTGATAGACGAACGGCTGATCGGCGCGGAGGCTTTCGGTGAAGGCCTGTTCGGCTCCGACGAGGCTGTCGCGGACTTTTTGGCGATCGGCCGGTGGCACGACCGGCGGCTGATACCAGCCCGGGGTTCGCAGGATCAGATAAAGCCCGACCAGACAAACCACGACGAGCGACGCCGCGAATGCGAATGCCGCCCGTTTGAAGCGATTCTTTGGACCGGTCGCCTGAGGACACATAAATCGAATGCCTAAACTCCCTTTTCGGCTCCTATGACAGCAAACGGGCGTCCGCGATTGGTGTCAAGTCATAATTTTCGGACATGGGTATGACGAAGTTTTGCATGGTCGAGTTCGCGCAGTTTGACCGGAAAGCCTAACGGTCCCTAAAATCCGGCACCGTGACGTTCTGAGGGGATGTCAGCACGGGCGAGGCGTTGCATGAATCGCACTTTCGGAATCATCGTGTCGCTGGTGTGGATTCTGTCCATGGCAGCTTTGATCCAGCGGGACGTCTTGCCTTTCTGGCGAGCTCAGGACCCGCCCAGCCAACCCATTCCGCCTGGAGAGTTTCAGGTTGCCATCCACGACGAGGCCGGCAACCGGTTGGGTACGACCTGGCTCGAGTCCATGCCCCTTTCCACGACCACCACGGTTCACAGCATGACACGGCTCGACGTCGGGGCCGTCACCAGAATACTGCCCATGTTTCGAGAGATGTTTCTGGACACGAAGTTGAACTATGACCAGGACGAGACGTTGTATGAGTTTTCCTTTCGGCTGGAAACGGGCAGTGTGGCTGCGACGGTCGAAGCGGTTCGCTATGAACAGGAATACGCCTGCAAGGCACAGATCGGCAACATTTCCAAGTCCATGTCGTTCTCTGGTGAGATGTCGAAATATCTTGGGGATTCACTGCGCCCGTTTACGCATCTCAAAGGGCTCCATGTCGGTCAAAACTGGCGGCTGCGATTGCTCGACCCGATCGCGTTGTTGAAAAGTCAGACCCTGGAATTTACAACGCAACTGGTCGAAGTGACGGAACGCGAGGTTATCGAGCATCTGGGCGAGCGCGTCGATTGCTACAAGATCAAGACCCATGGGACCGTAGCCTGGGCGGACGAATCAGGTCGTGTTCTTCGACAAGAGGTCCAGATCCCGTTTCTCGGGAAATGGATTCTGACGGACGAACCGTACGATGAGAAGGATCGTGCACGTGCCTGGCAACGCATGGGATCTCTTCGAGATGGGAGATTGTCCAGACAAAGCAAGCGAAGTCCGAACGTGTCAGACATAGATAGGCATGGGCGCGATTCCTAGGTCGATTTTGCGGATGCAAAGACAATGTCATTAACCATTGAAAACGTGACGAAGTGCTATGGCCGTCTAAGGGCTGTGGACGACATTTCGCTGACAGCCGATGCGGGCGAGGTTTTCGCGTTCCTTGGCCCGAACGGTGCCGGTAAAACGACGACGATCAAGATGCTGACGGGCCTGCTCACGCCTGACAGCGGCACAATCACCGTTTGCGGACATCGAATGTCCACGGATGGTCAGGCTGCCAAGTCGAGGATGGCTTATGTTCCCGACCAGCCATTTTTGTATGGAAAACTGACGGCACGCGAGTTCATGACGCTTGTTTCTCAGATGTATTCGATCGATCCCGCGGTCGCGGAATCGCGGAGCCAGCATTACATGGAGCGTCTGGCGGTGATGCCCTTCGCTGATCAGTTGGCCGAGGGATATTCCCATGGGATGAAGCAACGCGTCGTGTTGGCGGCTGCGCTGTTGCACGATCCGCATGTGTTGGTTGTGGACGAGCCCATGGTCGGTCTTGATCCGCGAACGGTGCGCGCGGTCAAGGAGCTGTTCCGAGAGCTTGCCGATAATGGACGAACCGTGTTTATGTCCACCCACACGCTGGACATCGCTGAAGCGATCTCCGACCGGATCAGCATCATCAACCAGGGACGGATCATTGCCCAGGGTACGCTGGCGGAATTGAAAGCCAAGGCGGCTCAGGAGCATCGATTGGAGGACATCTTCCTGGAATTGACGAATCCTGAGGAGCCGTCCGACGTGGTGGCGCTGGCCGGATAGCGCCCTCCATTTGCAACAAAGGCTCAATTTTTTTCATGCAGACCAACCCCACGACAACCGAAGCGATCGCCCTTCCCGGTTTGACGCTGTTGATCCGACTGAAACTGAGGTTGTTACGAAACAGGCTTCGGCAGCTCACGGATCAGAGCCCGTTGCAGTTGTTAATGGTCATCGTGTTCGTCGGGACCATCTGGGGCGGTTTGTACGTGATCTTTGATCACGTGTTCGTTTATCTTCGCAGATTCGAATACGAGGCGATCATCGCGATCCCCTATGTTTTTCATGTCTTTTTCCTTGCGATGACGCTCTTGCTGGCCTTTTCGACGGCGGTTTTGGTTTATGGCGCTCTTTTCGCGCGCGAAGAGCCCGCTTTCTTGCTCTCGGCGCCGAACGAGCCGCGTAACGTCGTCGCGATTATGTACATCGAATCGTTGTTTTTTTCGAGCTGGTCGCTCGTTCTGCTGGGCCTCCCGTTGATGCTGGCCATCGGTCAGGTTCAGGGGCTGCCTTGGCACTTTTACCCTATTTTTATGATTGCGTTTCTGGGATTTGTGCCGATTCCGGGGGCTTTCGGCCTGATGGCTGCTTTGGCCGTGGCGCTCTATCTGCCTCGGCTGGCCAAACGGAGCGTGTTCTACGGCACGTGTGTGATTTTGGCTCTTGTCATAATCTGGTGGGGCCGGATTTGGGCGATCTCCAGCACGACGGCCACGACCCAATGGCTCAACAAGATCCTGGGAGAACTTCAATATCTTAAGGCGGCCTTGTTGCCATCGAGTTGGGTGTCCAAGGCCATTCAGTTTTCCATCGAAGACAAGCCGTCCGATGCCACGTTCTATCTTTGTATTACGGTCTGCACCGCGATGTTTCTGAGTTGGTGGGCGACAATGATTGTTTCGCGGAAACTCCTGCCTGCCTTTGGCCGGGCGCAGGCCGCGCCAAACAAGATGCGCCGCTACAGCGGTTGGGCCTCTCAATGGCTGACGCGCATCGCATTCTTTTATTTGCCGTTGAAGATGCGAGTGCTGATTCTGAAAGACCTCCGCAACTTCTTTCGAGATCCGATTCAGTGGTCGCAACTCGCCATTCTTTTCGGATTACTGTCTCTGTATCTCTTTTATCTGCCGAGAAGCCGTCCCGACGGATTCAGTATGCAGTGGAAAGCCTTGATCTGTTTCTTGAACTACGGCGCCATCACACTGATTCTCTCGACGTTCACAAGCCGGTTCGTCTTCCCGATGATCTCGATGGAAGGGCAGCAGAGCTGGTTGGTGGGCTTGTGGCCGATGTCACGGTCGAAAGTGATCTGGGCGAAGTTTCTTTTCGCATTGACCGTCACGGCCACGGCCGCGTTGAGCGTTTCGTACCTTTCGATTCGCGCCCTGGAACTGCCTCCCGTCCTTGCTGCAATGCAGGCCAGCGCAACCTTTGCCACGTGTCTGGGCCTGTGCGGGCTGGCCATTGGTTTGGGGGCGAAGCTGCCGAACTACGATGAGCCCAATGCCAGCCGGATCGCCTCGGGATTGGGCGGGACCGTGAATCTGATCGCCTCGGTGGCCCTTGTGGCAATGAGCGTGGCTTTGTTTGGGGCAATCTGCTGGTACTTGGTTCAATCGGGGCGCTTGGACCGTTTGACGGTCAATGCCGCGGCGGCCTTTGTGTTGTTGATCTGCCTTAGTCTGCTGACGATGACGGCGGCCATCAACGTGGGCATTCGGCAATTCAGGAAACAGCAATTCTAAGCAATTTGCGCGACTTGATGCCTTACTAAGGATTGTCGAGGACCAGTTCGACGAAGGCGTCGGCATCCTCGGCGTCCAGCGATCCGTCCCAATTGACATCCGCCACGAAGCGCTCCCGAAGCCCCGCTTCGGAGCCTGTGAGCACTTCGATGTAGGGTTGAATGTCTCGTCCGTCCACGATTCCGTTTCCGTCCATGTCACCGAGGTTCCCCGGCGCCGGCGGTTGAGCCGAAAGATCACCGACGAAATCGCGATAGCAGAGGAGCCAGTGCTGATAATCGACGAGCGTTACGATCCGATCATCGTCGTAATCGGCACAGGCTTCGAATCCCAGTGCTCCTCCGCTCAGGGCAAACGTGTCCAGCAGGATCGTGAAGTCGTCCCCGTCCACATCGCCATCCTCGTCGAGATCGCCACATAACTCGCATTCATCGGGGATGCCGTTGTCGTTGCAGTCGTTTTGTTGATTAGTCATGTATTCGACGACGACTTCGATGAAGGACGGAGGGGTGCAGAGGTTCGGGTCCACTTCCGGCGTCGGTGTCATTGTGATCAGCGCAATGCCCTCGGCGGTGGCGACATTGAACGTCTCGGAGTCGATGAAGCGTTGGTCTACATTCGGTACTTCGGGACAGGTGTCGGCATCCACCCTTAGGAAGATGTTACCCAATGAGATGCCATTGATATCAACAAGGATACGTTTGAAAGAGAAATTCAAATCTGCGCTGGCGGTGAACGACAACGTAACGAACGTGCCCGCCAACGCTTTGGGAGGCGCCAGCACCGCGAAGGACTGTGGCGAGCCCGCGCCGATGGGGGAGAGGGGCCCTGATCCGGAGGAAAAGACACCAATCAAATCACATGTATCCGGGATGCCGTTGTTATCGCAGTCCGAGCTGATCCGGCCGTTTTCGTCTGGGTCTGTTGGATCGATATCGCATCCATCCGGAACGCCGTTTCTGTTGCAGTCCGGTCTCGTGCCTGGAATAAAAGCCATGCCCCTAATATTGGGGGCTCCCAACGGTCCGATCATCGTGGCGACGCCAGTTGTAGTGTTGATCGTGTGCAGTAGTCCGGAGGATGATCCGTAGAGTGTGTTCGTATCGGTGTCGAACGCCAGGCCGGAGATGCCGATTCCCATGGATCCGATGGGCTCGGGTGTACCCGTGGTCGTATCAATGGTGAGAAATAGGCTTCCGTCTGTTCCATACAGGGTGTTTGTATTCGGATCGAACGCCAGGCTTGCAATGGTCAAAGAGCCCAGTGACCCGATTCCTCGGCCTGCCCCTGTGGTCGGGTTGATTTTGATCAATTGGCGGGGGAATAGCGCTGTTCCGTAGAGTGTGTTCGTGTTGGGATCGAACGCCAAGCCTTGGACGAAGGAGAATCCCAAGGGGCCAATCGCGGTACCTACTCCGGTGGCCAGGTCAATCGAGAGCAATTGGTGTGTCTCGAAATCCGTTCCATAGAGTGTGTCCGTATTGGGATCGAACGCCAAACCCTGGACGTCGGGAAACCCGAGTGCCCCGACCGCCGGAGAGTCTCCGGTATTGGGATCAATCGTAAGCAATTTGCCGGCAATGAGGTCCGCTCCGTAGAGCGTGTTTGTATTGGAATCGAATGCCAGGCCGTAAATCGTGGCAAAATCCAGCAGTGCAAGAGAGATGGCTGTTCCCGTCACCGAGTTGATCGTGAGCAACCGGTTGTTGCTTGTTGTTCCATAAAGTGTGTCCGTATTGGGGTCGAAAGTTAGGCCAATAACGACGGCAAAACCGAATGTACCCACCGCCGTGGCTTCACCGGTGGTCGGATCGATCGTGAGTAACTGGCTGCCACTGCTTCCGTAGAGTGTGTTCGTGTTGGGGTCGAACGCCAAACCAACGACATTAGCTCCGAATGGTCCAACCACCGTCGTTATGCCAGTGGTCGGATCGATGGTAAGTAATTGTTCTCCGCTGCTTCCGTAGAGTGTGTTTGTGTTGGGGTCGAAGGTCAGGTCTACAACGAAGTCCAATCCAAGGGGCGCGATCGCCGTGGCCGCACCGGTGGTCAGGTCGAATGTGAGCAATTGTCCGGTATTGACATCGGCGCCGTATAAGGTGTTCGTATTCGGATCGAACGCCAGGGCAAACACGCCGTCAAATCCTATGAAACCCTCATCGGACACCGCGACGGTGTTTCCGGTATCGGGGTCTATGCGAAAATAGAAATCGGGATTCGTGCCGACCACTCTGGAAACGTCGATGGCATCATCGACGCCGTTGCAATTACAATCGGCCTCACACTCATCGGGAATGCCGTTGTTACCACAGTCCGGGCTCGCCAGCCCGTCCCCGTCCGGATCGGTCGGGTCGACATCGCAGTCGTCCGGCACACCGTTGTTGTTACAGTCAGCCTCACACTCATCGGGAATGCCGTTGTTGTTGCAATCCAGGCTGACCGGGCCGTTTCCGTCCGGGTCGGTCGGGTCGACGTCACAGCTGTCCGGCACACCGTTATTGTTACAGTCAGCCTCACACTCATCGGGAATGCCGTTGTTGTTGCAATCCAGACTGACCAGGCCGTTTCCGTCCGGGTCGGTCGGGTCGACATCACAGTTGTCCGGAGTGCCGTTGATGTTGCAGTCCGGATTGGTGCCTGGGATAAATGCCAGCCCCTCGATAATAAGAAACCTCAACGGTCCGATGACTGTGGTTGCTGCCGTGGTCGGATCGATCGCCAGCAATTCTTCAGTATCACCGTCCGTTCCGTACATTGTGTTTGAATTGGGATCGAACGCCAGGCCTCGGACATTGAAAATCTGCATCGGCCCGACCGCCGTTCCCGCCCCCGTGGCCGGGTCGATCGTCAGCAATCGGCCGGTGGATGTGTCAGCTCCGTACAGCGTGTTTGTATTGGGATCAAACGCCAACCCTGCGACGTCGGCAAACCCCAACGGCCCGACGACCGTCCCTGCTCCCGTGGTTGGGTCGATGGTGAGTAATTGGTCGTTGGATGTTTCCGTTCCGTAGAGCGTGTTCGTGTTGGGATCAAACGCCAAGCCCTGGACAAAAGAAGACCCCAATCGTCCGATCGCTTTACCTTCTCCCGTGTTGAGGTCGATCGTAAGCAGTTGGTTGAAATCACCATCCGTTCCATACAGTGTGTTCGAATTGGGATCGAACGCCAGGCCACGGATGTCGGGAAATCCCAATGCCCCGACGACGGCCCCTAATCCCGTGGCCGGGTCGATGATGAGCAATTGGTCGGTGCTGAGGTCTACTCCGTACAGTGTGTTCGTATTGGGATCGAACGCCAGACTCCAGACGCCAAGAAATCCCGACCCGACGGCCGTGCCCGCGCCCGTGGCTGGGTCGATCGTGAATAATTGCTCGGTCGCATTGTTGCCGCCGTCCACACCATAAAGGGTGTTGGTGTTGGAATCGAACGTTAGACCCGTGACTGCAGAAAAGCCCAAGGGTCCAACCGCTGTGGCCATCCCCGTGACCGGGTTGATGGTGAGCAATTGGTCCGTATCATCGTCCGCTCCATACAGCGTGTCGGTATTGGGATCGAATGCCAAGCCTTGAACATCAAAAACTCCCAATGGCCCGACCGCCGTCGCCGTCCCTGTGGTTGGGTCGATGGTGAGCAATTGGCCGGTATCGTTATCCGTGCCGTACAGGGTGTCTGTGTTGGGATCGAACGCCAAGCCTCCGATGTCGGAGAATCCTGACATCCCGACGCAGGTACCTTGCCCCGTGGCAGGGTCTATTGTGATTAGTCGATCGGTCCCGTGGCCAATCGTGTCGATTCCATAGAGCGTGCTTGTATTGGGATCGAACGCCAAGCCTGTGACGAAGCTAAACCCCAAGACTCCGACGACTTCTACGACGGCCCCCGTGACCGGGTCAATCGTGAGCAATTGTCTGGCGATTGAGTGCATTCCGAATAGTGTGTTTGTATTGGGATCAAACACCAGGCCGCCGATGAAGTTAGAACCCAACGTTGTGGTCGGTGTGGCTGCCCCCGTCGTTTGGTCGATGGTGAACAATTGGTCGTTGAGCCCGTCGACTCCATAAAGCGTGTTCGTATTGGGATCAAAAGCAATGCTCAAGACGAAATCAAGCCCTAACGAACCGATCGGCGCGGCTGCTCCCGTGACCGGATTGATCCTGAACAATTGGTTGGTGTCTGAGTCCGTTCCGTAGAGCGTGTTGGTATTGCGATCGAATGTCAGTCCTGTCATGAAATCAAAACCCAACGGTCCGATCGTCGTGCCTACTCCCGTAGTCGGGTCAATCGTAAGCAATTGGTCTGTTTCGGTGTCCGTCCCGTAAAGTGTGTTTGTGTTGGGGTCGAACGCCAGACCTCGGACGTTTAGAAAACCGATGGGGCCGACCGCCGTGCCCATTCCCGTGGTTAGGTCAATCGTGAGAAGTTGGCCGGGTCCGGCGGAATCAAGGCCCGCTGCATACATTGTGTTTGTGTTGGAATCAAACGCCAGGCCGGTAACGAAACCAAATCTTCCAAGGCCCAGACCGGACACGGACGCCGCCGTGGCTGTCGTCGGATCTATTCTCAGGTAGAAATCCGGATTTACACCGACGAGATTGCGTACATCGAGGGCATCGTCGATGCCGTTGTTGTTGCAATCGGCCGCGGGTGCGGATGTCGGCAATAGGGCAAGGAGTGTTAAAACGACGATACGCAGGAACGAACGGTCAAGCATGAATTCAGCTCCGATTCCGTGTACTCGTATCGATCCCGTTGCATCCTGATGGATGTCCACGATCGACCGGCGTCGAATGGTAAGAATCCCTTGACGACGGAAATGAGACGAGGGCCCGAAAATCTCTAATCCGTCGAAATCTATGACTCGTCAGGCAACTTATTTACGAATTCTGCATCCCCCGTTTGATGCAAAGACCATCTCCCCGTGTCAGCCACACCATTAATTATCACGAAACCCCAAGAGTCCGTCAAGATTTGGGCGAGGTGCTTGCGTATTGAGTGGTTGGCGAGGAGGCTGGAAATCATCTTGTGAAATCCGTTTTTGCACTTTCCTTTTGCTTTCGGACGATGCATAACATAGGGGCGACATGGATGGACAAGAGGTGTGTAGGATGCGATCAGACCTCATCGCTCAAATCAATACGGATAATCTCATTCACAACTACAAGGCCCTGCGCGCCTGTTGTCATTCAGACGTGAAGTTCTGTGCGCCGCTCAAGGGAGACGCCTACGGACATGGGATCAGCCTGGTAGCACCGGTTTTACAGGAAGCCGGAGCGGACTACGCAGCCGTTGCCACGATTGGGGAGGCGGTCGAATTGCGGAAACTGGACTGGAAACCGCCGATTTTGGTGATGGGCAACGTGCTCGCGGTTTCCGATCCCAGGGAACGTCGTGAAAGAATCGAGGCGGTTGTCGAACATGATCTTGCTCTGACCATCATGGATGAGACGACGGTTTTGCACCTGGTGCGTGCGGAACCACGGCGCCGCATTGCCGTGCACGTCATGCTCGATTCAGGAATGGGAAGAATGGGGACGATGCCGGATGCGGTCGAGGGTTTGGTTCGATCGGTCCAACGGGCGTCCTGTTTGCGTTTGGTCGGATTTTATTCTCACTTCGCCACGGCGGACTTCGCGAATCGAGATACGGCAAATCGACAACTGGCGACCTTCAACCGAGTGTCAAGTGAACTTGGCGAGCTTTTGCCTGCGCGCACGGTGCGGCATTTGGCCAACAGTGCGGCGACGATCACGCTCCCCCAGGCGCACATGGACATGGTTCGGCCTGGACTGGCCCTCTACGGCTACCATCCTGCCGTGCACATGCGGAATCTTATCGATTTACGGCCCGCTCTTAGGTTGGTTTCCCATCTCACGCTCGTCAAAGAGGTGCCCGCCGGGCACTGTGTTGGATATGGCCGGACTTTTACCACGAAACGGCCCACTCGTCTGGGGATCATCCCGGTCGGCTACTTCGACGGCTTTTTGCGAAGGCTTTCCAATTCCGCTTGGGTGGGTACGCCTGAGGGGGATGCCCCCTTGATCGGCCGTGTGAGCATGGATCAGATTATCGTTGATCTTACGGACCTGCCTCCAATGCCGTCCGGGACGGAGGTGATTCTGATCGATGATCGACCGGGCCGTTCAAATTCCGTGGCCGCGATTGCCGAATGCCTTGAGACCATCCCCTATGAGGTCACTGGACTGCTCGGGTCTCGAATTCAGCGTGTGGTCGTGGGCAGTTATTGCCCTCAATTCTCTCTCCGGGCCACTCACAGCTAAACCGCAACTAGGTAGCGGACCGATGTGTAACACAGCGTAGAAAGTCCCCATATTTACGCGAAGAAACGGACATTGCATCGATAAAAGGCGGTCCGGGACAGGGGTATCGTATATTAGTCCTCAGATGGACCGGGTCTCACAGCTTCGAGTCGTGGGATCGGACCCGGGCGCCAGGCCCAATTTCGCCGGCTCACGAGGAGCCAGATACAGTGAAGGAGAAAGTGATGAAGCGACGTCGCAAACCCTTGATTTTGAGAATGAAGCGCTGGATTCCTCTGTTGGCGGGAGGTTCCGCTCTGCAATTCATTAACCTGAGCGGCTGTGACGAGGAAGTCCGAAACACCTTCCTCACGGGTGTTCAGGAGTCCCTGACCGGCCTGCTGACGAGCGTTGTCAATGCCTTCTTCCTGTCGTTGACCGGCGGGACCACCACCACCACCACCACGACAACGACCAAGGCGATCACCGAGATCACGAGCTGGCTCGCATAGTCTCCGGAAATCACTAAGATAGGGCTACGGTCGTTCCCCTGCGGCGCGGCCACGATCTGAGACCGATCACGTGAGGCGGTGCGTTTCAAGCCGGTCCTCCGGATCATCGATCGGGTTGGGAGGCCCTTTTCAGATGACGAAAGCTCGACGGAGACTTTTACACTGGAGTAGAATATTACCGGCCCTCGTACTTTACCAATCGCTTGGATGCCTGCCCGATAACGCCGTGGCTCAGGTGGCTGGGGAGAATATCGTTCTGACCTCAGCCGTCGTGATTCAATCGGTAACGGCGATCGTCTTCAACAGTCTCTTCGGATCGTTCACCAGTCTCTTCGGATTGCAAGTTGTCTAAAAGAAAGGCTGTCATGGCGCGTCCAACCAAGCGCAGCGATCTGTTCAAACTTTATAGCCCCCGGTTTCGGAAAAGGCTGCTGGCGTGGATGGCAGCCTGGCCGTTGTTTCAGGCGACGGGCTGTTTTCCCGATTTCATCGGGGCGTTGAATTTCGAGTTGCAATCGCTCGTCAACACCTTTTTGATCAATACGGTGTCGATCGTCGTGCAAAATCTCCTGGGAATCTAAGAAACACTCGTTTCAGTGGGCTTTGGGTTGTGACGTCCTAATCCCGGAGATTTCATCTTTTTATGAGTCCTTCGACGCAACGGTCGCGTGCGGACACTTCTGCCCGGATGCCGGAGGATTTGGACAATCTTCACTTTTTTCGCCAGCAGGCGTTGCGCACGGCCTGTGAAACCGACTACATCAGAATATCTGAACGATGCCCTCATGATTCGGTGTGCAGGGGCGTTCTGGAAATGGTCGTCGAACATCCGTTAAGCTATTATTAGTCGAGATGTTCGCGAGCCACTCCATTGATGACGAAATGGTCTGCGCCGCTGTTCGGGGTTCGAATTCTGATCGTGACCGAATTGTCCAGGCTCTTACGCCTCAGGTGCGCGCGATGGTTATGGTGCGACTCATGCCAACACCGGCCCAGTTTCACACGATTGACGAACTTACTCAGGAATCTCTCATGGCCCTATCCGAGGGGCTGGACCGTTTGCGCCAGCCCACTGTGGAAGGGCTGAAATCATTCGTGTCCAAGATCGTATCACACAAGGTGATTGATTTTCTCCGCCGTCATGATCGGGAGAAAAACCAGACGGTCGCCTCGTTGGATTCGTCGCTCCATAACATGTCGGCTTCCGGCCCGCTTTGGACGCTGCTTTCGGATGGCGGTTTGTCGCCCAGCAGTGTGATCGGTCGTTCGGAACAGGCCAAATTGGTGCTGACAGAATTGGCACGACTCAAGCAGACTTATCGAGAAGTCATCACGCTTGCATTTTTTGATCAATTGCCGGCGACCGAGATTGCCGAGCGAATGGAGATAACACGTTCGGCAGCGTCCATGTTGTTGATCCGGGCGGTCAAGACCCTTCGGCGAAATGTGACCGGCTCCAGCAGGTGCTAGACCATGCGCAAGACGACTCGTAAGAAATCGTCGCGATTCGCGGTCAACGACGTGGACTCCGCCCTTCGATCATTCTGGAGCGGGTCTTGCTCCGAATTTGAGCAACTGGTCAGTGAGAACGGGAGCAGCGAAGTTAGAATCTGCAGCTTGCTCGCCGACATCATCAAACAACCACTTGTACGCCCCGAGCCCAACGAGCGAATCGGTGATTACACCATCATTCGTGAGATCGGTCGCGGGGGGATGGGGGTGGTCTACGAGGCCATACAGGAACAAACGGGCAGGACCGTCGCGCTCAAGGTCGTTCGATGGTGGAGGGGAGCAAGCGAGCGCGAAGCCAAGCTCTTTCGCCGCGAAGTGGAGGCCCTGGCCCGATTGAAACACCCTAATATCGCGACGCTTTATGACGCCGGACACACGCCTGAGGGACATCAATTCTTTGCCATGGAGCTGATTCGAGGACAGACCCTGGCCGAGCACATGGCGAAAGTCTCGGCCGATGCGGGTTACAACGCGGCGCGCCTCACAGAGCACCTTGAGCTGTTCCGTAAAATTTGTCAGGCGATGAACTATGCACACCAGCGCGGCATCATCCATTGTGATTTGAAACCATCGAATATCGTTCTGGATGATCGGAATGACCCCAAGGTGCTTGACTTTGGACTCGCTCGCCTGCTGGATTCCGATCGGTCGGGCAAGACGAGCATGTCCGAGACGGACAAGATTGTGGGCACGCTGAGTTACATGAGCCCGGAACAGTCGCGTGGCCGATTGCAAGAGCTTGACACCCGCAGCGACGTCTATTCGCTTGGCGTCGTTCTTTTTGAACTGCTCACCGGCGAGCGTCTCTACGGTCAAGAAAGTATGTCCTTGCCTGAGACCATCCACACCATTTGCGAGAAATCGCCGAGGAAACCCGGTGCCATCCATCGGCATCTCCGTGGTGATCTTGAGACCATCATGTTGAAAGCCCTGGAAAAGGAGCCGGATCGGAGATACCAGAGCGCGAGCGCGCTCGCCGAGGACATCGAACGGTTTCTTGGCAATCAGCCGATCTTCGCACGGAGTCCGAGTGCAACCTACCAGTTACGAAAGCTGATTTCTCGACATAAGTTGACGGCAGGCCTGATGGCCGCCTTGTTTATGATAACGACGGTTTTCGCGGTGGTCTCGGGCGTCCAGAATACGCAAATCACGGAGGAGCGAGACAAAGCCCAGTCCGAGGCCCACAAGTCCCAGCAAGCCAATGAGTTCCTGGTCAGAATGCTCACGTATGTCGGCAACGAGGAAGTCGGTCCGCGGATCGCGGTCCGGGAAATTCTCGACAAGGCTGCGTCTGGGATCGAGGTGGAGCTTGCCGACCAGCCTGAAAACCGCGCGTCTCTGCACGAAACACTCGGCCGAAGCTATCTGTCACTTCGGCTGTTCGAAGAAGCAGAAGTCCAGTTGAAATCGGCCTTCGACATACGTCGGGAAATCTTTGGAGAAAGGCACCCTCTCTTCGCTCGGTCACTCCATCAGATGGGGCTCGGCAACTTCTTTATGGGTAAAGAAGATCTGGGTCTCGAATATCTCTATCGTGCCTACGAGCTTCGCCGGGAGTTGCTCGGAGAGCAACACGTGGACGTCGCCGAAAGCCTGACGACGATCGCAGATCGGGAACGATATCAATTGGGTCCTGCAGGCACGATTCCCATGTACGAAAACGCCCTGACGATTCTCCGCAAATCGCCCGGCGAGGAGCGAAGAATGGCGGACGCGCTCCACAGCTATGCCAACATGCTCGTGGAATCAGGTTGGTACGAAGAGGCCGTGCCTATCCTGGACGAAACGTTGGGAATCCGCACGCAACTCTTGGGACCCGACCATTTTGAAGTGGCCCGTACTCTCAAGGATCTGGGAGAGATCTATTTTAATTGGGCAGACTACGATAAGGCCGAGTCGATCTATCGAGAGCAGATTCGGATTTTCCGGTCGGTTTTCGGCGAGAATGGAAGTCGGGACCTTGCCCATGCCTTGAGTGATTTGGCCGGTGTGGTTCGGATCAAGGAAGATTACGCCAAAGCCGAGTCGTTCTACCAGGAGTCCATCGAGATGGAGTACAGGACGATGGGCTATTCCGCGTTGGCGCTCAACGACTACGGTAATTTTCTCTATGAGCAAGGCCGGTTTGCCGAAGCGCTGCCGCATTCCAAGACGGTTTATCGCTTGTGGTTCGGTGACTCCGAAGGGGCTCATCAGGGGAAAGGTTATGCATGCCAGAAACTCGCCAACAATCTGTTCGAGTTGGGGCACTGGGATGAAGCCGAACGGCTTTACGGCACGGCCATCAACAATTGGCGCGAACTTTATCAAGAGAGGCATCCAAGGCTGGCCAGGGGCTTGATCGGCCTGGGGCGCGTCAAACAAATCAAAGGCGACTATGACGAGGCTGAAACGCTCTTTCGGAACGCACTCCAGGTTCACAGCGCAAGGCTTGGAGAGCGAGCGCCCAGAACGGCGATGAGCATGGTCTATTTGGGGGAGATCCTTCGCATTCAGGGCAAAGCGGACGCCGAACAATTCCTGGTGGATGGGGTCAACGTGCTCCGCGAGGAACTGGGGGATCAGCACTCAAGAGTGGCCTGGGCGCTGGCCCAACTTGCCGAACTGAAGAAGGATGAAGGCGAACTCGACGAGGCGGAAACAATGATGCTTGAAGCCCTAGAAATTGAACGCCAGCTTCCGCGCGAGAGCCATCCGTTTCTCGCAGACTACCTGGTTGGTCTGGCGGAGATCTTGATGGCTCGCGGCGATGCGGCCGGCGCCGAACCTTTGCTTCGGGAAGCTTTGAGCATCCGGCAGCATCGCTACGTGGAAGACGACTATCGAATCGCGATAGGGCAATCCGCACTTGGCAGCTGTTTGTTCATGCTTGGTCACTCCGAGGAAGCTGAGCCTTTGTTAAGTGCGGCCCATACGACACTTCAGACCAAGTTCGGCGATCAGCACCAAGTCACTCAGCAGGCGCACGATCGGTTGGATGTGCTGAACAAGCGTGACGATTCAGAGAGACCGATCGACGAGTAAACACCTTATCGCGGGTAAATCTACTGGATCGCCCGGACGCTACGAATTGTCGTGTTCGAGTCGATCAAGTGCATGCCGGGCTTCGGCGAAAGCACAGCCACGTCAATTCCCATCGGTCATACCGTTGTGGTGTGTACGGATCGATTTTGCACGTTGGACAAATCGGACGCGAAGCGCAGAGCTTCGCTCGGGGACAGCGTTGCGGTCGTGATGCGTATGGCCGGTGGGGAGTTGAGACGGAATCGCTCCCCGGCACTGACGGCCCACCCGGCTTCAAGCAATGCCTGAACCGTCGTGGTTTCCTCCGTCACCGGCAACCACACATTGAATCCGGTCCGGCCCATTGCCGTGATTCCCACATTCGCAAGGGCATCGATCAGGGCTTGCCGCCGTTGGGTGTATGTCTTTGCCACGGTTCGAAGATGTTTGCGAATCGAAGAGCTTGAAAGCATCACATAGGCGATGCGTTGCAGGACATGGCTTACCCATCGTCCGCCGACAATCAGCCGGTCCTGAACCCGGCTAATCGTCGTTTCGTCGCCCGTCATCAGGGCCAAGCGTAAATCAGGATTGATTGCTTTGGAAAGTGACCGGATATAAACCCATCTCGGGCGTTTCGAGTCATGAATGCAATGCAACGGCGCGTCCGTGATCAGATTCGCGTGGTCGTCTTCAATCGAGATCAGATCCGGAGCCTTGCGCAAGACTCGCCTCAACTCTCGGGCACGCGTTTCGGTCAGTGCCGAGCCGGTGGGGTTCTGACTGCGTGGTGACGTGATCAACGCCTTGGCGCCCTCTCTGCAGGCGCGTTCCAGGTCGGATGGGACGATTCCTTCTTCATCGACGCTCACCGGCACAAGTGAATGACCAAGTGACATGACGAGGTCAAAAATGCTTCCGAAGCCCGGGTCTTCGACGGCGACTCGATCACCGGGTCGAAGATGTTCGGTAAGGATTCGTTCGATGCCGTCGAGCGCGCCGTTCATCACGCAGATTCTGCCCGGTGCGACGCCGTCGGCGGCGAAGTCTCGGACTGCGAGACGAACCAGTTTGTCGTATTCCTGCGACTGTCCGTATAGATGAAAGGAGGTGTCGATCTTTCCGAGCACTTGCGACAAGGGTGGGAGCAGTGCGGGATCGGGATTGCCGTCATAGAGATCACGAACACCCGGGGGGATCGCCATCGGGCGACGTGCCCCGTGCAGCGGCCGATGACTGACCATCGTGCCGCGGCGTCCTTTGGCGACAAGAACCCCTCTTGAATGCAGGGATTGATAGCTCGCCGCCACGGTGGCTGGACTGATTCCCAAGGTTTGCGCCAGTGCGCGAACCGGTGGAAGTTTCTGTCCGGGATTCAATTTGTTTTCGCGAATGGCCTGTTCAATGCTGTCTGCAATCGTGGCGGCCGTTTTGCCTCGGATATGCTTTTGCGCGTTTACCATCTTTTTTGTGCTAGTACGAAATTGAAATATAACTTTGTGAGCCGGCACGGATTATGCCGTTTGTGTTTCTCCGAAGAATCATGTCTGTTATTTGTTTTTGGATTTGTTGACGCACGTTTATCGTTTCAACTATATTTGTAATAGTTATAATTCATTATTGTACTATAACAAAATTTGATTTGCGATGCAAGCAGAAACAAATTTTTCCATGGGATCCGTTTGAGCCGTGTCTGCTGAGAACCAAAAGTCGTCGCCCTCTTTGATCCTCGTGGTGGCCGCGTTCGGTGTGGTGTACCTCGTCTGGGGTTCCACGTATCTGGCGATCCTGTTCGCGATCGAAACGATTCCTCCGTTCCTCATGAGCGGCACTCGTTATGTGGTTGCCGGGATTCTTCTATATGCCTTCACGCGGCCTCGAACATCGGAACGCCTGACCATCAAGAACTGGTTGGCGGCAGGATCGATCGGGTGCCTTATGCTTCTCGGCGGCAATGGGCTTGTATGTTGGGCGGAGCAATCCGTCCCATCAGGCCTGGCCGCGCTGATGATCGCCACGGTGCCGCTGTGGATGGTCACGCTGAATTGGTTGTTCTTCAAAGGAGCAAGACCGACGGCAGCCATTATTCTTGGATTGGTTCTGGGGCTGATCGGACTCTTCGTGCTCATCGGCCCCGGAAGTATCGGTGGCGAGCCCGTTGATTCTTGGGGCGCCATTGCGCTGATGTCCGCCTGTGTCTTCTGGTCGCTCGGCTCCCTCCATTCCCGACATGCACATTTGCCGCGTTCGACCTTTCTTGCGACGTCCATGGAAATGCTGATGGGCGGAGTGGCCTTGCTGACGGTCGGCGTTTTGACGGGGGAATGGCCGAAGTTGGACGTTGCCGCCGTCTCGCTCAAGTCCTGTCTTGCACTGGGTTATCTGATTGTGTTCGGTGCGATCCTGGCCTTGACGGCCTACAAGTGGCTCCTGCAAGTCAGTACGCCGGCCCGCGTTTCCACCTATGCTTACGTCAATCCGGTGATTGCCGTGTTGCTCGGCACTGCATTCGCCGGCGAGGCGCTGACCGCGCGCATTTTCTTTGCCGCAGCGGTCATCGTGACGGCGGTGATTATCATCACATCGAGCGCACGACGTACTAAGCCGACCGTCGTTCGTCAGACCTACTCCGTCTGTGACTCCAATGACGGTGTTTCTCAATGCCTTGAGTCAGCCGTGTGTAAGCAAACCTGAACGGTGAGTGGCATGGCCAAGCGGAGCGAGGCCATGCTTTCACTTGTGCCTCGACATGGCCGCGCTCCGCTTGGCCATGCCACCCCGTCTCTTGTAGGCCAGATTTCGCCCGCCTTTGTTTACGATATGTGCGGGGCTCTGATATCGGGAATTACAACAGGTTTGCCGCCAATTCCGCCAGTGAGCTGCGTTCTCCCTTTCGCAGCGAGACGTGGGCTGCAGGCGGTTGTGACCGGAATCGCTTCATGAGATACGAGAATCCGTTGCTGTTCGAATCCACGTAGGGATTGTCGATTTGATCGGGATCTCCGGTGAGCACGACCTTCGAGCCCTGGCCGATTCGCGTGATGACCGTTTTGACCTCAAGGGGCGTCAGGTTTTGCGCTTCGTCGATGACGACAAATCTTTTTGAGATGCTACGGCCTCGGATGTAGGTCAGAGGTTGAATCTCGACGAGTCCGGACCCAAGCAATGCGGCGGAATCTCGATAACCACGGATTGCTCCCCGGCTGTCCATGAGGAAGTCGATCGTGTCCACGATCGGTTTCATCCAGGGTTCGAGTTTGTTTTCGATTTGACCCGGCAGAAAGCCAAGGTCTCGGCCCAGTGGCACAATGGGACGAGCCACGAGAGTCCCACGATAGAGCTTCCGTTCCAATGTCGTATAGACCGCCGCCGCCATGGCAAGGAGCGTTTTGCCCGTGCCGGCTCTGCCCATCAAGGTGACCAGCTGGATGCGTTCATCGAGCAGGGCATCCAAGGCGTAGTATTGCTCTTTGTTCCTTGGGCGAATACCGCACAGGCCGTTTTCAGGGGTCTGAAGTGCGATCAGTTTTCGACCTTCAGGATCGACGCGGCCGAGCATCGTGTTTTTCTCGTTTCCGCGCGTCTGCATCAGCGCATATTCGTTTGGGGCTCTCTGGCCGTTGGGCAAATCGATCTCGCCGTGACGCCTGAAGTCCTCCATGACCTCAGGCTCCAAGACCAGCTCCCACGCACCTGTCTCCAAATCGGAGAGTCGGACATGATCTGACTCATAGTCTTCCGTATGCAGGCCGAGGACGTCGGCGCGAATCCTCAGGTTGATATCCTTCGTGACGATGGTGACGGGCGTGTTCGGCTCGGCTTTCTGCAGGTCGTCGGCTGCGCGAAGGATTTCCGTGTCTCCATTGGCCCTTCCACCGATCGCCGACTTGTTGGGGTCGCAATAGACTCTAAGCATGCCGCCGTTCGGCAGGGCAATGCCTCGGACCAGGCTTTGTTCCCCCCGCAAGGCATCAAGCCTTCGCGCGACTGCTCGAGCGTTGTAGCCGCGGTCAGTCATTTCCTTCTTGAAACGATCGATCTCTTCAATCACGCCGATCGGGATGACCACCGTGTTGTCAGCGAAGCTGAAAATCGAGGCGGGATCGTGCAGCAGGATGTTGGCGTCGAGGACGTAGTTCTTCCCCATGCGGCGGGAGTATAGCAGCCGTCCTCAATTCGACAAGTAACAGACAAGAACAGATGCGATCAGACGCCGATGTCCTCGTTCCAGAGTTCGGGTTTGTCGCGAATGAAGTCGGACATCAGCCGTATGCAATCCTGATTGTCCAGGATCACAACATCCACACCACGGTGTCGCAAATAATCTTCCGGACCTTGGAAGGTCTTGTTTTCTCCAATGACAACCTTGGGAATCTTGTAAAGCAGGGCGGTACCGCTACACATGTCACAAGGGCTGAGCGTGGAATACAGCGTTGATCGTTGGTAATCCCCGGCCTTGAGGCGACCGGCGTTTTCCAGGCAGTCCATTTCGGCGTGCAGAATGGCGCTGCCTTTCTGAACGCGACGGTTGTGGCCTCGACCGACGATTCGTCCGTCGATGACCAGTACCGAGCCGATGGGGATGCCGCCTTCGGCGAGTCCCGCCCGAGCTTCCTCGATTGCAGCTTGCATGAATGCATCCACAGTGTTCTCCTTGAAGCCGCGTTGTGGCTTCACGGCAGCTTAACCGCCACAGCTTTCACGCGGACAATTTTGTCGCGTTTCGTCATATAATCGCATCCTATGCCCGAGCTTCCGGATATTGAAGCCTATCTCCACGCGCTAAGACCTCGAATCGTTGATTTTCCCCTGGAACGGACTCGGATTGTGAGTCCTTTTCTGGTCCGGTCCGTTGAACCGCCGATCGATGCCGTCGAAGGACACGAGGTCACGGATCTTCGCAGGTTGGGTAAACGCATCGTTGTGGCGTTTGAAGGGGAGTTGTATCTCGTCTTCCACCTGATGATCGCGGGACGGTTTCGGTGGCTGAAACGAGGCGCGAAGCCGCCGGGCAAGATCGGCCTGGCGACCTTCGATTTTCCGACGGGAACGCTGGCTGTGACCGAAGCCGGGACGAAGAAACGAGCCGCGTTGCATTTGGTTCGTGGGGAGAGGGCACTGGCCACACACGATCCCGGCGGACTCGAACCTCTTGAAATGAACGCCGCGACTTTCCGTGAGGCCGTTGTTCGCGAGAATCACACGCTCAAACGCACGCTCACGGACCCGCGCCTGATTTCAGGCATCGGCAATGCTTATTCTGACGAGATCCTGCATGCCGCGCAATTGTCGCCGATCAAGTTGACGGCCAAACTGACTCAGGACGAAGTCACGCGGCTTCATGAGGCCATGCAACGAACTCTGCGACATTGGACCGAGACGCTTTGTGAGCAGTTTGCCGATCGCTTTCCAGGCCAGGGCGACATCACCGCGTTTCGCGATGGGTTCGCCGTCCACGGTCGTTTCGGCCAACCTTGCCCCGTTTGTCAGAGCCCGATTCAGCGCATTCGTTATGCCGATAACGAAACCAATTATTGTGCCCGATGTCAGACCGGTGGTCGGGTGCTTGCGGACCGTTCGCTCTCGCGGTTGTTGAAGGGCGACTGGCCCAGGAGAATCGAGGAGCTTGATCCATAGCGCGTGATCCTCTTCAGAAGTAGAGCGTGCTCTGACCGCCACGAAGTTCACGCGAACGTCGCATGTGACGGCGGGTGGAACCCGCCCTACATTCACTGGGTGGCCATGTCGCCCGTCGTCCGCTGCACAGGGCAAAAAAAAGGCTCGCTGAAAAGGCTCGCTGAAAAGGCTCGCTGGACCGAGAATCCTTTCTCGCTGGACCGAGAATCCTTTCTCGGTCCTCCTCCAGCGGAATCTTTTCCTGTGTATTCCTCGCATCAGCCGTGTGTTTTTTGCTTTCCGACAAAAATATGGGAAGGGATTCCCATGGAGGATGAGGGCCGAGAAAGGATTCTCGGCCCAGCATGGGAAAGGATTCTCGGCCCAGCATGCCCCTACATTCACTGGGTGGCCATGTCGCCCGTCGTCCGCTGTACACAGGGCAAAAAAAAGGGCGGGCGCCGTTCTCAAACAGCGCCCGCCCGTGAAGAGCATTGCGATCGGAGCCTTGATCAGGCTCGCGGATGGTTTTCGTCGTAGTCTTTTTTCAACTGGGCCGTCGTGACGTGCGTATAGACCTGAGTCGTGCTAAGCGACTGGTGTCCGAGCAACTCCTGCACGCTTCGGAGATCGGCGCCGTTGTTGAGCATGTGTGTGGCGAACGTATGTCGCAGCGTGTGCGGGCTGATCGACGGATCGAGGCCGGCGGCCGCGAGGTACTTGTCGAGCTTACGGCGGACGCTACGGGTGCTGAGACGCTGCCCATGTTTGTTGACGAACATGGCGTCCTGGTCTGAGGCGCCGTTTCGAGGATCGCTCTTTCGCATTTCGATGTAGCGTCTGATCGCGGCGACGGCCGTGGGGCCGATCGGAGAGATTCGTTCTTTGCGACCTTTGCCGCGAATGCGAAGTTGGCCCGCTTCGCCGTTGAGATCGTTGACGTTCAGGGCGACGAGTTCGCTGACTCGGACGCCTGTTGAATAAAGCGTTTCCAGCATGGCTCGATCACGCGCACCGAGAAGCGTGGCCTCATCGGGTGTGCGAAGCAGCTTTTGAATTTGTTCGAGATCGAGGAATTTCGGCAGTCGCTTTTCCTGCTTGGGCGTTCGGATCGTCGCGACGGGATTCGTCTGAATGTGACCGCGCCGGAGACAGAACTTATAGAAGCTACGAAGCGTCGCCAGTTTTCGGGCGGCGGTCGCCTTTGAGTATTCCCGCTCGTTCAGGAACGAGAGGAAGGCTCGAATCTGATTGGCGTCCGCCTCGAGCAGCTTTTGGCGGAGCATATCGGTCTGCGTGCCCGTCTGCGTGGCGACGGCGACGGCCGTTCCGCCCGCGCCGCTTGCAGCAGGGTGCCCCGGCGTTTGACTTGCACCGGCCGTTCTCGGCGCGGCCGACGCTGCGTTCATCGCGGCCTCGGCTCCGCCAATAAGAAACTGGCTGAACTGGTGCAGGTCCGCTGCGTAACACTTGCCCGTGTGAGGCGAGAAGTGCCGCTCATAGCGGAGGTAGTTCAGGAATTCAGTAACGAGTGGATGTTCTTGACTCATGATCGCGACACTCTTCTCGGCGAGTTTTACAATGTCTCTGCAACCTGGCCAGGCACGCTCCGCGGCCTCCCCACCTTCATAACACAGGTTCCAGCTACACCCGGTCGACGCTTGTTGGTCTTACCAAACGCCGGCGGGTTGCTCAGCTGCGGACACTCCGTCCGCAAGCCATCCAAGGTATCGGGCTATTTTGTGCCCGAGTTCACCTAACTCTTTAATTCCGAAGCTCATCCAATTCAATTTCCAACCGCCGGCCCATCTGATAACTGAGAACCGCGGCATCGAACCAGTCGAATTCCGACCCGCCGTCACTGGCAAGGCTCGCAAATGCACCAATCACATCGGCCTCATTTCCGGGACGATATCGGAACAAGTAGCGGTGCTTGCCTTTAACTAATGATAGCTGCCTGACCGCGTCTTTCATACCGGGGTCTCCCTGTTGTTCTCCATAGCCGTCAAGATCCATCTGGACCGCTCCTGTTTCATGAGATTGGACAAAGCGTCATGCCAGCAGAATCGGAGAAACAGCGATTGGACTTTCAAGTATTGACGCCAGCCCAAATGGTTTTCTTCGTGATCGACCCTGGGAGTGGCGTATTTTTTGACCGCCTGACGGGTCCGTTTGTGGGCGGCGTTATAAACTGCCTGAAATTGGCTGGTTGGGACCAGTGAGGCCCCGAGTCGAGAGGCCGTGAAGGGCTCGGAGCGTCTGGAAGCCACGACCGGATCGAATGCGTCGGGGTCATTTGCTCGAGCGGCATAAATTTGCAAGACAAGCCCAACGGCGGGCGTATAAGCGTCATATTCGGTAATACCGGCAATAAGAATGGCGTCGGAGCCAACGGCCTCCGCGACCTCCAGGGCGTGGGCCGGTGACTCCACGTGCGATTTGCCCTGACCGGCCAGGACCGCGACGACCCGATTTACCGGAAGAACGCCCACTCCTTTGACGAAGGTGAGTTCGGATGCAAGCAGGTCCGCGGCTTTGATGGGGTCCAACTGAAACTCGCCACTGAAGTTCAGGATCGGGGCAACGGCGAGCGTCTTCGGTTGAATGAAGGGCTCTGCGATCGACAGTTCATTTTTTTTCCCAGAGCAGCCCAATCCCCAGATCAGCCAGGCGACGGCGATGACGTTCGGGACGTGATTTTTTCGTAATCGTTGGGCCATAATATCGCTATACATTGCCTTGCTTGCCGCCGTCCGACGCAATTTATTCCTCGTCACTTACTTCAATGACACTGGCGGCCCGGCGATTGGTTGTTGTTTTCGTAGATGGCGGATCGATCTTGATGGGTTGGAGCGGCTTGGTGCTCCAAATCGTCTCAGAATCGGTCGTTCGAAGGCTGAAATAGATACGCCCGTCCTTCGACCAGACCGGTGCGTAGCTTTCGCCCATGTGGTTGGTGATTCGCTGCAAACCGTGGCCGTCGGCTTCAACGATTCCGATGTCCGAGTGAACAGTCGTTTGAGTCGCGGCGACCGTGCCTTCCGTGGTCGGGCCGGCGTTGTTCCTTTCTCGTGATTCCACAAAGGAGAAAGCGAGCTGCGTTCCATCGTGTGACCAGGCCGGCGAGATCAGCGCCGTATTGGGACTGCTGGCGACTTCCGTCGGGAAGAGGACCTCATCGCCTTTGATGTCCAGGGTCCAGATGCTGAACCAGCGGCTCGACCAGATTCGCGCTCGCTGGTAAGCGATTTTGTCGCCTGAGGGCGACCAGGCCGGGAAAAGGCCTTCGCCGATCAAGCGTTTCAAACCCGGTTTCTCCAGTTCGGCGATCCAGAGCTCTCCACGGTCTTCTCTCGTGTTGATTCGGCAATAAGTCAGTCGCTTTCCGTCCGGTGACCAACTGGGGTGGAGCTCCGGCATGGGGCTGTAGGTAATCTGAGTCGGGTTGCGTCCATTGGCATCGACCAGCCAGATGTCCCAATTGCCGGCGCGATCACTGGCGAAGGCGATTCGTTTTCCGTCGGGGCCAAACTCGGGTTGGGTATCGTTGACCGGCCCGTCCGTGATCTGGGTGATGGTCGCGCCGGTGATGGACTTGATGTAAAGGTGGCTGTTCGGAGAATGTCGCGTCGAGGCGTAGACGAGCTTTTTGCCTGACGGGTCGATGTCGGGATCAAAATCGGACCCTTCACTCGGTGTCGTGTGTTGCCGAAGGTCCGTTGCGGCCTTGCCTTCGAACGTCGTGTATTGACTGCTGTCTTGATCAAACGGATTTAGATTTCTGCTTGCCTCGGGTTCCGGCGGAGCCGGCCGGATTTCCGGAGGCGTTCTGCCTTGTTTGGTTTCGGTGCAAGCCGTTTCACAAACGACAAGACCGATCGTGATTAGAATCAGGCATTTTCGGAATTCAGGAAGCGTCACGGTGCTCACTCCGTTCAGGCTGGACCTTTGCATTTTGTCATTTCGGGCATGGACGCAGGGGCCTACTGTGATGCTTATCGGCTGCTGGGCGTGGCCGAATTAGTTATCACACCAATACAATCGATTTGTGTTTTGTCCGATAAGCCGACGTGAATCTATCGACGTGAGAAGAGGACAATCTTGAGATTTCCAGCCGATGTTTTGTGACGATAAGTTGCTGTGGGGAATGACATTGTATTCGTAGGTAGACTCCGTATTTCAGGCAAGAATCGCCTGGATCTGCGCAATTCCTGCATCGGAGTTTTTCAATCGTCGTCTATATTGACACTGTCAGTCATCAGAAGCGGATGATGGCGTTTTGTCGTTCATATCAGGGCTGATTGGGACCCGGACTCCGTGATTCGATTCGCTGTTTCAGTTGAATCGCCTGCTGGTTTTCAGGATCGTTTTGAAGCACTTTCTCCAGACGCTCCTTCGCTTCACCCATTCCACCCAGTTCGAGTTCAAGCCGTGCAGCGGACAGCTGCCAAGCGGTGTTCTTCGGATCCTTCTCAATCGCCCTGATGATCAAATTACGAGCAGTCAGAGCGGCAAGGCGACGTTCGGCTTCCGCCTGATCGATCAGGACATTGGCGACCTGATGGTAATGCTCGCCGTTTTCAGGGTCGGTTCTGAGGTAGTACGCATAAAGGCTCTTGATGACCTCATAGCAACGAATCAATTTTTCATGGGCATCTTCGTTGAAGGCGTCGTCTCGAATTTTGCCGCTGAAGACTGCGATCGCGCGTTCAATGGAACCGACGACCAACTCGGGTTCGTTGGCGATCAACGCGATTTCGCTCATCCGCAATTGAATCTCGCCGTCATTGGGGGCGCTGCTCGCGGCCTTCTGTGCGGTTTCAATCGCCTTTTTCATTCTCTTCTGACCGGCGTAGGCCATGGCGAGGTCCGCGGTGATCTGTGCCAGAACAGGCTTTCCGTTTTCGACGGAAGGAGCCAATTTCACCGCTTTCTCAAACTGCCAGGTCGCCAGGGGATGTTGACGTGTCTCCAGGTACATCCGGCCTACGGCGGCAAAACCCCGATAATCTTCTTCGCCCTCTTTCGTCTTGTTGTATTGGTCCAGAACAAAAAGAGCGTCGGCTCCGCGTTTGTCTTCCAGATACAGCAGTCCTTCCAGGAGTTTGAGCTTGTTCAGAGTCGGTTTCAGTCGAGACGCCCGCTGAAACAGTCGCGATGCTTCGGCAATATCGCCCGAATCGATCTTGGATAATGCCGTTTCCAACATTTTTTCCGGATTGGGCGCCGCTTTGATCTCGCCTTCCTTGGGCACCTGAGCGAGCACTTGAATCGGCGCGGCCATGACGAAAAGAATCATGAACAACCAAGTACGGTGTGTGGAGCGCTGTGCCATCACGTTCTCCCTTATTGCGAGCGATTTAGTCGGCTTATGTCTTGTTCTACGTTTCTATCGGACTCGGTGTTCGAGCACTTGGATGTCAAGACGAGGGACGCGTTCATTATCGGCGGAGGGTGCAGGCTTCGCCACCCCGACGAGCCCGTGGGGTGTGACCTGTAGCAGGCGATGATTAACCTTCCAGGCTGAGCGTCGTGCCGCTTTCGATAGGGGTATCTTCCAAACGAGCCGTTGGCGAAGAGGCGTGTTCCTCATTGCGGGTCTTGTCGATCAACATCTGCCAGGTTTCACGTTGATGATGAAGGATTTTCAAGGCCTCCTCGATGGCCGTTTGGCTTCGCTTCATGTTGGCTTCGACCAATCGGTCATAGATGAAACTGTAAAGGGCGGCCATCTGTTCACAAAGCTTTGGGTTGACCTCATGGCGGAGACCGTTGCGCATTTCCAGAACAATGTTCTGAGCGCGAATGAGCTTTTCACAACTGGTCTCCAAATCGCCTTTGGCCATGGCATCGTGGGCCTGGTTTGCGAACCGGATCGCGCCGTCATACAGCATCAATTGAAGCTGTTCCGGCGTCGCGGTCATGACCGCATTGCGCAGGTACTCATTTTTGGCATCCTGTGTCATGATGAATAATGCATCGGTGATCGGACGCAACGAGTTTCGAATAGAGCAGGTGAAATGGCGAAAGAATGAATTTCTGTCTTCCCGCGGCGAGCATGACGAGTTGCGCCATGATCCGAAAATCAGACCTGGATGCCGGATGAGGCCGGTGCCAGCGCGCTCAGTGCCGATAGGGCGGACTGTTGACTCTGAAGACGCGCAATAACTGCCTCCATGGCTGTAAATTGATCGAGGAGACGTTCTCGCCGCCGATCCAGCAGCAGTTCAAGCTGGTCGATTCGTTCGTTCAATTGGTCTTCAGAGGTTTGAATCGATTCTTCCCTAAGGGGGATTGCACCGGTCTCATTGTCGGTCAAACGATCGATTTCCGCTTCGATGATTCCGCCGAGTCCCGTTCGGATCACGTTTCCGTCGTCGTCCGTTTCTTCCAGGGTAAAGAGTTCTTCAACCCCTTCGGGGTCATTCACCAGTGCTTCGCGAAGCTTATTCTCGTCCAGTTCAAGTCTGGATCCGCTGCCGAGCGTGATGCCGACGCTGCCCAGACGGTTCAGTGTCGTTGGAAGACCTGAGACGGTTCTGGCCGTCAGGCCGGTCAGCGACTGGCGAATGCGTCGAGCCGTCGCATCGGCCTGAAGGATTCCGCGAACCTCGGTTTCGGGATCGAAGCTGGTCTGATCGTCAAGCGTGCTGATGAGAGCGTTGAAGTTTGTGACGAAGTCCCGAAACTGTTCGACAATCGCGTCATTGTCTCGCGTCACGGAAACGGTCACTGGCTCCTCGGCCGCGCCGATCAGGTCGAGCCGAACACCTGAGACGGCACCGTCTAAGGTGTTGGACGACGTTGTGAGAACGAGTGGTTTATCTGCGTCTACCGATCCGAAGACGACCGTCGCGTCCTGCGCTTCAGCCAGGACATCGAAGGACAGTCCTGTTTTTCCCGTATCGACCGCAAGTTCTCCCTCACGGCCGGATTGTGTGCTTGTCAAACTCAGTCGGAGAGGCCTTCCGGCCGAACCGTCGTTGATGATCGATGCGTTGACATCCGCGTTGCTGTTTCGAATCTTCGTAAGCACGTCGTTCAATGTGTCGTTGGCGCTGATCTCAATTCGTGTTTCGAATGATCCGTCGATTTGGGTTTCGCCTTCGGCTGCTTCTCCGAGAATTCCTAGTGCCTTGGCTACGGCACCGCCTTCTTCGGCCACGGACAGCACGCCTGAGCCACCGGCGGTGTCAACGAGAATCAGGCCGTCGCCCGTGTCATTGATTCTGGCCTCGATATCCGTCGGACGGGAATTGATCTCGTCAATCACGTCTTGCAGTGTTTTTTCATCACCCTGGGACAGGTCGACGACAGCCGATTGGCCGCTGCTGTCCGTGATGCGGAACCTGCCTCGTGGAATTCCGTTGTTGAAGTCTTCCAGTCGCGTGGCCGCGGAAACATATTGTTTTTGGAGATTGCCGCTTTCGACTCGATCCACGGTGTCGTTGACGTCCAGCTTGAGATCGACGGCAGTCGTTCCTGCGATCACGAGATTGCCGCTTCCGTTGCTTGTGTCGATCAATTCGATTCCGAGCCCTGAAGATGAGACGGCGGCTGTGATGGACGTGGGTGCCGCATTGATGGCATCGATGACGTCGGACAGCGTGACCGCGTTGGACACATCGACACTATGAGAAACGCCGTTTCGATCCGTGATCTGCAAGTCGCTCAGATCGACGCCTCGACCGCCGTTCAGGGATCTTAAGAGGACCGTGTTCAGCTCCGCCACGAGCCGCCGTGAGGCGACGGTGTTCCCAGTGACCGGACCGAGCAGGCCAAGGTCTTCAGCGGCTTGGGAGTCGCTTAGTGCGGTCACGGTAAGGACGTTGGACCCGCTGGTCGTGTCCGTCAGCGTAATGCCAAACCCGTCCGTAGAGATGGAGGCTGTCAACTGACCGCCATTATCGGGATCCAGATTGATGACTCGTAAGATGTCCCCAATGGAATCGACCGAGTAGACGTCTCGGCCGTTGAGTGTACTGCTGATGGTTGAGCCGGCAAGTCCTAAAGCCTCGGCCGTTGTGCTGTCGACGTCTTCAATCAACAGGTCGTTCGCGGCGGTTTCCCCATCGGCGATGGAATTGTCCTCGATGGTGAACTGCGTTCCGATGATCGAGGCCGTGACGTTGACGCCGCTCGCGTTGTTGATCGCGTCCAGGACGTCCTGGGCCGTGGCGGCTCCGGTCAGGTCGACCTCTGCTGATCGGCCTGCCCGATCCGTGATTCGGATCGTACCGCCGGGCACGCCATTTCCGTTATTGAGAAGCGTAAGTGGCGTATCCGGGCGAATGACCTCCGACAGGTTGAACGTCAGGGTTTGGCCGTTGGCCAGCGTAACTTCGAAATCGTCCAGGCCGTCACGCGTCCGTATTCCGTTCCGGTCGTTCAGTTGCCGAAGGCTCGTTTCTTCGGAGACGGAAACAATGGTGTCGCCGAACAGTTCGTTTGCGGCGACGGATTGAAGTATGCCGAGGTCGGTCGCCGTGCGCCCGGCGCCGACTTCCGAGATTGTCAGATTGCCGGTGCCTCCGGATTGGTCCTCGATGATCAAACGATCACCATCGACACGAGCCTGGACGTTGATGCCGGTCGTGGTGTTGATTGCGTTTGTGACGTCGTCAATGGTTTTGGCGGTGATAAGGTCGACCGTTGCGTCGTTTCCCGCTCGATCGGTGATTTTGATCTTGCCGACCTGGACGCCTTGTCCGCCGTTGAGCGCGCTCAAATCGGTCGGCCGATTCAGGAGGCCGGCGGCTCCTTCCAGCGTGAGAGTTCCCGCACCGACGAGGGCGTCATCGTCGGCAAAACCGGCGGAGATGAGCTGGTGGGTGGTTGCGAGATTGCGCACGTTGAAGGTGTATTCGCCCGGTACGGCTCCCGGTTCGGCTGAGGCCAGAATAACCGATTCGTTGCTGCTGCTGACGGCGGCGCTTTGAAAGAAATCGGATTTGCCGAACTGGGTGGCGGTGTTCTGGAGGGAGAGAAGCTGGGCTGAAAGCTGAAGCAGGGCCGTGCGACGTGCCGTGAGGACGCCCAGTCGATCCTGCAATTGATTGATGGGGTTGCGTTGAACCTGGATGAGCGAATCGACCAGTTCCTGAATGGGAAGTCCGGAGACGAGTCCTACGCCGCTGGAGATCGTGGACATGGCTGTTGCCCCTGGCGTATTTGTCCCGACCGAATTCGGGAGGGACTTGGAAACGCCGTTATTTTTTCTGCCCGGCCATGCGAGCCGGCGTGTGTCATTGCCCCCGACGACGTGTCGGAATGGGCGCTGAGACACGGGCATTGGCCGTTGTTCTTTCTGTTTGAGCGTCGGAGATGGCTCTCGGCGTTGTGCCTTGGCCGTTCGCGTTTATCGAGATTGCTCGAAATCGTTTTCGCCCGTCGACGTAGCACGTCAAGACCAGGCCTCGCTTAATACACTTGGATCTTTCGGGTGATGCCGACATTAGGTTGCCTCCAGGTCCGGACGGGTTGAGTCCGGTTTGCTTGACGGCGACACTTTCGGAACGCCGGTGGGTCGACGGCAGAGCACTCTATGTATCGGTAGAATCGCGCGTGGCTTCCGAGAGCAGAGTCTGACGCGATTCGCTCGCGTTCAACCGGGCGCGTCCTGCGTCGCTTCCTTGGCAGCTTGAAGTTAAATCGCCTTCAAAGATTGCGCGATTCTTTCAAACCTTAGCCGAGCAACGACAAGACGCTTTGGGGAATCGTGTTTGCAATTCCCAGGGTCTGCGTCGTCGATTGAAGCAGAATTTGCGCCCTCGTGAGGTTCGAGACCTCGATCGAATAGTCGGTATCGCGAATCGCCGACTCGGAGGCCGTGACGTTTTCAAGGGCGACTCGCAGGCTATTAAGGTTGGTTTCAACCTGGTTGGCCTGGAATCCTCCCAACCGTCCACTCAGTCTGGAGATCTGACCGATCGCAGCGCCAACGATTTGCTCCGCTGCGGGCAGATTCTGAGGATCCGTCAGAGTGGCGGTGCCTCCTGTACCGAGCGAGTTCAAGAACCCGTTGGCGACATCACCCAGATTCGCCGTCGTGATGGAGGTGACACCAAGGCTGATTCGCCCGTTAGCGTTGACGTCGGGCCCAATCTGGAAGTTGGCGCCGCCGCCGGTAATGTTGAAGGAGTCGGAACCGACGGCTGTGCCGAAGGCCTGCGAGAGATCAGCCTCAAGGTCCAGGCCGCCGCTTCGTATTCTGGCGATAAGGCCGTCCACAGAGGCTTGTTGTCCGTTGATAAAGACCTGGGCATCCCGGCCGTTGTCTCTGGTGTCTCCCTGGTCGCCGGGGTTGGTATCGAAGAGGCCGCTGATGGTGTTGACCGCGACAAACTCGTTGCTGCCAAATCCCGTACTGTTGAAGGAAATACCGCCTGCGCTGGCAACCGCGGAGACACCTGTCAGGTTCGCTCTGGAAGTCACCGCTGCGGCAATGTTCGCGATCGTCGTGCCGCTGGCGAAATTGAACAGCTCCGTGCCTCTGGTCCCTTGGATCTCCAGCGTGATGTTATTGCCGGTGGACAAGACGCCGCCGCCCGTGATACCCGTGGTGCCGCCGACGCCAATGGTCAGGGCCGCGGTTTGAGCAGATTGCGTCACCTGGAGGTTCACAGCCAGGGAGCCGCCGTCGGGAACTCTGGCTCCGAAGATCTGCAAACGGGCAAGATTGGACGTGTCCTGGTTCTCAATGGTGTAGCTGAGTTGACCGTTCAGCAGCTTCTTGCCGTTAAATTGCGTGGAATTCGCGATTCGATCAATCGCGACGAGGAGAGAGTCGACCTGTTGCTGATTGGCATCGATTTCGTCGTCGGACAAAGCGCCGTCGTTCGCGGTCTCGGTCACGAGGCCTTTGATCTCCAGCAAGAGCTTGGATACCTCTCCCAAGGCGGCATCCGCCGTTGAGATGACGTTGATCGCACGTTCAGAGTTGCTGACGGCTGTACTCAGCCCGCGAATCTCGGAACGCAGAGACTCCGAAGCGATAAGTCCCGCCGGATCGTCCGCACCGCGGTTGATCCGAAGACCGGTGCTCAAACGCTCCAGGCTTCTTGTCAAATCACGATTGTTGGCCGTCAACTGGTGGATGGCCTGCAGTGCCGGGACATTGGTGTTGATGCGACTCATCGGTTCCTCCCTGAACGTCCTCGTCAAGTTTCCCTGAACGAGGTAGGTACGCTTACGTGCGTGCCTTCTTGCTCTTCCTTCGATACTCGAAGGTCGGCGAATTTCCATCGACGTCTCAAGAGAGTTGCGTTCCTTCCGGTGGACCGCTTCTTTTCGAGACGCTTACGTCCGGATCGTCAAATTGCCCCCCGGACGTGATAAAGAATTTTCGTTGGCCCGCGAGCACAATCTCGCGTGTGACCGGTCTTGCTATCGGGCCGCTTCTGATGGGACTTTCATTAGTCCTAAACGAACTTTGCGGGGTTTCCCTAGCGGTCCGACCACGGCTCCGGCCTTATGCGGAATGACGAGGCGCAAATTCCGTTTTTTCTTTCAATCTAGCTGGTTATTATCAGACAGTCGTTTCGTTCCGGCAGATTGTCGGAGGATTTCCGGATCGGAAAAATTTTGAAGATGTTTTTTGGGTGAGTCCGGACAGGCGTGCATCATCGCGTCGAGCTTGGTGAGGCGGCTGACCTGACAGGCCATATCGGTGTCCTGAATCGTGACCTGCGCAGCATTCGCGTTTGCGGTTGCGATCTCCAGGACGTCGATCAGCGGATTCGCAACATTTGTCAGAAAGGCTGATAACTCTTCGTGAATCGAGGCCGTTTGGAGTATGGCACATCGAATGATGGCCAGCTTTCGAGAGAGAATGTCTGTTTGTCCGCCATCGGTCGCTATTGAAACGACGAATCCTCCAATTCCTTCATGACCAAGATCGGTGCAGCGCAAGGAGGGAATTCGCAGGCTTCGCACGCCGTCTCCGGCGGGGTCTGCGACGGAAACGGACCATGTGCCATCCAACAATCGATTGCCGCGCGGGTCGGTCGAATTTGCGATTTGGTCGATGGCCTGGATTTCCCGGTCGATTTCGTCGTGGTGGACGTTCTTGCTCTGAACCAGATCGTTCATGCACTGCAAGTGTTGCTGAATTCGTTCGACACCATCTTGCGCGATCTGCAACGCCGAAGTCATTTGACGGACCTGTTCTAGGGCCGCGATGCAATTATCGGAAGCGGATGACAGTGATTGCACGTCCGGCGATTCGGTGTCGCGGCTGATACACAAAGCGGGAGTGGTTGATCGCAGTGCGCCGTAGCTTGGCGGACGTCGCAGTGGTTTCAGCCGCGCCGCCAACAAAGGTCTGATTTGAGATTTTCTACGGTTCAAAGATGTATCTCTTCCGTCGAAGTTTCCGCAACTGCCAGAATCGACTACTCGACGATGACGTCTTAGGAAAAAGGACTGTACGCATCGCGAACGACGATCAGTCGCCCGTGAACCTTTGTTTCAGAAATTAGACGGCGAGTGCCAACGGTACCGGTTCTTCAGTCCACGGAGCAGCGGATACTACGGGCATGTGATGAAATCGTTCCGAAAGAGCGCGTCGAAGGTCTTCCGCGACTCCGGGTGAAAGTGATCCAACCACGATGCCGTCCACTGTTTCCGGGTTGAATAGATCTTGCCTGCGAAGTGGAATCTGTCGCCAGCATTGATCCACACACGCCTCATCATAGACGGCGTCGGTGTGAATGCCAGCCAAATTCAGAACTTTTAATAATTGTTCGCATCCCTTGCCTCGTGACCAGACGGCGACGTTTCTGATGTTGTGCTTATCGGCCCAGCGCCTCACTACGCGTTTGGCCGTGGGAAGGCCGAACATTTTTTCGAGACGATCCGTCGACATGGGGTGCCGCTTGATCAAACCGCCGGCGATTTCTGCGCTTCCTTCCTGGAGTCCGATGCAAAAACCTTCCAAAGCCTGCTCTTTTTGCGCGACGCGAAGGTAACGGTCGACCGAACTGTCGATCAAGTCGTCGAGTTGGTCTGGGGGCGCGTATTTTTCCCAAAGCCTCAGGTTATTACGAACCAACAAACGCAACATGCGATTGTTGTCGCGATTGGTGCTGACACGACGATGCCGGACCTGAAGATCGCCGCGCGGCTCAATGTGCCATCCTTGCTGCCAGAGACGGCAACAGAGATCGTATTCTTCGACGTAATAAACAAAATCAGCAGGGAAACCTCCGGCTTCCACGAATGCGCTTCGCCGGATGATACCGCCGCAATTGAAGAATATTCCCGGTACGCCGCCAGCGTCATGACGTGAAGGCGGGTCCGTCAGTCGCACCCGGCAGGCCACTGCGCCGAGGTCGGCCCGCCGGTCGAACAAGTTGACGGCTCGTTCGATGGTGCCGTCCTCAGGCCAGCTATCGTCATCCAGCATGAAGATGATACGACCTCGTGCGGCGTTTGCACCGACATTGCGTGCCGCCGCACCGTGATTACGATCGAGGTCGATCCACCGCACGGACGTGAACCGTTTGCGCAACGATGGTGTTCGATCCGTCGAGCCGTTGTTTACGATGATGACCTCGAAATGCTGATCCGTCAGGCGCATGATTCGGCCCAACGTTGCCGAGAGAATTTCATGGCGATCACGGGTCGGGATAATCAGACTGCAATCGCAGCGAGATTGTTTCATACGGGAATCTCTAATTGTTTCTGCTTTCCAGAGCGTTGACCGTGGGGTGCTCTCTTTATCGAATGCAACTCCGGACGATGCTGGATGCATTTGCGGATGTCTACGTCGGAGATCGGCACCGGCCCGGGCCTGGTGGCTTGAGTGGCAGCCAGGAGTGAGCCGAGGTAGGCGGCCTGCATCAGGTTCGCACCCACGGCAGAGGCCAGCGTTGCCGCCGTCAACAAAGCTTCGTCGAAACCCAACCGGTCGATGATACGATCCGAAACCGGGGGCAAGTGTTCGCTCAGCAGACGGCCGCGCCATTCGTCTGATGCGCGATCGTTTGACGGTCTGCTGAAAGTGACCAGGCCGCGCTTGCCGAGTGTGACCAGCATTCGTCCGGCCTGCGTGAGCTCAAGCATTCGGTATGCAAGCGATGATAGACCGTCATTGAAATCGTTCATGGCCCGACGCAATTTCTGTTCGGAGCAACACAACAGATCGAGGTTTCTGAGTGCCGCCAGGTTGCTCTGACACTCAGGGGGCTCAGTCGCGATAAACGGTCCGCGCTTTCGCAACAGCGGCTCCACCTGCCTTAATAGGCCGGGCGTGATCAAGCCGTAGCCGCCGTCGCAGATGATGACGGCGTCAGCCTGTACGACCTGGGCTTTGACCAGAGCCGCCACTTCGCGTTCGCCAACAGAGTCCAGCGTGTGGAGATTCGCGTGCTCGATCCTGAACAGTTTCTGATCGTCGACAAGAAACCGAGTTCTGATGGGCAGTGAGGCCGTCTCAAAAGCATGGATTCCAGCATCATCACTCGCTCTTTCTTCGACCTGAATTCGAGCGTGTGGGCGGTGGTGGATTTTCTGGACACACACGCCTGCCTGGGAGAGAACTCCGAGCGTCCACTTGGATAGGCGGTCCTGTCCCAATGTGGTGATCAGAATCGGTTTGGCGCCGAGCGCCGCGACCTGAGTCGCGATCATCGCGGCTCCGTTCAGATAGTCCTTTTCATACAGTTGTTTGAGTGACATCATGGGAGACTCGCCGGCCATGTTATTGGCGTCACACAGCACGTAACGATCAACCACGACGTCACCGAGAATCAGGACTCGACGACCGGACATTTTATTCAGAAGATCGGACAAGACCTGCTGGTCCACGTTGTGTCGTTTGCATAACAAGCTCAGGCGCTGGGCGGGCAAATCACCCATTTCAGAACACTCGTTGCCGGCGGAGAAGCTGACACCACTTGGTGACATGGCTTCAGCGAGACGGCTCGAACTGAACACGACCTGTCCGCTTGAGAAGATGACGCGTCCGCCGTAGGACTCGACGACCTCACGCTCCGACAGGAATCGGGGGTCATTGCTCGTCGCATATTCATGGCCTTTGACGTAGATGTCGGGGCGAATGATTTTGAGCAGCGCGCACGCGGTGGGGTGAGGATCGATGATCACGTAATCCACCAGTTCCAGCGCGGCGAGGTTCTCTGCTCGTAATTCCTGGGGGATGTATGGCCGGTGGGAATCCTTGTCAATGAGCGCGTCACCGGTGATTGATGCGACCAACAGGTCACCTTGAGATCTGGCAAATTGCAAATATCGTATGTGTCCCGGGTGCACAATATCGAAACAACCGTGACATTGGACGACCTTCAATTTTGCCTCAGGATTGCTTTCACGGAGTGTCGCCACGATTTCACGGAGCTGATCGGGCGTCACAATCTTGCGACGATAATCAGGAGCGGGGTCGTCGGAAACGGCTTGTTTGTGAAGCATGATTTTGCGGCCCTGTTTTGCGTGCCAGCCCGACGAAGTCGGCCTCGGTTTCTTTACTCCCAATTCAGAATCGACTGAATGATTGAAACGACGCCTCGCGTTAGAAGGCTGATCATCGTCAGTATCAAGAGCCAACCCACGGTCAGGGAGATGAGTGGCCAGGCCTGCTCAATCATTTCCGCGGGTTTGGTGCTGAGCGTACCGATCAGAGCAAGCATTCCGCCGGTCGCGATGATTGCTCCGAAATGGCCGCGTGCGTTGCCCGAGAAGGGGGCCAGTCGCACGGTCAGGCAGATCATGAGATAGGCGAAGACGGCGGACTTCCAGGAGGTCATCTCGGCGGCCATGACTGCGTTTAGCGTGCCCTCCGCTTGATTAATCAACGCCCTCAATTGGTCCCAGAAGGCGGACATGGTCGTCGGCAGGTCTGATGAAATCTGGTCCTGCGGAGCGGCCATGACAACCGGCATTCCCAGCTTCACGATGAGGAAATAGATCGTTACGCCGGTTGCCAGCATGGGTAACAGTCCGACGATCACGGGCCCAAAAACCGGGATTTTCGGTTCGTAGTGTGGGTCCGTCGCGGGGGCTCCTTGCTCATCGTCTTCCATCAGGGCCGTGTTGTTGATCTTGGCTCCCGTGAGGAGCAACGCGATCGTGCGGCCGGTTTGAGCTACGAATGTGCCGGGCAACAAGAGCCAGTGAACCGTTTTGGGCTTGATGATGGTGGTCCAAAGGTGGTGAACGAGCCACGCGAGCAACACAATAGTCATCAACCAGATCGATATCGCCGCGTAGATCATGAGGGGCACTCGCAGGTTTTGCGCCCTGCACGCCAAAGCCGCGCAGGGACTCCCTCCTTTTTATCGGTCGATCAGTTTCTGTAGATTAAGCGTGAACATCTCGCCCGCCCGAGCCATATTGACATGGAGTCATAGTTGCTACAATTAGCCGATCTGAGTGTGTTCGAAGCTGGAGTCCATGTCACGCCAACGGGAGGTTCGGCCCCATGGCGCTATTAGTCTGCTGCCCCTGCGGAAATCCGGTGGATTGTGATCATCTGGAGGTCGTGGTCACGCTTGCCTGTCCGCGGTGTCAACGGGAACTGACCCTCGAAGTCGAGAACGCCGAGCAGAGGTACTTCGCGGTTTTGACGGTGATGGAAGGACCCTATTGGGTTGGCGAACAGTTCGTCATGCCCGTGGGCGAGGAGCTTCGCCTTGGAAAGGCCGCCGCCAACTGGTTGTCGTTGGAAAGTGACGCGCTGGCGGAGACGCATTGCAGACTTTTTCTTTCGCCCAATGGCCGCGTGGACGTGGAAGACCTGTCGGCGGATAGTGACACGTGGATCGGGAACTCCTGTGTGACGCGGGGGCGTCTCAAGTCTCAAGAGTCTTTGACCATCGGCGAGTATCGTCTTCGGCTGGATTTCAAGGATGCCGTCGGCGGGGGATTCGTTTCGCAGGAAGCGGACACCGTCCAGGCCGACGCCCGTCCGCTTCCGACTTTGTCGGCCGTCGCAGGCAAGTCGCCCTTGGACTGGGTTGCGAGAAATCGATTTCTGATTTTGAGGTGGCTTCTACTGGCCTTTGCTTCATTTGTTGCCGTGTATCATGTTTGCATACTTCGTGGGCGTGACGGCTGGCCGTGGTACTGGGCGTTGGCTGCCGGCTCCGGTGTTTTCGTCGTCATGCTGGTTTCCGCCCAGTGGATGAAGCTGGCCAACCGTTATCGTCGATACGGATCGCTTGGCGCATTGGTTCTTTTGGCCGTCGTAGACATTGCCGCATGGCGGATGCCGTTGTCTGCGATCGCCGCGATGCTTCTCGCGTCCATGCAGGCTCTTATTTTTACGCGGTTGAAATCCCCTTTGTTGATCGTTTATTCAGCACTCTTGGGGGTTGCCGGAGTCGTGATGACGGCGATTATCGCGATTCGAAGTATCTTGGACCTCTTCGTTCAATGAGCGGAAGGCCGGCGGGTTCATTCAACATTAAGACTCAGGTATTTTTTATCCGCATCCGCCTGTTGTTCCGGGACGTTTTTTAGGTTATACTTGTGTTCGTCGGCGTGAGTCCGTGTCAAGGTCGCCATGTACGGCGGGTTCGAATTTTCGTTCGGGAGATTTTGGACCGCCAGGAGGTTTGATACGATGACCCAGGATGCAAACAAGACCTGTCAAGGTTGCGGGGGAGCGATCACCGCCGATCAGATCGTGGGCCGGCAAGCCGGACTGGTAGCCGGAGTTTTGCTCTGTCCGAAGTGCGTGGATCAGAAGCGTCAGGAGCTGATGGAGGCCCGTAATGAAGCCCTGAAGTCTCAGGCCGCGCCGGCGACTCCGACTCAGGAGGGAGCGAGCTCTCAGGTGATTGGTGCGTCACAGGGCACGGTCTGGATCCCGCCTGTGACGGAAGGAAAAGACATTGCCGATGAAACGCTATCGTTGGTCAGCGATGATGAAGTGACGGCGGGCGGCCCCACGCAAATTCGCAGCTTTTCCGAAGGCAGCACGTTGGCGGGTGTCCACAAAGAGGAGGGTTACAAGCGACCGTTGGCCTCTCACAATGAACCCGCCACAAGGGTGAGAACCTTCCATGGGAAGTTGACGGAGGCCGGCTTGGCCCACATGGACGAGCAGATCAACGAATGGCTTGATTCCCATCCGGATATTTTCATCAAGAGTTCGGCGTCGACCGTCGGTACATTCGAAGGCAAGACCAAGGAACCACACCTTTTGGTGACGTTGTTTTATTGAAGAGGGGAATGGGGATCGGGGGATTTATGTTCCGCGTCCTTCCCCTGATCCCCTCTCTCCGTTTCTCCATTCCATTATCAGCAAAGGGGGAATGGAGACGGAGGACCAGGGGTTTTTGCCCCGAATCTTTCCCCTGGTCCCTTCTCCCCTTTCCCCTCCCTATCCCTTTTCCCCTTCCATCAAAAATAACCAAAGAATCGTTTTTGCGTTGAATACCGCGTGAATCAGAATCACCAGTGTGAGAGATCGGGTTCTTGCATAGACATAACCCAAGAGGATGCCAAAGATGATGAGTGCCGGTATGTGATGATAAAGGGGAATGTGGACGAGGCCGAAAATCAGGCCGCTTAGCAGGATCGCGTTCCATTCCGAACAAAGCCACTTGGACAAGGCCGGCAATAGCAGTCCACGAAAGAACAATTCTTCCAAGATCGGAACCAGGCCGACGGCACTGACGATCGTGGCGGTCTTTATCCAGATGGGTGTCTCGACACCTTTTAGTGTTTCGATGGCCGTATGTTCCGGCGGTGTGTCCCCGTACAGCCAGACGTGTACGAAAATCGCCAGGTAAAGTGCACCGTAACAGACGGGCCATATGGCGATGTAGCAGATGACGGCCCGATACACCTGCCTGGGCATGGAGCGGAAGCTTATCCCCCAGTTGGCCAGGTTTCGTCGGAAACGATCCCAGCCGATGAGTGATAGAATGACACAGTTCACGACGTGTCCTGTAATCGCAGCGAGTGTTTTTTGCGGTTCGACGAGTTCAGATTCCGAGGGCTGCGATGCAGGTTGTGAAGTGACAGGCGTTTCAAAAAAAATCGACCAGAATTTGTAGGCGACGATGAACATGGATGTGAACGCAAAACCGGTGATGAGCAGGTCCACCGGCTGAAGATTATGCTCCGGGCCTTTCGGGAGCTGCAGGAATTCACTCAGGCGGTTGTGACGGAGGGCGTGGAGCGCCACGGAAAGAATGATCATCACGCCTGCGGCGATGATCGCGATTTCGGCGTAATCGATGGGCGTCAGTTCAAACGGCATGGAGAAGGTTGCCACCCGAGTGCGTTTGTACGTACAGTAAGAAAAACAGGGTCATTGAACCGAGCTATTCCCGGCACGGTTTGTCGAGTCGAAGGATCGAGAGTTTGCATGGTCGGCACTATATTGGAAAGAATCATCGAGACCAAACTAGACGAGGTGGCCGAGGCCAAGCGACGGCGCCCGGTTGAGGCATTGAAGCGTGACATCGCTCCGATGGCCGATCCGCGCGATTTCTTCTCAGCGGTGGTTACCGGCGGCAGCGACGTGCATCTGATCGCGGAAGTCAAGAAGGCTTCTCCGTCGGCCGGTTTGATTCGCCCCGATTTTGATCCCGTCTCCATTGCGCGCGACTATGAAGAGGCCGGCGCCTCGGCGCTCAGCGTATTGACGGACCGGACCTATTTTCAGGGTGATTTGGCCTTTATTTCGAGAATCAAGGACGTCGTGTCGCTGCCGGTGTTGCGTAAGGACTTCATCGTCGATGAATACCAGGTTCATGAGAGCCGTGCCGCCGGTGCGGATGCGATTTTATTGATTGCCGCCGTGCTTTCACCGGTACAAATCGGAGCGTGGATCGAGTTGTCGTTCAACCTTGGGATGGCTTCTCTCGTTGAAGTCCATGATGTACGCGAGCTTGGTCTTGTTCGTGATCTGATTGGATCACGGCGACGAGCACTGCTCGGCATCAACAACCGTGATTTGCGAGTTCAGCAAGTTGATCTGCAAAACACGCATCGTTTGGCCGGAGAACTCGCGGCTGGCACGCCGTTTGTTGCCGAAAGCGGGATTAGAACCCGCGACGACGTTCTTTTACTCAGACGATCCGGCGCGACCGCCTTGCTTGTCGGTGAAACCTTAATGTCAGCCGATGACCCCGGCGCCAAGCTCAGAGAACTGCTTGGCCGGTGACGGGTTGAAAGGTCCGGCGAGTGTCAGCCGTTGGCGGCCGTATCCAGCGCTGCCTGGAAATCTTTTTTGCTCGTCAGCCCTCTAAATTTGTGAATGACTTCCCCACCTCTGAATAACAGGATTGTGGGGATGGATTGGATGTTGTACTTCACCGGTGTTTCCGGGTTGGCTTCGGTGTCCATCTTGCCGACCTTGACCTTGTCCTTGTACTCCGTCGCGATTTCGTCGATGGTCGGCCCCAGAGCCCTGCAAGGCATGCACCAGTCTGCCCAGAAATCGACCAACACGGGTGTTTCAGATTGAAGGACGTCGGATTCGAAGTTGGCGTCAGTGAACTCAAGCGTATCCGCACCAGCCATGATGATCATTCCTCCTCATTTCTTGCTCGCGATGACCGAGACGATCAATTTCGGAGCGTGCCGGTCGCATGCGAAGCGCAGTGGGTTGACATGTCGTTCTCAGGCGAAATTTTAGGGAGTTGGCCTTGGCAAGTCAAAAGCGGGCGTACGCGACGGCCTGCCGCGGGGCTTTGTTGACCTCGTTGGTCACGGCTTCTAGGATGTCCTTTGTTTTCCAATTGGGACTATCCATCTACTTTCAACAACATGGAGAATGAAAGATGAGCAGAAGCTGCACATTGAAAGGCAATCCACTGTCCCTGGAGGGACCGGAGCTTCAGGTCGGTGATGCCGCCCCTGACGCGACGTTGAAGAAGAATCTGGTCGAGGACTTCAAGCTCGGCGAGGCCGCAGGTCGTGCACGGATCTACAGTGTCGTTCCCTCTCTGGATACGCCCGTTTGCGCCGAGCAAACACGTCGGTTCAATAAGGAGGCCGCCGGGTTGGCCAACGTCGATTTTTATACGATCAGCGTGGATCTCCCCGTGGCGATGTCCCGATTCTGTGGTGCCGAGAGCATCGATACCGAAAAGGTCAAGGTGCTCAGCGACCACAAGGATGTTTCTTTCGGCAAGGCTTATGGCACGCTGATTCCCGACCTGCGGGTTAACTCTCGGGCGGTGTTTGTGGTCGGTGCAGACGACAAGATTAAGTATGCCGAATACGTTCCGGAAGTGGCGGAGCACCCGAACTACGAGGCCGTCATCAACTGTGCGAGGGAGGTTGCGTCTTAAGCGGTCTTACTTTAGCTCAGGGTCCGTGAATCATGTGAAGCGTCGGTTTGATCCCGCTTACAGGACCTCAGAAACGAATCACCGCCGGACGACGAACGCAGTCCGGCGGTTTTTTTGTCGATACTACAAACGGTGGGGCTGGTCGGGTCCATCGGTTGATCCGGCCTGAGGCGGTCGTTGCGGCCCCCTTACAGTTTGTTTTTCGATGTAAGGAGTGAACGGATTATGTTAGAGCTAAACGGCACGTTTGAGAGTTTTGTGGACGCCTTCTTCGGTTTCATTAGCGAATTGTTGTCATCGATTTTCACCAGCCTGACCTCAATCTTCAGCGGCCTGAGCGTATAGTTTCCCGGTCGGGAAACACACTTCAGGTGTGTCGTTGCCTTTGAGGGGATGCGTCGCAAGGATTTCCGGCGAAACTCGCCTTATCCCTTCTCGTCAAGCATTTCCGGCAAACTCAGCACGAAGGCTTTGATCTCGTCCCGTACTCTGCGGTAATGTTTCAACGCTTCCTCTTCGGTGGAGGCTTCCATTGCGAGACGGGGCGGATCTTCAAAGCCGACGTGTACGACTTTCGTCGGGCCGGGAAAGACGGGGCAATGTTCGTGTGCATGCCCGCATACGGTCACCACCGAATCGAAGCTTGCCTCCGTCAGGTCAAGTGTTTTGGAAGATTGTCCGGAGATGTCAACGCCGGCCTCGGCCATAACTTTCACGGCGCGAGGATCGAGGCCGCGCGCTTCAATCCCGGCGGAGCAAGGCTCGATCACCTCGCCCCGTAAGTGTCGAGTCCAGCCTTCGGCCATCTGACTGCGACAGGCATTGCCTGTGCAGAGGAACAGTAGTTTCAGTTTGTCGGCCATGTTTTTCTCAGGGTCGTGTGTCCTGAGACAGTTCTGCCAGGACGGCCACGAGGTATTTCCATGATTTTGCAACCGAATCGACGTAGACTCGCTCGTCGGGGCTGTGCGCGCCTTCGATGGTCGGACCGAAGGATACCATGTCCATGTGACCGACTCGCTGGCCGATGATACCGCATTCCAGTCCAGCATGGATCGCGGCAACATGAGGTGCCTCGTCAAACTCCTTTTCATACACTCGTCGACATTTGGCCAGCAATGCCGAGTCGACATTGGGTTCCCAACCGGGGTACTCGTTGCCATGTCCGGCAGCGGCGCCTCCGAGCAGTCCGGTCGAGACGATTTGATCTTTGAGAGCGTCAATACGTGAATTCGATGAGCTACGTGACAGTGTTCCGACCACGATTTCCAATCCGCCGTTGAAATTGGACGTTACGGTTGAGATGTTGTTTGAGGTTTGAACCAGCTCGGGTACTTTCGGATGCATGCCCAGCACGCCGTCCGGCAGCGCCGCCATCGCCATGAGAAATCTGGACGTCGCCTCAGGTGTCGCCACGGATTCGGCCTCTCCGGGGTCGATGCGAATCGTGATGCCGTCCTCATAAGATTCCGCCACCGCTTCCTCGCGGACCGTCGCCCCTGCCTCTTGCAAGACCGCGATGGTGCCGGCGGGGCCGGAGACGATGGCATGGGCTTCGCGCGGGATCGCGTTTCGCTTGCTCCCGCCGCTGATTTCGGCGATCTGTAATGTTCCTCCGGGTGCCTGTCGTAGCGTGCGGATCAGTAACTTAATGGCGTTGGCTCGACCTTCATGGATGTCGCCTCCCGAATGTCCGCCGCGAAGCCCCTCAACCACGACCTTGCAAACTTCGGAGCCGGCGGCAACGGCCGATGTCTTAAGGTCCCAGGTCAGGTTTGTGTCGCAGCCACCGGCGCAGCCCATGTAGATGCAATTGTCCTCTTCCGAGTCCAGATTCAAAAGGCGACGGCCTTTGAACGAGTCTGGCGTCAAGGCCTTGGCCCCGCTCATGCCGGCCTCCTCGTCGATCGTGAAAAGCAGTTCCAGGGGGCCGTGGACGACGTCGGGTGACGCGGCGGCTGCAAGCGCCATCGCCACGCCCATGCCGTTGTCCGCCCCGAGGGTCGTGCCGTCGGCGTGTACGATCGGTCGGCCCGACGGGCGATCTTCCCCCAGAACGAGTTTGATCGGATCGTGATCGAAGTCGTGCTCCGTACTGCGATTCTTCTCGCAAACCATGTCGAGATGGGCTTGCAGGACAGTGATGGGGACCTGTTCGCGGCCGGGCGTCGCGGGCACATCAATGATGAGGTTGCCGACGGGCTCCTCGTGAACCGTAAACCCGAACTGCTCGGCGACTTTGTGCACATGCGCGCGGATTTTTTCCTCCTGCTTCGACGGCCTCGGCACGGCGGCGATGCCGGCGAAGATGCTCCAGACGGATTTCGGTTCGAGGGTTTCGATACTGGTGTTGCGACTCATTGTTTGCCTCCTCCATCGATAGACGACTGAGCCGCATTGTAACGGAATGGCGCATTTTGTTGAGTCGCCTCTGCGTCGGCCAATCTCACGCGGGCTTCCGGTGGAATGGGGGTTCCGCATTCGGGGCATTTGTGGTTGACCATCCCAGTGAGGTTGTAGCCGCAGGACATGCAGGCAGGGATTTGTTTCCATCGGGCTCGACGTTTTTTGTCCAAAACGAATTGAACTCCGAAGATCAGGACGGGAATCGCCAGTAATGCGGTCAGCACGTCAAGGTGTAGCGCATGGATACTTATCAGAGGCGCCTTTGGGGGACCGAGGAAATCCTCACTAAAGAGACCGAACCAGGATTGGATTCCGGATTTTCGAAGGAAGATCTGCAAAATGTGTTTTGGCTCTAGTAGCGGAACACTCAGAAGGACTTGCGAATGGTATTCTTTGGGCATTTTTTGACAGATTCGTCGGTGGAGTTCCCCACGATGCCACGACCTGTATTTCTTACAATCTCCTCGAATTAGGACAAAATCACCGTACGCAAGGAAAGATGCGGTCTGTTTATCTTCCGAGATATGCAAGACACGGCTGCTGGAACAGCATAGGGTGAGCCCGATCATGCAAATGACGAAAGGTACGCAGGCAAGTACACGTAACATCGGTAACCGTCTAATACATGGGCCTGTCCGTCGTTCCTATGTTTTATTGCGGTTCGGACTTCAGCGAAGTTTCCTCCTCCGAATGTCGCAGGACAAACCGCCGGTAATACGCGATGCCGAGACACGTTAGTGGAATCGCCAGCAGCAGGCCCAGAAAGCCCAGCAATTTGCCCCAGATGAACATGCCCAGCAAGATTGCTACGGGGCTCAGGCCCGTGACCTTGCCCATGATGCGCGGCGTGATGAGCCCGTCTTGCACCACCTGCACGACGGCAAAGACCACACCCACCCATAGAAACGAGTTCAGAAGACTGCTGTCGCCTCCGATGGATCGCATGATTGCCAGGATCACGGCAGGTACCAGCGCGACGAGTTGCAAATACGGCACCATGTTGAGGACACCGATGAACAGTCCGAAGGGAATGGCCATGGGCAGTCCGATGATTGAAAAACCTACGGCGAAAAAAAGCCCGGTGAGGGACGCGATGATGAACTGCCCCCGAAAATAGCGGCGGAGGACAACCTCGAACTCTTCGAGGAATCCGAGAATGTTGTCGCGGTAGGACGGCGGCAGGAAACTACGCCACGTTTTGCTGTAGTTCGGAAAATCGAGCAATAGAAACATCAAGTACAACAGGATTACAAGCACGACAGTCGCTCCGATGAACAATTCCACCGCGAAGTTTATGACCGTGATGCCGCCCACTGCGATTCGACGCACCAGTTCGAGGACAAGATCGTTGAACGTGTTCGTATGCACGAACTCGACGGCACGGTCCAATGCCGTGCCGGTGGCCGTGCCGGCCACTTTTTCACGGAGACGATCGAACCGGTCCGGCGCCGACGAACTCAGGAATTCAGACCATGCTTCTTTGAGTTCGACAATTCCGTATGAGCTTTTGGTTTCGTCTTTTTCGTCGGCCGGAGCGGATGTCGTCACGGAACCTGTGCCTGGCCGCTTGGTGCCGGGATCCTGTGTTGCCGCTTCTTGCGCCGTCGTGATGCCTTCGAACCACTGCTGGGTTCCAGCGCGCAAATTCTTCAACTCGCCTTCGAATCGATGGACCTGGTGAATTGAGATCACCGCAACAGCCAACGCCAGGATGGCCCCGATTCCAAAGACGCCGAGCAACGTGAACGCCACGGCGAGCCCTCGTTGTTTGTTCGGCGTGTTCACGAATCGGTCCATGACGCGATTGCGCACCAGGGGGCTGCGCTCGATCAACCTGACCAAGGGATGCAGGAAGTACGCCAACACCGCCGCTGCCGCGAACGGCACGAGGACGTCCGAAAGGTATCGAAGCAGAAAGAAGATCGCGAGCAGCACGGCGGTGGTAAGCACCATGCGGACAACGCGGTCGAACGTATAAGGTTGAGGCGAATCGAACATCTTCCAGGCCACATTGGAACCGGACTCGGATGAGTGTGCAACGTCATTTCGAGGAGTCCGAGGCCCGGAGCAAACATCTCCGGTGTTTCACCTGATCCCCAATGGGTTCGGACACGTGGCCGGTGAATAAAATAGACTTGCGGAGACAGTCTATTTCTCGACTTCGGGTAGTGAATCAAGTATTTTATGAAGGTGGGGACAACGACCGGTTTAGGTCCTTTCCATCATGGTAAGGGGTGTAGGGATGCGGTTTTTCAGCATATCTGTTCTGGTGATCGTTGTAACCGTCGCCGCCGGGTTTCGGGACGGACTTGCGCAGACGATCATTTACGTTGATTCAGACGCGGCTGCCGGCGCAGACAACGGGACAAGCTGGACGGACGCCTTTCTGAGCTTGCAAGACGCCCTGGCCGCCGCTGTGGACGGTGATGTGATAAGAGTCGCGTCAGGCACCTATCGCCCGGATCAAGGAGTCAATCAGACACTCGATCATCCGAATGAGACGTTCCAACTCGAGAATGGTGTCTCCATCCTGGGTGGGTACGCCGGTGTGGGAGAGCCGAATCCGGATGATCGTGATGTCGTCGTCTATGAGACCATTTTGACCGGTGAAATCGGCACCGGCTCAGTCACGGACAATAGCACTCATGTCATCACAGGGAGCAGCGTCCATACGTCGGCTCGGCTTGACGGTTTTACGATTGTGAATAGTGCCGACAGCGGGATGCATAATGACGCCGGGAGCCCGACCGTCGTCGATTGCACTTTTCGGCAGAACCGTGGCTCGCCTGGTGGCGCCGTCAACAACGAGAACGGCAGCTCGCCGCTGTTTCAAGAATGTACGTTTAGGCAACACGTCAACGCGAGCCGAGGCGGGGCCGTCTATAACCTAGACAGCAGTCCGATGTTTGAGAACTGTCTGTTCGAGGACAACAGTTCCACATTGCAGGGAGGAGCGATTTATAACACCGGCAATAGCGATCCCACCTTTGCCGACTGCACTTTCCGGGCGAACCACAGTGTCCGAGGCGGGGCAATCACCAACTCTCGCGCAAGTTGCACGCTGTTGAATTGTGACTTCATCGATAATCAAACGTCAGGATTTGGTGCTGCCATCTACAACGATCGTGTCCGTGATCAATTTAGCGGGCAGGTTCCTCTCATTCGGGCGTGCACGTTCATCGGCAATATCGCCGACGGTTCAACCGGTGGTGGTGCAGGCGTTTATAGCTCCCGAAGTCATCCACTGATTGATGACTGCATGTTCATTGGCAATAGAGCCGGTCCCAACGGTAGCACCTTGGCTCCGGGTGGAGCAATTCAGAATTCTGATAGCAATGCGATTGTGATGAATTGCGCATTTATCGGTAATACGGCCTCTTCACGAGGCGGCGCAATCGGCTCTTTCAGCGGTAGCCCGTCCTTTGTGAACTGCCTGTTCAGCGGCAACAGGGTTGAGGCCAATCTCACCGATCGCGATGGCGGAGGTCTGCATATCGTCTCGGGAACGGCCTTGGTTCTAAACTGTACGTTCAGTGAAAACAACGCGACGAACAACGGCGGGGGGCTGTGGATCTCCAGCGCCGACTCGACGGTGAGCAATTGTATCTTTTGGAACAACGCCGATTTGGGAGGGACCGACGAATCCGCGCAGATTTTCATCGATGGGAGCAGTCCAAGTCTGGGCTTCCTTTGTGTTCAGGGTTTGTCGTCTCTCACTGGCGCCGGGCACACCGGTCTCGATCCGCTTTTTAGGGATGCGGACGGTGTCGACGACATCGTCGGCACCGAGGACGACGATCTTCGTCTTCAACCAGGTTCGCCGTGCATCGATGCAGGCGACAATACGGCTGTCCCTCCCGACGCGTTTGATCTCGACGGTGATACAGACACCGTCGAGCCGATCCCGTTCGATGCCACGGGAGATCTGCGTTTTCGTGATGATCCGGATACCGCGGACACCGGAAATCCTGACGGAGTGAATTCTCTCATCGACATGGGCGCGCACGAATTCCGTCCCGTTCCCGTTTTTCTCTTGGGCGATTTGAATTGCGACGGCAGTGTCAGCGGCCTTGACATCACCCCTTTTGTACAGGCCTTGCTTGACCCTTCCGCATATGCCGGCGCGTTTTCGTTCTGCAACATCGACCATGCCGATATGAATCAGGACACGTTGATCGATACCGGTGATATCGCGCCGTTGGTGGAAGCACTTGTGGGAACCGTTCCCGGCACGCAGATGGTTTTCACAACCTATCCGAACGGTCAAAAGGACACGAATGAAGCAATCTCATGGAATTCCAATACATTCACCGATTTTCCAGATTCGTGGTTCGTCGTTTGGCAGCCGGTTGTTTTCCTGACGGATGTGGAAGTGACGTCCGTCAGGACCGTGGTGGGCCAGGGGGGATTGAATCCTGATCCGCCCAATCCGGCCTTGGCAAGCCTGCGGATTGTTGACACCGAGGAGGCCGCGAGAGATTTTAATCCCATTGGAGAAAACGGACCCAACTATGAAGGGCATGAAATCTTCAGCATGGTCGATTCAAATCCGGCGGCGGAGGACTTCGTTCCCTTCGGCACGACGGGGGGCGATCCGAACTATGAATATGGTATGGATTCGCTGAATGTGTTTCTTCCGGCCGGCACTTATTGGTTTTCATTCGTGTGGCATGATACGTTTGGGATCAGCGGCCAGTATGGTCCGATCGTCGTCGAAGAAAATCTGCCTCCGGACGAATTGACGGCATTGCAGATTCGCTCAATCGGATTCAGCGAGATCGGGCGCACCGCGATCACGATTACATTCAATGATTTGGGCGGTTAGATTGGATGAGGATTTGCGTGCGGACCATAGAAAAGGACGCAAGGGAAATCCTCGCGTCCTTTTCAATCGTCGCGCCCGCCGTCATTGTTCCGGCAGTTTCAAACAAACGACTAAATGCTCTTAACCGTGATTTTTCTTGGTTTGAGGGCCTCTGCCTTGGGTAGATGAAGCGTCAACACGCCGTTGCTGACTTCGGCGGACATTTTGTCGGTATCGATGTGTTCGCTGATCTTGAAGCTTCGATGGTAGTCGCCTCTGCCGTATTCTCGGAGCAGGTAGCTCGACTCCGGCTTGACGCAACATGCTCCTACATGGGCATGAATCGTCAGAGTGCCGTGCTCGAGTTCAACGTCGATCCCGTCCGCCGTCGCCCCGGGCACGTCGGCGATCAGCAGCAGTTCATCCGGTTTCTCAAGGATGTCCACCTTGGGCAAGTACGTTTGCCCGCAATGCGAAGGCATTGCGTTGGTTGCGTTATCTTGCGTTTTTTCAATCATTGTCGCGGTCATGTCATTTCTCCTGCTCCCACATGAGAGCTGACTGTTATGGTCTAGTTCTCGGTTTTAACTTCGATCTTTCTTACCTTGGCGACCTCCGCCTTCGGTAGAGTCACGGTCAGGACGCCGTTCTTAAGCACTGCCTCGACGTTGTTTGGATCGATGTTGACCGGCAGCGTGATCATCCGCGCGAACTCGCCCATGCCGCGCTCGCGTCGGTGATAAGTGGTTTCTTCATCGTTCGGCGTCTCACGGCGACCTTTAATGGTGAGTTCGTTGCCCATGACTTCGATGTCGATGTCATTCATCGTGAGGCCGGGTACATCGGCTTCGACGAAAAGACGTTCGTCATCTTCCCAGATGTTCAAAGGCGGGAATCCGCGTGTTCGGCGCGTCGGTCCGTCGAACCGGGAGAAGAAATCATCGAACAGGTTTTCCATGTCTTGACGAAACAGACCGAAGCCCGGTACGGGTGTCATTCTTCGCAGTAACATCGCTGGTACCTCCATTTCAAGCTTTCTTAGCATCCGTCGCGACCGTCGCGGCGATTCACGAAGAGGATGTACAAATCCTGTGCCAAGCGACTGTTCGGTGGAGTTTTCTTGCTATAACTTGTTTTTTTATAGATACTTGAGATGGTTAAGGGGCTGCCGATAACAAGCCCGTCGCTGCCACATTGGCCTGACATGGCATGAAAAAATGGCAAGCGACGAACAAATAAACGAGGGGTCCGGAGGAAGATGACCGTGGACGGTGACGCCCGGGCGAGTTTTGTTGACTCGTGCCGGACCCGAAATTGATTCAATGGTACCATCCCCCTTCGGGCCATCGTTTTATGATGAACGAGCGATTAACCTGGGGACGGCATTGAGTAGGATTCACACGCCGTTGTGCGTTGGGAGTAAAGAAATACGTGGGGATCAAAGGACCATCCGTCACTCGGGGCATCACGACCAAGAAGGGCAGTTCGCCGTTTCACTTTCTACGGGTCTTGCGATATTCGAAACCGTACATGCGCTATCTCTACCCGGCGCTGGTCTGTGTCGTCTTCGTTGCCCTGACTTATTCAATCAACATTATGGCCTTGTTGCCGACGATCAAGATCATCGCCGGCGAACAGGGGATCCCGACGTGGGTCCATGAGACGATTGTAGAAGAACGGCTTGATCTCGATTTGGGCGAGGACGGGGGGGTGATTTTCATTGTCCGGATCGGGGATGACTTTGCATCGCGAGAAGAAGTGCGGCGACGAGATCACCTCGTGGAAGTGGAAGGTCGGCGCGACACACCTAAAGCATTGATGCATGCGCTTGCGCATGACGACGGCGATGGGCCGGTACGCCTCGGTCTTGTTCGTGCCGACGATCAGCGACCCTATGAAGTCGTCGTTACGGCAAAGCCTGTGTCTGCTCCGATGCGTTTGGCACGCGAGGTCGTGTCCTGGCTGCCTCAGGGAGACGACAAGTCTGCGAAGATGACGACGTTATCCATTATTCTCGGCGTCGTTTTGTTTATCGGGTTGGTCGGGGCCGTATGCCGGTTTTTCGGCGAGTATCTGATCTCTCTGGTGGCAGGACGAACGGTCGTGGCCATGCGGCGACGCATGTACGAACGGGTCTTGAAACTCCCGGTCGCCCATTATTCGGTACACGGTGTCAGTGACCTCGTTTCCCGGTTCGTGCAGGACAGCCAGGACGTCTACCGTGGTTTGAACTTCGTTTTCGCCAAGTCTCTGCGCGAGCCGTTGAAGGCGATCTTCGTGTTCATCGTGGCGCTGGTGATTGATTGGCGCATCACGTTGATCGCCGTGATCAGTGCGCCATTGGCCGGGCTGCTGATTCGGAAGTTCGGCCGGCTCATCCGCAAAGCGAACAAGAGACTGCTGGAGAACTACGGTCGTATGTTGGCATCGCTTGAAGGCGCAATGACGGGCATTCGTGTCGTCAAAGGCTATGCGATGGAACAATATGAACGGCGCCATCTTTTTACGGTCGACCAACAGATTCTCAAGCAGCAGCTCAAGATTGCCAGGACCGAGGCCATGTCCAGTCCGATTTTCGAAACCATCGGCCGCATCGCGGCGACGATCGCCATTTTGTATTTTGCCCATCTAATGTTCGAGGATCAGATGACCTTTGCGAAGTTCGGCACGCTGGGCGCCTGCATGGCGGGGATGTTTGATCCGGTGCGAAAAATGTCTTCGTTTTACAACCGGATTCAACGGGCCAATGCCGCGCTCGATCGGGTGTTTGAAGTGCTCGAGATGCCTGAGCATGAGCCGAACGATCACAAGAAACCGGCACTTGCGCCACTTCAGAACGAAATCGAATTTCGCAATGTCATGTTTACATACCCGGGAAGCGATCGGCCGGCCCTGAACGGCGTCAGTCTCGTCGTGAAACGCGGTGAGCGGGTGGCTTTTGTGGGGCCGAACGGTTCGGGGAAGACCACGCTGTTGTCCCTGTTGATCCGTTTCTTCGATCCTGACGAGGGTCAACTGTTGTTCGACGGGCGTGACGCCAGTGAACACTCGCTTTCCTCGTTGCGCCGCCAGATGAGTCTGATTACGCAGGACACGGTGATTTTCGCCGACACGATCGCCAACAACGTGGCCTATGGTGATGACAGGCTCTTGCGGCGGATCGTTTTGAAGAAGCGCCACCCTGATCGAAACTACCACTTCGATTCGGAGGAGCAACGGATCGTCGATGCCGCGAAGGCGGCGCACGCCGATGATTTCATTCGTCAAAAGCCGGACGGCTACAATACCTATGTCGGCGAACACGGCATCACCCTGTCCGGCGGACAGAAACAGCGGATCGCCATTGCCCGGGCCATTCTGCGGAACGCACCGATTTTCATTTTTGACGAGGCCACGAGTCAGATCGATGCGGAGAGTGAGCAGAAGATCCACGATGCGGTGGAGAAGTTTCTTCAAGGGCGGACGGCGTTGATCATTGCCCATCGATTCTCAACAATCCTCCAGGCGGATCGCATCGTTGTGATGGACCAGGGGCGAATCGTGGACTCCGGACCACATTCGGAGTTGATCAAGCGGTGCGAGCTTTACCAATCGCTCTACGGAAGCCAGATTATCAAGGACGAGAATTAGTGTAGGACGGCGGGCGCCTATTCGCGCCGTAATAAGACCACGGTAGAATCGTCGGGATTTTCACCGCCGGTCACGTAGTCCGACAAGTCGGTCGCCAGTTCGTTGAGAACATGGCTAGGCGTATCTCCGAGGCCGTCGCAGAGATTGTCCTTGAGTCCTTCCAGTCCGAATGTTTCGGCTTGCGGATTCTTGGCCGATTCCACGCCGTCGGTCGCCATCACGAGAGAGTCCCCGACCGCGAGCGTGAAGGTTTTCGATTCGAAGGTCGGGGCACGGGTCTGACCGATGGCCGGCGTGGCTTCCGATTGGATCATCTCACAGGTCCCGTCGGCATGAATTCGACCGCCCACGACGTGATTGCCGGCGAAGCTGTGTTGCACTTGGCCTGTTTGGGGACACACCCAGGCCGCGGCGAGATCGATTCTGTTGTTCGACTCCGGAGCGTAGAGAATCCAGTTGACCGCCCGAGCAAACAAGTGCGGGGCCTCCGAGTAAAGGGCGGCAAGGCGAAACGCGGCCCGAAGCTCGGACAGATATCGGGGCAGCGCGTGAAGATCGACCTGGAGTTTGGCGAGGATGATCGCGGCAGTCTTGTCGCGCAACTGGACGATGTCGTAGAAATCACAGCAGCGCCTCGATCCCATATGTCTGTATGCCGCCACCTGAAGTTTGTCCCAGGTCGGCAGGGCATTGGGCGTGAGCGCATCCTGCGTCGCCCGGGCGATGGTCAGCTCAGTCTGTGCGGCGGCGCGTCGAATGGCCATCGATTGCCGCATGACCGTTTCGATCGGCATGGCGATGCAACTGCCCAACGCCTTGAAGACGTTGAGCGAGGTTTCGTCGTAGGGTTCATCCCCCTTGTCGTTTTCGATGTAAAGCATGCCGATGTTTCCGGTCTGGCCCACCAGCGGCACGGACATGGCGGAGCCGACACCCTCGACCGGCACATCCGGAATGCAAAGGTGTTGTGAATAATCGAGACATCGCGGCTGGGTGGTATTGGAAAATGAGGGCCGCGGGCACGGTTTCCCTTTTCTCGAAAGGCCCAGCATCCAGTCGAACTCGCCTCGCTCCCCTTTGCGTACAGCCGCCCACGCCCGTTTTGCATCAAAGGTCCGAAGCAGGGCCCGCAGGGGCGCCGCCAGCGTGTCGCCGACGGATTCCGCCTGGCTGATTCGCATGGCGAGCAGGGTCATTTGCTCGAGTTGTTCGCGAGAGACCGACATATCGTCGTTTTCTTTCAGGATGATTGCGCCCAGCGGCAGGGTTTCGCCGTGGCGCTTGGTCAGCGCGACAAGGCGTTCATGCTGAAGTTCTTCCCGGCTCCTATCGGAATCGATGAAGAAACGAAGGGAGAAGCTGCCGATCTCGATTTCGTCGGCATGTCGCAGCTTTGCCCGGGATTTCTGGATGGCGCGATTCAGGGACGTCGGCAGGGCGTGGTCCAGAACCTCCAGCCACCAGATGCCGTCGTCATCCTGAGAGAGGCTGACCTGATGCTTGCCCAGCCGGGGGTCCGGCAGATGCACGTGGCATTTGGGGTCCGATCCGACCGTGACGGTACCACCGTTGGTCCGAAGGGTGTTTCGGAGTCTTTGGTTTTCAAGAATCATTAGGTGCATGGTCGTTTGCCTGAACGGAGACCGGCTGGAGCATGCATTGGTTTGCCGGAGCCCATCTTACGATTGTCTTAACATAGCTGCAACGACAATCCGGCCGTCCGGCAGCGTATCGATTATTATAACGTATTCTATCCACGTTGTTTACGCAGCGAGGGCGTGATCCGTTCGTGCAAATGGCCGTGTTGGATGCGGATCGCCTCCATTGTTTCGCACGGCAATGCGTCCGGTTTTGCGATTGAGGCATGACGCTGCAGCGTCCGCGCGTTTTTCCAAGCATTTCCAAAACGCCGGCTGGCTTTGCCCTGGGTTTTGGCGTTTACCGGCATCCACGCCTAAACCGATCTTCAGCCGCTGGCTTAGGGAAGGCTGGTTTGGAATGCTGGCCATGACGTCAGAACCAGAGCATGGACGGTCTCTGTCCCAAATGCGGCACACGGCTTCCGCGGAGCACACTGGAGTGACAGACGGAGGGCACGCGTTGCGTGGATGGTGTGGACTTTGAGAACCGGTTTTTCACAACCCCGGGTCCGGCCCGGGATTACGTTGATGATTCCGTCTCAATTTTTTACGTGTTTTTTCAACGAAGATCACTTTACGATAGTGGGGCTCAACAGGCTCCGTGGGGAGCCGCGCCGCATTGGGCGCTCACAAAACGGCGGGCACATCGTCCCGCAAGGACCAAACTAAACGGGAGAAAAAATCATGATGTCACGAACGCGAATGTGCTGGCTTGCGCTGCTGAGCGCGATGTTGTTGATCCCGGCCGCCGCACCGGCTCAGGAGAAGAAAGACGCAGAGAAGAAAGGCCCTCCGAATCTGGAGGAAATGAACAAAGAGATGCAGGCGTGGATGGAGGCCGGCCGGCCGAACGAAAACCACAAGCGTCTCAATGACATGATCGGCGATTGGAAGTGTTCCGTCAAAATGTGGCAGCCGGGCATGCCGGCGACGCAGTCCTCCGGGACGTGCACGAATCAGTGGGTGCTGCAGAATCGTTATGTACACACCACGTATAAGGGCAACATGATGGGGATGCCGTTCGAGGGCGCGGCCATCACCGGCTATGACAACATCAACAAGCGTTACTTTTCAACCTGGATGGACACCATGTCCACCGGCATGATGGTCGAATACGGTCAGTATGATGAGAAGGCGAAGACGTACACCTACACCGGCGAGTTCGACAATCCGATGGGTGGAAAGATGAGCTCCAAATCGGAGATCAAGGTTCTGAGCAAGGACAAGCACATCTTGACGATTCATCACGGCGAAGACGCCAAGTCGCTGAAAAAAGTGATGGAAATCACTTATGAGCGCAAGGCCGGCGGCGGAGAAACGGCGTCTGCCATGAAAACGGTCGAGACCGGCTGCGGATCGTGCATTTTTGGGATGCCGGTCCGAGGGTGCAAACTGGCCGTCAAGATTGATGGCAAGCCCTACCTGGTCAGAGGCGCCAACGTCAACGCTCATAACGCAGGCTTGTGCCGTGGTGCGAAGCAGGCACAGTGTTCGGGGGAAGTCAAGGACAACGTGTTTTTGGCGAAAAGTTTCAAGCTGGTAGAGTAATCATGGCCGAGGTGAGTCGTATTACTCATCCCTGCTTTTGATGCAAAATGACTGGAACTCCCAAAGCCCCGGTCAGGCATGCCTGACCGGGGCTTTTGCATTGCGCACTCAATTCCCATCGACGTTTCCCCGCACCACTCCCTCACCCGAGATCACACTCCGTCGAACGCCGACGTCACGGTTTCAATTCCGGTCCCGGTGCAAGGCTGGATCTTTCCAGACAGTCTCGAAGCTTGACGGAGTCGAGCCCGGTCCTGGACATGCAATTCTGAACTTCAATCGGCAGGGCCGCCGCGGCAGAATCGGAACATGATCCCCAGGCGGCGATGAGAGCGAGCAAATCGGTAACGCTCACGTTGCCGTCACCGTCCAGGTCCGCACAGCAGGGAATCGTGCCGCCGCAACCGGGATCACCCCAGGCGGCGATTAATTCAAGAAGATCCCCGACCTCCACCTCGCCATCGCCGTTCAGATCGGCAGGGCATTCGCAGTCGCAGGGACCAAATTCGACCGTGACGTTAAACGTGTCTCGATAAAGACACGCCTGGGTCTTGTTCTCATGCTCCCATAGACTTTTCTCGTAGAATTGGTGCCAGGCCTCGAAGAAGACATCGAGATCGGGCTCCTTCCCGTCACAAAGCGGGTCTCCTTCATCCGCGAGAATCCATCCTTCCCAGACGAGCGTGCCGGCGGTTTTGAGTGTGAGCGTGATGTCCGTTTCGAAACCGTTAAAACTCGGCTCGCTTTCGTTCCCGTCAAATACAACCTTCAACACGCCCGCTTCGCTGGTAAATCCACCCGGACAAAGCGGGACTCCGTCATAGGGGTTCAATTCCATGGTGATCCTCGCAAACACGAACGGGCTCACACTCCCTTGGGTGAAAAACGGAATTCCCATATGCCATGGGCTTCCAGGCAATCCGCCGGGCGTTGTACCGGTCCCGCCGATGGAGTGCGCCAGCGCCTCATCGATGGGAACGCACTGGCTACACTCCGACTCGCACGCGGGGTCGGGGCAACATCCGATTCCATCGGGACAGATGATGCATGTGGGGGCACATGGATGCGGGGAAAAGACTTCGTACGACAAAAGTTGCTCCGGGGTAATGCCCAGCGCTTCGACCCCTCCGTCGAAGATGAAACAGGAATTCGTGATGTCAACAGCCCCCCAGGCATGGCAATAGGCATTGGCTTCAGCAAAATAACTTTCTCCCGGCGGATCATCCGGATTCCATAACCGATCCGCTTGCAATTCGGCATCAAAGGAAAAAAATCCGCCGGTCGCGAAGAGAGGATATTCAAGGGTGTCGTCTCCACAGGGTTCCAAAAAAGTGTCAATCTCGTGAACGTCTGCGATGCAGAGCGGCGGATCTATGCTGCCGCAATTAAGCGGCCCCGGCGGGGCATCCACTTCGATGGTCGCATGAGAATACAGATCCAGGACGATCTCGGTGAGCGGCTCCCCCTGCGAATCGAGCGAGAAGACGACCGATTGCGCGCGTAATGTCTGCCCAGACAGGAATAACAGCGTCATGCCGACGAGAACGGCCATGTAACATCGACCGGGTGACAGGATACGGACCCAAGGAAAAGAAATGGATGACATAATTGACCCTCCGAATAAGGAAACAAATCAGCTCTTCCACAACATTGGCTCAGACTGCCGGCGCGCACGGAGACCCGGGACCGGCCTCCTCGGCTTCTCGGTTTGAATTCGCTTTAAGCTCGTTATCTCATTAAGCGGAAACAAGCTCTTTTTGTCCGGATGAATTTGAAAAAAACTTTTTCCCTCGAAGACTGAAACCTTCGCAGGCAGATACGGCGTGCGATATAATGACGGAAGATTTCGGGCCCTTCTTTGCTGCATGGAAACACAAATGCCGACTCGAACTCACCACGATGTGCTCCAGCCCCATCGCGAAGCCGCGTCGGAGGACGCTTTGTTCTCGTCGGTGTACGACCAGCTTCATGCCCTCGCCGTTTCGTATATGCAGCATGAGCCGTCAGGGCACACGCTCCAGCCGACGGCCCTGGTGCACGAGGCCTACCTCAAACTCAGACAACAAAAAGACGACGCGTGGAAGAATCCCGAACAGTTTCTATGCCTGGCGTCCGCGGCCATGAGACAACTGTTGGTGGATCATGCCCGGGCAAAGCTCTCCAAAAAACGCGGCGGCGCGTGGCGGCGTATCACTCTGGGAAACACAGCGGACGGCGCTTGCACGGTGAAAGCAGAAGAGTTGCTCGATATCCACGAAGCCGTCGGTCGCCTGGGCCTGGATGAACCGAAGCTCGCCCAGATCGTCGAACTACGTTTTTTCGGAGGTCTCACCGTGCGGGATACGGCCAAGGTTCTGGGGCTGCCGCGAAGCACCGTGGACGACGAGTGGCATCGTGCCCGAGCCTGGTTGCATCGCGAGGTGTTTGGTCGTCATCTGCCATGAACAGGAATCATCGAGAAAGAATCAGAGCGCTGTTTGCCGCGGCCCGGAAGCTTGATCCCGAAGCACGGAAAGCCCTGCTGGATCGCGAATGTGACAGCGCCCCGGAGCTTCGGACCGAAATCGAGTCGCTGCTCCATCACGATAAAGCGGCGGTTGTTTTCGAGCGTCCTGCCGTGCAAGCCCTGATACGCAGCTCTTCGGTATGTACGGCGTCAGAACGGGGTGTTGTTGAATGTCCCGAGCGGATCGGGGTCTACAAGATCCTTGCGCTTCTTGGCGAAGGCGGCATGGGCACGGTCTACCTTGCGGAGCAGGAGAATCCGCATCGCCACGTGGCCCTTAAGGTCATCCGATTCAGCCGCGTTTCGAACGAGGTGCGCCGCCGATTCGAACATGAAGTGGAAATGCTGGGCAGGCTTCGGCATCCGGGGATCGCACATATTTATGACGCCGGGGTTCACGAGGGCATGCCGTTTTTTGCCATGGAATTCATCGAAGGTCAGAGGATCACCAACCACGTCGAGACGAAACGACTCGATGTGCGCCAGCGCCTCGAGCTTTTTATCAAGGTTTGCGAAGGCGTTGTCCACGCACATCAGAAAGGCGTGGTTCACCGCGACCTCAAACCGGACAACATTCTGGTCGAAGATTCGGGGCAACCGAAGATCCTGGATTTCGGCGTCGCCAAGGCGACGGACTCAGATCTCAAATCGACAACGCTGCAGACTGACATGGGCAGGCTCGTCGGAACCGTTCAGTATATGAGCCCTGAACAGGCCGCGGGGAATCGAAATGATCTGGATACTCGCTCGGATGTGTATGCGATGGGCGTCGTTCTTTACGAATTGCTCGCCCGTGAATTGCCCTATGATTTTCAAGACAAACTGGTCCACGAAGCGGTTCAAGTCATTCAGGAAAAGGAGCCGTCTCGTCTGAGTTCGGTCAACCGGGTGTTTCGAGGTGACATTGAGACCATTGTCGCAAAAGCGCTCGAAAAAGAGAAAGACCTCCGGTATCAATCGACATCCGACTTGGCCGCGGACATTCGCCGCTACCTGAATAACGAACCCATCATCGCACGGCCGCCGAGTGCGGGGTATCGCTTTTGGAAATTCGCCAAGCGTCATAAGGCTTTTGTCGGTGGCACGCTATCCGTGTTCGTCGTGCTGCTCTTGGGAATGATCGGCACCTACGTAGGTTTGACACGGGCGAAGGATCAGGCGGCGCAGGCGACGAAGGCGAATGAATTGGCCCAGGAGCGCCTGGACGAAGTTCGGAGGGTATCCAGTTTCCAGGCGGACATGCTTCGTTCGGTTGATCCTGAGCAGCTTGGGAAGAATGTCGTTGAAGACCTGCGCAAACGGATCGAGGAAGGCATCTCGATCGGGGGAACAGCGCATGGGGATTCTGGCGAGATCCTCGCGAATCTTGATAAGCTGTTGGGTGGAGTCAATTGCGCTGATCTAGGCCGTGAACTGCTACATGCGAACGTACTCCGACGAGCTTCTGAAACAGTGGCCCTGCAGTTTTCTGAAAAGCCGCGTCTGGCCGCCCGACTTCGCAATACGCTCGGCGAGACCTATGACTCCCTGGGCATCTACAAAACGGCTCAGGCCGAGTTCGAAAAGGCGTTTCAGTTATGCCGGCAAGAGCTGGGTGAAGAGGACGTCCATACGTTGACGTCGATGCAAAACCTCGCCATGGTACACCGCAAGTTGGGCCATTATGATGAAGCGGAAGCGCTGTATTTGAGAGCGTTGGAGACGCGTCGTCGAGTTTTGGGTGAAGAGAATCGCGCCACGTTGGTCACGATGAATAACCTGGCCACGTTGTACTTGGACATAAGAGAGCACAAGAAGGCCGAGCCGCTCATCCGGCGGGCGCTGGAGGTCCGTCGCCGCACACTGGGTGAAGCGCATCGTGATACCCTGGTCTCGCTCATCACACTGGCCACGCTCCATCATAAACTAAATCAATGCGACGAGGCGGAGCAACGATATCGCGAAGCCTTGCAGATCCAGGGTCGCGTGTTGGGCCTGGAACACCGGGACGCACTTGCCTGCATGAATAACCTGGCCATGCTGTACACTCAGCAAGCTCGCTACGAAGAGGCAAAAGACTTGTTCGTCAGGGTCCTCGAGATCAAACGCCGGGTACGCGGCAAGGAGCACCTGGAGACGCTGATCACGATGGTGAACCTGGCCGACCTTTACTACCATCTGGCGGCGTACGGTGACGCGAAGCAGCTGTCGGGCGAAGTCGTCGTCGGCTTGCGGGAGCAACTCGGTCCAAGGCACGGGTATACGGCTGCTGCTTTGTTCAACTATGGCCGGTCCCTCGCTAAGCTGAGACAATACGAGGAAGCGGAGGAAACGCTCCTCGATTCACATGGTATTCTTGCAGCCTTGGTCGGCCCTCAAGACAACCGAACGGCCAAAGTCACCCGCGCTTTGGTCGAACTCTATGAAACATGGGACAGACCCGACAAAGTGGCGGAGTGGCGAACTCGATTGGCGGCGGGGCGAGAGGCGTCCGTAAAGGAATAGATCGAAGCGCATTGCTTAAGGAATTGTGCTTCTCCCTCCTTTTCTTATAGACTTCATGTCAAACGAGGCATTCGATCTTGATGGGCAAATTTCTCTTGATCTTCGTCGGCTCCGGAATCGGCGGCGTTTTGCGATATGCGCTGAGCGGTTGGACGCAGAAGCTCAGTTACGAAAATTTTCCACTCGGTACGATGGTCGTTAACGTCAGCGGATGTCTGTTCATTGGGTTCCTCAGCGCCGCCTTCGCAGGTCGCTGGCTGGTGCGTGAGGAATATCGTCTGGCTTTGTTCATCGGTCTGCTTGGAGGCTACACGACGTTCTCCACGTTCGGTCTGGAGACGTTTGCCCTGTTGAACGAGAGGCAGATCGCCAGCGCCGCGATCAATGTCCTGCTGAGCGTCGGACTCGGTCTCGCCGCCGTCTGGTGTGGCTATCGGCTGGCGGAAACCTGGCTGGGAGCATGATGGCATGAAAATTCCGGAAGAAGGCTGCCTGCTCCGTATTTTCATCGGCGAAAGCGATAAATGGCAGGGCAAACCTCTCTACGAAGCGATCGTTCTCAAGGCGCGCGAGCAGCTCCTCGCCGGGGCTACGGTGCTTCGGGGCCCCATGGGATTCGGCGCACACAGCCGGCTGCACACGGCGAAAGTGCTGCGGCTTTCCGAAGACCTTCCGATCGTGATCGAGATCGTGGACAGTCAGGAGAAAATCGATGGGTTCATGCCTCATATCGATGAGATGATCCAGGAAGGGCTCGTGACGCTGGAGAAAGTGCGCGTCATCAAATACCGTGCATCGTCCGACGGTGTATGACACAACCAGGCGAGAGCATGACTTTCAGGATGTCAACAAACCGGGATCAACTCTATAATCGCCCAACGGAAGTTTCCAGTCCCGCTTATCAAAGGAATGATGTTTGAACCTCTGGACCGCGCTGCTCGACGTTCTAATTCTCCTGGCTGCTGCGATGCTGTTGGGTGGGCTTTGCGAGCTTCTGAAGCAAAGCGCGATTCTAGGCTATCTGCTTGCCGGCATCCTGCTTGGCCCGAATGCGCTCAATTGGATGCCCAATCATAAGGCCGTGGCCACGATTGCGGAACTTGGCGTAGCCCTGCTTCTTTTCACCATCGGCCTTGAGTTTTCGTGGCGGCGGCTGCGGGCACTCGGCCGGACCGCCGTCGTTGGCGGCACGCTTCAAATCCTCGTCACCGGGCTCCTCACCGTAGGCTGCTGCATTCCGTTAGGACTCAGCGGACGAACGTCCGTCGTTCTCGGCGCGATCGTCGCACTGAGCAGCACGGCCTGTGTGTTGCGTCTGTTGGTTGACAGAGCGGAGATTGACAGCGTCTACGGGCGCAACGCGCTGGGAATTCTGCTTCTCCAGGACGTCGCGGTTGTCCCGCTGGTCCTGATGGTGACGATCCTCGCGGGCGAAGGTTCGGCGGAGACGCTCTGGTGGGAGATCGGCCGATCAATCGGACTCGCGGCCTTGTTGGTCGGTTTGTTTTACGTGGTTTTCAACTACGTGGTCCCAAGGCTGCTCAGCGTCAGGCAGGTGGTGCGCAACCGCGATCTGCCGATTCTGATGGCCATGACGACGGCGATCGGCGCTTCCTGGCTGGCTCATGAAGTGCGTCTGTCGCCGGCGTTGGGCGCCTTTGTCGCAGGCATCCTTCTCGCCGAGTCGCCGTTCGCCACGCAGATCCGCGCGGACGTCAGCTCGTTGCGCGCCTTGTTTGTCACGCTCTTTTTCAGTTCCGTCGGAATGTTGGCCGACCCGGCTTGGGCCGTCCAAAACGTCGGCGTACTGCTCGCTGTCGTGGCTGCGATCCTGGTCGGAAAAACACTCGTCACCTCTGCTGTAACCCGATGCCTCAATCCCTCGACACCCCATGCCTTCGCCACGGGCATCTGTCTCGCTCAGGTCGGTGAGTTCTCGATTGTCCTGGCACTCGTCGCGCAAAACGGAGCCCTGCTCGATCACAACCTATCCAACCTGGTGGTCTCCGCAGCGATTGCAACGCTCTTCTTAACACCGTACCTCGTTGGTCTCGCTCCACATGCGATTCGGATGTTTGCCGCGACCGGGCGCGGTAAGTCCGGCATCGCACAAAGCGAAGTCACGGCGGATGCCTCAGACGCCGTCAAAAATCGAATTGTGATTGTCGGATTCGGCCCTGCCGGGCAATGTGTGACCGAGGTCCTGATGAAAGAACACCAATCCGACATGGTTGTCCTGGAGTTGAATCGAAGATCAGCCTCCGTGGCGAAGGGGCTCGGACTTCGGACTTATATTGCCGACGCCACGAGCCCCGGTGTGTTGGATCACATCGGCATCGCGACGGCCGAAGTCGTCGTGGTCACCGTTCCCGATCCGACGTCCGCGCTCCGCATCACTGAGCTGGTTCGTTCACTGGCCCCCAACGCCGTCATCATCGTCCGCGCACGATATCACATCCGGCGTTGGGAATTAGCCCTTGCCGGGGCGACCGTCATTGTGGATGAGGAAGAACAGGTCGGACGCCGAATCGCCGATGAGGTTAACAAACAGTTTGAGTAATGCGTTAGTACGTCTCCGGCCCCCTCGTAATACGTGGTATCGGAGTCCCGGGAGGAATGCACTCGGAGGCAACGTCTTCGGCGCGGCCGAGTCCGAATTGCTCGCGGAGGGCCGCGAGCTTCGCGATCTCCTCCGGGGGCAAATCGCGAACACGGCCGAGTTGATGAGCCATGAATAGAACCTGTGCACCGTGTTCGAGTTTTTCGAGCTTGAACAGCGCATCGGTCGGCGATTTGCCCACCGTCAATGAACCGTGACGATCCAGGATGAGCGCGTCGTGCTGTCTTATCAGTTCGCGCACCGCGACGGCGCCTTCTTCAGTTGCGGGCGTGGCATAGTCCGTGACCGGCACCTGGCCGAACGAGATGATGACCTCGGGCAGGGCACACTGGGACATGGCCACGCCGGCAACGGTGAGGGCAATCGTCGTCGGAGGGTGGGCATGAATGGCGGCCATGACGTCCGGGCGCCGGGCGTAAGCGGCCAGGTGCATCCAGCGTTCACTGGAAGGCTTCTGTGAGCCGTTTAGCGCCATCCCGTTTTGATCCATGATGGTTAGCTCATCCGGCTTCAACATGCCGAGGCAAGTGCCGCTGGGTGAGATGAGAAAGCGATCATCACTCAGGCGCACGGAGATATTGCCATCGGTTCCGGCCACGAGACCGCGTTCATGGACGTGCCGGCCGATATCGCAGATTTCTCGTCGCAATTGCCATTCAGTTGGCATGGTCAAATGATCCAAGGATACCGAAAATCAGGTTGAAACGTAAGTGTGCATCATCCGTGTTGCCGTGTCGAAAAGTACTCACTAGCATTTTAGATAATAAATGAAAAGAAAGACGTTCGTTCAATGTCTCACAATCCATAAGGAGGATCTTATGCCCATTCTTCGATGCATTCTCGTGGTCTTGTCGGTCGTGTTGATCTTGGCCTGCCCATCCTATGGCGAGGATTGGCCGAACTGGCGGGGACCAACCTACAACGGACACAGTTCGGAGAAGGGGTTCAAAACAAACTGGGACGGGGATCTTGAAACGGTGTGGGAGCATCCGATCGGAGCCGGGTACAGCGGGATCGTCATCGCCAAGGGGCGAGCATACACCTGTGGACAACCGGGGAAGAAGCAGGTCCTGTACTGCTTCGATGCCGACTCGGGGAAAGTGATCTGGGAGAAGGCGTTTGAGCCGAGATACCGTAACCACGTCTGGAACGGTCCACGGACCACGCCGACCGTCCACAAGGGACGCGTATATATCCTGGGGGCCAAAGGCAAACTGGCGTGCTTTGACGCTACGGACGGCGAGGAGAAGTGGTCGAGGAACTTCGATCACGTCCCGCAGTGGGGCTACAGCGGGTCCGTGCTGATTCAGGGGAAACTGGCCCTCGTGACCGCCGGAGGGCAATACGGAGGCCTTCGTGCACTCAATCGAAAGACGGGCAAGGAACTCTGGAAGTGCGGCACGGATGGTGACTCGGGCTATTCGACGCCTTACCCCTTCGAATTCGAGGGCACGAAGTATGTATGCGGATTCCTGGGCAAAAGCGTTTCGATCGCAGACCTCAAGACGGGCAAAGAAGTCCTCAGCATGCCCTGGGAGACCGAATGGAAAGTCAATGCGGCGACGCCGATCTACCATGACGGGTATCTATTTCTGAGTTCGGGCTATCAGACGGGGTGTGCCGTATATAAGCTGTCGAAGAGCGGCAAAGCGCTTAAAGCGACCCAAGTCTGGCGAAGCAAGAAAATGCGAAACAAGTTTCAAACGCCGGTCCTTCATGATGGATATCTGTATTCGTTTGATCAGAAGGGCTTCAAGTGCCTTGATTTCATGACCGGCGACGTGCGGTGGAGTCACCGGGGCGGCGAGCATGCGCATGGTTCCGTGATACTCGCCAACGATCATCTCGTGGCTTTGACGCAAGACGGCCTGCTAAGAATCGGCAAGGCGTCGCCGGAGAGCTTCCACGCGGTAGGCGAGGCCCAGATTCTAACCGGCCAATGCTGGACCGTGCCGACATTGTCCGACGGCCGTATTTACGCGCGAAATCACAAGAAGATCGTTTGTATTGATCTACGTTCATGAACTGCCGGCTCACTATTCTGCCCGCAACGCCGGGAGCAAAGGGGTTTTCAGCGTCGAGCGTAATGCGACGATGCCCGAGAGCAAGCCTGCAAGAAGAACGAGCAGCAGCGTAAATCCGAGTGACGCCCAGGGAATCTGTCCGGCGTGTTCGGCGGCGTGAGGCGTGACGGCGAGCAAAGCCGACAGTCCCCCGATGAATAATCCGGCGATCAGGAGTGAGGCGTTCTCCGCCAGCACCATCCATCCGAGGCCGCTTTGGCGATGGCCCAGCGCGCGCAACAGCGCCAGTTCACGACGTCGTTCCAGGACGTTGCGGAGCATCACGGCGGCAAGGCCCAAAGTGCCCAGGATCAATCCCAAGCCGCCAAGGGTCTGGAAAGTGGACATGTAAGTGTTCTCCACCGCGCGGTATTCGTTGAGTCGATCGATTGTCGATTCCACGTCGAATCCATGGTCATTGAGATCGCGCTCCAGGGCTTGAGACAGTTTTTTCGTGTCGGCAGGCGAGGCTTCGATGAGAGCAAATTGGTAACCGTTCACCGACGGGAACAATTCGACGAATTGAGGCTCAGCGATGACCAGCTCGCTTTGAAGAACACTTCCCGCGAGCATCGCAACGATTCGCAGCTTTCGTTGTCGGCCGCGCTCGTCCGTGACGACCATATCGTCTCCGAGGCCGAGCTTGATCAACCATGTGAGCGTGTTGGCATCACCGATGGCCGGGATGGCCCCGTCCTCGAAGACACGGTTCAGCAGTCTCCAGGGATTGGCTTTTTCCTCCGGCGAGGTCGCCAGGGTCTTGCTGAAATCGAAACCGCCGCGTGCGATCATGGCCTTCGGAGCGCCGAGTATGTTGGGCCGTGTGACCTGATAAAGATTGAGGCAACTGGCGTCATCACCCGGTTTGAGTCTAAGTGTCGTAGCCGTGGCATCATTCAGCAGTCCCTTGGTCCCCTCCGTAAGATTCAAGGCTTCGCGGCCGGTCGCGGTGTTTAGGTCGTAGTGCAAAGGGACGACGGCGTGGGCCAGGAGCGAAAAACCGCCGGTGCCGCCGTCTTTGGCAAGGGCATTCTGATCGACCGTCCGACGGCTGGCGCCGACGGCGATGATGACGAAGCTGGCGCAGGCAATGAGCCCCGCCGTCAGCAGACTGCGTGCACGATGGCGTCCGGCGTTGCGTAATCCCAGACGGCACATGGCGGCAGTTCCGGCTGATCGAATCAGCGACCGGCGGTCTCGATTCAGCCATATCGACAGTCCGGCCAGTCCGGCGATCAGCAAGGCCGTGCCGCCGCCGAAGAACGCGTACTCCTTCGGAACCCCGTCGGAAGCAAACGGTAAGATCAACGCCGTGACACCGAGGGCCAAGGTGATGACCAGGATCATTCGCGAAACCCGCCCTCGATTTGCCGAAGACTTCGCCCGGTCCGATTGAATCACGCCTGCGAGCAGTGCTCGTGGTGAGATCTTCGTCAAACCGCGAAGAGACCATGCAACGGAAATCAGGGCGATCACGAAGCTCGCGAGATACCCGATGACGAGACTCATCCACGAAACATGAAGCTGAAGAAACGGGGCGTTGACGGCTTCGGCCCACCAGGAGCGCAGTCCGGCCAACATCAACCACGCGTAGCCGATCGCACCAAGCAAACCGAGTGCAGAGCCGAGATCGGCGAGGATGGCCCCTTCGATCAGAAAAAGCCAATAGACGCGCTTCGTGTTGTAGCCGGTGGCGAGGAGTAGACCGACCTCGCCGGCCCGCCGCTCGACGCCGAGGCGAAAGATGAGGGCGACCAGCATCGTCGCGGCGGCAATTAGAAAGAAGCTGAACCCGATGAACAATCCGCTGAACTCCGTGCTGCCTGCGCCGGCTTCGAGCGCGCGTTGCCTGACCGGCTCGAAGCGCAGACCGAGTTGAGCGGGATCGAGTTGCTCGAGCAGGAGACGTTCAAATTCGGAAGCGGCCAATGGCATATGAGCATCCGCCACTCGCCTTGGCGTGACGTGCATCGCGGTCAAGCGCCCGAAACGGCTGTTCGCCTCCGTCCAAAGCCGAATCCCGGTCTCCAGGGCAATGAAAGCCTTTGGGGAGCCTTTGTGCGTATTCCAATAGTCCTCATCCCGCTCTCGAATGCGGCTCATATCGATCTTGAAGGATGGCGGCGGGTCCCAGTCGGCAATGGTCCTGGCATTGCTGATGCCCTCGAAATTCGGCATGAAACCCGGATCGGCGGTAGGGTCCATCGGAAGAATCGCGGACAACCTGAACTCGGCCTGCTCCGTTTCGAGACGGCCGAAGGCGCCTGAGACGTAGTATTCGATTCTGATCGTGTCGCCGATACCTGCCCCCAGATCATCCGCGGCCCATTGGTTCAACGCGATCTCATTCGCAGCCAGCTTTGGATAGGGTTCGCCGAGGCTGGTGGAAATCGCGGTGATCGTCGAATACGGAATCTCGCGGACGAACTTGTTCGAGCCTTCCTCGTCGAGCAGAGCAATCGTGTTGGCAAGATAGGTTAGGACCGGTTCGGGGCGTTGAGAGAGCGTCCGAGCGGCATCATAGGCGGCAGCCTCAACGGGAGGTTCGAGCAAGAGGCGATTCGTTTCCAACGCGAAATAGCCGCGCTGCTCATCCGGACGGAGACGTAAGTGATAATCATCCAGACGATCATGCCTGGCCAACAGTGAATTGAGGGTCTCGCCCGGTATTGCTGAGAGAGAGTCCGTCGCGCGATCCTTGGCGGCGATCAGAATCGCATTGGCTCGTCCTTCTTGTTGAAGGGTGCGCTGAATTGTTTTCAACGGAATGAAGGCATTTCGAGGCGTGAACTGGTCCGGCCTGAGGCTGAAATTTCCCAGGGCGTCGCCATCGATGATTCGATGGACCTTTAGCCGAACTGAAACGGAAGCATCGTCGGGCCGACCGAGCAGAGTCTCGGTGGGAACGAAGCTGTGTTTTTCGATTCGTAACAGAACATCGTCGCCGACATGGATATCCAGCTCGTCCGCCAAATGGCGATTTAGCACGACGGACCGATCGGGCATATCGGATGCGGTCTTTTCCGTTCCGAAATCAAGTTTCCAGAACCGCTCGTCGACGCCGTAAAGGTTGATCCCGCTGACGAGGGTCTGGTTCGTCGCGTGCTTGATGGCGGCCTGCAGCGTGATGATCGGTACGGCCTCGTCGAATCCGGCCGTGAACGCGTCTTCCGCCGAAACCTCGTCCGTCAGGGCTTCACGAATGAAACGCGGGGCGGTCAGCGCGTAATCAACCGGTCCCAGTCGTTTCAACGCCAGATCGCGCAGACTGCCGCGCATCGAGTCACCGACGAGCAGAGCACCGGTCAACGCGGCCGTTGCGGCCACGACACAAAGCATGACCGCCAAGTTGGTTCGCCAATGATAGGCAAGGCTGTTGCGATAAACCGCTAACGGGTGCAAAGCGTACCGTCCTGCAATTCATATTGCCGTTCGAACCGTGAAGCAAGAGCGGTGCTGTGCGTGACAACCACCAGGATCGTGCTCTCCGAGCGATGGAGATCGAGCAACAATTCCGTCACGGATTCGGCGGTGTTACGATCCAGGTTGCCCGTTGGCTCGTCGGCGAGGACGACGGCGGGGCCATTGATCATGGCCCTGGCAATCGCGACGCGCTGTCGCTCACCGCCGGAAAGTTCAGCCGGCCGGTGGTCAAGACGATCGGACAGTCCCACGCGATCCAACAAGTCTTGTGCCCTTGCGACGCCGTTTCCTGTTTGCTTCTCGGCGAGTGTCGGGATCAACACATTTTCCAGAACGGAGCAATGCGGCAGGAGGTGATGATCTTGAAAAATGAAGCCGATCCGCCGGTTTCGAAATCGAGCGAGGTCCGGCTCCAAAAATGTAAACGGATTGCAGTGATCGATGGTGAGTTCGCCGCCGGTCGGATTTTCCAAAGTGCCGAGGATGTTCAGGAAAGTGCTTTTTCCGCAACCGGACGGTCCCATGATCGCCGCGGTTTCGCCGGCGTTTAGCGTCAGTGACGCCCCGCGCAGGACGCTAAGGGAACCCCGTGCGGTGGGATAGTCCTTGACAAGGGCGTTCGCATGAAGGGTAGCGGTCATGCACTTCCTAACTGCGACGGACGAGTGTTTGCACAGGATTCGAAAACGTCCCATGCTCTATCCGCCATGGCCTCATCGGTGAACGAAGCACAGACGGCGTCGCGCCCGGATTGACCGAGTTTTTCTCGTAATTGAGCGTCGTTCATTAACTTCGTGATGCAGTCCGCCAACGACTTCGGATCATCGGGTTCGCAAAGAAGACCTCCGCCGGTGGATTCAATGAATTCGGGGAACGTCCCATGTCGAGGTTGAACAACGGGGATCCCCTGTGACATGGCTTCAAGAACGTAGAGTCCCTTCGCTTCCCGATAGACCGTCGGCACGGAAAGCACGTCAATCGAGCGAAGCATGCGATACTTCTCGGATCGGTCCACTTCGCCAAGGTAGTCGATGAAACGATCAAGCTTATGGTCGGTCATTTGCGACTGAAGCGCCGTAAAATATGGGCGATCCGCTCCGCCGAGGTAACCCGCCACTTTCAGACGACATTCTCGTCCATCCCGGTGCAATAGGCGAAATGCCTCGAGAAGCAAGTGGAGCCCTTTGTCTGAGCAGATGCGCGCAAGATACCCGATGGTGAAAGGCCGGCTTGCTGCAGGCGGGGGGGCGTCCTGATGATCTTCGACGCGAATGCCGAGAGGAACCTGATGGATACGATCCGGGGCGATTCCGAAACGCTCTTTCGCATAATTGGAGTAGTATCGGCTGACCGACAGGAAAGCATCCACGTCGCGACCGCGATCTCGGATCAGGGCAAACGTCTCGGACTGAAACGGCTCGGGTAGTTTTTCGATCAGAATGTCCTCACCCGTCAGTGTGCAAACGACGGGAATACCGAGTTCCTGTCGAATGCGCCGCGCCAGTCCCACGAAAAAAGCATTGGGCAAATGGACAAGGCTGGGCTGCAGTTCGATCAGGCCCTGGAGGAGCTTCGAAAGTTCCCGTTTCTGGTCTCCGTCCTCCCCCTTCAATATCGAAAGTGTCAGCGGGGCCGCCGTTTCCAAGGATGTTGATCCGGCCCTTTTCATGGCACGTCGCAGTAAGGTGGGATGATCCAAAAGCCGATCCACCGGTCTGGGTAGATGTCGGAAGAGGGCGTTCTTTTGCTGCAGGTAGATGTTGATGCCGCCATAATAAACACGGTCCTGGCTGACGTCCGGTTCATCCGTGCGGATGGGGGAGTAAACGGGGATCAGGACGACGTCGCGGCCTTTGCGTATGAGGGCGGCAGCGAGTGTGTTGTCACGCATGCAGCTTCCGCAATACATGCCTCCGGCTCCGGCGGTGAGATAAGCGACCCTCATATGATCCTTTTGCCAGCGCATGAACAGGGCCGCCACTGCCGGACGGCCCGTGATTTCGAGTTTGATTGTAGTCCTGATTTCAAGATGTGGCGACAGGACATGTGTATGGGCAAGGCGCGGGTCGCCGATGCCCTATCGGGAGAAAGACATGCCCGTGCGGGGGACGGGCATGCCGCTCACGACAGGATAACTGAGTTAGCGACGTCGTCTTCGGAGGCTTCGCTTCATGCCGACAAACATCAACGACATCGTGGCGAAAGACAGAATGCTGAAGAAATTTCCACAACTGTTGGGCGTTGGCAACGGGGGAACGTCGGCTTCCGACTCAGCGATGTTCGTATTGACATTGCAGGTATAGGTGAACTCGAACGGTTCGGCCGGGTTCGATTCGTTCTCGAACTGGCCGCTGCCTTCCCATTGCAGCTCAACGTTCTGGGCATTGTTGGCGCCGCCCCTGACGGTTCCTCGCGAAGTCGCGGGCAGGATTTCCGGAGAACTGAACCCGAAAGTTGACAGGTCATTCGCGAACGTGATCTCGTACACATCATTCGTGACGAAAGTCTGAGATTGCGGATCGTATGTGCCGTTTGATTCCAGGATGCGGACCTGAATTCTCCCGGTCGTTATGCCCAGAGGCAGGGTCAACGATTCGATCTGCTGATTGTAATCCGTGAACCGTGCGGCCCCGGTCTCATCATCAATTTCGAGGTTGAACCGTGTGTAGAAGACATTCGATGTGGAAGAGATGCCGAGCCCGGGGAAATTGAGCGAAAAGTCGGTGACGACCTCGCTGTTCTCGAAAGCATTCAAAACGTTGACTTCGGCACGGACATCGCCAACAACAAAGAGACTGCTCAATGCGACCAGAACGCAGGCGACAATCGACTGATGAAGCTTCATCATCACGGGCTCCTTATTCCTAGAAAAGTTCTGATGATGCCGGAACATGGGATTCGCACAAATCTCCACCACGGTCCGGCGGCTCGCCGTTTATCATAACAACTTCCGTCTCAGACGGAAAATCACTTCCGAGACGCTAATCACCGGCTGACTTCTCCCCAAAACAATAAACGATACCGTCTTCCGTGCCAATGACCAGCCGGCCGTTGCCGACGGCGGGAGAAGCGGACATGCTTCCTCCGGCTTCAAATCGCCAGATTTCCTTGCCACGCGCCAGATCGATCCCATAAAGATTGCCGTCTGCGGAGCCGACGAACACGCGATCGTCGACGATGACCGGTGACGAGTCCACACGACCCCTGGTTTGAAAAACCCAGCGGGCTTTTCCGGTCGCTGGATTCAGCGCATGCACATATTTGTCCCGACCCCCGATCACAACGACCTTGTCCGTAACTGCCGGTGAAGAATGAAAGGGGAACGCACGGTCGGGATGTTCGTAGGTCCATTTGACCTGCCCCTTTGCCCGATCAATGCAAAGGACACGGTTGCCTAGTGTGCCGAGATAGAGGTTGGATGCTTGAACGGCGACGGATGCAGCGCTCTGAGCGCCGACATCCAGGTCCTGGAGCTGCTTCCCGTCACTGATTCGAACGACGCGAAGCCGTCCGTCGCAGCCGGCAAAGAATGCGCTATTGTCGGCAATGCCGGGCGTGCCGTGGATCGGCTGCTCAGTCTCGATCTTCCAGATCTCCTTGCCGTCTTTGGCGGCGAGGCAATAGAGACGACCGTCATAAGAGCCGAACAATACCCGATCGCCCAAAACATTGGCGGAAGAGATGATCTCCGCCTCGGTACGGTACGACCATCGTTTCTTTCCCGTCGCAGCGTCGACCGCGTGAAACTCACCGTTGCCGTCCCCGAAATAGACGATGCCGGCCGCGACGGCCGGTGAGGACTGAATGGCAGCTTCATCCGTCTTGTATTTCCAGCGAACCTTGCCGTCCGAAAGTTGAAGCGCATAAAGAACGCCGTTCTCGGAGCCGAAATAGACCGTGCTTCGTGCGATCGCCGCGGTTGAAGTGACGGACTCATGGTCTTCGGTCTCAAAACGCCACGCAACGGCGAGCTTGGATGGCAACGTCGTCGTCGCCACACCCGTCAGCTGGGCGTTTCCCCGGAATCCGGCCCAATCGGTCTGGCGGTTCAGCCAAACGGTCAGGGCACAGACCGACAATAAACCCAAAGCTCCAGCTTTGAACATTCCAGTCTCGTTCGTTGGATCAAGGTTCGTGACAGGCTCGCACGAAGCAGCGGAGATTCTAGATCCGCCTTTTCCCTCTCGTCAAACGTTTCCACCGCTAGGATCAGGGCGCATTAGAGGATGCGGCCTGACCACTAGGATAACGTCTTGGGCGGATGTATCTCACGCTACGACGGTTTGTAGTAGAGCACCAGTCCTGCCCCGACGGCCGCCATGACCATGCCCAGGTAAAACGGCCACTGCGTGGGTTGAGACGGCGGATGCCATTTCAGACTGACAAAGACGTTCATAATCGGTGCCCCCGCGAAGATCAGCGGGGCCACCCAGGCTGGTTTGCCACCTGTTGTCAGGGCGAAAACGACGCAGAGGGCGCCGGTTGCGCCAAAGATGCCGGCCAACGTAGACATCTTGATCCCCTGGCTCGCAAAGGTCGCCGGCTCCTGTTTGGCCGCGAAAATCACGATACCGGGAATCAGCAATCCCATGACGCAATAGGCGACGCCAACAAATAGAAACGCTCGAAACGGTCCCTTTGGATTAAAGCCGAGCTGACCGGCGTGAATGGTCGGCACGTAGGCTCCCCAAGTGATGATCGCTCCGAGAATGAACAAATAGGGAAGAAGCTGCTTCATGTTTTTTCTCCGTCGTCACTGATTGTCTTCATCGGCTCAGCCCCCCGATCCCCCATCCCTTGATCCCCCGGTCCCTTCTTCAAGCTTGGCGCGGATGAAATCCGGAATGGAAATCGAAGAGAATTTGCTCCCATCCATTTGGCAACAGACCATCTTCACCTGCCCCCGAGCAACTCGCTTGCCGCCACGGACAAACTCAGCTTCCCAGACGATCGATTTCTCGCTCATGTCCGTCACGAGGAGCTTGACCTCGATCACGTCCTCAAAGTGGGCCGGTGCGAAGTATTCGCAAGTGACCCTGACACGGGGAAAGCTGATCGTACCGCCGTCGTGCTTCTGAACAATGCTCATATCGAGTGAACGGAAGAAGGCATGTTCAACTTCCTCCATCCACCGGAAGTAATTGGAGAAGTGCATCACGCCGGCCATGTCGGTCTCGGCGAATTGAACGCGTCGGGTGATGCTGAATTCCGTGGGCACGGTTACCTCTTTGCGCGGGCAGGGAATCACGCCTTGTTGAAAAACTTCTCGACCGTCTTGGGCGACGGCGGTCTCGTCATCAATGACACAACGACCAGCGCAACGGTGGAGGCCGTGATGATCGTGGCGACGGGCATCATGTCGTGGTACAAGAACTCGCGATTGGCGCCGTAGCCCGATTTGGCGAACAACCATACCCACACGGCCGCCGTCGTCAGAATCGAAGCATAAGCACCGGCTTTGGTCGCTCGTTTCCAATAGACGGCCGCGAACACAAGCGGAAACAAGCTGGCAAATCCGCTGAAGCACCAGACCCCCAGTGTGAAAACGCCGCCGGGCCTGGTCAGCGCGAGAAGATACGTGACGAGCACGATGAAAACCACGAAGAGGCGGCCGTAAACGACGCGCTGCCGGTCTGTGAGCCGGTCGCGGCTGATGTAGTGAGCGACGATGTCGTTTGCGAAGATACTGCCGATGCAGAGAAACTGAGAATCGAGCGACGACATGATCGCTGCAAGGATGCCGGCGGTGAGGAAGCCGCTGAGGACGGGCGTCGTCAGTTTTTTCACGAGCAAGCCCAGAACGGCGTTGGGATTGCTGAAGCCGTAGGGAATCACGGGGCTTCCGTCGATGACGGCTGAGGTCGCCCATGCCCCGACCAGCACACACGGGACCCAAACAACCATGATCAGAAATGGATGAAGGACGACCGCCAGACGAAACGTCTTCGCCGATTTTGCAGTCAGCCAATGTTGAAACAAGTGCGGGAACATGCCCACACTCAAGGGGATGAACAGATAAGAGAGAAAGTGAAGATAACTGATTCCGTCCGGTTTCCGGACTTCTCTGGGTTTGGGTCCTCGCTTGGCTTCAGGCGCCGCCTGCCATTTCGCCAACTTTTTTTCATAAACGGCGACGTCGCCGTGGTAACGCGTGAGCGGATCGTCCGGTCGCACTGAACGGCGAAGTTTATGCGGATTATGTTCCTGCACCATTTTCGTGGCATTGGCGACGCCACCCAGTTTGTCGGCGATGACGACGAACGTCACGAGGCCGAGGATCATGAAAACGATCGTCTGAAAGGCATTGGCCCAGGCTGCTCCACGTACGCCGCCCAGGAAAACATAAATCAATACGACGATGCAAATGACGGCCGAGCCGAGCCAGTAGGGAATTGAACCCGGCTTGACGGCTGTGGGCCCGCTGCCGTGTCCCGCGAACAGATCGGGAAAGGCGCCCGCCGTCACTTTCTCAATCGTTACCCCGGCCCCCATGACGCCGATGAGCAAATACGGAATGACGAGTCCGACGAGAATTGGGAACAGAATCAATCCGATCGTATTGGACTCGAACCGATCACGGAAAAATTGAATCTGAGTGACGTAGCCGTGGCGCTTGCCGAAGGACCAGAGTTTGATGCCGACGAGAAAGAAACAGGCCGAATGGATGATTCCCGACCACGACGCCATCAACCCGTACACGCCGATGCCTGCTTTGAAAGATTCCCCTGTGGACCCGATCAGGGCAAAGGCCGTCATCGTTGTGCCGAACAGTGACATGACCAGCAGGAACGAACCGATTCCCCGTGAGGCGAGAAAGTAGTCGGCCGCAGTTCCTCGGAAAAACCGCAGACTGGTCAGCCCCAAGATCAATAACAGGGAGAGGTAGCCGAGAATGATCCAAACGGGAATCTGCTCCGTGTTCACGCGTGTTCTCCCGTCTGGCCGGTGGCGGATTCCGTCTCCAACTCGTCGATATCCGAGGGCCAGCAGAATTTGACCGCCAGCGCCCAGAGTACGGAGGCCACCAGAGACACGCCGGCGTGATAGGCCAGCCCGATGGGAATGAAACCAAATACCAGCGTTTCGGAATCATCCCACCACCAAAAGTCCTGATGCAGAATGGCCAGGAGAACAATGAGCCCGTAGATGAGATAGTTCATAGGGTCGCCACTATATAAGGAATTCTGCGAAGTTCAAATCCGCCCCAAAAGCCAGGGCTGTCTCTGCGTTGATGAATTGATCCCAACGGGATTTGGTGAGAATAGCCCGGCGATTCAAACCGTGACGCTTTCTTCCAGTTGAATGGGATCAGGCAGCGCCACCGTGTTCTTCATGGCTTCAAACACCTCGCTCACGTCATCGTTGAACACGTCACCGATGAGGATGCGCACGATGTGATCTGCGTATTGTGGATGTTCCCTGACGAACCGACCGATGCTGAAGTTCTTGTCATAGAAGGCGTAGACCAGTTGTCGAATGTTGTGCATTCCCGCGGTCAAACGCGGGCCGAACCTGCCGAGTCTGACACCTGACGGGTCGTTGGTCTCCAGGGCCGCATGGATTGCGTCGGCGGCGTATTCGCCGCTCTTTAGGGCGAGCATGACGCCGGAGGAATAGACCGGGTCGAGAAATCCGAACGCGTCGCCCACGAGGACCCAGCCGTCACCGGCCACGCGCCGCGACCGATACGAAAAATCAGCCGTCACATAAGCCTGACTGACTCGCTCGGCGTTGGCCAGGCGCTTTCGAATACCCGGGCAGTTTTCAATCTCCTCGGCGAGCGTTTCGGCCGGATCATCACCGCGCCCGCTGCACAAATAGGAGGGAGGAGCGACAACGCCAACGCTGACGAGGTTGTCTTTGTCTTTCAACGGGATGTACCAGAACCATCCGTTTTGGTCTTTGGTGTGCAGGATGACGGTGGCGCCGGCATTGCGGCCGTCATCGAGCAGGCCGCCGCGATAATGGGCGTAGATCGAAGCATTTTTGAGCCGTGGGTCCGCGTAGCGCGCATTGAGTTGTCGGGACAACAGTCCCGATTGCCCCGTGGCATCCACGACAACTTTTGACATAAGCGTGGTGGTTTTGCCGTCGATCACGACCCTGACACCAATCGCCTTCGATCCTTCGAACAAGACTTCGCTGACCTTGGCGCGCTCGCGTACCTTCACGCCGTGTTCCTGGGCATTGGTCAGCATCATGGCGTCGAACTCGTCTCGGCGCACCTGCCAGGTCGACGACCACTCGTTCGGATCGCGATCGGTGAAATAGAACGGCGCGGATTCCTGACCGTCGCCCGAGACAAACTGAACGCTTTCCTTTCGGACGAACGAAGACCGTTTCATCTTGTCGAGCATGCCCAGACGCTTGAAGGTCCAATAGGTCTGAGGCATGAGGGATTCACCGATGTGATGCCTGGGAAAACGACTTCGCTCCAGAACGAGCGTGTTGTATCCGTAGTCCGCCAGCAGCGTGGCTGTGGTCGAGCCCGCAGGCCCGCCGCCGATGACGATGCAATCGTAAGAATCGCTCATAGCGCTTTGTCCGGCGCGACGACTTCAAGCAGCTCGATCGCCGGCTCCTCATCGAAATAGATCATACCGACACGACCATATACAGGCCCGTCGATCGGGCGATCAAACGCCGCGATGAGCGGTCCCGGTCTTTCGAAACGGAAGAACCACCTGGGCTCGATTCGACGCATGACGTTATGCCGAATCAAAATGTCGCCCAACGGTGTCTCGCGCTTCTGAATCTCGGCCCGGACATCGTCGGATGTACAGCCCAGGTTGATCCTCGCGACCCCCACTTCCACGACATGATCCGTGCCCTGAACGGTCAGCAGAATCTTGCGATGATAAAGATCCTGGTTCGTTCGCTCTTCAAGAACCTCCAGTTCGACCGGCAGGCCATGGTATCGCTGAAGGCTTGTCGTCATGTGTTCGTTATGGACCAGCAGGCCGTCAAATGGCGAAGGGACCTGATCCGGCGGCATCAGGGTGGCGTCGACCAGGTCCGGTCCGAAGAAATCACTCCCGAGGTCCAAGAGTGCGTCATGCGGATTGTCACAGGTGCCGAGATTCGTCTTCATGATGTCTAAGTGTAACGGATGTTCTGAAACGTTCTTTCAAAAAAACGAGGCAGCAGTGCATCGACCTGCAGCAAACCCTTGCGCGTCAGTCGAGCGGAATCTCCGTCAACGTCGACAAGACGCTCAGCGCCGAGCGAATCAAACGCGTCGGCGAACTCCCGGCGGATCTCCACGCCGAACTTGCCCCGGAAGTACCCGGCGTCCAGGCGGCCGGTCTTGAACTGGAGAACCAACTCACGGATCAACGCCTGTTTCGGGGCGATGGGCAGCGCACGGTTGAGCGGCAGTTTTCCTGCTCGACAGGCGTCGATGTAGTCCTGCCATCCGTCCACATTCTGCATGTGTACGCCGGCGAAATGACCGAAAGAAGCGACTCCCGTGCCGATCAGGTCGGCCCCATGCCACAACGAATCGCGATAAACGAACCCGTTGTGCTGTTCGGGCTTGATCAACGTATAACCGCTCGAGACCTGATAGCCGACGGCTTCGAACTGCCGAAAGGCATAATCCACCCAACCTCGTTTTGTGGCCCAATCCGCCACCGGCACGGCCTGGCCCGCCGCCTTGGCTTCTCGCGACACCACCGTATTGTGCGGCATCTCCATCTGGTAGATCGTGACGCTGTCGGGTTCCATCGCCAGTGCTTGTTCGATCGTCCGCTTCCACTTGTCGTCCGTCTCTCCGACCATGCCGGCGATCAGATCGATGTTGATCTGAGGGAAAGCGACCTCGCGCGCCCAATCGTAGGCCCGAAGGATTTCCGGCGACTTATGGGCCCGGCCGTTGGCCTCCAGGATCTCGTCGTCAAAATGCTCGACACCGAGACTCAGTCGCGTGACGCCGATCTCCTTGATCGTTTCCAATTTGCTCCTTTTGAGCGTGCCAGGCTCGCACTCGAACGTCACTTCACGAGCAGCCTCCCAGGTCCAGTGTTCGCGAATGCGATCGATCAGTCGCGTCAGCTGTTGGCTGCTGAGAAATGAAGGCGTTCCTCCGCCGAAGTAGACAAACTCAAACTGACGTCCATTCAAAGCACTGCGATCTGCATAGAGCGCAACCTCACGTGCCAAAGCGTCAATATACACGTCCACTTCACCGGCATTCTTGTCGGTATAAACACGGAAGTAACAAAATTTGCACCGTTTGCGACAAAACGGAATGTGAAGGTATAACCCGAGCGGCACATCCGTTCTTGGCGCGCCGTCCAGCGCCGCCGCTGCCGCCGGCACGTGCTCCGACGACCAGACCGAAAACGGCGGATAATTTGCCACGAAGTAGCTGCCGACTTCGGTTTTGGGAAGTTCCTGGTTGTTAATCTGTGGTAGTTGGACCATGTGCATTCCGTGATTCACAAAACCCCGGGCATGACTGCCCGGGGCTTTCTCTCATTCTAGTTATGACGGAGGGTCGCTTCAATGTTGTACGATTACGGCGTCAGGAAGGCCGTGACGAACGGCTCGACGTCTTTGCCGTCCAGGGAGGCGTCGCCGTTGAGATTTGCACGGTCGGCCTGGATGCAGTCGGCGGGGCTTCCCAACAAGGCCGCCACAAATGCGGCCACGTCGTCCACGTCACGATCCCCGTCGCAATCCAGGTCGGAATCGAGCGTCGAAACGCACACTCGCATGAATGCCACGCCCAGTTCCGTACCCGCTCCGTTGCGAACTCCGGCGTTAAAGTAAAGGAACAACCCGTCGGTCAGGAACGCTTCATCGTTTTCGAACTCACCGAGGAACAGATCGTCGTCGGTGAGGCAATCGCCGTCGAGATCAACGGCCTCGCCCTCGCGCATCACCACCGTGCTGCCGTTGAGCACGACGACGGAGTCGAGGTCATCATCGGCGTTGTCCGTCGTGCCGCCTACGACATAATCACCGATGTTGTTGCCGGCCTGCATGAAAAACGTCTCGGTAAACGGCGGGGCATCATCGAAGTCCTCCGAGTTGCCCGTGGTGATCGGGAGATCAGTCGCCGCGACCACCGCGCTGTTGCGCACGACCCAATCCTGACCGTTTGCATTGCCCCCGCGAGCAAACCAGTCGCCGTTCGTCATCATCGCGCACTCGCGCAAACCGGTGAATCCACTGCCGACCGGGCTGGAGAGCGGGAAGATCAACGATCCTTCCTGGATGACGACATTGCCGTTGACGACGACGACGCCGTCGGTGCCCGAGTCTCCTTCCAGGTCGCCGAAGATCAACGTATCCGTGCCGTCGGCGCTGTGGTAGTATCCGTCGAATTCGAAAAAGTCCCATGGCTGCATTCCGCCCACAGCCTGCCCGGCGGGGATCGTCACCTTCTCGTGCGCAACCAGCGTCGAGCCGAGCAGCAGCAGTGTGTCACTGTCCGAAGGCAACCCGATCGAGTTGATTGAGCGAAAGCCGATCGTGCCGTCGTTCAGAATGTGCACGTCGAGCAACGAGGCGCCATAGGTCACGCCGACAAACCCCGGCACGCTTTGATCCTCGCTCACAAGGACCTGAAACGTGTTTCCGTCCCACGACAGAATGTACTCGTCGGGAGACGGTTCGGGACCGCCGCCGAAGCTGGTGTTGACACCGAAGGCGATCGTGCCGTCGTCGCGGATGCCGAGCTGGTGATCGACGTTCGTCACGAACTCGCCCGGTGCGCCGCCCGGCACCGGGTCGCCCCGAAGGAGCACGGCCTGACCGGAGTCTCCGCTTCCTGCAAACAGGAGTTGACCGCCGTCGAAAGAGTCGGCATTGGCCCGCATGGCCCAGTTTTGGCCGTTTGGGCTGCGATAGGGACGCCAGAGATTCCTGAAGGTCATTCCTCCGCCACCGGGGATTACGGCCGACGGATCGCCGTCGATTGTGGAATACATTAGTTGAATCACCGCTGCCGGACTCTGTTCGGATGACAATACACAGAAGCACGCGACGGCCGTCGACAAGAAAAATCGATTCGACATCTTTTCCCCTTCCGAAAACAGCTTCTTTGGACCGCTCGAACCCCCGTTGCGCACCATCAGTGCGAGCACTCGTACTATACCAAAGCGTGGGTTGGAATAATAGCTTTGGCGCCAATCATCCGGCCTTTGCGCCGCACTCCGGACATCGGCCCCCGACGTTGCCCGTCAGGTCATAGCCGCAGTGCGTACATTTTCCCGGCGGGTGCTTCCGCGGAAAATATCCCAGCCGCTCTAACGTCCAGAATAGAAGCAGAAGTAAAATTGGAATGCCGACGATCGTGAAAAGGACGATGTACAGCCATTCATGGCCGAACCAAGATAGTGGCATCTTATTGCGGGACCTTTACGCAGCCTCAGTCAAACGCCTCGTTGTAGATGTCCAGCAGGTCATCCGCGGTCACTTGCCGAGGATTGAATTGAGCCGTCCATTGCTCTTCCGCGGAATGGGCCATTTCATGCAACGATTCCGGCGTAACGTCCAGTTGCTTCAATTGTCGCGGCAGACCGACCGCTTCCAGCATCGACTCGATTTGGGTTGCAAGGTCTTCAGCGTCGTCACACAGGTCGGCATAGGGGTTTTCGCCATTCGCGGCGTTGAAGCGAATCACATGTGGAAGCATCAACCCGACGGCCCGGCCGTGCACGATACCATAGCGTGCGGTCAAGGGATTCGCACAGGCATGCGCGGCGCCAAGCATCGACGCTTCGATCGCGGCGCCTGCCAGATGGGCGCCGAGCAGCATTTTTTCACGCGCGTCCGTTTCCTCCGGATTTTTGACGGCCGTCACAAAGGCCTGTTCCAAACGCTGCCAGGCTTCTCGGGAAAAGGCCAGCGAGAGGTCGGTGCGTCGTTTGGTGGCGGCCGTCTCGACGGCATGGGCGACGGCGTCGATCCCCGTAGCGGAGGCCACGTCGTTCGGCATCGTGCCTGTCAGCTCGGGGTCGAGAATGGCTGCGCGACAGAGTGCCTTCTTGTCGCCGCAGGCCATTTTCTGGTGTGTTTCCGGGTCCGTGATCAGAGCGAAGGACTGGGCTTCGCTGCCTGTCCCCGAGGTGGTCGGTACGGCGATCATCGGGAGCATGGGATTCGTCGCCTTGCCGACGCCCCAATAATCCTGCATTCTTCCGCCGTTGGTGAGGATGAAGTTGATGCCCTTGGCGCAGTCCATCGAACTACCGCCGCCGAGGCCGATGAGAAAATCAATGCCAAGCTCGCGAGCAACCTGGACGCCGGCCGCTACGTGGTCCGTCGTCGGGTTTTCTTCGACGCCGTCGAAAACGGTAACTTCCAAGCCTGCCTCGCGCAACGAGAACAGCGCGCGCTCGACGTGCCCCGCTCGCACGATGCCGGGGTCCGACACGAGCAAAACTCGCGTCGCGCCTTCATCCGCAGCGACGGCTCCTAAACGATTCAGCGATCCGGCGCCAAACACGATGCGCACGCCCGATTCACGCAAAACATCCGGCAGCGCATCCTCATTTTGACATTTTGACATTTTAATATTTTGACTTTTTGTCATGTCGCCCCGTTTCGCCTCATGCGGCAGGCTCAACCTGGAAGGCGCGCTGGCGGTACAAGTGCTCGAATAGATTTCCCTCGTGCGGTTGGTCCCAACTAATCTGCCATGTTGGAATCGGGCCGATGTTGAGCCGATCGACATTGGGCGAGGCCATCAACGACGCGATCAACGACTTGTCGCTCGTGATCGCTGACCCGATCAAGGTGGGGCCGATGGCATCCGGCATGTCCGCCGTCGGGCACTCGACCACTGAGGCATAAGGGAAGAGGTATTCCTTGTTCGCAAGTGAATGAGCCGTGTCGCTGTTTCGACCGACGGGTTCCTCACACCAAACGATGGTCGGGAGCAGATATGCAACACGGCCATGCCTAACGAGTCGTGCTGAACCACGGTGCTGCTCTGTCAAATCGACAGCGCCCGGCGTGGCAAGCTGTTGATCGATGGACTGCGAAATCATCTCGGCCATTTTTGAATTGGCAAACGCGGCGATCTGTGCATTCGGATCATCGGCGGGAAGGGCTTCGACCTTCGCCAGCTCTTTCGCGACGGCATCGGCAATGGCGCGGCCATGACGCGGTGTCCAGATGCCCGAGGCGTTGATGCACGAACGCCCGCCGTTGGCGAGAACCGACGAGACCATCAGGTCGAGGTGCTTTTCCCAATTCTCAGCCACGTCGTCGCCGAGGATGACCTTGCTGAAACCGGGGCCGTGAAGTTCCACGCCGGGGTCCTTCGCGTATGGCCGCGTTGTTGCCTCGCCGCCGAAGAGCATGGATCGTTTTGCCGTGCGCAACAACTCCGCAGCACCGCCATGATCGGTCGGGTAAAAACCGAATGCCTCCTTCGGCACTCCCGCCGCAATGAACGACTGAATGATTCGATAAGGCGACCACGGTTCCTCGCGCCCGGGCTTGAGCACAAGCGGCGTTTTCAGCGGGACCGCCGGCATCCATAGGGAATGAACACCCGGTGAGTTACTCGGCAGCACTGCTCCAAGTACGTTGGCCTCCCGGTAGAAACTGAGCATCCGGCCGTCGTCCTCGCCGTAGCCCCGGTCGAGGATGCCGAGGTCAAACCCGCGCGTCAGCCCGGCAACGACCTGATCGATCTCGTTGAACATCCGGTAAATCTTCTTGGCGTTGTTGCGGCAGTACGTGATCGGCATTCCTGTCGTGGCGGACAGATCGCGAATGTAATCATCAAACGACTGTTCCCGATTTCCCACGGGCACGGTACCGCCGATAAAGATCTCACCCGCCTTCTTTGTCATCGTGATCAGTTCGGCGACGGTGTATTGATCAAGAACATCCGAGTTTACGCGATGGATATCTCGAACGAGCATCCCGCTGTTCGCTTGACTGACGAGCGCCACCGGATCGCCAGTCGCGTAATGAACAATCTCGAATTTTTCGACGCTTTCGTAAGGCTCGCCGTGGCGGAGAATCGGAATATGCAACATCATTGACAATCCTGTGCTTTGCGTGGTTCAGCTTTGGTTAATCCGGTACTCACCAACGTCTTTCTCGATTCGCGCGAACAAACTCATTGATGACGTTCCTGCCGAAACATCACAAGGTCCTCTTCAATACCTTGGTACACGTACCATAGGAAATCGGTCGTACCGCTCACCCACCGCTTCGCAACCAGGTTCGGTGGAAACACGAGCACGTTCGCTGTGCCGGGCAGCGCGACCACGGCAATTTCGCAACCGTGTTCATCCGTCACCATGACCCATTCATAGCCGAGTTCATCCACCAGGTATTGACCAAATGCAATTCCGACGGCGTTAATGACGGCATTGCCGTGGTCGGAGTCGTTCGGATTCGACTCGTAGGCCTGTTTGAAGACGCGGTCCAGCACTCCCGGTGTCATCCTCGCTCCCTCGTCCACCGGTGAAAACTGTTTCACCAACCGTTGTGCATTGCCGAGTTCCTCTGTTACCCAATCGCGCTCGGCCGGGTTCAGTGGTTCGATCTTCCTCTGATTCGACATGGTTCCGTCTGTTGCTTCTCTTATGCTGCCTCAATGGCATTCGCAATGAGTGGCTTCGCTTGATTTCATTTTCAATAAACTCCCTCGACGACCGTTGTCTGAAACCCGCTGTACGGCCGAACATTCGCCACGCCGTCCCAGGGATAGGGCTCGCATGGCGGTGTGCGTTTGCACTCGTCGCGCTCCAGGAATCGGGGCATGAAGAATTCCTTCGTCAATGTTGTCAGTCGTGCACGGCCCCATTCACCGTAGCCCACGACGGTCTTCTCATCGTCGAAGCTGACGACCTCGACCATTGCCCGTGGCGACGGCGGGTGATAAATGATGTCATAGTTGTCGGCCGGGTCGAACGGCTTGCAGCAGGCCAGACCCATCAGCGTGTTGCCGTAGGTGGGTACGAACTGGACCTTGCCCTCCAGCAGTTCCTCGCAGGCGAAGCGATGGAATTGCGGTGTCATCTGTGTACCGCCGCAAAAGACACCCTTGATGCCCGTCTTGACCAGTGAGACGCGTTCGCAGAGGGCTTCCAGGAGCTTCGGTGTTGTGAACAGGCACCGGATGTTGTCGTGGGCCTTCAGTAAGGTCAGTCCCTGATCGACGACGTGGTCTTTGTACTCGTGCATCTCCTGTGGGCGACCTTTGCGAATGAGCTTGACCACCCATCGTGGGTCCATGTCGACGCAGAAGGAGATGCCGCCGCGATGCTGAGCGAGGTGCTCGACGGCGAGTCGCAGCCGTCGGGGGCCGCTGGGCCCCAGCATGAGCCAATCGGCCCCTTTGGGGAACGATTCGTCGTTCAGCGTCTCGCTGAACATCTCATAGTCGATGCGAAAATCGTTGACGTTGACACGGCTCTTGGGCACGCCCGTGCTGCCGCCGGTCTCAAAGACGTAAACCGGCTGATCGGCATAGGCCTTCGGCACCCAACGCCGGACCGGACCGCCGCGAAGCCACTCGTCCTGAAAGTTGCCGAACCTGTCGAGGTCGGCGTAAGAGCGAACGTCCTCGCGTGGGTCGAAGTCGAGTCGCTTTGCCTGCTCCAGCCAGAACGGGCAGCCCGTCTGGGGGTCAAAGTGCCAGGCGACGATTTCGCGGACATGGGCGTCAAGCCGCTGCTTTGCTTCGGTAATGTTATCTTCGAGCGTGGTTGTCATTTTGTTATTTGTTAGCCACCTGCTTCGATGATTGGATGGCGAAAAGGGCATTTCGATTCGTGATGTATAACACGCCGTTGGATACGACGGGCGTCGTGTAGACCGAGTTGTTCATGTCGATGGTGGCGAGCAGCTTTTTCTTCTTGCCGTGTTCAAAGACGAGCACTTCGCCGTCTTCCGTGCCGAGCATCACTTTTCCGTCGACCACAAAGGGTGAGCCCCAGATCGCCGCGAAGGTATCATGCACCCAATGGCGTTTGCCCGTCTTGACGTCGAGGCAATGCATGAATCCGCTCAGGTCCGCGGCGTAGAGCAAGCCGTCCTTGATCGCCACTGTGGACATGGACCGCTTGAAGTCCTCATCGCCAAAGTGCCAGACACGTCCGGATTCCGTGATGTCACCGGTTTTCGTGGCGTCGATGCAATAGAGATGGCCGACTCCCTCGCCGTGCTCGGGGTCCTGCCCTACGCAAAGAAACACCTTGTTGTCGTAAATGACGGGCGTCGCAATGATGGCGTTGCGAGTGCCTCGACCGCCGAGGATCCACTTGGTGCCTTTTGGATTCAAGTCGAATTTCCAGATCAAGTTGCCGGTCTTCATTTCCAGGGCATAACACCAACCGTCGCCGGCACCGAAGACGGCCATTTCCTTACCGCCGATGACGCCGCAGGCCGGCGAGGACCATTGCCCGTGCAGAACCTTGCCCTTGGTATAGTTTTTTTCCCAAAGGAGCTTGCCCGTGTTTTTGTCCAGGCATAGGAAATCCGCTGCCTCGGGTTCGGGCAATACGAGGTGGCCTTCATCAACGCCGTTCGATGTGCAGATAAAGATGTAATCTTTCCAGCCGACGGGGGAGCAGGTCGCCAGGTTATGCGGAAAGGCGTCCAGCTCATCAATCATGTCATAGACCCAGATGAAATCGCCGTCGGACTTCTCTTTGTACTTCTCATCCTTGTATGGTCCTTGATTGCCGTCGTGCATGCCGTTGAAATCGGCGCAGACGACTTCGGCTCGGTTGCTCACGTAATAGATACGGTCGCCCGAGACATAGGGCGACGAGCAAATGCCTTGCTCCGGCCAGTCGTTGACGCGACCGGTCGGCAGTTTGTCATGTGTTGCCTGCCAGAGGAATTTGCCGGTTTTCTCATCGAGGCAGACGATCACGCCCTTGTCGCCCTTGATGTTCGGTCGCAGGTGACCGTTGTTGTTCGTGCCGATGAAGATCTTGCCTTTGCAAATGACCGGATTGCCGTAGGTTTGCGAACCGAGCTTGGCCATCCATTTGAGGTTGGTCTTTTTCTTGACGTCCCACTTGGCGGGTATGCCGGATTCGTCAGAGATCATGTTTCGATCCTGACTTCCGCCCCACATCAACCAGTCGCCTTTCTTGGGCTTGGCGGCTTCCGCGTGACTCGCTACGGCGAAGGTGATCAGCAAACCAAGGCAGGTTGACCAGAAATTGAGAATGTAGAATTTAGAATTGAGAAAGTTGTCGTGTCCGCGCGTTGACCCTGCGCAAGCAACGATCGCACTTCGCTTCTTCATTCTACATTCTTCATTCTTCATTCTACATTCCATTTTTGTACACCTCATAGTTGTCAAAATAGACCGGTGGGCCGTTCTTTTTGGGTTTGGTTCCATTCGAATATGCATAAAGGCCGGGGCTGCCCTCGAGGTTGGGCGACGGATCGATCAGCTCGATCTGCCATTCCTTGGGCTCCGCTTCGTCGCGCGGCCACACTTTCGCTCTTACCCAGGCTTTTCCGTCTTTCTCTTCAACACGCATCTTCGTCCGATGCCAGACATCCGTTTTCCAATCCATGGGCAGGTCGACCCTCAATCGGGGCATCGGTGACCAGGTTTCCAAACGCAGAAGCTTCTCCTGGCCCATCATTTTCATCGTATAACGACAGTTGATGAGCCCCATGTCCGGGCGGACCTTTCGACCGCGCGCCCGTGGTTTGCCCAACAGGTCGCATTGGACGGTGTAACCAACGGGAATGGGTGGCCCGCTATAAGCACGCATTCGCATGAAGGGCACATTCGGCCGTTCTTTCGGAGCAAGTTTTTCAAGGACGAAGTTACCGTCCAGGTTGATGATTTTCGCTTTTTTGCCGAGGCCAACCCAACCGGGCATGGACGTGAGCCCCTTTTCGCCGGAGGAATCGAAATCCTCCTTGATGGGCAACATGGGACTATTCCGGATTCGAACGGCCGCTTTCAGGAAATCCTTCTTCGTCTTTCGTTCCCGAAGCGTGATTGTGCCGATCCCCGCACCGAAGCCCTGGTTCTCGCGCGTCGTGAACGTGATCGTATCACCTGTCGCAACGCGTTTCGTCTGGGCCCCTTTTTCGCCGTTCACGGTCCCGAATCTGCCCGCGAGATTCACTTGGAAGCTGGAAATGGATTTTGGAGGAAGCGGCGTTTCAAGCAATTGTCCGTTCTCATCGAAGATTCGAAACGTAAATGTCTGTTGCGCGCCCGGAGAGAGTGTCACTTCACCAGGAACAAGGAGCAACGATCCCGGTTTCGTGGGGTCGGGCTTGGCTTCCTTTGCCATTGGCGGCAACGCGAGGGTTTCCACCCTCGCATCCTTCTTTCCCAAACAAAAAGTGTTATTCCGCGTCTGGAAATACACTCGGCCGTTGACGACGACAGGGGACCCGTAAATCTCGACGATAAAGTCGTTGACCGGCGGGAATTCTTTGGCATGCAGCTCCTTACAGGTTTCGCCTTCATCTTTGAGAATCAGGAAACGTCCGTTGACCGTGCCGATGTAGATCACTCCGTCAGCCGTCACGGTCGGCGAACCCTTGCCGACACGGCCGCACTCGTGTGCCCAATATTCCTTGCCGTTTTTCGAATCAAAACAGTGCATCGTCGCCGCATTGTCGATGACGTAGAGCCGGCCGTTGGCAATGGCAGGCGAGGCATAACCTGCCGTGAGGCCGTTTTTTCGCCAGACTGTCCCGGTCTCGGTGATGTCCCCCTTCTTCGACGCATCGATGCAGAGCACGGCACCCATGTCGGTCGTCGTGTAGTTCTCTTCGCTGTGCGTGACATAGGCATGATGCCCGTCAACCACGATGGACGAGTTGATTCCTCGCCGGGTCAGTTTATAGCTCCACACTTTCTCGCCGGTGCGAACTTTCATGCCGTAGACCCAGCCGTCGGCATTTCCGGCAATCAGCATCCTGACACCGTTAATGACCGTGACAACCGGAACGGAATAGGTTGTGTCCAAAGGCCGGCCGCCCGGCATTGCCCACCAGATGATGTCGCCCGTTTTCTTATCGAAGGCGACATACCGATGTCCCGGTTTGCCGTGATTGCCCCAATTCGAAGAAACGAAACTGATGATGACCTTGTCTTCATCGACGATCGGGGTGTGCAGCCGTCCACCATAGCCGCTGACTCGACCGTACAACTCGGTGAGGGACCGTTTCCACACGATTTTGCCGTCACGGTCGAAGCAGAAGAATTCGCCGCCCGTGCCGTGGGCAAAGATGTTCCGTGTTTCCGGATCGGCGACGACCGCGGTCCAGCCCACGCGTTGTTCTACAATCGTGGTCAGGAAGACGTTGAACCTCTTTTTCCAGAGCACCTTGCCGGTCTCGGCGTCCAGACAAACAACTTGTTCGCCGAGTGTTCCGCCTTCACCGACGGGAGCAATGAAAAAGACGCGCCCATCCAGGAATACCGGCGTCGTACGACCTCCGATCGGCGTTCTCCAGAGCTGGTTCTTGCCGTCGACCTCCCATTCGGTCACGACGGCTTTCTCATAGGCCATGCCGTTCTGGGCGGGGCCGCGCCAGTAAGGCCAGTCCGCCGCGCCGGCCGGTTGAACGAGAGTCACGCACAGCGCAGCGAAAAGAGCAATCCGAATGCTCCAGCCTCCGAGGACACGACCGAAAAACGTCTTATGACTCATCAACCAAACCTCCGTCAGACTCAAACCGATTTTCGCACCGAAAGGTCGTTCTTCTATCCGGACAACGTCTCAGTTCCCCGACCTTTTCCCATGTCGAACCAAACGGCGGGCCTTCATCTCGAAACGAGGCAACTCTCCCGGCGCAACCAGTGAGACGCTGGGCCGGAAATTCAGCCGATCGCGAATCGCGTCGGCGATTTCCGCCTTAAGCCGGACCCCATCCGCATCGGGAGTCGGTTCCACGTCGATTCGCAAATCCGCCATTGCGTCCCGCTCTTCCACCTCCATCCGAAACTCGGCGACGCCGGGGAATTGCCTCAGTATAGCTTCAATTGTGGCCGGGTACACGTTATTGCCTCGGATGATCAGCATGTCGTCGATTCGCCCCAGGATGCCGCCCTCCATTCGAGCAAACCAGCGCCCGCACGAACATCGCTCGCGCGTCAAACGAACATGATCCCCCGTTCGATAACGAATTAACGGGCTGCCCCAGCGACCGAGGTTCGTCAGGACGAGCTCGCCGGATTTACCTTCAGACACCGGCTCGGTCGTTTCCGGATCGATCACCTCGGCGATGAATTCACTCTCATGAATATGAACGCCGCCGCGTGCCTCGACGCACTCGAAACCGTAGGGGCCGATCTCGGTCATTCCCGTATGATCAAAAACACGGGCACCCCACGACGATTCGATCTTCGCCCGAGTGGCCGGAATGTTGCCGCCGGGCTCGCCCGCGACGATTAGTCCACGGACCGTCGAACCGGCCAGGTCGATTCCCTCTTCCGAGGCCACTTCCGCCATTCGCAATGCGTACGTCGGCGTGCAACCGACAAACGTCACATCATGCTCCGTCATGAAGTTCAAACGGGCCTTCGTCGTCATGGCCCCGGCGGGCAAACACAGGTTTCCCAGGGAGACGGCACTCTCGAAGGCCGCCCAGAATCCGATGAACGGTCCGAAGGAGAAAGGAAAGATGAACCGATCCTGATCCGTGACCCCTGCCGCTCGATAGATCACACCCCAGCATCGTTTCCACCAGGCCCAATCTTCAGCTCGATCGAGCCATCGCATGGGCGCACCAGAGGTGCCGGACGTTTGATGAAAACGTACGTAGGCGTCCGCCGGATAGGTCAGATTCGTGCCGTAGGGCGGATGCCCAGCCTGATCCTGCTGGATCTCCCGACGTGTCGTGAAAGGCAATTGATGAAAATCGAAAACGGCGTTCGTGGATTCGGCGTTTAGTTTCCGCTGATAGAACGCGTTTGTTCTCAAGACGTGCTCAAGCATGGCCGCGAATTTTCGATTTTGTAATTCGCTCAGCCTATTTCGATCGAGTGTTTCTTCTTCCTGAATGTGGAACGCCATAAACCTGGTCTCAGTGCAGTTTCGAGATCGCTCTAAGCACAACGCTCAGGCAAAACGCGAACAGAGCAACAACGTATCCGGCAGAGATGAAATAAATGACAGTCGTCTTAAAAATAGACGAAGATTCCGATCCCAGGCGATGGCCTTGCCGGGCGTAATCCAACGTTTCAGGTGATTCATTCATCATCGCGTGCCCGTTATTCTAGCACGAAACAGTTCGGCCAGGTATTCGGGCCTTGATTCATTGACCGAGACCGGTTCTGTTCATTGAAAACAGGTCGATCGCTTGCTCGGTTGCGTTGTCGAGAATTAAGTCCGACAAGGCCTGTCCGACAACCGGCGAAAACTTGAAGCCATGCCCGGAAAAGCCTCCGGCGATCAGCACGTTGTCATGCCGTGGATGTCGATCGACGATGAAATGATCGTCCGGCGTATTCGTGTACATGCACACTTCGGCGTCCCTCAGCAAACCATTGGCATCGGGCATGTGCCGGGACAAGTAAGCCCGGACGTTCGCCTCATCCTCGTCCGTGATTTGACGGTTGATCCCGTCGGCCGTCGTGATATGGCCGCAATGGTGCTCGCCGATCTTGATTCCTTCGTCACCGAGCATGGGAATGCCGTAAAAGGCTCGGTCGCCGGTGAAATGGATGAAGACGGGCATTCGCTTTGCGGTGCAATGCTCGTGCACGTTTGGTTCAAACCACAATTGGACCTGTCGCTCGATGCAGAGCAACGAGGTCATTTCCGAAACAACGTTCCCCAACCAGGCGCCGCTTGTGATCACCAAGTGCTTTGCCGCATAGTCGTCCTTGTCGGTTTCGACACGAACACCATCCGGTTTGGCCGACCATTTCAGCACTCTTTCTTCCGTCCGAATGTCAGCGCCGTGATTACAAGCGAGATCGACATGGAGTTTCACGCATTGTTCAGGAACGAGAAATCCGCCGTCCGGTTCATAGATGCCGATGTCACTTTCGTTGGGCTTAAAAGCGGGCCATCGTCGCTTGATTTCATCGCCATTGAGCACTTCGTGTGGCAAACCGTGTTCTTCGGCGCTCTGCTTTGCGCCTTGAATACACTCGTGGTCCGGCGGCCCGAGGTTGAGGCAGCCGTTCAAGTGCAACAGGCGAAGATCTGTGGCCTTTTCCAGTTCGCGCCACATCTCATAGGTGCGATGAAGCAGAGGTACGTATCGCGGGTCTTCAAAATAGGCCTTGCGAATTACTCGGCTGCGGCCGTGCGAACTGCCCTGATCATGGTCGATCTTGTATTGCTCGATGCCCAAGACCCGCAGGTTTCGCCGCGCAAGGTGATAGCACGCGGCGCCGCCCATTGCGCCGATGCCTGACACGATGACATCATAGGTCTCTGGCATGAGTGAACCACTTAGGTGTAGGACCCCGGGCAGGGTGGCCCGGGACTTTTTTGGTGTCGCGACTAAAACAACTCGTGTACGACGCGTTTGCCAACTTCCACCAGGCGCGAAGGCGTCTCTTCCAGCGGACACTCCAGTGTATAAGACTGTTTGATGAACTCCAAACAGGCTTCTACTCCGGGGCCCGTCTTCCCAACGATCGCAACGCAAGGCACATCGGCCGTCTTGGCCATGCGTCCGACCGCTCCGACGACTTTGCCCATCATCGACTGGCCATCCAGGCAGCCTTCGCCTGTGATCACAAGGTCCGCATCGCCAATCGCGTTCGCCAAATGGACGGAGTCGGCGACCAGGTCCACGCCAGGCACGAGTGTCGCGCTCGTCAATGCCAGCAGTGGTAAAGCGACACCACCGGCCGCTCCGGTTCCCGGCTCTTGTTGAAGAGGACGGCCGGACACTTTTTCCAGCAATTGAGCCCAGTGCATGAGTCCTTTTTCAAGAAGCCGGACACCGGCGGCGTCCGCGCCCTTCTGCGGTGCAAACACGGCCGCTGCTCCATTGGGCCCACATGCAGGGTTCAGGACGTCACACGCGATTGTAAACTGCGTATGCCTTAACTCGTCAGGTGGATTATCCCAAACGAGCTGACGGATTCGATGCAGTTCACCGCCGGACATGTGCGACCGCATCGGGCGCCCCGATTCGTCGAGGAAAGTCATGCCCAACGCCTGCATCATGCCGGCGCCTCCGTCTACGGTTGCGCTGCCCCCGAGTCCCAGGATGATCTCCTCGACACCGCTTTCGACCGCGATGCGAATGACCTCGCCCAATCCGTAGGTCGTCGTCTTTAGCGGGTCACGCCGTTCCTTTGATATCAGGGAGTAGCCCGACACCGATGCCAATTCGATGACGGCCGTGGAAGCGTGTTGGATCAGGCCGACGACCACTTCAACCGGGTCGCCCAATGGCCCGGTTGCTTTCACGAGGCGACGTTGACCGCCGCGGGCATCGACCATCACGTCGCGCATTCCCTCGCCACCGTCGGCCATGGGGATCAGGATGATCTCACAATCAGAATGGCCGGCTTCGATTCCCCGGGCGATCGCGCGTGCCACCGACGGCGCGTCCAGCGCATCCTTGAAGCTGTCCGGGGCCACGACGATTCGCATGGTCAGCGTGCTTTCAAGACAAGGTCTCGAACATAGGACCTGTCACCGATACGAAGGACTTGAAAAGGGATACGGTCGTCGCGTTCGACCTGTTCGATAAGATGCCCCAACCGATCGAGTGTCGGCACGGGCCAACCCCCGAATTTTCGAATAACGTCGCTACGTTTGATGCCTGCGTCGCTCGCATCGGAACCGCGTTCGACGGATGTGACGATCAGTCCCACGTTGCGGCTGAGCCCCAGTTGTCGCAAGTCCGTTCGGTTCATTTCGCGGACCTTAACGCCGAAATACCGATTCATCAGCTTGGCGGCATCCTGTCGAGGAATGTCCGCGAGAAGGACCTCGACCGATTTTTGCTTCCCTTGTGGATCGACCAGATCGAGCTTGAGTGATTGACCCGCAGGCGTTCGCTCCAACAGGCTAAAGGCCTGCATGAAATCGGGCGTAGGTTGGTTGTCGATTGCAATCAAGACGTCACCGGCATTCACATTGGCACGGGCCGCGGCCGTGCCGGGATCAACCTGCTTGACTCGTACACCCGGCCGCCCGTTGTCGCGAACACCGCTGTCAAAGTGAATGCCGAATTCAACGCGGCGGAGCCGTTCGATATCGAGCATCACCGGGAGCAAATCGTGTAATCGGTTGACGGGGATGGCAAAGCCGATGTTCTGGGCGTCACCGCGGATGGCCGTGTTAATGCCGATGAGATCGCCAAGCACATTCAACAACGGACCGCCCGAATTTCCGGGGTTGATCGATGCGTCGGTCTGTATAAGGCCGGTATAGGAATGTTCTTCGTCAAACACCAACTCGCGGTTCAATGCGCTGATCACGCCCGTCGTCACGGTATGCTGGTACCCCAACGGGTTGCCGATCGCGATGACGCTTTCGCCGGGCATGAGATCACCGCTCTGCCCCAGCTTGAGGTAAGGAAGCGATTTTCTCGCGTTGACCTTCAGCACGGCCAGATCGTTTCGGCGGTCGATGGCGACTTCTTCGGCGACGAGTTCCGTTCCGTCGGCGAACGTGACCTTGCACTCGGCCGCGCGATCCACGACGTGGGCATTGGTGACCAGGTAGCCGTCTCTGTGAATCAGAAATCCTGAGCCGACACTTTGCGTCTTGTATCGCATCGGTCGGCGCAGGGCCGGGAAGTCGAAAACTTCGTCAAACAGGCTGCTCATGCCGAACGGGCTCTGGACCGTGACGATCTTGGTCGTGGAAAGATTGACGACGGCAGGGCTCGCATCGCGAAAGACGGTGACCACCGGCGTGACTCGGCGCACGTCATGCATCGTGTCCTCGCCGCCCATGGCTGCGGGCGGATGTACGATGCCTGCGAGGATGATTGAGCCCGCGATCATGCTCAGTCGACGGCAATTGTTGTTACAGATCAAGCACCTCATATTGCTTCTCCCGATACGTCGATCCGATGCTTGTGCATTGTAGGTGTTGTTTTCGGCAGCGGCGCGCCTGATGCGAATGACCGCAAAACACATGGCTGATCTTGGGAAATTCGAGGAGGGCTTCGCCGAACAGCTCGCTCCCCATAAATGCCGTCCCGAACTGCCAATTCGGGATGATGCTGCGCGGCAGCAGCTCCGCAAACGGCAAATGATGGACCGCGGCAATGATCCGGTCCGCAACCTTTTCCACGTCCTGAAGGTGGCGTCGAAGCTTGGCGACGAGACGGTGCGTAAAGTCGACGTCGCTAAAGGGCAATTTGACGTGTTCGCCGTCCATCCAGCGTGTGCTGACCTGCCGCACCGCGGGGATGACGTCGTCCGCCGCTTCCAACAGGTGACGGTGTTTTTCGATGTGGTCCGCCGCCCCTGGAGCGACCTTGTGCTGATAAAATCTGAGCGGAATCTTCATCACTGATGGCCGAAATGAGAAATCGTACCAACCTACGTTCCCAACGATCGCGAGGTTACCCTGTATAAACGGCTCCGTATCCAGATAGTGCACGCCGTGACGTGAACAAATCGTCGCAATTTCGTTCTCATAACGATGAAGCGAGTCTTCTCGGCCGTGGGTCCACAGCTCGTGGTTGCCGGCGACGGCAAGGCGCGCGCCTTCGAACGGCTCAAACAGGGTGAACACGGCTTCCAGCTCTTTCAGGTCAGCGCCGGCGGAATCACCGACCAGGATCAGAATATCGCCTCCGCGGCGACAGATTTCCTCGGCCACGGTCTCGGTCGGGCGCTTGCTTCGAGAGATGTTGTAATGAAGGTCCGAGGTGATAATGATACGCATGCGTGTTTTCCGCCCTTGGGAGCTCGGCTCAGGACGTCCGGCGACGTCGTGCGGGTCAGAACTCGTTCTCAGTGTTGCATCCGGGACCGATTCCGAACATGATCGTCGGAGCCTCTGAGCTATGAATCATATTCACTACATTCTATGGAAACAACTACAACCAATACCGATGTCGTTGTCATCAAGGACTTGCACAAAGATTACTACCTCGGCGGTGAAGTCATCACTGCGTTGGACGGCGTCAGCCTGACCGTGCCCAGTGGCGCCTTCGTTGCCATCATGGGGGCCAGCGGCTCCGGAAAGACGACGCTCATGCATCTTATTGGTGGACTCGATCTGCCAACGCAAGGAGCGATCACCGTCAATGAAAAGGCCGTCGATCGGCTCACGGATCAGGAACGGACCCTCTTTCGCCGCCGTCATCTCGGGATTGTCTTCCAAACGTTCAATCTCCTTCCCACGCTGACCGCTTTGGAAAACGTCATGCTGCCGTTGCTGGTGGACGGTCGGTCCGCCGCCGACGCACGGCGGCGCGCCGAGGAACTCCTGAAAACCGTCAACCTGGAACATCGACTAAAGCATCGGCCTGACCTCATGTCCGGTGGTGAGCAGCAACGTGTCGCCATCGCCAGGGCACTCATGAACGAACCGGTCCTGATCCTCGCGGATGAGCCGACCGGCAATCTTGATCCGACCGCCTCCCATCAGATTTGGAAACTATTACGCGACCTATCTTGTAACACGGGAACCACGGTCTTGATGGTTACGCATGAATCGACCGCAGCGTCTTATGCCGACTGCGTTCACTTTATCAAGGCGGGGCGCTTCACGGGCACCGTCGAACCCAAAGGATGCGGTGATGCAGCGCTGGTGGCAAATCGCTACGCGGAACTGGCGGATTAAGCCCGCTAGAAGCTTGCTGGCAATCTTGTCGATTACGCTCGGTGTCGGTGTGGTCGTCTGGGTGACATGTTGCTACGAATCCGTGCGGCTCGGCGTCACGGAAGTCGTTCTGCAATGGATCGGCCGGAGCCACGTCATCATCGAGACTTCAGCCGGTGTATGGGGTGTCTTCGAGGAGGATGTCGAAGACCTGATCCGAGAGGTCCCCGGCATCAAGCATACGACGGTGCGCACACGGGAGTATGTGAACATCGCCCCTGCTGCAAGTGATCCGGCCTTGTTGCCGGCTGACGAGGATTACACGCTTATCGAAGTCAGCGGCATCGTCCCCGACAAGGAACGTCTTTTTCGTACACACAAGTTGGCCGAAGGGCGATTTCTGAAACCCACCGATGAAAACGCGGTCATCATCGAAAGGCTGATCGCCAAGCAATTCAAGCTTGGCTTGGGCGACACAGTTTTCCTGCACTATAGGGGGGCCAGAAGCCCGCCGAAGCGGTTTAACATCATCGGCATCACCGAACGTCGGCGCGCCAGCGTGAACCAGGCGATGATGACGTGGACCAGGCTTGAAGATGTTCAGGCGCTGTGTGAGCTTCCCGGCATGGTCAAGGCCGTGGATATTATTCTGACCGACCCGAATGTCGAGAATATTCAGCGCATCGCAGACACGATTCGGGGGATACTGGACGAAAATCGACAGCAGCCGGACGATGACGAAATTCGATACTCGGAATTGCAGGTCAAGACCACCGAGGCCCAGAACAAGAAACTCGGCGCGGCTCAGGGGCTCTTGCAATTCATCATGATGCTCCTCTCATGCGTCGTGCTCCTGACAGCGTTCTTCATCATCATGGCAACGATGAGCATGGGGGTCATGGAACGCATCGCCGAATTCGGTCTCCTCCGCTGCGTTGGGATGACTCGCCAGCAACTGAGCGTACTTGTCTTGTTGCAGACGATTCCTCTCGGCGTGATGGGGACGCTGCTCGGTGTGCCGCTCGGTCTCGTGTTACAATGGTTGACCATCCGGGCGGTGCCGGATTATCTGGGACAATTCGCATACAACACGTGGGGAATCGCTCTAGCCGTTTTCGGCGGCATCGGGACGACATTGCTCGGCGCTGCCGTGCCGGCCATCCGCGCTTTTGACGTGTCACCGGTCGAAGCGACGCGCGCTGCCGGCGATCCACGAAGGAATCGTTGGGTTTGGCTGCTGGCCGGCCTTGGCGTCACGATGCTCATCGTGCATGAGCTGGTCAACCGATCGATGGCGGAAAAGGCCTCGGCGATGTTCGATGCTCAAGCCATCGTCAGCCTGGTCCTGCTCTATCTCGGATGCGCGTTTGCGGCCCCTTTGGTCGTGATGAGCCTGGGAAATGTTGTGGTGGCCGTCGCCGCCCGACTGTTGGGGCTTCGACCGCAGTTGCTCGGCGACGAAATCGCCAAGGCGCCGTTCCGCTCCGCTGCGATTTGCTGCGGGCTCATGGTCGGTCTGTCCCTGATCGTCGGGCTCGTCGTCTGGGGCGAATCCGTTAAAGAAGGCTGGAAGTTTCCCAAGGAGTTTCCGGACGCTTTGCTCTATTCCTATGAAGGAATACCGCTGAATAAGATAAGGAAATTGCGCAATGTTGAAGGCGTCGCGGAGTTTACGGTGACCGATGATTTCGGCTTTTCCCTGAAGCCGCCGAGCAAGAACCCATTGCTTAAGAGGCTGGCGATGCTCGATCAGTTCTCGCGCTTTATGGCCATCGATCCTGAAGAGGGGTTTTCTATTGTCAAGCTCGCATTCCTGGAGGGCGACGAACGCGAAGCGATGGCTCGCATGAAAAAAGGGGGGCATTTGCTCGTCACGCGCGAGTTCGCCCAGGCCCACAAGAAGGGACTTGACGACGAACTCACCATCTGGGTCGGCAAGACCAAAGCCACGTTTACCATTGCAGGCGTGATCGCATCCCCAGGGTTGGATATCGCCATCAGCTTCTTCAATGCAGGTACTCATTTCCAGACGTACGCCGTCCGCGCCATCTTCGGAACGCTGGATGATGCAAACCGCCTGTTCGGCCGTGAGCGCGGCAAGCTTGTTCTGTTCAATTTTGATTTCGACGAAGATGAGGAATCGCGTATCGTGTCTGAAAGCACACAGACGACGATGGGGCCGACGATGACGAATAAGGAAGGGCGACCGACCTTCGCTCTAGGCGCAGGTCCTATTCCCGGCGACGGCCCCGAAGAGCAGGTCGTTAATGAAATGCTCCGCCTCATTGATTATCCCACCAAAGCATTCGTCACGGCCAGGGAATTAAAACAACAGATTGACCGCAACATCAACCGGGTGACCTTATTGCTCTCTGCGATTCCCGTTGTGGGTTTGTTGATCGCTGCATTGGGACTGGGCAACCTCATGGCGGCCAACGTCGCCAGTCGGTCCCGCGAAATGGCCATCCTTCGCGCCATCGGTGTGACGAAGAACCAAATGTCCCGCATCGTTATCGGGGAAGCGTTGGTCCTCGCCCTACTTGGAAGTGCCATGGGGCTGGTGCTCGGGCTCGTGCTCGGTCGCACGAGCAATGTGATGACTGAATTGCTCTCCGGTTTCAGACCTGAATTTGCAATCCCGTGGGACCTCGTGGGGTACGGCGCGGGGCTGGCCACGCTGTTGTGCGTGCTCGCGGCCGTGATCCCCGCTCGGTACGCAAGTCGCAGCAACATCATCGCCGCCCTGTCGGACTTGTGATGAGGGCTGCCGTTGCTGTTTGACGGATGAAGATTGCCAGCGCCCTCTGGCAAATGATCGTCGCCTGCGTCAAAATATCCATTCTAAGACTGCTTTCTTTAGGATCATCGTATCGCAAAGAGAGGGATTCAAATGAACAGGAAAACAACGACACTTTTGGTTCTTTCCGTCGCGCTCGCCTGGACGAGTCTCGCGGCTCAGGATTCTCCGACGGGCACCCGGTCGTCAATCCGAAAGGCGTACAAAGGCTGTCCGAGGCCGGTCTGCTACGCGCGGCCTTGTGACGAAATGTACCCTTCCGGCGAAATAAGGTTGTTCGACGACAAACATCTGCGCAAGCCCGTCGGTGAACTGAATATTTTCAGAATGGAGGAAAACAAGGTTCACGACCTTCCGAAGTACAAAGTCAGCTCTCTGGGCTGGCGCCTTCCGCCTGGTGTCGTCGTCGTCTTTTACGACGAGACGAAGTACGAGGACGACTGGCCGGGTAGCCAATACACCATCTGGGGCCATGGTGCGGATGACGATTTGAAAGATGACGAATTCAACGATGAGATGAGTGCCTGGTCCTGGCATTATGTCGGCAGATAATCGGCAAGGCGAGCCGTAAGGTTGGCGCGACTGTAGGTGCGAAAGGCTTCGTTGACGGCAAACGCGCGACCGGCTCGAGCCGTCAGGCATGCCTTGATCTGATCGATTCGATCTGCGACCGCGCCGGCGTCATCGACGCGAGCGAAAAAAGCATGGTTAGGAGCAAAGCGCTCGAGTAACCTGCAATCGTTACTTCCTGGCGTTTCCTCCAGGCACAGAATGGGCCTGGCACTTTGCAGGTACTCGAAAAGCTTGGCATTGTGGCCCCATCGTCCGACATATGCCCCGGTAAGCAACAGAAGGGCATCAGCGCTTCGCATTTCCAAACGCGCCTGTTCGCGTGGGACGAGTCCGGTTGTCGTAATGAGGGGCGCAAGGCCGGCGTCTTTGAGATAGCCCGGTGAGAGATTTCCAACAAACTTGAAAACAACGTTTTGGAGACGAGGATCGTCCTTGAGAGCGATCATCGATTTGAAAAAGAGATCCGGGCGGTTGCGAGGAATGACCGTGCCAACATGGGCAATCGTGATCGTTCGGCGGTCGGACAACCCCGAGTTTTGCCCTGAACCATGCGCTCCCGGTGAGATGTCCGGGTCATAGCCGTTGGGCAAAACGAGAATCTTGTTGCGGTCGAAATTCTGTTCATCGGCCATGGCATCGGCCATGGCGTCGGACACGGTGATCATCGCCGTCGCGTCTGCAACGGCTTCGCGTTCGAGTTTCTGATGCGCTTTCAGCGTCTTTCGCCTCCGCGGCTCATGGCCTCCCGGGCCGAGCCAACGGTCGCGGAAATCGAGCACCAGAGGGATTCGCGTTTCACGATGCAGGCGCTGGGCCAGTTGCACGACGCTCGCCGGTGGGAAAGAAGCGAATATGACATCGAATCGTCTCGCGCTAGCCATGTCAACGGCAATGCGATAGGCCGCTCGTTGCCACCTTATGAAACGATCTGGGAAGACGAATTCGCGGAGGATGGACTTCCAGCGAGCCGGGCGCAGCCGTGGATCATAATCGGTGAACGCGTGTCGCGAGTCTCCATAAGGATCTCGTACCTGGTGAACGGTGACCCCCGGAAGGCCGGGCGGCGAAGGCGTCCGCTTGGCGGTCAGCATTTGCACGTCCCATCCATGGTCGGGTAAAAACTGCGCGAAACTGTGCAGCCGTTCGGCGGCGGCGCCGACGGCCGGCGGATACCAATACGAGACCAGGAGGATACGGCGCAGTCGAGGCGTGCCTGAATTTCCAGATGTTTCGATCACGAGAGTTGTAGATAAGCGTCAATACACGAAAAGTCAAAGTGACTCCCGCTCAGCGGGAATTACGTATAATCTTATGCATGACCGGATTACACATCGTGATCGTGCCGTCCTGGTGGCCTTCGCCGGAACAGCCGTATCGCGGAATTTTTTTTACCGATTATGCCCGGGCATTTGCCGCGGCGGGCGCGAAAGTGGGCGTGGTTTTCCCCGACCTGGTGAGTCTCCGGATGATGGGATCTGGGACGACGATTCCCCTTTGGCCGAAGATCACCGAAGAGGCGCTCGACGGCATTCCGGTGATTCGCATTCGCGGACTGCATACAGCACTGAGACAGCCGAGATTCCAGATGCACCGGTTTCGGGGATGGCTGCGCCGCGGATTGACGGTCTATCGCACGCGTTATGGTACGCCCGATCTCCTGCACGCAATGTGCGCCATCCCGGCGGGGTGGGCCTGCACGCATTTTGATAACCCGTTGGCTGAAAAGGTGGTTGTGACGGAACTCACCGGGCCGTTTTCACTGGTGATGACACGAAGAGCCGGCGTTTCCTATGTTCGAACAGGACTCGCCAGGGCGGCGGCGGTTGTCGCCGTCAGCGAGCAAAGTCGAACGGAAATGAAAACCGCCGGCATCAAACGCGAGATTCAGGTTTGCGGAATCTGCGTATCGAAAGCATTATTGGCGGCAGAACCTGTGAAGAAGCGTTCGGACCGGATATTAAGAGCGCTGTTTGTCGGACGGTTGACGGAGGCCAAGGGCGTTGACGAACTCGTCAAAGCCGCAGTCCGCCTGGCGCCGGAATACGAACTGGATTGGCATTTTGTGGGGCACGGGCCGATGGAACCGTTGATCCGACAACAGTTCATCGCCGCCGGTTTGCATGAGCGACTCACGTTGCACGGCGTCTGCGATCGTCATGCGGTTGTTGATTTGATGAGCCGTAGTGATTTTCTCGTGCTGCCCAGTCATGGGGAGACGTTCGGTATGGCGGTGGTGGAGGCATTGTGCATGGGATTGCCCGTTGTGGCTACGCATGGAACGGCATGTGCTGATTTCATCAGCAAAGACAACGGCAAACTTGTCAGGAAACGTGACGTAGAATCATTGACGGAGGGCCTGCGACAACTGATCCGTGATCGTGATTCGTACAATCCTGAAGCCATCGCCGAACAAGCTCGATCGAGGTTCTCTCCCGAGGTCTTGGCGACCTGGTATGAGGGGCTGTTTCGTCGCATCGTCGGTATGGAATGATGATCCGTAACGAAGGTTGAAATCTATTGCAATGTGCGGAATTGCCGGATTCATTCTGGACGAAATCAACCCGCAGGCGACGGCGTGGCTGACGGCGATGACCCAGCGTTTGTACCACCGCGGGCCGGACGATGGCGGGGCGGTCGTTTTCGGTATGAACGCCAGTCCGACGGTCTGTCGCGAACTAGGCTCTGCGGACGGAACCGTCGATTGGAGTTATGTACCGGTCAAGCTGGGCCTCGGGGCGAGACGGCTGGCCGTGGTGGACCGGTCTTCCGCAGGGCATCAACCCATGTCGAGCTCCGATGGTCGGGTCTGGCTGGTTTACAACGGCGAAATCTATAACCATGCGGCCGTTCGCTCAGAGTTGCTCGATCGCGGGATGCACTTCGAGGGACGGAGCGACACCGAAGTCTTGCTGTCGGCATACCGTGCCTGGGGCGTCAATTGTTTTGAGCGGTTGGAAGGCATGTGGGCCGTGGCGATCGTAGACTGGGCTGCGGGGCGCATGGTCCTTTCGCGCGATCGATTCGGCATCAAGCCGCTGTATGTTTCGCGTTTTGACGGCGGGATGGCCTTCGCCTCGGAAATCAAGTCGCTCGTTGTCCTGCCCGGCGCGCCTGAAGGCGTTCATGAAGCACGGTTGCGAGATTTTCTTTGCGACGGCCGCGTCGACCACACGGATGACACGCTGTTCGAGAACATTTGGTCGGCTCCCGCTGGTTGTTGGATTGAACTCGATCTGCGCGCACGGGGCACGATGCATGCAGGCGGCTCGGTGCATCGTTATTGGCGGCCTCGGTATGGATGGGCCGATGCATCGGAAGAACCACGGCAGATCGCACGGTTACTCTCGGAATCGGTCACGGCTCATCTTCAGGGAGACGTGCCGATCGGCTCTTGCCTTTCCGGGGGCTTGGACAGCTCCGCGATTGTCTCGATTGCGCACCGACAAGGAACGGAATGCGTCGAGAGTTTCCAACACTGGACTCAGCATGCCTTCACCGCATCGCTTCCCGGCTGCGATCTGGATGAAACGAAATACGCGAAAATTGTGGCCGAAGCCTGCCCGGGGCTGCAGTCTCATTTTATCGAACCGACACCGCAACGGTTGTCGGAGGACATGACATCACTGATGTGGCATCAGGAACAGCCGTTCGGCTCTCCATCGATCTACCTTCAGTGGGAGGTCATGCGTCTGGCCCGTGAAGTCGGTATCACCGTCCTGCTGGATGGCCAGGGCGGCGACGAGCTTTTCTGCGGGTATGAGGGGTATATTCCGCCCTATCTTGCACATCTGCTGCGAAGGGGCCGTGTGCCCGCATTCCAGCGTGAATACCGTGCTGCAAAGCGGCATCACTTCCCAACCGACGGCTTGTTGAAGCACGTCGTGGCCGCGCTGCTTCCCGAGGCGACTCGCCGGCGATGGCGCCTGCGCGGCCACATGCGCCAGCAGCCGTGGCTGGTTCGAGATCTGTTTTCAGCCGAGGAGCTTCCGGGGATGTGTGAAGTGTTGGAACTCACGCCTCCCGATTCCGTTCAAGGCACCTGGCGCGACGCTGCGTTGTCACAACGACTATGGGCGGTGCTGTTGCAAGACAGTTTGCCGTCGCTCTTGAGGTTCGAAGACCGTAACTCGATGGCGTTTTCGATTGAGGCCCGTGTTCCGTTTCTTGCGCGGGATTTTGTGGAACTTGCGATGAGCCTTCCCGTCTCACGGAAGATCAAAGACGGTGTTCTCAAAGTCGCCTTGCGTGAGGCGATGAAGGATATTGTGCCGGATACAATCCTGAACCGAAACGACAAAATCGGCTTCAGCGCCCCAACCGCAGCCTGGATGCGCGGAGGTCTTCGAGACTGGTGGCAGGAGGCCTTGACCTCAAGAAGTTTCCTGGACCGAGGCTGTTTCGAACCGAAAGGCGTACTCGGACTCATCAAGCGCTTCGACGCCGGCGACGAAGCGGTCGCGCATCATTTGTGGCGACTGGCTGCGGTCGAACAGTGGGCTCGTCAGTTCTTGGATCAAAGGTGACGACGAGGCTCGCTTCCAATGCGGCGGACCCTTTCATATCATGCGCTCTATGAGAATTCTGATTACAGGCAGCGCAGGCCATCTCGGTGAAGCGATGGTACGGTCGTTACAAGACAGCCGTCATGAGGTCGTCGGAATCGATATCCTCGAATCTTCGTTTACGACGAACGTGGGATCGATCACCGACCGCACATTCGTCGCCCGGGCACTGCATGGCGTCGATGCCGTGGTGCACGCCGCGACTTTGCATAAGCCGCATGTGGCCACGCACAGCTCGCAGGCCTTCGTCGACGTAAACATCACCGGCACGCTCAATCTCCTCGAGGGGTCGGCGCGTGCCGGCGTGAAGTCGTTCGTCTTCACAAGTACGACCAGTGTTTTCGGCCAAGCGCTTCATCCGACGGCTGGCGCGCCGGCAGTATGGGTCACTGAAGCACTTGCACCCGTGCCGCGTAACATTTACGGCGTGTCGAAGGCCGCCGCGGAGGATCTGTGCGAACTGGCACATCGTAAGGACAGGCTGGCCTGTATCATCTTGAGGACGTCACGGTTCTTTCCGGAGGAAGACGACAAGAAAGCGATGCGCGAGGCCTATGATGACGGCAATGTGAAGGCCGTCGAGTTTCTTTATCGCCGGGTTGATATCGAGGATGTGGTCAGCGCGCACCTTTGTGCACTCAACCTTGCGCCGACCATCGGCTTCGGACGTTACATCATCAGTGCGACAACACCGTTTGAACCGAGCGATACGGCCGACCTTCGTGTTGACGCGCCCCTGATTGTTCGAAGGCGAGTTCCAAAGTACGAAGCTGAATTCTCTCGGCGCGGCTGGCGAATGTTTCCGGAAATCGATCGAGTCTATGATAACACGCTGGCACGGCGTGATCTTGGTTGGTCCCCACGCCATGACTTTGCCTCCCTTTTGGGCCGCCTGCAGGCTGACGAAGATCTGTACAGCCCGCTGGCGCGCGCCGTGGGTTCGAAGGGCTATCACGCTCAGACATTTGCGGATGGACCCTACCCGGTTGACTGACACAGGCAGCATCGAAATATTTTTTGAAACCGTGTAGGGCATGCTGTGCTTTGCCGTTGCCGCGTTTTCTTGATGCACAGCATGCCCTACGAAATGGTCCATTTCGGTCGAGTTCATTACGGCAACAACCCGAAACTCGGTTTGGAATCGAAAGCTGCGTCGTCGGTGATACGCGTCGGATTCGTACCGTCGGGGCTCATGACGTAGATCTCATCATTGCCATCTCGGTCAGACTGGAACGCAATCCTGCTTCCATCGGGACTGAAGACCGGAAACGAATCGACGGCCCCGTCGAGCGTCAGGTTGATCGGGTCCGTGCCGTCGACGTTCATCACGTAGATCTCACGGTCTCCGTCGCGCTCCGACACGAATGCGATCTTGCTGCCGTCCGGACTGAACACGGGAACGAGATCAAGGGCCGCATCGTTCGTAAGGTTGGTTTGATCCGTGCCGTCCGCATTCATGATGTAAACCTCGCCGTTGCCGTCGCGTTCGGCACTAAATGAGATTTGGCTTCCGTCCGGGCTGAAGGCCGGACTCAGGTCGTTGGCTGCGTCGTTGGTCAGCCTGGTCTGGTTCGAGCCGTCGGCGTCCATGATGTAAATCTCAAAGTTGCCGTCACGGTCGGAAGCAAAAGCGATTTGGCTCCCGTCCGGGCTGAACGCCGGAGTCAAGTCGTTGCCCGCATCGTTTGTGACGTTCATCAAGCCCGTGCCGTCGGCGTTCATGACGTAAATTTCGACATTGCCGTCGCGGTCGGAGGAGAACGCGATCTTGCTTGCGTCCGGACTGAATGCCGCAGAAAAGTCGGCAGCCCCGTCGACAGTGAGTTGGGACACGTCCGTGCCGTCGGGGTTCATGACGTAGATCTCGGCGTCGCCGTCGCGGAAGGAGTGGAATGCGATCATCAGTGGCTCGCAGGCATCACCCGTCCCGTTGGAGTCGGCGTCGGCTTGATCGCCATTGGCCGTGGCGGGGCAGTTGTCACAAGCATCGCCCACGCCGTCTTCGTCACCGTCTACTTGATCCAGATTGGCGGCGTCGGGACAGTTATCACAGGCGTCGCCCAGTCCGTCGCCATCGCCGTCGAGTTGATCCGCGTTCGCCAACATCGAACAGTTGTCGGTATCATCGGAGACACCGTCCATGTCCATATCGCAGCCCGTGAAAACACTCAATGTCACGACAAGAAGAGAAGCAACTAAGTTATATCGTTTGAAAATCATGACCAAGACCTCCATCCAATTCGCAGGCGTTCTGTTCAGCGTGCGAAGGGCTGTTTTGGTGAAGCCCCATGCTTCAACCGCTTAGGTCACAAGCGTTCTTTTGGAGAAATCACTCACGCCGTACGGGTAATCATTGAGTGCGTAAGGAGCACCGTGCACCCGCGGTCTACCCGTATCAGGTCCTAGAAGATCGCCCCGCGCCTTTCCCAAGCCTCGGTTTTCGGCCCGCCAAACCGGTTTTTTCAGCAATCAGGGAGAATTCTCAAAAACTCCGGCCCCGTTCCACTTTTTTCGTGCTGTCTGTGTCGAAGGCCTGGAGCGCCGTGCTCAGGCCGGAGACACAACTCGAGATGGCTGCCAACGGGGCGGCTGAAAGAGAGGAGACATGATGGTTCGAAGCAGAAAAGTGATGATGAAGGTGGACAGCAAGAGTATTGGCGCTGCCGGATTGTTTGCATTGGTCAACGTGACGGTCGCCGGCGCCGGAATTCTACCCGGCCCCCCGATCGCCAATGGGTTGGAACTTTGGCTGACCGCTCGTGGGGGCACCGGTACGACCGTGGATGGAGCGTCCGTGACGAGTTGGACCAGTCAGGTCGGGGGCCACGTTTTCAGCAACATCGCGGGCAACGCTCAGCCGACCTACGTGTCCGATTCCGGTGGCGGCATACCCGCCATTGATTTCAGCCGCAGCAGTGGATTCCGAGGTGGCTTCGGTTCGAGTTCCGATTTTTTGCGCGGTTCGACCGTCTTCGTGATCGCCAGACTCGACGACTTGAACAATCCCTCGCCACCGACTTCATTCTTCTACGGAGTTCGTCCCGTGGCTCCTGGGTCTGTAAGCACACCGAATCTCGCGCGGCGGTCCCACCCGAATGACCCGAGCCGGCCCCACGGATTGTTCCACGATGCCCGGTCGGGTGGGGCGGGCGCTACCTCGGAGCTGTTCGGCGACAACATCGAACAGGCCACAGACGGCACGTTCAACTATTACTCTGCGCTATTCGATGTTCCTACGCCCCCGATACGCGCGAGAGCCTCGATCAACGGTGTCGAATCCGTTCTCGCACCGCCCCAATTGCCGTCGCAACATGGGCTCTACTTCGGCAATCGCGCCGACGTCTTTGTCGGCACCGATGACCAGGGTCGAAACGGTCTGGACGGGCAAATCCGTGAGCTGCTGATTTACGATCGCATCCTCAGTGATTCGGAAGTTGCGCAGGTCGAGTCCTACCTCGCCGGTCAGTCGATCGTCCCGGAACCGACAACGCTGGGATTGCTTGGCTTGACGGGCCTCGCGATGCTCCGACGCCGAAGGATTTAGAAAATCCTAACGGACGCGGGGCGATACACGTCGGAAGTTGCGAGACATTGTCGATGATGTGTCTTTTCGACGATTGGGCGCGGCTGGATTCGAACCAGCGTAGGCGTAAGCCAACGGGTTTACAGCCCGTCCCCTTTGGCCACTTGGGTACACGCCCGTAGCGTGGGAACCTAATGAGGAACCCTTTGGAACCCATGAAGGCACCTAACATCGCAGATGCCCAGTGTTTCATCATGGGTCGAAATGAAGGAGCCCCCGGGGAACAACCGAAGAAGTCCGCTGGAGTCAGCCTACATCCAAGACGCGGATACTATATCCGAGACCCCATTTCGAAGGCAAGCGACAACCGGGAATGCTTTGAAGGGAAAGTTGCAGTCCCGATCGGGCGTCTCATTCGAGAAATCCCGATGGGTGACTGAGAACCTCTCTTCTTGCGTGGGGCTGTAATGATGCGGTTGAGACGCTTGAAATTTTTGGTCGGCAAAGGGACCGGACGAGAACTCTTAGACGTTAAGCAAGCGGGTGTCTTCGATAAGATGATTCTGCAGCGGAAAGCTGATGACCGCTGCATAGGTCTCCATCATCACGGCTTGATTCTCTGTCGACCAATCGCGGGCGCTGGCGGTGCCGCCTCCCGTTCGTATTCTTCGTCTTGTGAGTCGTTATCTTGCTCGTCTTCTCTTTCCTGTGTTTCGCCCAAGAAGCTTACGACCCCTGCGCTTGCACCACCGTCATATTCCGGCGCGGCACTCCAGGCTTTGCAGCTGGGACACTGCAACCCCTTGCCACCTTTGAGCATAAGCGTTTGGTTTTGAACCGACATCTCAAATTGATGGCCGCAACTATGGCACTTAATCGTCTCCATAATGGATTTCTGGGCGCTATCAATCTTGTCGTCACTCATGGTCGTCCAGACAAAGATGCTGATCCCGCAGAGTAAAACCAATACGCCGACCAATACAAATTGTCTTTTCATCTCACCGTATCCATTCGTAACGACCGTGCTCCAAGAGGCACGAAATGTACCTCTTGGAGCAGGGCGAAGTTAACTGCAAGTTATCTCAGGCTCAACAAATATCAGAGACCCTGACAAGCGTCCTGATCAACATCGGGTACAGATGGCGCCGGGAAACAATCCATGCGGCCCCAGGTTCCGCGAACCGTGATATCAAAATCCGGCAGTGAATTATAGAACGATTCCGGTCCCATGTCGGCGGTGCTCGCATGGCCGTCGCAATACGCAAGATTATATTTGTTTGTCTTGCAATGGAAGCCGACCAGATCCGTGAAGAAGCTGCCGAATACGCGACCATTGGTTCCTACTGCCTGGTAGGCCCTCATATCCATGAAGGCAACCGTGGTTCCCGTGTCGGGAATTCTGGTGATTGGGCGACCGACGATTCCAATCTGTCTGTCCGGAAGACCGCCACCCATGATCGGCATACTGTTCATGCGATAGGAAGTGCCGTGTGTTTCGAAATAAGGCACTTCGGTGTGCGTCGGCGGGGTCGGGGCGTTAATCTTTTGCCAGCCGAAATCATTGCCCGGGCAGAGAAATTCTCGAAAAACGCCTTGATCTCCGGGAGCGGTATTCGGGTTGAGGTCATTGCCGCCATAGAAATACCTGTTGAAGGGTCGCGTTCGAGGATCGAAGTCCTGCTCCCAATTGCTGCCGGGGTGCGTCCCGGGGCCGCCACCATATTCTGCATAGCCATCACCCCGGTAGCAGACGCCGACGCGGTGAACGGGTCCCAAGATCTCCTTCAAATCGTCATTTGCATACGTGTGGCCCGCTTGGATCAGAGATCTGAGATTTCCAAGGCACTTTGCCTTGGAACCTTCGCATTTTGCAGCGCTAAGGGCAGGCAACAGAATGCTGATTAGCACGGCAATGATTGCGATGACCACCAACAGTTCGATTAACGTAAAGGCACGAGTTTTTTGCTTGATTGACATCCTACTTAACACTCCTTATTGCGTACCCGCCTTCTCTGCTCAATTCGTTCGCTCGCCTGATGTCTGTCTTACGAGACCCTGAGGACTGTTTTCGACATGAATCATTCATACATTTTTATTGAACCCAACATTATACCCCATTCGTAGCACGGGCGGAAGAACGTCTCCAACACGCCGCTATAACCGGTTCGAACGGGTCAAATTCCCACGTGGCCTTTTCAGGGCTATCATTTCCAGGCGATGTCGGTGAAGTAAACTTACGAGGACGCTTTCCGGACAACTTGACCGCCGCATTTCGACCTGTTTGCCTTGGAATGTAATTGTTTATTTTACAGAAAGTTGCGCTAATTGGGGCCAAGTTGCATTGTTCGCCCCACGGCGTCGGCGATCAGCCCCAACTCGTGCATGAGGCCTTCGAACGCACCGTGTGTGATGGACTGGGCACCATCGGTGAGGGCGTGTTCCGGATCAGGGTGCACCTCGATCAGAAGACCGTCCGCCCCCGCGGCCACCGCCGCTTTGCTCATTTGGGGCACCATGTAGGCGTGCCCGGTGCCTTGGGAGGGGTCCACCACGATGGGGAGATGAGATTCTCGGTTAATGGCGGGGATGATCGCCAGGGGCAGGGTGTTCCGAACGTAGGTCTCGTGCGTGCGGATTCCCCTCTCGCAAAGGATCACGTTCGTATTCCCTTCATTGATGATGTACTCGGCGGCAAGCAGGAACTCGTTGAGTGAGGCACTCCAACCCCGCTTTAGCATAATTGTTTTCTGAGTTTTGCCCGCTGCCATGAGCAGATTAAAGTTGTGCATGTTTCGCGTGCCGATTTGAAGCACATCCGCGTACTCTGCCACAAGATCTACCTGATCGATGCTCATCACCTCGGTGACGATTGCGAGCCCCGTTTCATCTCGTGCCTTGGACAGGAGTTTGAGTCCCTCTTCTCCAAGACCCTGAAAATCGTAGGGGTTGGTCCGCGGTTTGAAGGCCCCGCCACGCAGGCCGACCGCTCCGGCCTTCATTACGGCCTGGGCCGTGCCGAGGATCTGCTTTTCATTTTCGACACTGCACGGCCCGGCGATAACACTGACCTTGGTGCCGCCGACCGAGGCATTGGGACCCAATGGAATCACCGAAGGCGAAGTTTTCACTTCGCGACTGGCGACTTTGTAGGGTGCCAGGATCGGCACCAACCGGTCGACCATGGACGCATTCTCAATCGCCGTCATGTCGAGATGTCGTTTGTCTCCGATGGCGGCCACGACCGTGCGGTCCGTTCCTACAATGACGTGATCTTTGAGCCCTCGCTCGCGGATCAATTGCACGACGTGATCCACGTCTTCTTTGCGACAACCGGATTTCATGACGACGATCATTTTCCTCTCACTCCTCGTCCATCTTCTCTAAATGAGCGGTTTCTTACAATAGAAGTAAGCATTTTCAGCGAGATCCGGGGCTCATGTCCACCATCCAGCACTCCGGGATGTGCATTTTTATGATGTCGGTCGCCAGGTTGACCCACAGGTCGCAACGATCCAGGACCCAAGAATCCGATGATGCGACCGGGCCTTCGTATTTTGTAAGAACGTGATCCGGGTTGTCTGCCAGCTCAATGTTCCAGGCGATGTTGGTCTCAGACAAGGTGTCGTGCATGACGGCTTTGAGCCTTCCGCTGTTCGAGACAGGACGATCCAGATACCAGTCCACCTGCCGAATGCCGGCTTCCGCAAAGTGTTTCGCGATCAACCGGATCGCGGGCAGGGTCTCGGACACTTTGCGATAGGTGCCATGGACGCTGGCCAGGTCACGACAACAGCCGTCACGTCCCACAAGGATGACGCCGTTTGACAAGGCGCTCTCGATCGTGATCAGCAGGTTGTATCCGTCAACCCCGATTTGGCCGTTGGGGCATTGTGTAAGTGGTATGCAGGTCTCGCGGCGGCGTTCCAGCGATCGATCCGAGCAACCGGATCGCCGCAGCGCCATACGCTGTCGTTGGGTAAGATGATGATGATTGCCGACGATTTGGAGGATGGACGCCTCGGCATAGCCTCGCGAAAGGAGATAGGCGCATTCTTCGATGGCCAGTCGGAGTGTCGTGTGGTTCGAGGCGTCGAAGAGTTTGGTGTCCTCGGGATGGGGGCCGCGGTGGCTTCGCCGATCAGGCATTGAGTACCTGCCTTCGTAAGGGAACATGGCGAGAATAGCTGGAATCGAGCGATTTCGCCACTCTAGCGACATTGCCGGGAACTCGTTACGGTCGAGCCGCGTCTAAACGCACGTTATGTGTATTGCATCTGTATGGGAGTTTGAACATGAAAAGATTCAAAAATAGGACGATCGTATCTGTCTCAGCCACGGTGCTTTCGATGTCCGCGATGGCGACCGTTGGCGCATCGGCATCAGATCAGGCGGACGAAGGACCTTCGGTAACGGTCTACTCGAGCGCGGACCCGCGAGGCTTCGATCCTCAACAGTTCATCGCTCAGCAACGCCAGGGGTACAATCCGACGTCTGCACAACAGGCGCCCGGTTTCGGAGTCGTCAAGGAGGTGCGGCAAATCAAGCTTGAAGCCGGTATTAACGAGTTACCTTTCACCGACGTCGCCCAATTCATTGATCCCACGACCGTCAGTTTTACAGACTTGACCGATCCGGAAGGGACGACGGTTCTTGAACAGAACTTTCAGTTCGACCTCGTCAGCCCGGAGAAGATTTTGGAGAAGTACCTAGACCGTAGTATTCGGGTGATTGTCCCCTCTGGTGACTCCACGGAAGTCGTTTCAGGCAGACTTCTGTCTGCCAGCCTTGGAAAGCTCGTCCTGCAAACGGATCAGGGATTGCGCGTGATCAATGGTCACGGCTACTCGATCGAGCTCGGCGAACTGCCTGAAAGCCTTATGACCAAACCGACGCTCGTTTGGAAGGTCCAGGCGAAAAACGCAGGCGAACATCGAATTCGGACGACCTACCAGACGAACGGTATCACGTGGCGATCCGACTATAACCTGGTGCTCAATCAAGCGGACACCATGGCCGACCTCGGAGCATGGGTGACGTTGATGAATTTGTCCGGCGCGGGTTATGAAAATGCCAGACTCAAATTGGTCGCGGGCGACGTCCAGCGCGTCCAACCCCGAACGCCCGCTTTTCCGCGGCGCGGAGTCATGGCGATGGAAGCCGACGTGAGCGTCGGTTTTGAAGAAAAGGCCTTTTTTGAATATCACCTTTACACATTGCCTCGTCGCACGGACATTCTGGCCAACACAACGCAGCAGATCACGCTGTTTCCGACCGCGCGTGACGTCAAGGTGCAAAAGACTTTGGTCTATTACGGTCTTCCTCAAGCACGCTATTGGAATTTTCGGTCGTCGCCGCAGCAGGATCGAAATCTTGGAAACCGGTCCAACCCCAAAGTGGATGTTTATGTTCAGTTCAAGAACGAGAAGTCGAACAACCTGGGCATGCCCCTGCCGTCGGGCAAGGTCCGTGTTTATAAGCAGGACGACGCCGACGGGACGTTGGAGTTCGTCGGCGAAGACCTGATCGATCATACCGCCAAGGACGAAAAGATCTTGATCAAGCTCGGCCAGGCCTTTGACGTGGTCGGCGAACGGACGCAGGTCAGCTTCAATCTTGACACCAACCGTAAGACGATCACGGAGAGTTTCAGGATTCAGGTTCGCAACCACAAAGAACAGCCTCAGAAGGTCATCATCAAAGAGACGCTTTTCCGCTGGGCGACCTGGAAGATCACGAAGTCCAGTGACGAGTATGAAAAGATCGACGCTCGCAACATTCACTTCGACGTCATGGTTCCGGCGAATGGGGAGAAGACCGTCACGTACACCGTGCGCTACACCTGGTGACCTGCAGGTCGTATTACTCTCTGTGAGGAGATGTATTGGGTCCGCTCTTGTGTAGGGCGGGTTCCACCCGCCGATCTGGGTAAGCGAACAGGCGTTACTCGACCGTCACGGACTTCGCAAGGTTGCGAGGTTTGTCCACATCGCAACCTCGCAACACGGCTGCATGATAAGCGAGGAGTTGCAGTGGGATAACCGTGACCATGGGCTGTAGTGGCTCTGGAACGTCGGGCACGTAAAAGACGTGCTCCGCGAGCGAAGAGATTTCGGTGTCGCCTTCGGTTGCCACGGCAATGACGCGCCCGTCGCGTGCCCGGACTTCCTCGATATTGCTGACGACCTTTTCGTATTGCGAGCCCTTGGTGGCGATGAACACAACAGGCATGTTCTTGGTGATCAGCGCGATCGGGCCGTGCTTCATTTCGGCTGCAGGCATCCCTTCGGCGTGGATATAGGAGATTTCCTTGAGCTTCAGCGCACCTTCCAGGGCCGTTGGGTAATTGTAACCCCGCCCAAGGTAAAGCCAGTTCTCAGCGTCCTTGTAGCGCTCGGCCACTTCCCGAATTGCATCGCTCTGTTTGGTGATTTCGTTGATCTTTTTCGGAATCGAATGCAGAGCGGAAAGATACGATTGCAGGTCAGGCTGAGACAGATGCCGGCGACGTCCCAAATACAAGGCCATCATCGTCAAGACCAGCACCTGGCCGACGTAGGCTTTCGTGCTCGCCACGCCGATCTCGGGGCCGACGTGCAAATAGACGCCGGCATCCGTTTCTCGAGCGATCGATGAGCCGACCACGTTGACGATTCCCAGAGTCAACGCACCTTTTTCCTGTGCTTCGCGCAGCGCTGCTTGAGTGTCCGCCGTTTCACCGGATTGACTGATTGCGATCAGCACCGTGCCGTTGTCCATCACGGGGTTGCGATATCGAAACTCCGAAGCGTACTCGACTTCTGTCGGAATTCTTGCCATTTCCTCAAACAGATATTCGCCAACCAGACCCGCATGCCAGGCCGTCCCGCATGCCGTGATGATGACGCGCTTTGTCCGCACCAGCTCGCGAGCCGAATTGGCCAGACCGCCGAGATAGATTCGTCCGTCGGTAGGATTGACCCGGCCGCGCATGCAATCTTCCATCGCGCTGGGTTGTTCGAGAATCTCCTTGAACATGAAATGCTCATGATTGCCCAGCTCAATGTCTTCCAGCGTCATCTCAAGTTCGGTGACTTCTTTGGTAATGGGGAGGGCGTCGAGCGTCGTGGTGCGGAAGCCATCTTCCCAAACGGTTGCCAGTTCTCCGTCTGAGAGGTAGATCACTTGCGTCGTATGTTGAACGATCGCCGCTGCATCTGAAGCCACGACATACTCATCATCCCCCACGCCCACGATCAGGGGGCTCCCCTTACGTGCCGCAATGATCCGGCCGGGCTCATCCGCGCAGATGACGGTGATGCCGTAGGTCCCGCGGACATCCCGCAAAGCCGTTCGAACGGCGGCCTCGATATCGTTCTTGTAAAAGTGTCCGATGAGTTGAACGAGCACCTCGGTGTCCGTGTCGCTGCGGAACTCGACGCCTCGGTGCTCAAGATAGGTGCGAAGGGCCTGATAATTTTCGATGATTCCATTGTGGACGAGAGAGATACGGTTTGACGCGTCTGTGTGCGGATGGGCGTTCAGGTCCGTTGGGGCGCCGTGGGTGGCCCAACGCGTGTGAGACATGCCGCAAGTGCCCTTCATCTCGCAGGTCGCCAGCTTCTGCTCAAGCACGGAAATACGCCCGGCCGCTTTCTCGAGCTGCAGTTTGCCGGCACTTTGAACGGCAATTCCTGCGGAGTCATACCCGCGATATTCGAGTCGCTTCAGACCTTCGATTAGAATCGGGCGCGCGTCCCGAAACCCTGTATAAGCCACGATTCCGCACATACTTGGATTACTCCTGATTGGCGAGGCGCGGGTTCATGCGAGTCTTCGACCCAGCCTTCTGGTTGTCATCGGCCAAGCCGTGGAATTGTGCGAGCAAACTACGTTCCATTGAGCGAAGACTGGCGACCCTCCTCCATCTCCATATTATGCAGGATTCAACTGCGAAATAATACGAGCCCGACCGCAATCCGTTCGATTGTTGTTGTTGCGGTTTTAACTTGCTTTTTCACAATGAGTTAGAGTGAAGGGGCTTTTGTGCAGACAGTCGGATCACGCGTATTCTTCGATCAGTTTGGGCAGGTGAGCGACCCTTCAACCGAGAATGCAGGAACCCGCCTTTACGCGACTCCGGCACCGACTTAAAGTTTCCCGGGAGGCTGATCTGCCGGTGAAATCCGTCATGCTCAGCTTTCAGCGCCCGTAGCTCAATTGGATAGAGCATCTGACTTCGGATCAGAGGGTTGGGGGTTCGAGTCCTCCCGGGCGCGGTTTTTCAGGCCGCTATCAACGATTCTCACGCACGGCGTCGTACTGTTTCGCACCCCTCCGCGCACTGACTGCTGTCGTATGCGCTGCGCGCCGTCGGCGGATGAAGCGTCCGGGTTTGCGTCGTAGGTTCCCGTTGCTTTCGCTTTCTCGCGTGAACCATCGTCACGAGCAGAGTCGGGCAGGGACGAGAGCGCACCCGCGAGGTCATGCAGCCGAGCGTGAGCGTATCGCCCGATTGTCAGGCTCGGCGTCGAATGCCGGGACAACTCCTGCACGGCCTTGACCGATCCGGTTCCCCGCACAAGAAAGCTCACGTAGGTATGGCGTAGGCTGTGAAAGTCGAACACGCGATCAGCATCGTCGCGGTAGGGAATCTCCGCCGCGCCCAGGTCCGCCCGCAGCATCGCTGCCGTTTTCTCCGGCACGTTCCAAACAGGCCGATTCGGAGTCTTATCGGCGAGCCAGCGTCGCAACAGGTCCGCAAGATCATCCCGGATCGGCTGTGCGTCTCGCCGTCGACGTTTCGAGTAAGCAGCTTGTACCGTCACCGTCGGCGGAGCCGCGTCAAGATTGAAGGATTCAGGCGTGAGGCTCGCCAGTTCCGCAGCCCGAAAGCCGGTACCGACGGCCACGCGGTAAAGCATCGCTCTATCCGAGCCGCTAATCCCTACGCGCGGAGCCGAGCGAGCGCGGCCGGTGCGCCACGTCCAAGGCGGGGCCTTTTCCGCCGCTTCGATCAGGGCCTTCAATTCCTCAGCGGTCGCGTCTCGGCGCTCGTGGCGACGGTCGACGTCCTCGCGCATCGCTGCTAGGTGCCGAATCGGATCATCCGGCATTCGCCGATCATGCACGAGCCAGCGTGTGAAGCTCTTAACGGCCCGTAGATAGGCGTTGCACGTCCGAGCCGATAAACCTTCGTCGTCGTCCTTCCCTTCACGAAGCGTTGCGATAGCCGAAACGACCGCGTTGGGGCCGAGATCGGTGATGCTCTGCGCGTCGCACTCTTTGACGATCTTGCGGATTCGGCTTTCGGTCTCGCTGATATGCTGTTCGGTTCGGCCCTTGGCTGCCAACTCCTCGACGAAATCGCTCAGGTGCTTTGCGATCGGCTGCCGTGCCGCTGCCGCGTAGCGATCCGCGTTCGCGTCGATGATGCCCTCCCGCCGCATCGCCGTTTCGTCTTCGATCTTGTTGGCAATCCGCCGGGCCAGCTTGTAGTCGGTCGTGCGCGTGCTACGGTTCCTGCGTCGCCCCGTAGCATCGTACCAACTCACGATGTATGGCCCGCGTCCGCCGCGAATATCGTCGCCATGATTCACACTCACTTCTTGACGCGCACAAGGTCCAGCCCGACCACTTCGCACAATTTTTGAGCTGTCGGCAACCGCAAGGTCTGCTCCGCCTTCATGAACCGCTGCAACGGGGCCACGTCGATCTCGGCATCCTTGGCCACGCGGTACAAACTCTTGCCTGTTGCCTGGATCGCCTTGCGGATTCGATCGTCGAATGATGATTTTCGCTTCGCCATGTTTGTCGTCTCCGAAAGTCTACACTCATAAGCATACACTACGATCGGCTCGAATGCAAGCTGTTTAGCGTATACGTTTTGCTTGCCGGTCGATCCACGCCTGTAAGTCGGCCGGGACGTACCGCACGGCGCGGCCGATTCGGATGCAAGGGACTTCTCCACAGTTCGTCAGTTCCCACAGCTTGCGAGGGCTGATCGCCAGTGCCTTCGCTGCCTCATCCGGTCGGAGTAGAAGGCGGATTGCTTCGGATACGTTGTCGTGCTTAGCCGTCATGCCCGCCGCCTTTCTACGGAATCTGCTTCTGCCCGCAGCTCCGCCGCCCGATGGGGCTTGTGAGATTCGCAGGCAGACGCCCGATGTCGAAGGCACGCCGCCCAGCTTGCCCGAGTCCAACCGACGGGGACGCCGTTCGTACCATCGTCGCCGTCATTCTCAACGTGAGCGCCTTCGGTGATAGACGGTTCTGACTCGGTTTCGGAAACCCCATTCTCGGCATCAAAAACGCAAAGGCGCTCACCGTCATCGAAGGCGCTCACGGTTTCGTCACGGGCATCTTCGGGGTCTTCTGAGCGCCTTCGGCCCCCTGGCAGAGACCAACTCCATACGGCGCCGTCACCGAAACCTTGCTTACGGGCCTTGATGCCCAGGTCGCTTTTTGCTCGCCGAACGGTTGCCCAGGTGTGACCGTTCTCACGGGCGAGTTTCTTGACCATGTTCGATTCGATAGGGCCGTCCGTGAGGAGCTGTTCTAACCAGTCTGCCGCGTCATCGCGTTCGGTTTGGTCTGTTGACTCATCGGTGAGCGCATCGTCCGCCGACATCAGCACCGGCTCTGAGTCCCATGCGATCGCGCCATCGAAGAACCGGAACGCCAAGCCGTCGCCCAATGGGGCAAGGTTGTTCTTCACGGGCAGGACCAGCCGCCGCGCCGGGTTTTTGTCACGGACCATGAGTAGGGCCGCCCGAGCGGCCGCCACGAAGCCGAGACTTCCCATCGCCCGATAGAGCACCGAGTTGTCACGGCTCTTATTCAAGTGAGTGACCGTCAAGACCGCCACGCGATGGCGCTGCGCCAGTTCTGCGAGTGGTGCCAGCAGTCCACGAACTTCGGCGTTCTTGTGCGAGTCCGTTCCACTGACCTTTCCCCCTGAAATCGATCCGGGTTTTGAATTAGGATTCGAGTCTGGATCAAG
>JAKSDK010001284.1 GCA_022360095.1 Phycisphaerales bacterium
AGCGCCAGACCGGTGCCCGCAGCCGGGATCATCAACAGAGCCGTTGTAAAGAAGATCGTATTGCGACCGCCTGCAATGCGGATGAAGAAGGTGCTCGGGATACGCAGCGTCGCGCCGGTCAAACCTGCGATCGCGGCGAGCGTGAAGAGCTCGGACTTTTCGAACGGAAAGCCCAGATTGAGCATCTGAACGGTGATGATTCCCCAATAGAGCCACACGGCAAAGCCGCACAAAAGGCTGGGAATGGATATCCAGAGATTCCTGTTCGCGATGGCTTTTCCGTCGCTTTTCCAGAACGCTTCATCTTCCGGGTTCCAGTTGCGTAAATCTTGTCCCACAAGTCATCTCCTGGTTAAGTTCAATGCGTGGACCTGGCGGGCAGAGGACGCATTCGCTCTCCGCCGGTTATCATTGCGCCGGTTCACGGGTCTTTTCCTGTCGGCTCCTGATGACGGCCATGCCTTCTTCGAACTCCTTCATGGCCTTGTCGGCCCGTGCCCGAAGGGTTTCGATATTGGCCTCCACGAAGTTCGCTTTTTCTTCTTCTTCCTGTTCCGGGCTGAACCGGACGAAGAACGCGAGGAAAGATGCGACGGTCACCACCATGCCGAGGATCAGGAACCCATCGTTCCAGTCGATGGCGCCCTTGAACAGGAAGCCGGCAAGGACCGCTCCGGCGTTGCCGCCCGCGCCAACCACGCCCGCGACCGCGCCCAGCGCCTTCTTGTTGATGAAGGGAACGACCGAGTAGGTGGCGCCTTCAGCCATCTGCGTGAACAGGGAGAAGACGATCAGGGACGGGAGCGCCAGGAAGAGGACGTTCATGCGTGAGAACAGCATGAGCGCGAGGCCTTCGCAGAACAGGCAGATGAACAGCCAGAACGCGCGACCGCGCAGCCCCCAGAGCGCGCCGTAATTGTCACCGAAGATGCCGCCGAGCGTTCTGGCGAAGATATTCATCAGGCCGAAGCAGGCGGCCATCAGGCCGGCCTCGACGAGGCCCAGATCGAAATAGTCGGCAAAATAGAGCGCGGCGGTGTTGTTGACGGTCAGTTCGATGCCGAAGCACGCGCCATAAATGACGAACAGGACCCAGACCCGGCCATCGGCCAGAGCCCGCCAGTAATTGCCCGTCACCGTCTTCTTCGCCGGCATGAGGCCCTTGGCGCGCAATTCGCTGAAATTGCCGTCGGGCGCATCCTGCGTCCAGAAATAGTAGGCAATGCCGGTGCAGAAGATCGCAGCGCCCACAACCATCATCGACAGGCGCCAGCCGATCGCTTCCGAAAAGCCGAAACCGAGCACGAAGACCGAGAAGATCAGCGGCATGACGAACTGCGTGACGCCGCCGCCGAGATTGCCCCAACCGGCGGAGGTCGCATTTGCTTGCCCGACCACGTTGGGAGCGAACATGACGGAGGTATGGTACTGGGTGATGACGAAGGAGGCGCCGATGGCGCCGATCGCCAGGCGGAACAGCAAAAACGTCTCGAAATTGTGTGCCAGGCCGATACCCATGACCGGGAAGGCGCCGAGCATAAGCAAGCCGGTATAGGTCAGCCTCGGCCCGATCCGGTCGCAAAGCCACCCGATAAGCAAACGCGCGAAAATCGTGATGGCGACCGAACCGATAATCGTCCAGCCGACCTGGTCCTTGGTAAGCTGCAGTTCGTCGCGAACCACCTTCATAAGCGGTGCTATGCCGAACCAGG
>JAKSDK010000511.1 GCA_022360095.1 Phycisphaerales bacterium
AATGTGATGGTTGATGTCATGGTAAAAAGCAAAAAGGATAAACCACTGAAACTTATAAGCCTGGAAATAATGAACAATACAATGCTCATTGTTCAGATTAAAAGAATTGATTTAAGTAAAAAACGGTTTTACTACCTTGTTCCTATTTTTTGAAAAAAAAAAGGCCAAAAATTTGGGTGGGTCATACGACACTAAATGGAGAAAAAAAGAGGATGGCCTTATAAAATAACATCTGAAGCAGACAAAGAGCCACTCAGTGGATAAGCTAAAATAAAGCCAATATTATTATTAATTATTTATCATTATTACTATTATTATCACTTTCCACACAGGGTAGCTACCTATTTCTGACATGAGATCTTGACCTGGACACTTGCTGTTTGGATGTTTGTTAGCAGTTCCCAGGCCACACCGCATAGCACACTGTGAAGTGAAGTGAATTGTAGGCCTAAATGTTACAGTTTTGTGAGTGCCAGGAAAGTCCATAATGTTTCCCTCTAAACACATACTGTAAAAGGAAATCGAGATAAACTAAACTTGTTATAGTGTTTCTTAACATTCACAAACTTGAATATGCCACCTCCTGGTTTCACACGGCATTTGTTGTGTTAATGTATTGGGTTGAAGTTAAAAGTCGGATGCAAGTGCGAAGGAGAGTTCTTTACTGTTTTTAATGATTTGTTTTAGCGAGGAATCAAAGAAGAAGACTATCTTCTTTATGTGTTATGGCGCTGTTATCCATGAGTCCCAATCACTTCTCAGCTGTGGATCACTGTAGATCATGAACAAAATCAATGAACCAAAATCTTGTCATGAGGAGACAACCGTTTGACTGAATTCTACATAAGCCTAACGATGGAGGCCAATGAAAAAAAGCAACTTGCCTACTGAGGCAAGCAAAACTGACTGATCAAGGTTTTCATGTTCATTTATTATTCTTAACAAAGACTTGTATAAACCTGGTGAAGCAAAAGAATGAATACAGTAGGAATAATTCTCGTTAATAACTCATTACAATTTTTGGGCATTCATTGTTTGCATATGTTCTGTGTTTGCGTCTATTTGAAACTAATGCTGTCAAAGAATGAGTAATTTTGGAGTTAAAAAACTTATGCTATCTAGATAAAAAATACAAGATAATTCAACTTCAGCCTTCTCTATTTATACACCATCAATGTTCTCTCCTTTTCCAATGATGTTGGCGATCATTAAAAACTCCCATGCAACATGCACTCTTTGCGTATATGCACTGATTTTAGGGTTTTATAATGCTTTTGGTGGGAGCATGATGTACCAGTATTTTGAATGCTTTGTTTCCTTTTTCCAACAGTTCATAGACATATTTTTTGCTCTTCTTGGAGCCGAGGAATAAGCGAAAAGTCTTGAGCTTGCAAAAAAATTGTATTGCTTGTTCGAAATCCGTGTTTTCAAAAATAATTTCCCGAATTGCAAGGATGTGATATTGGAAGACGTCTACAATACTGTCTATAGCACTGCGAATCTGTCAACATGAAGACATTGGACCAATCAGAGAATGATACCAGAAACTGGTATCATGGAAAGGCAGTGTCAAATTAAAGGCATGTCTCCAGGCTCTGCTGCCCTTTCCCCCTCCCCAATCCACCGCTAGTGCTTTTTTTTTCCTATTTGACCCCAAAATGCTTTGTTGTGCTTAAAGCTGAAAACAAATCAAAATAATGGTCTCTTCGCAT
>JAKSDK010000690.1 GCA_022360095.1 Phycisphaerales bacterium
GCGCATTGGCGCTTTTGGTTGTCTCCTTCTCCACAACTTTTTTTTTTCTTATAGTAGTGTTAGCTTATTTCATTTCATCATTTGCTTTTAATGTAGTGGAACGAATCTGTAATAAATTAACTGGGCGGCGGTTTTATTTGAGGGTTCAGGTTACTGAAGGTACAATTACAGTTAATGTATGGAATGAGCAAATTTAGTGGAAATCAATTTTGGTTCGCGCGAGCGCGATATTTGAACAACCGAGGGTGCTTGTTACCGGCCTGTAGTCAACTGTAGTTGTAATCTAGAAAACCCTGACATATTTCCTATTAGCTTTTACATGTATTAACTGTATTGAACAGTCATAAGCATTCTAGACCTGATGGGCTTAAGCTAACATCATTTTGGACGCCCTTGTGTTGTTAAAGATGTGTATGATAAATTTGTGAATTAGAATGGTTGCTTTGAAACAGCTTCTCCAGTCTTGGATCCTCACATTGGTGGTAGCTTCGCAGCAAGTACCTCAGTAGAAGACAAAGTAGTCATGGATCGTACCCTGTCTTTTAAGTCTGGCGTACCATCGTCCAGTGATCTTCTCCTCGTTGCTTCAGGGCTTGGTAGCTCCTGGAAGATGCTTGGTCGAATCCTGTGCCTTCCTGAACCTGTTTTAGAACAGATCGAGGAGGACGAGCGCCATTTGCCTGAAAAGTGCTATGGTGTGTACAAAATAACAGTTAGATGGGTTAATAGATCCCATTACGTGAGTATGGTTACAGACTAAATAGGGTGATACGAGGCTCTGTTAATGATAAATTGAAGTAAACAGGCTTCAGTTCTCACTTTTTTGTATTTATGTTGTTCCTGTGCGCAACTTTTACTTTCCCTTTGTTATGGACGGTTTTCTTGCAAGGTAGCATGAATTACTCATCGGAAGACAAGGAGGAGGAAAAAAAAGACAGACGATTGAATCCTTTGGAACACAGGGAACTGTGCAAAAATCTCCTTCTTGATTTTACTATCGTCAGTGTAGGCTGTAGCAAAGTGGTATTAATAGGATTATTTTCGATATGTAGAAACTTATAGTGTCTAGAATCAGTTGGCCAGTTATTGATCAAATGTTACCATGATCCAGGTATTCAACATTCAAAAATGTGGAAGACATCCAAACTTACAGCCAGTCAACTATGCATCCGTGAACGAGCAGAATTATTTTTTACCTACCGTTGGATTTTGCCAAGAAACTTTATATTTTTCACGATCATTTCAAGCGGTCCTTTTTCGTTGTAATGCCATTATATTAACATTATATTAACGCTACACAACTCTTTTCAACACACTGTCCAATTTACAGCTGTGTTAAAAAAGTGGATACAGACAGTCGGACCCGCCGCATCGTATGGGTGCCTGGCTAAAGCCTTACAGCATCCTATTGTAAGACGATCAGAATTGGCAACCAAGTATTGTCATTCATTCAGGGAGACAGGTGAGAGCAAGTTTTGTGTGACTCAATTTACTGATTATCCTAGTCTTAAAAGAAGTCTATCTGAGCCACACAGGTAAGGAACTCCCAGCTCATGATGCTCGGCCTTGGAGAAAGTGAAAAGCGAGCGAGACTTCTTGACCAGTGTAATGTCCTTTTTGAGTATGGTGTTTAATGGGGTGTTCCCGCCAATGAGGTTTCTTTTCCTGAACATTTACCTAAACGAGTTAACAGTTCTGATTAATAATGGCAACAGGGCTGAGTAGAGCCCAATAGCATTGCGAACAGTAACTATTTTTATAAAGTAACTAAGATATTACGCGCGCTCTGATTGGCTGAGAGGTGTGTTTGCACAAGAGTGTGTAAACATAGTTGTGGCGTCAAAATGTTTTGCTTTTCGTGCGCTTATCACGCAAGCACAAATTTAAAAATGTTTTTTAGTTGAAAATTCGACACATTTACTTTATTTACCCATTCTTCGGAAACATGTTGTGTCAATTTCTTTTCGCGTAAGCTGACATCTTAAGCGAGAAAAACCCGTATTTTTGGAAAGCATCTTTTGCAAAACAAGAACTGATTACGCGTACAAGCTTCCTGTACAAGAGTTCGCGTCAGGTAAGAATTTCTCTTTTAATCAGTGCCCTAAACAAAGAGTTTCGCTCTTTCCCCGCCTTCGTCTCGGGTTTGCATGACTGTCTCGAACTCTCCCAACCCCTCTCGTGTTTATATCAGGCTATGCAAACACGGAAAACGTTTTCTTTTGCTTAAATGGAACTGAAACTCAGACAAACA
>JAKSDK010001368.1 GCA_022360095.1 Phycisphaerales bacterium
CAGGCTTAATCATAAAGCGAAGTATCCTTGCTCACAGTCCAAGTTACAGTGTTCTAAATTTAGCAAACTAAAAGGAAATCGAGGCATTGATATCAATTTAGGGTCTCCTTGATGAAAATGATTTTTTAAAATGGCGGGATTTCGTGTCCAGTTACCGACATGTTTGCACTTTTTTTCACGTCTTTCTAAAAGACTGCTTTAAAACAACATATCCTAGTTTACTGTCATTGCTGTCTAAGATACCTAAGACCCACTCAGTAAAACCTTAAACAAGACGAAATAACACGAGAAAAGCTTTGGCATTTTTTGACTTTACAACTTTTAATTTTGCTCGTGTGTTCTCACTTAGCTACCTTTTCTAGGTCACCACGCTGGCAAACCAATAGAAAGTCCGGGATGAGACTTTTTTAAAAGGTAGGTTGATTGTTCACTTCATTCAGACGTCATCACATATTTTGCTAAGTTTTATCTGCCTCATTTTTGTATATGACTTTGTCGTATTTTCAGTTACATTTAGCTCTTAGGATGGAGGCCTGGTAACTTTTCGCAGGAAAATTAAATACAAAGTTACTTGTGTTCAAACGTGACGTGTTTCTCTTTTTTTCGTTATTTAGAGCCGTCTTCCTTTGGAAACTCTTTCAATTGCTCTCATTTTCCTTTTGCGAAGTCAGTTGACGTAGGAATTTCAGCCTCCAGTGAAGACGAATGACGGTCACGAATCGCGTTGACGAGACCGACCTAACATTTGCAAAATCTAGAGGTCAGTAGAGATCCTTTGATCTTCGCTTTCCATTCTGTGTGCAACACTGATGCAACGATAACTTGGGGGGAGAGGGGTAGTATGGAAGAATACGTGTTTTTTTCTTTTTAATTTTTAAATATTATGTCCATATGAGTTCTGAAATTCACTCTATTCTTCACAACCGCCGGATCGAACTGTAGTGGTCAATATGATACACAATAACACAGGAAATTATTATACAATTGTCAAAAGTGAACTCAAGCATTGATTCTGCGTCAGTGTGAATTTGTTTGTTTGTTTTAGGCCTACTCTGGGACCTTAAGTCGCCGTAATTTTAGGCGACTTAAGGCAATTTAGGGCGACTTTAGGAAAATTTGGTCAAAATGTTGTGCAGAAGCTGTAGAAAAAGGGTAAAAGGAAGGGGATCGATGCAGGTTGACATATAAGTATTTCGCGGCAGGTTTTGATTTAAAATCACTGTAGATTTAGAGCGTATGCGACGCAGGCAAGTCGCATGACGTACATTAATTAATGATATAAGAGAGAAAAGGGCGCGAAATGAATACAAATGTGGCGAGAAAAGAAACGATTAAATAGCTAGTTCTGTTTCTATTCATAATAGGAACTTGTTAATAAGTGGTTGAGACGAACCTTGATTCACTTGAGGAGAAGTTTGAAAATAAGCCAAACAAACCGTAGCAATAAATTGTCGCTAAACTAAAGGAATTAAGAA
>JAKSDK010000283.1 GCA_022360095.1 Phycisphaerales bacterium
AAAATGGAATCTTAACTTTCACAACAAACACAGAATTCATGGAAAATTGAGACTTATTCAATAAAAAGATCATCTAAGTGCCTAAAAGGATTCTTCTGCATTGAGTGTAAATTAAAATTATGGTGTCTAACAATTTTATGGAAATCCACATGGGTATGGGGGGTCTTTGAACTTGGGAATCCTGAGCAGAGGGGGGCTCAAGCAGTTTTGGAAATCCAGGTGGAAAGGGGGGGGGGTCAAAAAACCTGCCTTCCGTCGTGGGGGTGTGGATTTTTTCTGGAATAACCCCATATATGACAGATGCTGGTGAAAGCATGCAGTTACCTCATTTTATTTAACATATTAATGGCTTCAACACTGCAGGTCGCACATCATGCTGTTTTATGTTGTATAAGATAGTGGACATTTTACTCGTAAAATAGAGTTAACTAATTAGAGCGTACTTCAGCCATTGTTTATACAGTCAACTACCTAAATTCCACCAATTTTGTCATTATGGAAGAGCATCTATTGAAACACAGCTGCATAAATGGAGGTACACATGACTAATTCTGTGCAGGTCTCAAAGCATTCTGACCCATGCAGTGGACTTTTAATTATTTGAGTGAAGTTCTGCAAAGTGTTTGTTTCCATGAAACAATAAACAATCGCCAAATTTGCATGCACTCTGTCTTCCTTATGGCAATTAACTTTGGTTTACATTGATCAAATATGTGAGAAATGTGCATCATATAATATTTTATTATGGTATTTAAAAAAGAAGATGCTGCACACAGGTTTCCTTAGTGAGTAGCAGAGTGAATAATTATAATGCCATAGCACAAGGAGGTTGAACTTGCTGTTTCAACTTGTTCTGGTGAAATAATATTATGCTATCTTGTTCTTATACCTTGATCTTGCTCCAGGTCTGGCAGATTCTGAGCTCATACACCCAAAACATTCCCCTCTGCTGCCAGCTACTCAACAATTTCTTTATCCCCTAGTCCCTGGGTTGCTCTCACATAATAACAATCACATTAACAATATTATTATCAGGGCTGTGCTCTAACAGAGCCTGGTGGCCCCTGGTGCCCAACTTTTGCTCTTGGGCGACTAGGCATTCTTATGTCTTTCGTACAAATCATATGCTATAGGCACCCTAGATTATTTGACAGTTTCAGAGCACTGGGCTCCCTTCAATTTTCCTTAGAGCACAGCCTTTATTATTATTATTATTATTATTATTATTTTTATTACCACTATTACAATTTTGAAGGAAAAAACCTTTTGGCCAATTATTACTCTGAATTTGAGACTTGTATGCAAGATGTACATGTATTAGGGTTGATTGAAATTTTGTGCCATCTAAACTCAATGTTGAAAAAAAGAATTATTAATTACTGAAAAGCAGACCTTGATTTCCCTCCAATTATAGTTTTAATGTATTTTGAAAGACTGGTGACTATTATTTCCCAGCTTACTCTGACAAAATTCTGAGTTGCACATGAACTATGCAAGGTTTATATTAGAAAAGAGGGTGGTACGGTACGTATCTGGGATTTCTACAGCATGAAAAATAATGCCACCCAACTGTGGCATGAAAATGATCTGAAATAAAGAATTCTGTTTTAAATCACAGTAAACAGCATCAATAAGTATAACCAGGAATGAAGTGTGTGTGTTAACTCAAATAACAGTTTTGAATGGAAAATTTACCAGTTACTTTTGTTGAAAAGGACATACAGATACAGTGAACCAAATGAAGAAGAAGAATATAAACCATGTCTTGCTCCTTTGAGCAATAAATGTGAACCAATGTTGATTACTATTTCAGTTGACAGGCAAAT
>JAKSDK010000527.1 GCA_022360095.1 Phycisphaerales bacterium
CCGGAGGCGTCGGAGATCGCGTCGTCGTTGGCAGGCTGCGCTCCGCTCGGTGCCCTCGCTCCGCTCCGCCCGCCAACGACGTGTATTCAGAGCAGTGTCAGAGTAACATAGAAACTGGAGTTAAACGCGGGGAAAGGTCAAGTTAGTCGATGCACTGCGAAACTACTTTGGTGGCAAGCTGCCGACAGCGACGGCGTTCAAGATGCCGTCTGCCGGGAATCTCTCTCGGATGCTACATAGGGACCGGGAAGCAGCGCGGGCGGCGTGGATCAAAGCATCGGACACGGAAAACGAACACGAGCGCCGCGAATCATCAGACTTCCTTGCCTACCGCGACGATGGGGAGCGCGTGCTGGACTTTCACGCGCTGCGGCATACGTTCATCACGAACCTCGCACGCGGCGGCGTTCATCCGAAGGTGGCCCAACAGCTCGCGAGGCATTCTACCATCACCCTGACAATGGACCGTTACTCTCACACGGTCATAGGCGAGCTGTCCGACGCTTTGACGGCTCTGCCCAACCTGGACGGCACTTCGCCTGAGCAAACGCGACAGCGGGCAACAGGGACGCATGGGGATATATCTGGTCAGCCGGTCGAGCCGCCGAGCCCTCAAAGACCCACACGCGCGCGTGAAGGCAACCCGTCCGCGCTTGGCCATTTACTTGGCCAAAAAGTGTTCAGCGATAGTCAGAGCATGTCGCTGGATGGCGATGAAATCAGTTCGGAGATCGATCAAAGTCACGGTTCAATAACCGCCGTAACTCGTCGTCCGAAAGGTAACTACAGCCGTCATGATACGACTGAGAATGACAGGAATCGGAGAGGGGGGGATTCGAACCCCCGGTACGGGGGTGAACCCGTACGACGGTTTAGCAAACCGTTGCTTTCAGCCACTCAGCCACCTCTCCAAAAGTCGGTACACATCTGAAGTCTGATGATACCACCGTGTTACGATGCGTCAAGATTCACCGGCACTCGCCAGGTCCTAAAGTCATGAGACGTCAGGCCTTCAGTGCCCTGAATGCCGCCAGTGCATGGTGTCGGCTCTCGGCGTGATCAACGATGGGGTCGGGGTAGTCGAGCTTGTTTTGCAGCAATCCCGACATCGAGGACGGGTCGTGGATCTCAGGTCCCTCGACGCCCGCCAGCTCGGGAACGAAGCGGCGAATGAAGGTGCCGTCGGGATCGAACTTGCGCGACTGCGAATACGGATTGAAAATGCGGAAGTATGGCGCGGCATCGGTGCCGGTGGAGGCGGACCACTGCCAGCCGCCGTTGTTCGCGGCGAGATCACCGTCAACCAAATGCTGCATGAAGAACCGCTCGCCCTTGCGCCAGTCGAGGAAGAGGTTCTTCGAGAAAAACATCGCGACGATCATCCGCAGGCGATTGTGCATCCAACCGGTCTGACGAAGCTGGCGCATTGCAGCGTCTACGACAGGATAGCCCGTCCGTCCTTCGCACCAGGCCTGGAAGTGGTCGTCGTTCTCCTTCCAGCCGAGCCGCTCGGTCTCCGGCCTGAACGCACGATGCATGCATACGCGCGGGTAACCAACCAGGATGTGTTTGTAAAACTCTCGCCAGATGAGTTCGCTGATCCAGTGGACGATGCTTTTTGAGCCCGTTTCGAGTCGGCCTTCGTTGGCGCCCAGCGCGGCGTACACGCATTGGCGCAACGAGATCACGCCGTTCGCGAGGTAAGGCGACAGCACGCTCGTTCCGTTGACCGCAGGAAAATCTCGGCGGGCAACATACGTTTCAATCCGGCTGCGAATGAACTCGTTGAGCCTGGACCGGGCGGCCTTTTCCCCAGCCACCCAGAGATCCGGACGAGCCCGCTCCGGATCGAACCCTTCGACGCTATCCGGGACCTCGTCCGGACGGCCGAGCATTTCGGGTTGTTTCTTTGGAAGACCCAACGGCTCACTCCGGGACAGGTCCTCCTCATAGGCTTTGTACCACGCGCGTTTGAAAGGCGTATAAATCGTGTAATAGCGACCCTGCCCGGTCAGCAACTTGCCCGGCTCGAAGATGCACTGATCGGTGAAGGCGTGGACCTTGCAGCCCGCGTTCTCAAAGGTCTTGGTCACTTCGGCATCGCGTCTTCGCTCGTTCACTTCGTATTCACGATTGAAGAAAAGCGTGTCACATTTGAAATCCTCGGCGATATGCCGCAGTTCGTGCGGAACGTTCTGAAAAGTCGGCGTTTCAATGATCTTTAGCGCGATGTTCCTTTTGGCGAGGGCGTCGGAGAGTTCCTGCAGATTCCGAAGGATGAAGTCCACTTTGACCGCCGCGGTGTCATGTTGCCTCCACTGCTCCGGACAAACGACGTATGCCGCGACAACGCCACGATTCGCTTTCTTCGACGCTTCGTGCAAAGCGGGGTTGTCGGCGGTTCGGAGATCGTTTTTAAACCAAATCAGCGCGCGCATGAGCAGCCCGGATTGTAGCGCGGGCTCCGCCTGGCGTCACTCGTGCACGATTGATCGTTGCGCCGAGGCCCCCAGGCGGTGCCCGGGGCTTTGTGACGTGTATGAGTCGTGCTCTGATCAGATCAAGCGGTCGTCGTGCTTTGATCCGGTGCGGCAGGCGTCGACGTGGGCGGAGCAGACATCAATGCCACGTCCTGAATCGAACGACCCGTGAGTCTTCCAACGGAGACCATGCCTTTGGGGGATTCCGGATCGTCCCCATGCCAGACAAAGAATTGATCCCTCCGATCGTTGACACCGACGATCAGGTCTTCTGCGGCAAACCCCCATCGGAGACTGTGGAAGCAGCGGTAGGCTCCCTGGTAACTGTCACCGAGAACCAGGAGTTCCAAATGCTGACGTCCGTCACCGATCAGCAGCCTCGGCACACCGCCGCCGCTAAGCCATGCCAGCGACCGGATCGGCGCGCCTGTGGTGTTACGAACGGTCTCGATATCGCTCGTATCGTCCGTACGCCAACGGACGATCGAGCCGTCTCGTAAACCCGCGATCACGTAACCATCGGCCAGGAGCATCGCCGTGACTTCAGCGGGCGCTTGCATCGCGATTTGTGAGGATTCGTCCCCGGGCGTCCATCCCACAACCAAATCATCGACACTGAACCAAAGCCGCCGGCCAGCTTGCACCTGAACATCGCGAACCGCGCGGCTGCCGTCTGTGAACTCGGTGAGACACAACGATTGTGCTTCGGGCTTCTCGATGAGCCACGCCATCAGGCCGACTTCGGAATGCGTGGCGTAAAGATGGCGGTTCAGGACCGTCGCGGCGTTCACGCCGCCGCGAATCTCGGCCCGGTCCTTTAAGACATAGGTCTGAACGGTTTCACTGTCCTCTTCGACGACGTGAACGCCGTAGCGCGCTCCGACGAGAATCCGGGGTGTCTCACCGTTCTGCGTCAACCTCACGGACCGCAAGGCGCCGGCGTCCGCCGGCAGCTTCAGGCGTCTTACAGGCCTCTGCACGTCCGCGGGATCAAACCAAAGCAACTCGCCACCCGCGACGACGAGAATCGCGTGCGTCCTTTCAACGGGCTCATTCAAGGCCATGAGACCGTGATAGAGTTGGCCGCGTTGTGAAGCATTAAACGTCTTGACAAGTTCGGGGACACTCAGGCCGCCGCTTTCGTCGGCCATCGCTCTGACTCTTTCGAGGAGGTCGCCCATCTCGACCAGATGCTGTTCGCGCGCGCGGGCCGCGGATTCTCGAAGCTCATGCTCTCTTTCCTGGCGTTCACGCTGGAGGGCGGCGACTTTCTGATCCTGCTCGTACTCCTCGAAGGCCGGGGATTCGAAGACAACGTCCGGGTCGGGCCCCAAGGCCAACCCCGACTCGAACCCGACCGGCTTGAAATGTTCCAGAAGCAAGGCGTCGAAATCATTCCAGCATTCTGGAGAAAGCAGCTCCTCTGCGGCGCGAGCCTTGGCAAACGAAGCGACGGCGGCGCGCACAGGCTGTTCACCATGTTGCATCAGGCGATCCCGAGCGACGCTGCGGTGGCTTCCAAGAATGTGTCGGCGAAACGCTTCGAGTTCCGCGCGATCGGGCACGACTCGAACCGACATCTTGACCGTTGCGGAAAAATCGTAGCCGTCCTTGGAAACCAGGCCCTGGAAGAAGTATTCCAAATCAAAGGGCACCGTGCGGACGATCAGCAGTTCACGGACGTTGCCGGATTCGATCGGTTTGCCGGCGGAAACGATCTTCGGCTGGCTCGATTCGCCGTAAACCAATCCCACACATGAGGCCGGGACGGTGACCTGGCGATTCAAAAACGAAAAAACATCCTCCGCAGCGGCCGCCTGGGCGACGAGTCGCGGGTCTCGGTTGAGCATGTCGATAGAGAACCTGGCCGACATCCTGACGTTCCTCAAACTCCGAGCGATTGGACCGAGCCATTAGTTCGCTTCCGCAAACTGCTCGAATCTCACCAGGTCTTTCTTTCTCACCGACGGCGGCACGCGCTCGATGACGTTGACCAAATCGGCCTTGCAAATCGACCTCTGCTCACCACCGGCCACAGCATCCATGAACGGAATCGTCGCCGCCTTGCTGACGATGGCCTTCACATCGGCGCCGCTGTACCCGTCGAGCAACTCAACGAACTCACCGAAGTCCACGTCCTCCGCCAACGGCCGATCCCCGAGATAAATCTCCAGCAGACGATGTCTGGCCGGAGCATCGGGCAACGGCACGTATATCTTCGAGTCGAACCGTCCCGGCCGCATGATCGCAGAATCGAGCGACCACGGTTCGTTCGTCGCGCCGACAAACAGAAGCGGCCTTGCCGCGCTACGATCGAAGCCTTCGAGTTCTTGCAGAATCTGCGGCACGACACGAGTCATGACGCTGCTCTGCGATCTTCGACGGGCCGGGACCAGGGCCTCGATCTCGTCTATGAAGATGATAGCCTTCTCTTCGGCCTTGGCCGCTTCGAAAAGTTTGCGAATATTCTGCTCGGCCTCGCCGACCCACTTGCTGAGCACCTGGGCTGGAGAAATGACGAACATCGTTGCGTCGATCTCTGCGGCGATGGCCTTGGCGATCATGGTCTTTCCCGTGCCCGGAGGGCCGTAGAGCAGAAGGCCGCCGCCGATGCTGATGTGGTATTTTGCCGCCAGTTCCGGATGGCTGAAGGGGTAGATCATTTTCAGCCGGATTTCGTGCTTCACGTCGTCGAGCCCGGCGATGCTGTCGAAGGTCAGATTGGGTTTCTCCTTGACGATCCAATCCGAGGCCGCGGCTCCGCTATCCTCGTCCTCACGAGCGGCCGTACGACGGTTGACGTGCTTGTCGTCGGCCCGTTTGTCACAAAGCTTGGCGAATTCGATCAATTCCGCCGCCATCGCCTTGCGCCTCTGGCGCTGCGTCGTATTCTCCGTGTCACCGGCGATCTTGATAATCGCGTCCGCCGCCTGCATGAGATACGGCTTCGCGGCCCTGTAGTCGCCGTTCTTGAAATTGGCGAGGCCCTTGTCCTTGAGGCGTTCGAAGGTGTTGTAGGAAACACTCATTGTCAGTTTTCGGTTAGTTGCGATCCGTTCGTAGAATTCCGTACGCGGGTTCCACCCGCCTCATTTACGATGTAGGCTCGGGATCTCTTAGCCCCTCGGTCCCTTGGACCCTTGGACCCTCGGCCCCTTGGACCCTCTCCTACTTGCTTTCCTTGGCCCCTTTGTCTTTGACCGCATCGAGTTCCGCCCTCAGCGATTCCAACTCGTCCACGTCTTTCGCGTGTTCCGATTCCGCCTCCGCCTCGATCATGGCATCGATCTCCGCGTCGGTGATGACCTCGGCCGGCGTCGCGGCCGTGTCACTGGCGGCGGTATCCTCGACGGCCTCAAGGAACATGGTCATCCGCTCTTCCATGCTCTGCGATTGGGCCATCGCCTTTTCCCAGTCCATCTGTGTCCGGACGAGATCGGCCTCGCCGAACATGCGGCTGATCTCCTTGGCCATCGTGCCCATCGCCTGGGCAAAATCGGTCGACGCCTCGGCCTGACGCTTGATGATCAATGCATTCTTCACGGCCAGCAGTTGACGCTCGAGCACTTTTCGAACGGCGGCCGTCTTTTTCAGCGAGTTGCGAATGAAGATGTACTGGTTCTCGTCGCCGATCTCCTTGGCTCGTCGGGCGTTCTTGACGAATTCGTCGGTGAACTTCTTCTGTTCCGAGATGTTCTTTTCGATGCGGCGTATGCCCTGCCGTATTTTGATATCACGCTCGATACGGCGTTCTTCAGCGGATTTGAACAGACTCATGGCAAAACCCTCGGGAAACTTAGAATGTAGAACTTAGAATAAGCCGATCCGTCCACATACTTTTTCTAAATTCCAAACTCTTCATTCTCAATTCTTTCCTCATTCTTCCGGAATCACCAACCAACTGATCACATACACCAGGATTCCCGGAAAAGCTGCGGAACAGATCGAGATCACGATGTAGAGAATTCGGGCCAAGGTGGGATCCATACCGAGGTATTCGGCCAGGCCCCCGACCACACCGCCAATCATCCGGTTTCGACGAGACCGTCGCAATGTTCGTGTTTGATACATAAGTTAGTCCTCCGCCAACGCCCGTCGGGGCGGAATTTCTTCACGAATGTCCGTTTCATCTTTTTCGACTTCATCGACCGCACGCTCGGCCTCTTCTTCCGCCTTCGCCACAACGGCCGTTTCCGGAGCCGATTGATCCGTCTCGTCGATTTGGCCTACGCCGTCACCGTCCTCACTTTCTTCAGCGTCAGTTTGATGATCAGAATCATCCGGCAACGGTTCCGTTTCCAAAATATCTCTGTCATCCACGGCCGACGATGCCTCGATGTCGTCCCGCTCATTCGTGACAGAATCCTGCACGGCGACGTCGTCGTCGCGCTCGATGGTGACTCGCGTCGGATGGGATTCGTTTGAATCATTCGCGACAGGCATCGGTTCAGGCTCGGTCACGGGCGGCACGGTCACATTCTTTCGGCGCGACGCTAGGGGTGGAGACGCCATCCTCTCGGGCATGGATGGAAGTTGGTGATCGACGCCCTCTGACACGAGCTGATGCCCGCAACGACCACAATAGCGCGCCGTTACGTTCCGCACGGGGCTGCCGCATTTCGTGCAAATCGGCGGGCACTGGCAATCATAAGCCCGATCGTCCAGCAGATAAGAGTGCAGTTCGTAGGCCAATTGGATGCTCTCGGGATGATTGCTGACGTTAATCTTGAGCCGTGCTCGGCCTCGTCTGCGCTTCAGGTGGACCTCGATTCGCGGTATCTGAGGAATGTCAAAGAGTGATGCCCAAAAACCGCCCCGGGCCGGCGAGTGCCCGCCTTGATGCGATCCTATTTGCGGCGCCTCGATCCGGATGCCTTCGATCCACCAGGGCTTGCTCAATCGATAGGACCGCCGGGCGGCAAACTGCACCATCGCCTCGTGCACTTCGTTGTTCTTGCGTGGTACGGTCACTTCGACCATGTTCGTCGCCCCACTCTACGCACCTTCCGCCGCGCTGTGACGTTCTCGCACGCGACGGTCGGCCTCGTCAAACGCCTCTCCTTCATCCTTGATCAGTCCCGTGTCCATCTGATCCCAGATGTCGAGCACCTGTTGGCTCCCGGGCGACAGCGCGCCTTCGCCCTCCTCAAGGCCGACTTTGAGCATGTCGTCGAGCCGATCCTGATAAATCTCAGCGGTGATGGAATCATTGGCGATCATCTTTTCCAAGGTGATGAGGTCCTTTTCGCTGATCAATCCCAGACTGCTGCCTCTGGCCTTGGCGCGCTCCGTGTTCTCTCGCAACATTCGCATTCGCGTGACCGTCAATGTCTCTTTGCTGCGAATATTGAGCTGGCGCGACGCCATGAGCTGCTCGGTCGTCTTGAGATCAAATTCCTGAGCGAGGATCTTTCGAACTTCCGGCGTCTTCTCATTTCGACCTTTCTCGAAAATCTCCTGTTTCTTCTCCGCCAGCTGGCTGATCCGCTTGACGAGCTGGTCCCGCTCGCGCTGCAACAGAAGCTCCTGACGCCGAAGCTCCGAGCGCGTCATCTGCGATAAAGACTTGTTCTTCTTAGTCAGCCAGTCAAATAATCCCATGGGCTACTCTGCCTGCGCCTGGGGGCGCTCTCGTTCCTCGGGCTCGCTTGACCGCGCGGCCTCGCTGGCACTTTCCTGTTTTTTCCCGGTCGAAGCCTTCTCCGGCGTATCACCTTCCAATTCGCGGAGGATCTCCGCTTCGTCGTCGGACATGGCGGACTCCGCCATGCCGATGTCCAAGCTGCTGACCAGATCATCGCTTGCGTTGAGCTGTTCGAGAATCTCCTCGGCGTTCACCGCTGCCTCAGTCAGGTCTTCACTGCTTGGAAGCTGCGCGATGTTGCCTGTTTGGGCCAACTCAAGGTTGTGGATATGGGTGCTGATGATGTTGATCTGCTTGCTGAGCATGGCCGCACTGGTATTACACCGGGCAATCTCCTTTCGGAGGCGCGAAATCTGTGCAGCCTTGCTGCGCTTGGCTACCTGTGAACCGGCCGCCTTTCCTTCCTGCCTGAGTTTCTCTTCTCTTTTTTCAAGCTTGCCAATGTCTTCGTAAAGCCGATCGAGCCGGCCGGACAGCGATGCCCGGCGTTCCGAGAGCACATTGATCTTCTTCGCCTCTTCGCCCTGCTTCGAGAAAAGACTCTTGATCCATTCTGCCAACGACATTGAACCGTCCTCCTCGTAGGACATCACGGCTGCTCCTCGATACAGCGTCACGTCTCCGGATCGCTTCGAAACGCGCAATTCAGGGTCCGCTTTGGCAACGGCCTCCAGGGCGTTGTTCACCAAAGGGACCGGAAGCTCCAGATCACGAGCCAGCTTGGTCGCGGAAAGGCTTCCAGTCAACAAATCCGTGCTTCTCGCCTCGACTTCCCGGCGAACGCGATTGATTTTGTGGCCGACGTCTTCCGGGTCGAAAAGCTTGCAAAGCCGGGGATCCAATTTGGTGTCACCGGCGCTGACACGCCAACCGCCGTCCTCTCGTGGCGCGACCAGAACCAGCTTGACGTTCTGAAACTCCGGCGGATTGTTCCAAACGTCTTCCTCGAAACCGCTGGGACTGCATACGCCAATCAAATGCGTTGCTTTCCCCTCGGTCATAAGACTGCGGACGTGTTCCATCAGCTGCGATGAGGAAACCGGCGGAGCCGATTCCTCCGATTCCAATAACGGCCCGGGCGGAGCGAGCACACTGGCGACGGTGACGCTCTTGATGCGCTTACCGAACAGCCAGCGCCGCTCGAACCCTCGGATGGTGAACCCGCGACCGTGCGGCAACTCCGCATAGCGATGGCGATCATAGATCCGACGGTCGACCATGGTCGCGCGGACCTTTTCCCCATCGTCGTGGTCCTCCCGCTTGAACCACGAGCCGGCGATAAACCGGCTGCCCGCGGTCTTGAGGTTTGCCGAGACCCCGGCCAGGTAACTTGATTCGACTTCTTTCGCAATGGCTGCCGATGTTTTCATTCGCCTTTATCGGGCCTTTCGCGCATAACCAAATTCAATCCTCAACCATGTGTTGTCCGGCGAGGGGCAAATATCAGATATCATGAATCCATAGTACCGTTTTTTCGACAGAGAATCTCGCCGTTCCGAGACAGTTCAGTTGAAGGGATCGCACCGGGGCCCCGGACGGGCACACATTCGACAATACCGGGCATGCCCCGGGTTTTTTGTGAAGCAATCCGGGTTTGCGCAAAGCCAGCCATCCTCGGACGGCCCGGCGACCCCGTAGAGCTTACGATTATGGCAACGGATCGAACGCCTCTGCCCCTTGGATCGACGAGCGGCACGAATGATAGACACGATCATCAAAAACGCGCCGATCCCGATGAAGAAGATGACGAACAAGCTGCCTGGTCCGACGAAAACCATGGCACTTCACTCCACATGCTCGGGCAGCGGTGTACCGCAGAAAATACAATACTTGTCCTCATGAGCGGGGTACCTGTGACAATGCTGACATTGTCGCGGACTCGAGACGACTTGCGTTCCGCACAGAATACAGAAATTATCACCGGGCTCGACCTGGGCGTTGCACGCCGGACAAACTCCGCCGACCAGACTCGACTTCGGCGCCCTCGGCCCAGGCGGCGGCGGGACGGATCGGTTCAGCGCCACCGGGGGGACGCTGGTCAATTCAATCTCGCGTAACACGTCGGCGGCATTGGCAAACCGCCTGTCGCGCCGGGTGTAAAGCTTGGAATAAACCTTATCCACCCAAGAGGGCAAACCTTCGCGGATATGGGACGGCATGTCGCTGCCGCTGGGCCGTTCACCGCAGATCATCTCGAAGAGGACAATGCCGATGGAATAGAGATCACTCCGTATGTCCGTTTCCTCACCGTCGCGCTGCTCCGGCGCCATGTAAGCAAGGGTTCCGGAAATGCTGTTACCCTCTTCCGACAAAAGACTGCCCGACTGCATGATGCTGTTCGTCGTGATTTGACCGGCGCGACCCAGACCGAAATCGGTCACCTTGACATCGGAGACTTTGATCATCTCGGCCGATTTCTTGTTCCCTTCGTTGATCAGGATGTTGGCGGGCTTCACATCGCGATGGATAACACCGTTCGCGTGGGCGTGTTCCAATGCCGACAGCACACCGCAAACGATATTCTGGGCCGCTCGAATCGGCATGCCTTGAGGATGAGCGTCGACCAACTCGCGCAACGAGCAGCCGTCGACAAATTCCATAATTAAGTAAGGGATGTCCGCATAGGGATCGAGCCCGATGGCCCGCACGATCCCCGGGTGCTGCAGACCGTGGATGGTGATGCCTTCTTTCTGAAGATTGCGGACAAATTGTGAATCGGTCGGGATCTTGATCGCGACGATCTTGTCGTTCCAGATATGGTGATGGGCTTTCCAGACCTGGCCGAAGCTGCCGGAGCCGACCTGCTCATCGAGCAGATATTCGCTGATGCGATCACCAACCTGGGGCCCGGTCATGTCTAGCCCTTTCGAAAACAATCGCCCTTTGCGAGCCAAGTGTTACGTATCCACATGTCTCGCAAGAGACTCGCAGATCACAAAATTATATGCACCTGCAGCGAGGAAACCAAGCAGCGCGACGAACCAGGTGAACCCGCCGACATCGCTCCAATCCCCCATACAGAGTGCCACGACAACATCGATGACACAGAAAACACCAATGAGAGCAACGCTCACCGCGATCGCGGCTTTCTCCGATTGTAGGCTGCTTTGAAAATTCAACAGCGGCCGCATGAACAGATAACTCGACCACGGCAAAGCGGCCACGACTGCCAGCCAGATCAAGAGGAGCTTCACGACGTGACCGAATGCTTTGACGGTATCCCAGTTTTGCCAACACCAAATGCCACCGGCAACCACGGCGACGAAAATGATCGCGGTGGCAACCTTGGCTCCGACGAATTTACCGATTTCTGCAAAGATCAAAGGACGGTCCTCATCCATGTCATATTACTTAAAATATAGCTCAGGCTCGCCGATTGGGAGACTACAAAGCTGCCAGCCGTTTAGAATGCCGGCGCTCTTGACGAATCCGTCGCGAGACGGCAAGCTTTAATATTTGAAATGACAACATGTTACCGTTCCGCGGTGTGTCCGGTAAAAGCGGGGCGGCAGACGCAGCGAGGGAAGCCAATGGCAACAAAAGCAGTGGATATCCGCAGGGGCCAGGTCTTGAACCACGAGGGTGAGCTTTGGATTGTGCACGACAACCAGATCGTGGCCAAAGGCAATAAAGGCAGCTACATGAAGCTGAAGCTCAAACATTTTCGGAACGGGAACGTCGTGGACTTTCGCCTCAACGTCAACGACCGGGTGGAGACGCCTTTTGTCGAGGACCAGACGTTTGAATACCTCTATCGAGAGGGCAGCGATTTCGTCGTGATGAACACGGAGAGCTTCGACCAGCTTCATATTTCGGCGGACCTGATGCCCGAAGCGGAGAAATTCCTGAAGGGCAACGAACAACTCGCCTGCAAACTGCTTGACGGCGAGATCGTCGGGGTAGAACTCCCCAATACGGTCGAACTCGAAGTCGTCGACGCGCCTCCGGTGGTCAAAGGCGCCACGGCGACGAACCAAAACAAAGAAGTGACGATGGAAACCGGTTACAAGGTTCGCGTTCCGCCGTTCATCAGTACGGGCGAGATGCTGAAAATCGACACCCGTACCGGTGATTACATCTCCCGAGTTTAGCAGAACCCCGACCCTGACAACATATTGCGTTGTACAATGTGCGAACAGCGTTTCGGCGTCGAAAAACAGCGTGATCAAAGCCCCGGTCAGGCACGCCTGACCGGGGCTTTTCTTCTCAAGACGCGCCCTTACTCGCGTTATTTCAGTGTTCTTCTCATCCTGGGCGGCATCCTCGATCCGCTGTATGGACTCGTCATCAAAATCGTCGACCTGGTTTGGCGACCACGATTGCCAAGGCTGAGCGATACGGCGCGCCGGCGTCAACGTGGTTTGACATTGATCCTCGGCGGAATCGAAGGCCCCAGTCTTTACAACTATCAGATCGTCTGCGGCCTATTGCGGTCGGGCTACCGGGGCAGCGTTGTGCGCTTTGACTGGAATGACGGCGTGCCGTTCTGGCGATCGCTCGTGAACCTGATGAGCGGGAAGCACCACAAGCACCAGGCGCTGTTGGTTGTCGACTACATTCTTCGCTACAAGCATGAACACCCGGACGCCCCTGTTTGCCTGATTGCTCAGTCCGGCGGGTGTTGGATCACGGTCCGCGCCCTCGAAGCGCTTCCGCCAAAAACGAACGTCGAAACGGCCGTGTTGCTCGCTCCGGCGATCTCACCCGCGTACGATATCAAAGGGGCGACGGCGAAGTGCGCCTCCGGGCTGATCTCGGTCGGCAGCGCCGGTGATTTCTTTTTTCTGGGTTTGGGTACGCTTCTGCTGGGCACTTCGGATCGTCATTTCACACCGTCGGCGGGCTTCGTAGGATGGCACTATGTCACCGAGGGGTTTGTCGAAGCACGTTGGCATCCCCGATGGATCAAGCACGGCTATGTGGGGAATCATACGAGCAGTTCGGCCATCGGATTCATCGCGTCCGTTATAGGGCCACGACTTGCGGCACGATTCCCTCAATCTTGACCAAATAACGTGGTCTTGACTAGAATCGCCCGCCTTTGGACGAGATGACTCGTTCGACCTTCGCCAAAACCACGAACTTGTGAAAGCAACTTGCATGGACATTGAAGAAATCAGGACACTCACGGACCTGATGGTCAACAACGACCTTTCCGAGATCATGATTCGAGACGGCGAGAAACGGATTATGCTGCGACGCCAGGGGCCGATCGTGGAGCAGGTGCTCCCGGCTCCCGTGCCGGGCCCTGCGCCGGCCGTCTCACCGGCCTTGCCGGCCGCGGCCCCCGTGCCGGACGTCGCGACGCCCTCTGAGGCCAAGGCCTCTGAAGACGCCGATCTCAAACCGATCAAGTCGCCGATGGTTGGCACTTATTATTCCGCGCCGGACCCGGACTCGCCGCCGTTCGTCAAAGTCGGCGACCATGTGGACAAAGACACCGTGATCTGCATCATCGTCGCGATGAAGGTGAACAACGACATCAAGGCGGGAATAGCGGGAACCATCGAGTCGATCGACGTCACGAACGAGACGCCGGTGGATTGCGGCCACGTCTTGATGAAGGTTCGCCCGAACTAATGTCGGAAGCGGTGCACGGTCCTGAAGACATCGGGCGCACTTTCTTCGTGCAGTTTCGATTTAGAATCAGACGTCGACAACATCCATCCAACAACGGAATGAATTAAACGCATGTTCTCTCGAATCCTGATAGCTAACCGCGGCGAGATCGCCCTTCGAATCATCCGCACGTGTCGTGAGATGGGCATCGAATCGGTCATTGTGTTTTCGGAAGCCGATCGCGATGCCGCTTATGTGAAGCTCGCCGACCGGGCGATTTGCATCGGAGATGCGCCGTCCACGCAGAGTTATCTTCGGTCGGACCACATCATCGCCGCGGCAGAGATCAGCAACGTGAATGCCATCCATCCCGGTTATGGTTTTCTCGCCGAGAATGCGGACTTCGCTGATCAATGTCGACATAGCAAGATCGAGTTCATCGGCCCCAGCGCGGAATCGATTCGCCTTCTCGGTGACAAAGCGGCTGCAAAGAAACTGGCGAGAAAGGCGAGGGTCAAAACCGTTCCCGGCAGCGAAGATGTTGTTGAGGACGATGAAGAGGCCGTCAAGATCAGCGGTGAAATCGGCTATCCGGTCATGATCAAAGCCGTGGCCGGCGGCGGGGGTCGCGGCATGCGCATCGCCCAGAATGAGGCCGCCCTTCGCACGCAGCTCACCAATGCCAGAGCCGAGGCCGCCCATGCCTTCAAAGATGGGCGCGTGTACATTGAGAAACTGATCGAAGAGCCTCGCCACGTGGAGGTTCAGATCCTGGCCGACACTCATGGCAACAGCCTTCATCTTTGGGAGCGCGATTGCACGTTACAGCGACGGCATCAGAAACTGGTGGAGGAATCTCCCTCACCGGCGATCAAGCACAAGACCCGTGAGGCGATGTGCAAGGCGGCGTTGCGGCTGGTCCAGGCGGCCAACTATTTTTCGGCAGGCACGGTCGAATTTGTCGTGGATAAGGACGGCGAGTACTACTTCCTCGAAGTGAACACCCGTATCCAGGTTGAGCACCCCGTCACGGAGTTAATTACCGGCGTGAATCTGATCGAAGCGATGATTCACGTCGCCGGGGGCGAAAAGCTGAAGCTGCGTCAGAAGGATATTCAGCGAAACGGGGCCGCCATCGAAGTCCGAATCAATGCCGAAGATCCCGATCATGATTTCCGTCCCTGCCCCGGCACGATCACGGACTTTCGTCCGCCGGGCGGCTTCGGCGTGCGTTTTGATTCACACGCGCACGCGGGATATGTGATCCCGCCCTATTACGACTCGATGATCGCCAAGCTGCTGGTCCATCGGCCGACTCGAGACGAAGCCATCGCCTGCATGAGTCGTTGTCTGGACGAATTTGAGATCAGCCCGATCAAGACCACGATTCCACTGCTGCGAAAGATTTTCAAACACCCCGATTTCGCCCAGTCCAAGATCGACACGGGCTTCATCGAACGGACCTTTCAGAAGAAGAGCGATTGATCGGCGGGTGATTGTGAATGATTAAAGCCCCGGTCAGGCAGGCCTTTGGCCTGCCTGACCGGGGCTTTCCGTAACGTTGGCGCCGTTTGAAAAGATGGCGTCAGGCCGCTGGAAACAAGGCCTCCAACGTACTCAGATCAAAGAGCAATTGGAAGGGTGCCAGGGCGATTTGCTGAAGCGTCAGGTACAGAACATTCGGCGAGTTGTTGGCAACATTCGCAAAAACCTGACGGTTGAACGTCGCGCATTGAGCAAATTGAAGTAGAGGCGCGGCCGCAACAATCACCAAAAGCTTACGAGCCAGTTTGAGCCGGCGGTATCTGCGCTGATTCATATCGTTTTTCCTGAGAGGCGTTTTGGTATTTCAGTTCAAATGACGCATCGCCCGCGTCATCGACGGCAACGAGACTCTAACCCGTAAAGAACGGTTGCCGATTCCCACCGAGCAAAATTTGCAGGATATCCGCGGAAGGAAAGGTCGTCAGTAAAGTTTGCTGGATCGACGAGACAAACAGGTTGAACGTCGCCAATCCCGTCTGTGAAATGATTGTGCTCTGCAGGGCAAACGGATCGCAAGTCCCCGTCATCTGAAACAACGGCAGCGTAGCCAGAGGCAAGAGAATACGCTTCCGCCATCGATACAATCGGACCTTCAACATGTGCATTTACTCCGGGTCGGCGAGGGCCATCTGAATGCCTGCCCCTGGCAATTGGAACCCTTCTGGGGGCCTTCTTGAGAATCGTCGCTCAGGGGCCTCTTACAAGAGAAGAATTCTAATGAACTCGCAAGGAGGTGACAAGCGGCTGCCGACAGGCGCGAAATCGGCGGGCTGCGTAAGAATTGAGGCTCCCGTTATCCGAAATGTCGGCAAAAAACCGCTCACAGCATGCCGTATGCCTGTTTCGACATATAATCGCCACGTTCATGGCAAGAGAGCAAAATAAATCCGCGTACGACCCCGGCGAAATCGATACCAAACGGATTTCCCGAATTCGCCGCATGCTGCTGACCTGGTTCGACCGGCAAAAACGTGACCTGCCTTGGCGCCGTACGCGTGATCCGTATGCCGTCTGGCTCAGCGAGATGATGTTGCAACAGACCCAAGTGGCAACGGTCATCCCCTATTACGAAAAGTTCATGGCACAGTTTCCGACGGTCGGCCGACTGGCGGACGCGGACCTTGAGGATGTCCTTCGCCTGTGGTCGGGCCTCGGCTACTACGCCAGAGCCCGCAACCTTCACCGGGCTGCACAAACCGTGGCCGCTGAACATGGCGGCGTATTCCCTGCGACGGTCGACGGGCTGAGAGCCTTGCCCGGCATCGGCGCGTATACTGCCGGCGCCGTGGCCTCCATCGCTTTTGGAAAGAAGGCTCCTGTCGTCGACGGCAACGTCGCTCGCGTTCTTGCACGGTTGTTTGAAATCAACGCTGACGTCCGAGACGGCGTCGGCCTCAAATTGACATGGAAAATTGCAGGGCGCATGTTGCCGAACAAACGATGCGGCGACTTCAACCAGGCGGTGATGGAACTTGGAGCAACGGTATGTCTGCCGAAAGGTGCGGCGCGATGTTCAGCCTGTCCGCTGCAAAGTGAATGTCAGGGATTCGCCTCGGGAACCGTGAGTGAGTTGCCGATCAAGACTCGCAAAACTGCCGTCAAGAATGAGACTCATGTCGTTGTCGCGATCGAGCGGCGCGGTCAATGGCTCGTCGTGCGACGGCCGAAACAAGGTCTTTGGGGTGGGCTGTGGGAAATGCCCACGGCCGTTCTCAACGGTGAACCCACGTTCACGCTCGCCCGACGATTAGCGGCTGATTTCAGCTCGATCCCCGTCAACATCGAACGCAAACCCTTCTGTACGTTGAAACATCAGCTTTCGCATCGATCGATTACCTTCGTCGGCCATGTATGCCACCTCAAAAGACCCGTGGCCGGCATCGGTCCGAAGAAGCCCGGCAAATGGCTGAGGCTGAATGAATTGGACGGACTCGGCCTCTCCACCGCCATGCGAAACGTGTTTTTCGCGCTTCGAAAAACGGTTGAAAAATCAAATGGACGAGCCGCAGGAAACGCGACAAAATGCAAGAAAAAGGTGACATCATGACGCAACTTGACGCCCCTCAATCGGTCCAGCCAAACCAGCCGCAGAAAACGCACGTGCTGGCGATCCTCTCTCTGATCTGCGCACTGCTTTTATGCATTCCTTTTGCCGCTCCGGTCTTCGGCGTCATCTTCGGTGTCATCGCGCTGATCCTGATCAGCGGCTCCAACGGTCGGACGAAGGGCAAAGGGATGGCCTTCGCCGGCATTGCGATTTCGATTGTGGTCCTGCTCGCGGAGGCCGGCATCACCTATTTTGTGATCAATCTCACGAAAGAAGGCGCGAAGATCGTGCTGCGTGACTTTGGGTCCTTTATCCAGGCCGTCGAGAGCCAAGAATTCCAAGCGGCGCAAAATTATTTGGCACCGGACGCAGCGTCCCAAGTGACGGAAGACCATCTCGACGAACTCCGCAATCGGCTCAAGGATGAGTACGGTACTTTCAATGACGTTTCCATCGACTTCTTTAGTCGGGCACTCAGTCAAGGAGCGAATCAGCAACCGATCTCCTGGTACACCAATTTGAATCAAGGCCCTAACCCGGGCACGTCCATGAGCGCGTTCTTTCCAATCGAAGTGGAATTCACCGGCAAGACGGCTTACGGAACCGTCGAACTCGAAGTCACGGACGACACAACGGGCAACGCCGCGATGCACATCGTGACGTTCACCTTGATCGGAGACGACGGTCCCTGGAGTTTCCCCCCCGAACCGGAATGATCTTCCAGCATCAAACATGATCTTCTTTTCCGGAATGCGCTGACGGAACTCCCGGCTCCCGCTATAGTCTGCCCGCATGGCGCGGCAGCATTCGCGGTTTCTGGGATCGGCACGGCTCATCGCCGTCTGTACCCTCGTATCTCGCGTCACCGGTCTGGCCCGGGACATGACCATGAACCACATCTATGGTCAGGGCTGGGTCCAGGATGCGTTCAACTACGGCTTCCTGATCCCCAATCTGTTTCGCCGCTTATTCGGTGAAGGTGCTCTGTCGGCCGTGTTTGTTCCCGTTTTTACCGATGTGCTCGACAAGAAGGGCCGAGACGCAGCCTGGACGCTGCTCGGCCGCGTCACCGGGCTGATGGTTTTCGTCCTATCGCTCCTGGTGATCGTGCTCGAGCTCGTCGTGCTGGCGGTCTACCAATGGTCCGACAATGAACCGATGCGCGATCTTCAAATCGGCCTGACCGCGGTGATGGTGCCTTTCATGATCGGCATTTGTCTCGTGGCGCTCTTCGCCGGCATACTCAATTGTATCCAGCACTTCGCGGTGCCTGCACTATTACCGATCGTGCTCAACGTGATGATCATTACCGGCGCGATCGTCATCGGCCCGATGTTCGGCAACGAATTGAAAGAGCAGGCGTATGGCGTCGGTCTTTGCGTCACTGCTGCCAGCGTGCTACAGCTGATTATTATTATTCCCGTGCTGCGCCGCAACGGCGTGCGGATCAAACTCTCTCTCGATCGGAATGACAAAGAGCTCCGCCGCATGATTCGGATGTTCATTCCGATCGTCCTCGGTCACGGACTCCTGCTGCTCAACAGCTATTTTGACGCCCTTATCATTACAAGCCTCACTCAGGGTCCTGAGCAGCCGGAGTCTTTTTCACTCTTCAGCATGGAAATCGCCTATCCGTTGCATGAGGGTGCTCTTTCAGCGGTATACAACGCACAACGGCTATATCAGTTTCCGCTCGGTGTCCTGGCCATCTCGCTGGCGACGGCCGTCTTCCCTACATTCAGCCTGTTCGCGAGTCGAAAAGACATGCCGAGTCTGCGCTCCGCGGTCTCCCAATCGTTGCGCCTGGCCATCTTCGTCGGACTGCCCTCGGGATTGATGCTCATCATTCTTGGCGAACCGATCATCACGCTGCTGTTTGAGCACGGCCGCTTCGATCACGACGATACGGTCCGTGCTTCAAACGTCCTGCGCTGGTACGGGCTTGTGATGACCGCGTTCTGCTGTCAGCATATCCTGCTCCGCGGATTTTACAGTCTCAAAGACACGATCACCCCGATGAAAATCAGTTGCTGGCTGGTCGGACTCAACCTCGCGCTCAATCTCGCATTGGTCTGGTCCCTTCACGAACAGGCTTTCGGCATCGCCACGGCCATCACCGCCACGCTTCATGTGTGTATTTCCGTGTGGCTGCTGCGTCGCCGCCTGGACGGCCGTTTGGGCGCCAAGGCCATCAGTCTGTCCGCCGCCCGGACCGTTACCGCCACTGCCGTTGCGTCGTTCGCCGCCTGGTATGCCCATGATTGGATTCGCGAATTGGACCTGGGCGATTTCGGCAACACCGGGATTGCCGCCGTCCGAGTCTTCGGACCACTCGCAGGCGCGATTGCATCGTTCTTCCTGATCTCACTAATCCTTCGCATGGAGGAGCCGAGATGGCTGCTTCGGCGAGTGCCGGCGGAGTCGGCTTAATTGACCGCGGACGATGTCCGTGTTGATCATGCACACTCGTTTGGCCCCCGGGCAAGGCGGCTCGGGGCTTTTGTGGTTTTGCGATGCCGAATCCGTGGTCGTCGGGCGCAGATGGGCAATATAATCCGGGGCGTGTAAACTACCTTAAGACAAGTTCGACCATGACGAAAGCGAGTCAAACATGAGTGTCACCAAAGAACAGGTTCTCAAAGCCTTAAGCAACGTCCAAGAGCCGGAACTCCATAAGGATCTCGTGACGTTGAACATGATCAAGAATGTCGCCGTCTGCGAAGGTCACGTGAAGGTGAACATCGAACTGACCACGCCTGCATGTCCGATGAAGGATCAAATCAAGGGCGACGTCGAGCGCGAAGTTAACAAGATCGACGGTGTGAACGAAGTCGAAATCGAATGGAGCGCGAATGTGCGGCAGACTCCGCAATCTCGAATGTTCCTCCCAGGCGTGAAGAACGCCATCGCGGTCGGCGCAGGCAAGGGCGGTGTCGGCAAATCGACGATTTCGGTTCTGACCGCGCTGGGCCTGCAGCGTGAAGGCGCGAAAGTCGGCCTGATGGATGCCGACGTCTATGGTCCGTCGATTCCAAAAATGCTGGGGCTCGAAGCGGAGAAACCGTCAGTTCGAGACGAAAAGATTCTGCCGCTGGAAGCCCATGGCATTCGCGTGATGTCGATGGGCTTCATGGTGGAGCCGGAGAAAGCCGTCGTCTGGCGAGGGCCCATGGTCCACGGCGTCGTCCAGCAGTTCCTAAGCCAGGTGGACTGGGGCGAACTCGATTATCTGATTATCGATCTGCCGCCGGGAACGGGTGACGTGCCGCTGACGCTGGCCCAGTCCATTCCGATGACGGGCGCGTTGATCGTGTGCACGCCGCAGGACGTCGCGCTGCTTGATGCGGTCAAGGCCTTGCGCATGTATCAGCAGCTGAACGTTCACATCCTCGGTATCGTCGAGAACATGAGCTATTTCCGAGCACCGGATACCGGCCATGAATACGATCTCTTCGGCCGCGGCGGTGCAAAGAAAGCGGCCGAACGATTGGACATTCCCTTTATCGGTGAAGTGCCGATTAACATCGACATTCGTGTTTCCGGTGATAAGGGCACGCCCGTCGAAAACTTCGAGAAGACCGACGAGGCGACCCGTGAGGCGATCATGAGCTTCGTCCGCAATCTGGCGGCGCAGGTCAGTATCAAGAACTCACAACAGCAGGCGCCGCTCGAGTTGAAGATTACTTAACGATCGCCTTTGATGGGAACGAGATGCTTGCTTTAGACCCCGGGCAGGGCGGCCCGGGGCTTTCTTGCGCCGTCACCGTGGCACGGCTCTGATCCGGATAATGGCACACCGAGCTTCGACAGGGCCTGATGGAGGTCTTCCATCCTGAGAACCGGTTCCAACTCTCCGGCCATGGTCATCACAAAAGCAGTGGAACTCAGCTCATTCAGATTGCCATGGGCCGCGGCAAGATTGAGAACCTTCGACATGAGCGCACTGCCGCAGTGCCGACCGTCCTGCACCGAGACCAACACATCGGGCGCGTTTTCGACCAGGCCGTGAAACGATCGCCAGAGGCGATGCACGACGTCGGGATAGTCGTGGTCGTTCGTCGCGCTGAATAGTGTATGATCTTTAACAAAACCAGCGTCATCGACGGCGCCTTTCAGCTCCAAGCGTGCCAGGATGGGTCTGAGCCGTAACGGATCACCCCTCTGGGTTTCATAGCGATAGCCATTGCCCCCGCGGGAAATCGTCGCCTGTCCTTCTCGGCTCAGAACGACAATCCGCCCGGACTGCTCGGCTACTTCTTTTATGCGATACGCGACGAGTTCAATACCGTCGGCCCCTACGAGATCACGGGCCACGGCCGCGGGCTCGCGCGTATGAACAACCGCGCAAGTCACGACGCCGAATTCGGGAACCACGACGTCGCCCGGTTTTTCCAGTTTGTTTCGGACACGATACCCAAAATTCCTCAGCAGACGCGGCAGGTCGATGCGACCGCTACGGACAAGGTTGTGACCATGGTCCGACATCAACGTGATCTGAACCCGGCCTCGCGTCGCATGAACGACGGATTGACAAAAACGATCGAGGCGAACAAGACCGATTTGATGTCCCGTGCGACCGTGTTTCGCGCCAAGGGCAGACGGTCCCACGCAGTAACCCACAAAACAATCTTTCGGACTTTCATCGAACTGAACCTGGATATGCCGCAGCTCATGATCGAACCAGCCGATCGGATTCGGATAAGCGACGCTGTGGGCGATCGGGTTGAGATGATAATCCACGAACCTGAGCCACGGCGTATTCTCCTCGTGGGCATAGGTAAGATAGCCGTTGGTGAGACGTTGGCCGTCGTAATACTCCGATTCAACTCCGGGACAGGGTGAAACGTCGAAGAACTCGGCGAGGCAAACATCGGTCATGACCGGGAACGGGCTGATGACGCGGACGGGCGGGTGGAACAGGCGAAACCGGCCGTGCTTCCAAAAGTCACGAACCATGGAATAGGGAATGCTGTCGAGAATGAGGACCAGGTGTCGGCAGTCCCGGGCCGTGATCTCATCCAAGACAACGGTATTTTCCTTGCTCGATCCGAGCACATCCGGGTCATAACGCAAACGAACCACGCGTCCCTCCGGCGAGACGTCTTCTGCGTAGTCGGGGCGTCCGTTGTGATCGACGTCGTACAGGCGCGTCGAGCCACCATCCGGGAGGCTGGAGACCCGGATCGGTGTGGTCGGCAAGAGCTTGGGGCCTGGGCCGGCACAAGCGACCTGGCAAAGGACAACAAGCCCGATTCGTAATCTTGGAGTGGCGCTCTTCTTCACTGGCAGGATGCTAAGTAAGCTGCAAGGTTGACCTTTTCCATCACGTTTTCGCCTTCTGAATCTGTTCGTCCCTAATGCTGGCTTGCCATTGCTATGATACCATTTCCTCCATCAGCCTCGTAGGACATGTTTGTCGATGACGACACGTACGCCGAAAGCGCTTCAACCTTGCTTGGCCAGCTTTCGTCGCGCATCGCCGTTTGCCGGGCATGCCTGTGGCCGAGTGACGATTCTGTCAGAGCCTTTTCACAGGCGGCGACGAAAGAAGCGGCATCCGGTGCGATGTGCACGAGCTTTTCGTATCGCCGCACCTCCGGCATCGGCGTTGATACGACCGGCAGACCCGCCGAGAGATACTCCCGCAACTTGATCGGATTCACGGCCCGTGTCAGTTCGTTGTCACGGAAAGGAATCAGCCCCACGTCGAACGCCTTTGCATAGCCGGGAAGCGACGCATAAGGCCGTCGGCCGAGCAGATGAACGTTCGGCAGGTTCGCGAGCCCTGAGACGTCAACGGCTGCCTCGCCGATCAACACGACGGACCATGCCGGTCGTGCCGCGGCAACCTGCGCGATGAGGGTGACGTCCAGCCAATCCTGCAACAGCCCCCAGAACCCAAGGATCGGTCGGCGAAGCTCCGCGACGTCCGCCGGAGCGGAAACCGTTTCCGACGTGGCCGTGGCGAAATGTTCGTAATCGACCCCATGCGTCACGAGCACGGTGTTCTTGTTCAAGGAGCGCTTGGAGTCGTACAACGTCTGTGAAGTCGTCACAACGAGATCGGCCCCGACGGCCAAGCGACGTTCGGCCTCAAGGATCGCCTGCCGGTCATAGCCGGCGAACGCGCTGAATTCATCGACGCAGTAATAGATCACGCACTCCTCATCGAACTGCCCACACAAATAATCCACATCCGGCGCAAAGGACCACAATTGCAGCGGTCTTTTGGGCATGTCTCGGAGGACACTCCGAATCTGCTTTGACAGGAGTCGACGATTCAGCTTTGTGGCCAAGGCGCTGCCGGGGATCGGAAGGACAAGTGGCGTGACGACGGTCATATTTTCGCTGATTCGCCGTGGGCCCTGCACGACTTGTTGAAGCTTCGACGCGATGGCCCTGACGTCCGCGGTCGAAGCCTGCGGGCGCCGCGAGCCGTGGTAGTTGACCCAAATCACGTGGTTGCGCTCCGACAACAGCGTCATGACATGATGCTTGCTGGTCGGATCATAAAACCAGTTGCTGGCGAAGCAGAGAACGTTTCGGCCTTCAATCATGCGCTGGATGCCATCACCTCACGTTAACACGGATTCAAATACATCGACACATTCGCGTGCAACCTGTTGCCAATCGCGACGGCCGCCGAAGTCCGCGATATGCGCCCGATCCCAGTCGCACCTTAAAGCCTCGCAAATCGACTCCGTCAGGGCATCGCGATCCCCGAGCGGAACCAGGCGCCCCAGGCCGAGGTCTCTGACGATCTCGCGATTTCCGCCCACATCGGTCACGACTGCCGGGCATCCACAGGCCAGCGCTTCGGCAACGGCGTTACACCAGCCCTCAGATCGGCTTGCCAACACAAACAGATCTGCGACGTTCAACAGCCCCGCGACCTTCTCGGGCGGCTGACGCCCAAGAAGTGCCACGGACACGACACCACCCGCGGCCGAGCCGTTCACCGAATCGATCTGCGTTTTGAGGCGGCGAACATACTCAGGCTCACCCGCCTCACCACCGACCAGGATCAGACGCACATCTCCCAAGCGCCGGCGCACTTCCGGCCATACTTCAACCAGGCGATGAAATCCCTTCAGCGCCTGAAGATGCCCGACCGAGATAACGTAACGTGCGCCGTTCGACCAGGCCGGGACGTCGCACGACTCGACATTCGTGATCGAATCCGGGTCGCTTCGACGAAACACCAACCGATCAATTCCATTGGGAACCACTCGAACCTCAAGCTCCGTTTCCGCGACCTCTTTCGCCAAATCCGCCAGGGACTGCGATACCGCAATCAGCGCATCGGCACCGCGCAACATCTCCACGATCTGGCGACGCTTCGACCGGTCCGCAATCTGGCTGACCAGCTTGCCTCGAATGGTGCAAACGAACGGCAAACGTTCGTCGCACGCCACTTGCCAGGCACCGACCCCGTCCGGCCAGACAAAATGGGCGTCGATCAACCGCACGGGCTCCGCTTCGCGAAGCGCCGACATCGCTCGATGGAAGGACGTCGCGTAAAAACTCGCATCCCATCGCTTCATGATTCCGGGCACATAGAACATCCGAGGCCAGGTCACCGGCGGCGTTTGCAAAGCCGCCGGACACGCTTGATGGCGGCGTGGCCTTAACCCCGGAAACCAGGGGACGGGTGCGACGACACGCACGCCGGTCAGCCGCTGAATCGCCGCCAGCCGCCGGTGAACAAACACCCCCTGTGTCGGCGAAGCGGGATTTGGATAACACAGCGTCGTTGAGACGATCGACATGCCACAAACTTACGGTGCATTCCGCCCGGATAGAAGTCAAAAACCCCCTCCTCTGGTCCCGGGGTACCCGACTCCCCTACCATACCAAACATGGACGCCGTTCGACTGTTAATCGACCCCCCTCTTCCCGGCCCTTCCAACATGGCGCGCGATGAGGCACTGCTGGCAGCCCGCACGCCGGCGAGTCGGCAACCCGTCCTCCGTTTCTACGCGTGGTCGCCGCCGACGATTTCTCTTGGCTATTTTCAGGATTACGACGACTATGAAAGGCTTCCTCCTCCACTGGGCACCCTCGACATCGTCCGCCGGACCACCGGCGGAGGGGCCATTCTGCATGATCTGGAAGTGACCTACTCCCTGACGATTCCCACCGAGCATCCGCTCGTCAAGGGGCGACCCAACCGGTTGTACGAACTCGCTCACGAAGCCGTGATCTCGGCCATTGGCCCCGAGGCCCGTGTGCTCGGCTGTGACAGTGAAGCCTGTGACACGTCCCGCCGACACGGTCCGTTCTTCTGCTTTGCCCGGCGACACGGCCTCGACGTCGTGATCGATGATCCTACAAGCTCGGACGGCGTCTCCAAAATCGCCGGCTCTGCGCAACGTCGAACCCAGCAGGCCATCCTTCAACACGGCTCGATCATGCTGGACAGGCGTTATCCGCAACAGCCGACGGCGACGTGGTCAGATCTTTCGGATGAAATTGATTTCGACCAGGCGGTCGAGCGATTGGCGCCCGCGTTTGAACAAACACTTGGGATGAAACTCGGACACGGCGAATGGCGTGAAGACGAACTTGAAGCCGCAAAGACTTTTGAAGATCGCTATGCCGGAGACGCATGGACGATCCACCGTCAGCGGTAGCGATGTCGGATTAAGACCCTGGTCAGACATGCCCTGACCGAGGCTTTTCTTGCCGTTAAGTCGTGTTCGGCATCGCGCGAAGGAGCGCAGCAAGCGCGATGATGATCAGCGCGAGCAGAATATTGACTGTCATCCACCGTTTTCGGCGACGACGGATTCCCTCGAAGGCCGCCGCTCGACCGACCAGCGCGCTGCCCAGGAAAAACACGACGAATGCGAGAAGAATCTTTGCGCCCATGAGACCGTGGTAGAGTCCGTCCCCTTTGTGCTGTGGGATCTCGTTCAGAAGGTAGTTATAGAAACCCGAGACCAACAGCGCGGTCACGCTGATCATAAAAAGCATTGCAAAGCGTTTGCGAATCGCTTCGTGCAAGTCGGAACGAATCTCATCGGACAGGCCTCGCATCGCCGGGAGCAATGCAATCAAGGCAAAGACAGAACCGCCGACGGCCACGACGGCCCCACTGATGTGAAGCCATCGCATTAACACGCTCAGAACGTTGATATCGCCCACGGTCCTATTCCCCTGCGATCAGTCACCGCATTTGCTAGTCAATCTGAGCCGCATAGGCGGCCAGTTCCTCGCGGAAGTCCCGCAACCTGATTCCAAACGTCTTTTCGACAGGCTCGATCCCGCACACCGAGTCTTCCTGAGACATCTGCACCTGACCTACATTGAACCGCATCATTCGCGGCAGGATTGGAAGCTTCATCACGGTCATGGCGGTCAGTTTCGCCGCCCACACGGGCTGGCTGATCATCGGCTTCCAGCGTTTTGCATCGGGGATCAAATCACGACACGTGCGATAAAGCTCTTTCCAGGTCATCGCCTCCGGACCACCAAGCTCATACACCTGGCCGATCGTCTCCTGCATGCTCAGCGCGGCAATAAAACAGTGGGCCACGTCCTTGACGGAAACCGGCTGCAGCTTGTTCTGGCCGTCCCCGAAATAGGCGATCACGGGAATCGTCAGATCACACATGAACGCCTTCATGAGGCGCATGAATTCTCCCTCGGGCCCGTGAATGATGCTTGGCCGGAAGATGGTCCAATCCAGACCGCTGCCTCGCACGTAATTCTCGGCCGCCCACTTGGTCCGGTGATATTCGCTGACGGCATTCGTCCGAGTCCCGAGCGCGGACATGTGCACATAGCGTTTGACGCCGGCTTGCTTGCAGGCATCAACGACCCTTTGTGTTCCTTCGAAATGAACTCGTTCGAACGTCTGCTTCTTCATCCGGTTTTCGGCGATAATGCCGACGAGATGGACCACGGCCTCGGCACCGTGTGCGGCCTGAGCCAGGGCGTCATCGTCAAAAAGATCGCCCGCGACCATCTCCAACCGATCGTCAGGAACCTCGGGCAGACCGGCCGTCAATTTGAGGCGATCGCGCACGAGGCAAACCGGCTTGTGCCCCCTGGCAATGAGTTCCCGCACGACCGCTCGACCGACGAATCCGGAGCCGCCGGTCACAAGCACGCGTGTCAGGAAAGGACGCTCCTCCGCCCCTTCCTGCGTTTTCTGTTCTGTCTGTACGTCCTGCTCTTCGGTCATCGCATTCGTCATTATCAGAAGCCGCCTGACGCCACGTCACATTGGAACGATTTTATCCAGCCCCGGATAATAGTCATCGGCCGAACGGGGGTAAACCCTAAAACAGCGGTGGCCCACGAAACGTCGCGGCGGCGACGGCGGTGTGGTATAACTACGATGAAATAATTGAAACATTCGCGGGTCCCAGTTCACAGGGAGAACTTCGATGCTTACGCCCTTTATGCCTGAATCATACGTCAACTTTGCGGAAGAGGGTCCCCGACAAAGGATGCTTGAGGCACTGGAGCTGGTCCGATCGCAACTGGGCCGTGACTATCCGTTGCGCATCGGCGGCCGAAAAGTCGACACTTCGGACAAGATCAAATCGATTAATCCGGCCAAGAACGACGAAATCATCGGCCATGTGGCCAAGGCCGGTTCGGACCAGGCCCTCCAGGCCATTTCAGCCGCGGACGAGGCCTTCAAACATTGGTCACGAGTCGATCCCGACGTACGCGCGCGCTACTTGATCAAGGCCGCAGCCATCCTTCGACGCCGCATTTACGAATTTAGTGCGTGGATGGTCTACGAGGAATCGAAATCGTGGATCGAGGCCTACGCAGACGCATGCGAGGCCGTTGACTTTCTCGAATTCTACGGGCGCGAGATGATGCGCATGGGCGGTTCCCATCCCGTGACTCCGTTTGCCGGTGAGGAAAACGAAGTCCGCTACATTCCCCTCGGCGTCGGCGCAATCATTCCACCGTGGAACTTCCCGCTTGCGATCATGGCGGGCATGACCACCGCCGCCGTGGTCACCGGCAATACCGTAATCCTCAAACCAGCCAGCACGGCGCCCGTCATCGCAGCGAAATTCGTTGAGGTCATGGAAGAGTGCATGTTGCCTCCCGGCGTGCTCAATTTCTGTCCCGGCTCCGGCAGTGAGATTGGCGATACGCTGGTCGAGCATCCGCGAACACGCTTTGTCGCCTTTACGGGCTCGCGCGAGGTCGGCGTCGGCATCCATGAAAAAGCGGCAAGAGTTCAAAAGGACCAAATCTGGCTCAAGCGCACCATCCTCGAAATGGGCGGCAAGGACTGCATCGTCGTCACGGACGCCGCGGACATCGAGGCCGCGGCGGAAGGCGCGGTCGCATCGGCCTTCGGGTTTCAGGGACAAAAATGTTCCGCATGCAGCCGTCTCATCACCGACGCGAAGGTCCATGACCAACTCGTCGACAAAGTCGTCGAACGGGCGAAGAAACTCACCCTCGGCAACACCACCAGTTCAGAAAATCTCTACATGGGCGCCGTCATTGACCAGGCCGCCTATGACAAGATTCGCAGTTATGTCGATATCGGTAAACAGGAAGGAAACATGGTCCTCGGTGATACTCAGGTTCCCGCCGGCGGCTACTTTGTCCCGCCGACGATCTTCACCGGAATCAAACCGAACGCTCGACTCGCACAGGAAGAAATTTTCGGTCCCGTTCTCGCCGTCATCAAAGGCAACGGCATCAATGAACTGCTCGATATCGCCAACGGCACGGAATACGGCCTGACCGGCGCGATCTACAGCAACGACCGTGTCCACCTCGAACGCGCGCGTCACGAATTCCACGTCGGTAATTTGTATTTCAACCGCAAGTGCACCGGTGCGCTGGTGGACGTTCAGCCCTTCGGGGGCTTCAACATGTCCGGCACGGACAGCAAAGCCGGCGGACGTGATTATCTGCAACTTTTCATGCAAGCGAAGAGCGTCACCGAGCGGTGGTAAGAATGGCGTATTCCGTAAACAGGTCAGAATCGGATATACTTTAATCACGATACGAATGAGCCGCAGGACGTCCGCGCGGACCGTTGTGAGACATTCCGCGTTTTGCGAGCCGACCCATCTCTAACACCTGGGGCTCTGCTTGGCCGGCGTGAACGACATCAGCGCGACCATGCCGACACCGAGAGTGACCATGGAAACGACGAAAGTCCTCATCACCGGCGCAACCGGGCTCTTAGGCAACCCTACGGTCTCCACGTTCCGCCTTCAGAGACACATGGACACGCTCGGCCTCGGCCATCACGAGTTGGACATTACCGACGCCGATCACGTGAAGGCCAGGTTCGAGACTTTTCGCCCGGACCTCGTCGTCAACTGCGCCGCCTACACAAAAGTAGACGATTGCGAAGCAAATGAAACCCATGCCCGACGGGTCAACGGTGAGGGCGCGGGAAACGTGGCTCGGGCGGCTGCCGATTGTGGCGCTCGGCTGATCCATCTTTCGACCGATTATGTCTTCGACGGTGAGGCCACGAAGCCCTATCAGGAGGAATACCCGCCGAGTGACCCGCACAAGCTGTCCGCCTACGGCCGATCGAAACTGTTGGGCGAACAACTTGTCCGGCAGCATTACCCTGCCGCAATCATCGTCCGCTCATCCTGGCTCTTCGGCCCGGATGGTCCATGCTTTCCTCGGACGATCCTGGAGCGCGCTCGCAACGGCGATTCTCTGCGCGTCGTTAACGATCAAACCGGTTCCCCGACTTATGCGCCCGACCTCGCACAGGCCCTCTGTGAGCTTGCCCAACATGACGCAAGCGGCATCTTTCACATTACGAATGCCGGCCAGTGCAGTTGGTACGACTTTGCCTGCGAGCTCCTCAAGCGCGCCAGACTCGACGTCCCAATCGAGCCGGTTTCGACGGATGCCTTTCCTCGCCCGGCAAAGCGGCCGATGTTCTCCGTCTTAGGAAATCGGAAGTACCAGGAGGCAACCGGAATGGTGCTCTGCCGCTGGAACGAAACGCTGACCAAATACTTGTCGTAGAATACTATTTCCGTAGTCGAGCAAGATCGGCCTCCGCCGCGATAAACCCGAAACCCGGCCACAAATCACCGGACACGACGCGCTCAAACACCTTTTTCGCCTCGGCTTTGTCGCCCCGATACAAGTACCAGTTACCAAGGCCGTAGCCCTGAGTCACGTCAACGACACCGTTCATGTCGCCATCAACAGACAGCTCGTCCGGTTTCAACAATCCCTTGTACATCAACACGCAACGGTGATAAGCGTGATTTTCGATGATCTCCATATCTTCTCGAATCGGTTTCAACAGGGCAGCGGCTTCCTTGTCACGGCGCAATCGACGCAGCGTCATGTACATCCAATGCGTGGTTGCCACGAGATTGTCGTCGTAGCGCCGCGAGTGCTTCATCGTTTCGCGATAGGCCGCCAGAGCACCTTCGAAATCGCCTTTCAGATATCTTGCGAGGCCAAGGTGATACCACACGTTGAATGCGGTCGTCGTCAACGGGATGTTCTTCACGTTCGGCATACCGTCCGGCTCGATTTCCTCGGGCCTTCCCGCAAGCAGAACAGCCGCCTTTTCGAGGTCTTCGATCGCCCTGTCGAATTGGCGGACGCTGATGTACCGGTGCCCGCGATGACGATAGAGCGGTGCATGGTTCGGGTGTTTCTCCAGCGCGAGCGTGTAATAATGGATGGCGTCATTCATTCGCCAGAGATAGCCGAGCCTGCGACCCGGCCACACGATTTTTGAGAGATCCTTCGGCGACCCGTGAAAATCGATAATCGACTGCAAGAACGCTTGAGTCAGCTTCTTTTGGTCGCCCGAGGGCCTGGCATACAAAGGCCGGCCGAGGAGTGAAACCACTTCCGTTTCGAACCCGACGCCCGTTGCCCCTGTTTTCACCGACGAGTCCTGATTCGAAACACACCCGGACGCGGCGCCCCACAGCAAGCTTGTCGAAATGATGAGAAATCTCATGGCATTCTCCCTTAGCCAACATCCGCGTTGCGATGCCGCTTAGTTCAAAAAGTAATGCAAGACAACCCACGCGGCCGGAACCAATACGAGCAAGGCGCCGATCCAGAACCGGTTCCACCGCATCTCGGACGGCGATCCTTTCAAGATCATGTCGGCGTCAAGCGTCTCGCCACATTCCGGGCATCGTTCGCTGCTCAGCCCGGTGAGGTTATAGCCGCACATCAGACAATGCGGATCGTCTCCCTCTCCGCGCTTCCGTGCGGTGAACAGCAGCCAGCCGCCCGGCGACATGATGAACAACAGAAGCAGCAGTTGGGCATAATCAGGCACCGTTCAACCCGCCGTTTGAGCTGACGAATTAACCGACCAAATGTGATGCGGCTTACTTCCCATTTAACACCAAGATCGAAATACGATCACGAACTTTTGCATTCACTGGGCAATGTGAGATTGGCGAATAATACCCTTTGATCAATGTTATTGGGCCTAATTCCATGAATTTTGGCAAGAAAAAAGGGTCTACGAGGCGTGGCACGGAAATTGTGACTAGGATCGATCCTGCCTTGCCCAGCTTTATCCTCGTCAAAGGAACTCCATGTCGCTAAACCGAGTCAGAATTGTCGGAACAGGGAGCTACCTCCCCGGTTTGCCGGTCACCGGTGATCGTGTCGAAGCCGTGTTGGGGCCGATCACCGAAGCGCCGACCAAGGTCCAGAGCTTCATCCAAAATATGGGGCGGCGAGTCCTGGATCAGGGCGGCGTCCAAACCCGTCATTTTGCAATCGACCCGGAAACCGAAAACATGACCCATTCGTTCAGCACACTGGCGCTCGAAGCCTCACGGCGTGCTCTCGAGATGGCCGGGTTAGAGTCCCAAGAGGTGGATCTTCTCATCATCGGCTGTCCTTCCTACGACCAGAGCACGCCACCGACGAGTGCCTTGCTCCAGGAGCAACTCGCCATACAAAACTGTGCGGAGTTGGAGATCCACTCCAACTGCACCGGTGTCGGCAAGGGAATGCAGATTGCCTACGACGCGCTGCGCTGCGGACGCTACAAAACCGCGCTGATCTGCTACAGCCAATTGTCATCCGTCTATTTGCGAAGCTGTTACTTCAATCAATCGAAAATCAACAAAGTCAACGCGGCCCTTCGTTGGATTCTCGCCGACGGCGCGGGCGCGGTCGTCCTGACAACGACCCACAACGGAACATGCCCGCACGAGGTGCTCGGAACGTATGTCGAATCCGTCGGCGCCGACCGGCCCGCCGGTATGACCGCGGGCGGGGCCGTCGCCGATCTGGCCATGGCGAACCATCAGATCCCCGAACTCTACGAAGACGGACGACATCACCTCTGGCAGGACTTTACCGCGGTGAACGACCGTGCCGCTCCGCTGTTGCTCGAAGGCATCCTTCGCATGACCAAGAGTCTGAAGATCGACACGACGTCCGTGGACCATTACGTCGTCTCGATCCCCACGCGAAAACTGTACGAACAACACATCCCCGAGTTTCTCGACAAGCTCGGCATCACGCCGGAAGAGATCAAGTTTCGCAGCGATAAGATCGGCTATTGCGGTGGTGCCGCCACACTGATCCAGCTCGACCAGATGGTGCGCTCCGGAGAATTGCAGTCAGGAGAACTGGCCGTGGTCCATGCCGTCGAATCCAGCAAGTGGATGACCGCGGGCTTCGCCGTCCGATGGTGATTACCCGTGCAACTCCACGACGTTCTTGTCGGTCAGCACATGGGTCGCGTGGACCTGCTGGCCGTCATGAACGTCCCCGCCCCAGACCCGGGCGGACTTGAGGTTCTCCGCGATGTCCTTGTGAACGAGCATGGCCATGTCGTGCACCGAACTCCCGACCGGAAGGATGAACGGACTCTCCTTATCTGCCGGTTTACCCGGCCGCTTGGCGTAAACGCGGACGACATTCAGCAGCCTGAACAGCTCGGCCATCATCGCATCGAGCCCCTCGCCGGTCTGCGTCGAGATCGGCAACATCGCCAGATCCGTCTGCTCCAGCTCCTTCATCGTTTCGAAATTATCCCGGGCATCATCGGTATCGAGCTTGTTCGCAACGACCAATGTCCGCTTCGGCAGCGCGGCGGACTCCGCGTCGTCGAGATCATCCCCAAAGACCAGCTCCGGCTTCGAGACGGGACTGAGTTGATGGCTTCTGAGCAGTTCAATGCACTGCTCGAACTGATCCATTAGCTCAATCGCGGCAAGATCGACCACAAGCAAAACAGCATCGGCCGCCCGATACGCATTCATCATCCCCGGCTGCGGCTGGCCCTCCATGACCGGCGGCATATCGACAAGTTGAACCGGCACATCCTCATGATGGGCCATGCCGGGCACCGCGGCATGCGTCGAAAAGGGAAACTCGGCAATCTCAACCTTGGCCTTGGTCAGCGCCCCGACGATCGAACTCTTGCCGACGTTTGGAGCGCCAAGAAGCAGCACCTGCCCTGCCCCCTGCTTGGCGACGTGAAACGGATCATGCCGTGCCTGTCCGCCGCCGCCCTTCTTGCCACCTCCCTGCATTTCATCCCGAGCCGCCTTGAGCTTCTGCTTGATCTGGACCTGAAGCTTCTCACTGGCCTTGTGCTTGGGCACGAGCCGCAGCATCTCCTCCAGTGCCGCCACCTTTTCCGACGCCGAAACGGCGCTGCGGTACCGTTCCTCGGCCTTCTGATACATGGGGGATGCGTTGACAGCCATAACGTTTTCTCACACAGGTGTTCAGATCTGCATAGCATAACACGAGATGGTGAACGCGTGGATGGGACACCCGTGCTGTCTACAGCTTAACGCTTGACCAGTTGAAACAGGACAATCGCTACCATCAAAATTACAACGATGACTCTGGTCGTATTTGACATCGATTCGTCGCTAAGCACTCCGGCCAACAGGATGACCATAAGAAACCAGAAAGCGGCGGCCTTGTCCCTTCTTCCCTTGGTCGGAACGTTGGGACGGGAGTGATCGACTTTTCTGAAGTCTGCGAGTGGCGCTGACTCGGTTTCACGAAACCTTCGCGCCCGACGCTCAAGATCGCCGTCATAAGCCGCCCGTCTTTCAGGATCGATCAACGCCTCGTAGGCCCGGACGATCTCGGCGAATTCCTGGCTTTCCAGCTTTCTCTCCTCTGGAGCACCGTGGCGAGCATCCGGATGTGTTCTCTTCGCTTTTCTCCGAAACGCCGACTTAATCTCGTCAAGCGATGCGTTTCGATCAATCCCAAGCCGTTCGTAATGGGTCATAAGGCTCACATCCTATATGGATTAATTGTAGCACGCCCTGACTTTGTCGACGGGATCAGGACACCTAAACCATTTATCGGGGCACAAAGTATGCAGAAACGCCGTGCGAATCACGCGGGTGCAACGCCCGGCGTGGACTGTGAAATAGCATTCCTGTAAAATGAATGTTTGCAACCTCGCTCACTCCTTTTCGGAAGGCCGAACATGTATACGCGAAGAACACCGGCAAAATCGACACTCGTTTTGATTGCTGTGCTCCACCTGCTTCGGCCGGTGAACGCGGCATCAGGCAAGGACTTCGACATCGCCAACAGCGACGAGGCCGGGCTCATCGCGGCCATGAACGAGGCCAACGGCAACGGCGAGCCGAACGTGATCAACCTCGCCGAAAACGGCATCTACACATTGACAATGGTCGATAATATGACCGACGGACCGAACGGCCTGCCCTCGGTCGTCGGGGAGATCGTCATCAACGGCAACGGGTCGATCATCCGGCGCAGCGCCGGAGCCGTGCCGAATTTCCGAGTGGTCCATGTTGCAGCGTCGGGCAATCTGACCCTCAACGATATGGTCGTGCGCAACGGCCGAATGCCGGATGGAACAACATTCGCCGGACGCAGCGGCGCCGGCATTCTCAATGCGGGCATGCTGACGCTGAACCGTTGCACGGTCGAGGACAACCGTACCGGCGGCGGAGGCTTCTCCGGCGGCTTCAGTGGTAACAGCGGAGGAGCCGGTGGCGGGATCTACAACCTAGGCATGCTGATGATCGACGCATCCACGATCCAGGGAAATCGGACCGGCAACGGCGAGGGCGGCACCGAAATCGGCGGCAACGGAGGGAGCGGCGGAGGGATCTACAACGCCGGCATCCTGACGCTTAACCATTCCACGCTCAACGCGAACCAAACGGGCACCGGAGGCACGGGGAATATGGGCAACGGCTCGGCCGGGAGCGGCGGCGGGATCATGAACGGCTCCGGCGGCGATTCGACCATAAACACCAGTACGATCAGCCAGAACGTCGCCGGAATCGGCGGCGGCATCCGGAATGCTGCCCAGCTTTTCGTCACCGGCAGCACGATCACGGAAAACTCCAACAGAGGCGTCAGTAACGGCGCCGACTTCGACATGAGGCACACGATCATTGCGAACCAAACCACGGGGGAAGACTGCTTCGGCCTCGCACCGCTCTCGCTGGGCCACAATCTCGACAGCGACAACACCTGCGGCCTCGCCGCCACGGGCGATCAGAGCGGCATGAACCCGATGCTCGGCCCCCTGCAGGACAACGGCGGCTCCACCCACACCCACGCACCGCAAATGGGCAGCCCTGCGATCGACGCGGACGACACAGCCTCCGACAAAACGGACCAGCGCGGCTTCTTACGCGCCTTCGACGGCGACGGCGATGGGACAGTCGCCGCCGATATCGGGGCCGTCGAATATTACGATTGCGACGATGACATGATGAACGACATCACTGACGAAGACGCCGACACCATTCCCGACGGCTGCGACGAGTGCCCGGGTGAGGACGACTTGCTGGACACCGACACGGACGGCGTGGTGGATTGTCTCGACTCCTGTCCGAACGATGCGAGCGACGACTCCGACGGCGACGGCGTCTGCGACAGCGACGACATCTGCGACGGTGATGACACGATAGACTCGGACGGCGACGGCGAACCGGACGACTGCGACGACACCCCGACCGGCGATCCCACCCCGATCACCGACTGCTGCGGCGGCATGACCCCGATGATGACACCGTTCATGCTGATCGGCTGGTGCTGGATGCGCCGGCGGAAGCGCCGGAACTGAGCGTAAATGCTTTGTTCGGAAGCAAGAGATGTGGCGTCCGTGCTCACATCAACTCTGGGAAACCTCGAAAGATGCCATCCGGATCGACGGCATCCGCAAAGTCCGCAAAGTCTGCGTTTGCAATCGAAAGGTTGTTTTCAATGCCCCACATCTCGGATGGAATGACGCGAAATTCCCGGCCAAGCTCAACGAACAAGTCTATGACAAGAATCGGATGCTCGGGATGTGAAAGCGCGGTTCGATCAACAACAAAAATAAAAGTGTGGTTTGAGTTTGGATCAATGAGTGTGAGCAGCTTCTCCGGAGTAAGACCGTCGTACTGCGAATCGCTGAGGAAATCTACGTATGCTCTGAATTCTCCGACGGGTTGCTGAATGGCTGCACAAAGCGACTCCCATCCGGCATCATCCGAAAAGTCCGTCCGCAATACCAACGCTTGTTTTGTTATTGGTATGTTCTTCATGGATTCTCACTCAACCCCTAAGTATGCATAGCTTCCATACGACTTATTAGTTCGTATGCTTGGCTCGGCTCAAACTCCGAACCAGATCTCCTGCAAAGCTGAAACTGGAATTACAGGGATAACCCGTTATTAGGATGTTCAAGCCATTCTGGAAGATAACAGTACACGGCAACAACGCGCATACAACGTAAATACTTCCTCTTCCTGCGGCTAAGATTGTTACAATGCCAATAAGCGGGAGCATAGCGAGCGTACATGCGAGGCAGCGCAGCCACTTCGGCGCAAAGACTGCAAGTTTGGAGCGTGACATCTCATGCCTCCTCCTTTGCAGTCATTCCGATTACTTTTGCAAAATCGTCGAATGTGTTATGAACTGATTGTAGTTCCTTAATCTTTTCGTTTTGCTCGGAAACGATTTTCTTCAGGAGCGATGGAAAAATTTTGACGGCGTCGATTTTTATATTAACTGATGCTTCGCTCAAAAGTGTCCAATCTCGAATACTATGGGATTCATTGAAGCGACTGTAATCGTAGGAAAGTACCCAGGTCTTGCCCGAGCGATGTAGCCTGAGACCAAGCAACACAACAGGGGGAGCATTTAAGTCGGGAATTGCTTCCCACTCTACTGCTTCCACTTTACCTGGTAAGCGGTTCAGCCACTCCTCAAACGCTTTGATGCGTTCCGAGAGTTCAGTAGCGAGTTGGTTCAATTCTTGAGATTGTGTTTCAACAACTTCTGCAATAGACGGGACTCTGGGATCAATAGGCATGATATGACTCCAAGTCTTAGACCTTGAGTTGATTCTGCGGCGCCTCACAACACCGCTGGGTGACAGCCTGTGGCGACGCCGTAAAGCTGTCGCTCACTTTCGCCCCGTAAGAGGCTGCTGCCGACTTCGCAACATGCGAAGCTGCGCGAATTTTATCTCAAGAGCACTATGAAAACAATCGCGAATATGGCTTGTGAAATGTTGGTAATGGTCCACTCAAAAAGATTATCTCGTTACCCCGTGGCTCGCATCATCATAGCCCCGGCGTTCACGCCGGGGTTCGGTCATGACATGATATGTCTAGGCCCGTTTACGGGCCTTCGCGCTGCTTCGCCGGAGATTTGCTCGGACGACTACGCAGGGAAAGGCCCGTGAACGGGCCTCAATGTACTTTTTGGGCCTCTTTCCCCCGGCGTGAACGCCGGGGCTAACATCAACCACTACTCATAGTAATTCCGAAAGAATCCGAATCGCTTTACGCTTTGCCTGATCGTCCGCTGCCTTCCAAATATCAATGAGACGTGCGTCGAGTAATGAGAGTGATTTGCCGACCGCCTTGGGAGCGAAAAGAAACAGTTCTGCTGGCTCACATTTCAAACCTGCTGCAAGCCGTTCGATTGTTTCTAATGTGCAGTTGGCTTCACCACGTTCGAACTCACTGATTCGCTGCGAGTGGAAGCCGGCCCTGGCCCCAAGCTCCTCTTGTGTGATTCCCTGCCGATCACGCAGCAGGCGAACGCGTTTTCCGAATTCCTCGTAAATGGCCATTCTTAGAACCCTAGCAAGTGAACTCACGCCAAACCGTGAAAAATTTTCTTGAATCAATTCTTGCATTGGGTTCAAAAGTGTTCTACAATTTATATATTGAATTTAATGCTATATTTCAATATATGGCGTTATTTTAAGCTATCGATCAGCGAACGAGGACGTGAAGTATGAATCGCGCACGGAGAACGTGCGCGCAAAGAGAACAACGACGCGAATTCGAGGAAAAGCCCCGGGCAGGCTGCCTGCCCGGGGGCTTTGGGGGGAGTTGTGCAGTGACTTCGTAAAGAACTAAAAAGGAGAAAACGACATGCTCGGACCGGTGAACTGGCGGGAAGACGGCAGGCATTTTCAAGTGGGGCTGCGACTGCGTTATAGCGATCGGCTCGCAGGTGTGTTCGCCGTGCGGATGCGGCAGCTTGAAACTGTGCATCACTGGCTGGCCGCGTTCTTTCAGGCAACGGCCGTGATGCTGCAAATCCCCGGCGGGGCCGACTATCAGTTCACCGGTGAGGAAGACGAGAACGATCCGCTCGACGAGGCCGCGTCCGAATTCATCTGGAATGCCGACCGTGACACACTGCTCAGCATTCTGGCCGTCTGCTTCGAACGGTTGGGGGCGGACGAAGAACTGCTCGCCCAGGTGCCGGGCGGCGGCAACTATGAGACGACCGAGTTGCCGACGGACTTTCAGTTGAGGCTCGCGGGGCTGGACGACAATGGACTGCTCAACGTGGCTGCCGAGGTGCTCGACCGGCTGATCGTGATTCCGGCGCTGGATGAGAAGGAACGCAGCGTTTATGAAAATCCTGAGCCCGCTGCTCGGCGTAGGCGGTGGTGGCAAAAGTTGGTTCGCCGGATGTGGGTGAAGCCGTGATACAACGTATGACGGACCACACCACAACGGACCCGGCGCCGGGCGAGCCGTTGGCCGCTCTGCTACCGGATTTGCAATCCCATCCGGAACTCGATCTTGAGACACTGGTCTATCATCTGCGACAATCCGACGCGACGGCCACTGACGGATATTGCCACGCCTCGATCAATGAAGCCCGCTCGTTTCTCGAAGCGCTGGTCGTCAGCATCGTGCATGCGGTTCGTCGCACGAAGACCGACAGCAAAGAAAGCCGGCTTCGCGACCCTTCGCAGAATGGGACGTCGTTCCGTGCGCATCGCCGGTCTCTGCTGGAATCCGGCTTCATCGATGCGGATGAGAACGATCTGTTGCAATACATGTACAGCGTCGCCAGCGCCAAGGGTGGGCACCATGGCATCACTGATTATGTGTGGGCGCAACTCGCCCGGCGCATCGTCGATGCGACGGCGCGGTATTTGCTTTGTCGGTATGCAAGTTGGAAACAAGAGGGTCGGACTATTGCAACGCCGCACGCGCGGAGAGCGCGTGACCGTGATTGGGTTCGGCGGATTCTAAGACATTTCAAGATTGCTCGCTCCGAAGATCCCCCCTCAGTCCCCCCTTAAGAAGGGGAAAGTTGAGTCAGGGCGAGATCGGCCGTACTTCCAGGGGCTGTGTGGGCAGCTCTTCGGGCGTTTGGGGCTTGGCGGTGTAGTCGCTGATCAGGGCGCGGGTGATGATGATCTCCACGCGACGGTTCGCCGCGCGGCGCGCGTCGGTGTAGGACTGCTTTCGAACCGGCTCGTACGGCCCGGCCGAAGAGACCCGCATCGCCTCCGGTCGCAGACCCAATTCCACCAACCGTTTGTACACCGCACGGGCCCTGGCATAGCCCAGGTCGATGCCGTCCTTGTATTCCGATTCGAGCGGCAACGGTTCTTTGGTAGCATGGCCGCGGATTTCAATCTTGTTGTTCTTGCCGCGAAGCTCACCGGAGAACTTGGCCAGCAGTTCCTCCATGGGCGGCTCCAACTCCGCACTGAAACGGCCGAACGCGATGGGTCCGCCGATGACCAGCTCGACGCCGTCGCGCACCTTCTTGACGCGATAGAACTTCCCGTCGATGCCCGGCTCGTCTGAATGGCCGTAGTTCTTCGCTTTGTTGGGAATGTACATCGTCTCGAACTTCACGAGAAAGCTTTTGAAGTCGACTTCCGTATCATGGTAATAACCGGACTGCCCCGATGCGCCGAAAGCCTTTCGGATCGACTCGATCGCGGCCATGAACAGCTTGTCGCGATCGTCGAAGTTGGCCATCGCCGCGAGCAACACGAAGAAGCACAGCAGAAGCGACATCATGTCGCCGTAGGTCACGACCCACAGCGGCGCCCCGGGCGGCGGACATTTACACTTCTTGGCCATTGAGCATTCCGAATCGCGAGCCCGGGTTAAGTCCTATCGGGCATTCGCTGTTTGTATCAACTCTTCTCCGCCGACAGCATCGCGCGTTGTTTCGGCGAGAGGAAGACGGCGAGCTTCATTTCAAGCATCCGCGGGTTGTCGCCGGCCTGGAGGCCGAGGATCCCGGCCTTGGCGATTTCGAGATAGAGCATTTCCTCGTTGTGCTTGGCCGCGAGCTTATCGACCATCGGCAGCGCGAAGAGGTTTGCGATGATCGCACCGTACATCGTGGTCAACAGCGCGATGGCCATACCGGGACCGATCTTGGACACGTCGTCCATGTTTTTCAACATGACGACGAGACCGATCAGCGTTCCGATCATGCCGAAGGCCGGAGCATACTTGCCCAACATGTCAGGCACGCTTCGCCCTTCCGTATGGCGTTCCTCGATCGCGTCAAACTCCATCTCCAGCACCTGTTTGATCGTGTCGGCGTCGGTGCCGTCCACGACCATTTGCAGTCCGTTGGCCAGAAAGGGGTCGGGGATTTCGGAGATGGTGTTCTGCAAAGACAGAATTCCCTCTCGTCGGGCAACGTCCGCGAGTTTCACGATCTGCTGAATGAGTTCGGCGGGCTTTCGGCCTCGATTGAAGAAGGCGTTCTTCAAGATCTTCGCGAACGCCAGCACGCGCTCGAGCCGACAGGCCGCCACGGTGACGAAGATTGCGCCACCGACCACCATCGCGACCGACGGGATGTCCACGAAGGTCCCCACGATGTCGCCGTCTGCACCACTGAACAGCGTGTACAGCAACAGACCGATCGCGGCGAGAAGGCCTAATAGGGTCCCCAGATCCATTCAATGCTCCAAGAGTAAACAAGTGGTGCCGGCCCGACTTGCCGGTTCCCCCGCTATGTCCTCATCGGATGAGCCCATAATGCCGGGAAAAACGCATAGTCCCAGCCAAGGCTCGTCCTACCTACATCGGACGTTGCCCACGTCGATTTCAGATCGCAGGCGATTTCGAGACTCGATAAAAACGCTGGAAAAATACCGGACCTGCCGAGCGATTTCGCAGCAGGCGTCATACGATTAGATTAACGATCGTGGTCCGAAACAACAGCATGGCGAAATCCGTCCACTCAAACAACGCGACCTTTCGATGGGGAATCGCCGCAGGCGTCGCCCTGCTAACGCTGGTCGTCCGACTGCCGTGGCTGTCGTCACCGGGCTTCGTGATCGACCAGGCCTACTTCGTGCAATGGTCCGAAATCAGCCGGTCGCCGTCCCAATGCAATCCGCCGGGCGGACTGGGCTCGGTCTATCAGAAGAAGATCGTCTCCGAACAATATTGGTGCAACTATCCTCCCGTCTATATTCTCTGTCTGCGGGTGCTCGCCGGGCTGTACGACATCCTCGCGCCCGCGGACCACGCCCTGGACGCCCAACTTGTCAGGTACGTCGCCAACATGGACACCTCGGCCCCGACACGGCTGGCGTACGCCCTGTACAAGATTCCCGCCGTCGCTGCGGACGTGATCCTGGCCGCGCTGCTTTTCTTGTTATTGGTCCGAAGACGTCCATGGCGACAGGCCCTGGCCGTTGCCGCTTTGTACGGTCTGATGCCGGCCGTGATTCACAACTCGACCATTTGGGGTCAGGTCGACGCCATCCCCACGCTTTTGTTGGTCATTTCCCTCGAGATGGCCAGGCGCCGCCAACTGGTCTGGATGACGATCGTTGCGGCGCTGGCGGTCTTGACCAAAGCTCAGAGCGTGATGATGGCCCCGCTGTGGCTTGTCGTGGCGATCGGCTGGGGCCGATGGGACGGTCGTCGCTGGCTGGCGATGTTGGGCTCCGGGCTCGCCGTCGTGGTTGTGGTGCTTTTTCCTTTTCGATTCTCGCTCGACGGCGTGGCGGAAGCGTATCTGGGCGCGGCGAATTACTATCCGTTTACCCATCTGAACGGCTTCAGCGCCTGGTTCCTGAAAACGCCAATGACCGAACCCCACCTCGCGGAAATGTCGATCTGGTACGCCTCCGACCTCGAACCGGGGTTTCTGGGGGTTCGCCTCCGCCATTGGGGACTGATCGGGGTCTTCGCCGTCTGGGCCTATGCCGTGGTCATGCTCTGGCGACGGCGCTGTGATGATCACACGTTGGCCTGGGCAGCCCGTGTGCTGCCTTTGGCGTTCTTTCTATGGTCTACCCAGATGCATGAGCGCTACCTCTTCCCCGCCATCGGAGTCTGGGCATGGTCTTTCTATCATTCGCGGCGCTGGTGGTTGGCGTGGATTGCGATCGGCCTGTGCTCAGCCTTGAACCAACTGTGGGTCTGGCCCGGCCACCCCGACGCGGTATGGACGGACGCTTTTGGAACACTGCTTTATCGTCCGTGGCTGGGGATGGCCCCTGGTGTTTGGTGCAGTTTTGCACTCATCGTCGTTTTCTTCCATACGCTCATCGCCCGGGAGGAAGGCAAGAAAGACCGCGAGGAACCGCTTATCGAAAGTGGATGATTATCCCGGCAGCGTCAAGACCATCCCAGGCTTAAGACGTTTGGGATCGTTGTTGACGACGGCACGGTTACGGTCATAAATCTCTCTCCACCGTGTGCTGCTGCCGAGCATTTGCTGGGCGATGCTGTAAAAGGTATCGCCTTTTCTCACACGATAGGCCTTTCGCCCTGCGGCAGTTCCACCGGCATGAGTGGCGGCCATTTGTCCGGTCCGATCAGGTCGCTTCGCCGGCGTGGCGGCTTTCGGCGCGGGCGGTGAGGGAATCACGAGGATATCGTCGATTTTCAAATACTTTGGGCTCCTGATATTCGGATTCGCCTTCAAAATGTGGTTGGCGAGCAGACTCGTTGAGTAATATTTGATGGAGATGTCAGAGAGCGTATCTCCTGAACCGACACGATGTCGTTTCGGCCAGACCTCGGGAGGCCTGGCTGCCGGCCGGGTCGGAGCGGAACGCCGAGCCTGTGGGTTTTGCTGAGGTTTCTTGGCAGTGTTCGTGCCCGAAGCGGGCGCAGCGCTCTTTTTCTTGGCGATCGGTTTCTTTACGTTGGTTTTCACCGCTTGCTTCGGACTCGGCGTCTTCGAGGCGTTTCTCTTTGACAGATTGTTCTGGGTGGCATCGACCAGAGCCTGTGAGGCCCCGGATCGCAGAGTCGTCGGGCTTGACCGCTTCGGCTTCTGCGGCAGTCCTCTGGCGGGATTGCCCTTGGCGCGTTGCCTGGTTGGGGCCGAGGAGTTGAGCCGTGTACGGCGATGCGGCCTTTCCGCATTTCCGGCGGCGACGCGCTGGTTGAGCCCTTGCTTTCGGAGAGGCCTGGCCTTCGCGGCGGGTTTTGTTTTCCTGTCGCTCTTCTTGTCTTGAACCGAGGTTTTCTTCTTGTTGTCAAGGTTGATAGGAAGCTTAAACGGCTCCGACTTTTTGCCGCCCGCAATGAGCAGGTCTCCCTCGGTTCGATCACGGTTGAAAAAGAAATAGACGCTCGCCACCACCACGATCAGCAGACCCGTGGCGATCCCGATTCTGGTTTCCATACCCATGATATCCTCCCTGACAATCACGGCGCGTTCGACAGAACTGGCTTAGGATGCCGCGGCCATGGCCAGTTGTCGTCGGCGAAGCAGGAATTGGCTCGCAATGCCGATCGAACTATAGGTTCCAATCGTAAGTCCGATGAGCAGGACGTAACTGAAACCGTGGATACCGCGTCCACCTAGGACGTACATGATAAGAACGCTAATCAACGAGGTCAACAAGGTCAAGACCGTTCTCGACAACGTCTGGCTGATCGAGTTGTTCACCATCTCCGCGGTGACGTCGGTCTGTCGCCCACGGTTCTCGCGGATTCGGTCGAAAACGACAATGGTGTCGTTCACAGAGTATCCGATGACCGTCAGCATCGCGGCCACCATGGCAAGGTCGATGCGGAACACCTCGTTGACCAGCAACAAGCTTCCAAGGGCGGGAACCTTCGTGGCCAGGTAATAGGTCAATGAGACCGCGCCTAAGGCGATCATGACGTCGTGAATCAAGGCGCTCACGGCCGCCAGCCCCCATCGGATATTTCCGAAACGGAACCAGACATAAGCGATGATCAGCAACCAGCTCAGGGCCAGGGCGACGTAGGCCTGGATCTGAGCCTCGCCCGACACTTGATTGTCAAACTGGGTGATCTGACTCAACGATGTTTGCCGTTGCAGCGCGGCCAGCAACAAAGCCACTTCCGGCTCCGCCATATTCGCCTGCCAGATCGAGGACAAACCACCTTCTTCGTCTTCCAACGGATAGTTCTCATCGATCACCGTCACCAGGACGCGATTGTATCGATCACTGCCCGGGGAAGCCGGTGTCAGGCCGAAGACCTTCGATTGACGCCAGCCATGCTCTTCAAAACCGGGCTGGAGCCGCATCTCCCTGAGTCGCTTCTGTAGGACCTCGACGCTTTGCGGCGGCACGATATCATCCAGGACCAAGGCGACTCCGCCCTGCCAGCCTTGCAAGCTCACGGCGGCAGCTTCCCGATCCGTCAGCTCAAAGCCCAGTGCCTTCGTATCCTCACTCCGAATCGGAAAGTAGCCGACGTCACCCAGTTCCCGGTTTCTCCGAAGCTTGAAGCTCAGGGCCGGTTGGATGTCGATATCGTCTTCCATGGTCTCCATAATGGCATCCACGACAATTTCCTTCACGGCTTCACGAGTCACGATGGAGAATGAGCGGCCCTCCTCTCCGCCGGACTCGAACCCGGAAATGGCTTGAACGTTTGCACTGCGGATCGATTCTGCCGCTCGCTTAAGCCGTTGGGCCAACTCTGTCCTGGCCTGGTCCGGATCGAATGCGATCGGCTCCTCGCCCTCTTCAGGGTCCCTGATCTGAATGGTCACCGAATTTGAAGAGGGGTCGTCATATTGGATCGGTCTGACCTGACTTAGTTGATTATTGAGCACGACTTTCAAAACGGGTTCCAATCGGGCCGCCGGGACACCGGGGGTTTCGATCGTATAAAAACCGTCCGACCCGGTGATCTTGGCGCCCTCGATCGCTTCACCGTAGCCCTCGAGACTTTCGCCTGATTTTTCGAGACGCTCCCCGATTTTCGTCTGGTCCAGTGAACCGGCTTCCTTCAGATCGATTTGTGCGCTGGTGCCACCGAGAAACTCGATGTCATACAGATTGTTCCGATCGAGCGAAGCGAAAGCCGCCAGACTCGCCACGACAAAAACGGCGGAGACGCCAAAGAACACGTACCGCTTGCCCACCCAATCCACACGAGGGACTCCGATCAGCCGCATCATGGGAACCGATTTCCGGCCGTGGTGAATGGACCGCGCGAGCACCATGAGAATCAGCAACCCTACGATTGCCGGACCGATCTGCATGATGGATTTGCCGAATGAAATCGAAACGGCGGTGTCATGGTTTGCAGGATCAATCAGTGCGTACCCCGATCCGAACAGCGCAGCGCCGAACGCGGTAATCCCCAGCGCGACGAAGACGGGATAACGCATGATTTCCCTTGGCACTGAAATCATGGCCATCAGTTCGAAGAACATCCGAGTCACGAAGTATGCGGTAAAGATATTGACGAACACACCGATGCCGAGTGTAAGACCGAAGCCCTTGACTTCTTCGCTGCCGACCATGTACAGAATGACACACGTCAGGATTGTCGTCACGTTCGAGTCCAGGATCGCCCGGAAGGCGCGTTCGTAACCAAGTTTGATGGCCATTCGCATCGCCGTGCCGCGGCCGAGTTCCTCCCGAATGCGCTCGTTGATCAACACGTTGGCGTCCACGGCCATACCGATCGCCAACACGAGGCCGGCGATACCGGGGAGCGTCAACGTTGCGCCTAAGGCCGACATCGTCGCCCCGATCAGAAGAATGTTCATTCCTACGGCGATGACCGCAATTCCCCCCGCGTAGAAGTAATAGATGATCATGAAAATCGCAACGAACGTGGCTCCCCAGATCGCCGCTCTCAGACCGGCGTCACGATTGGCCTGCCCCAGGCTCGGACCGATTGAACGAACGCTGATCGGCGGATCCTTAAGCTTCTTGGGCAGGCTGCCGGCGTTCAGTTTCTTGACCATGTCGTTCACCTCCTGCTGGGTGAACCGTCCACGAATAACGCCGCGATCATAGATGACCCCGTCAATACGCGGGCTGGAAATCGCCTGATCGTCCAGAAAGATGCAAAGCGCCTGTCCCTTGTATCGGCGCGTCAAATCGCCGAATTTCTGCCCCCCTCTTTGATCCAGTTTGAATCCGACGGCGGGAAAGCCGCTACTGTCCTGATCCAGAAAAGCCGATTTGAGCGACCAGTCTCGTTCGCCTTGGCGATGGACCATGATGTAAGGTTCGCCAATATGAGCGAGAACATAGTATTTGTCCCCAAAGCTCTCGATGACGTGAAATAGAGAGTTCTTCTTTTCCTCGAAACTGGTTGCCAGGTCTTTCAAATTGGTAAAATCCAACGGATCCTCGATCTCAAACCATTGGTATTCCTCTTCACCGGGCTCAGGCCTGGGACCCCGTTTGCGAAGCGACTCTCGATATTGAGCAAACTCAGGATTGGAAGGATCGTTCTGAGGCAGGATGCGGAATTCGAGTACACCGGCGCCTTTGAGCAGTCGTTGAAGATCGGCCGGATCTTCAAGACGGCCTTCGCCTTTACGACGCTTCTGGAGCTCGTCCGTAGACTTGTCCAGCCCTTGGATCAGCTCCGACAGCCCGGGATGCTGCTCGGTCAATTCCTGGATTCCTTGCGTTCTCTTCTCATCCTTTTTCAATTCCAGCAGCGATTGCAACTGACCAAGATCGATATTGGTCGCGATGACTTTGCCGATGGCTTCATCAAAAACCTCTTCGAGCCGGATCACCTCGTCCAGCGTCACGCCCTCGGCCGGTGAATCCGGATCGATATTGGCCGACATCACCGCCTTTATCGCGGCCTCAAAAGCACGCTTCCTGTCCATTTCAAACATGTCATCCGGCTGAAGGGTCGGCCCCTCGATGGGCTGCGTCTTGGCGATCTGGGCGGACTCGTAGTCCTCCCATGCCCCGGCGGCGGCCTCCAGCAGACCTTTGCGTTCGGAAATACCGCCGATCAGCGGTTGAAAAGCCGCCTCGCGCTGGTCCACCGGCTTCTTGATCGCCTCGAGCACCACGTCCTCGCTCAAGTTATCTTTTTCGACTTCCGTTTTTCGAGCCTCATAGGTCTTGTTCATGGCCTCGAGTGCGTCATAGGCCTTGGCCGCCTCCTCCAGAAGCGGAAGTCGAGAATCAATCGAACCGGCGAGATCAGCTAACGCCTGAGGTCGAGATGCGGCATCTTTCGAGACTGCAGCAAGGACATCGCTTCGGCGCAAAACGGTTGCTCGAAGCGACTCCTGCAGCGTCTCATACTCACCTCGTGCCCGGCGAACGTCTTCGCTCGGACGAGGCATCTGAATCTCCAATCGGTTGTGACCGACGGGGCGCCAAACCAGGTTGAACACTCCGTCCGGATCCACACGTTTGCGGAGGACTTTCATGACCTCTTTCGAGAGGTCCGCTCTGGCCTGACCTTCGAGGCCGGTGTCATCAATTTCGTAGAGGAGGCTGTATCCTCCGTAGAGATCGATGCCGAACTTCAGTTTTTCCTCGATGGGCCAGACACTGGCAAACGCAAGGGCCACCAGTCCGCCCACGATGACAATTTTCCACCACAGATCTCGTTCGTTCATGACAAGTCCTATCCGTTATTGAAATGAGGGTCTTATGAACCCGGTTGTTGACACATCGAAAGATACAGAATGTAGAAATCAGGTGATCACTTGCGTGGTTTCGGAGACCGGCGCAAAACGCACGCAGTTCCCCGAAGAACCGACGGTCAGCAACCGGGAGGCGCGTGCGCGTGATAGACGGATGTCTCAAGGGGACATGGAGCAACGATCGGATTGAACCGGCAAAGCCGGGAAACGTCGCGGCTCGAATAAACAGACACTCTGGCGCTGGCGAAAGCGTCAGGACCATTGGTCTTCTTGGCCTCCGTCGGTTTCGCGGCCGTAGGCGCCACGAAGGAGGACAAGGACGTTTGCTCTTCGACCGGCTCGGGACAGGATCGATCTCGCGAATCGTCCTGGTTCACAGGCTTGTCGCGTCCGCCGGCGTTTTTTTGCTCGGCCTTGTCTTGAGCGACACGGTCGCGACATTCCGCATAAGCCGCCGAAGGGCTCGGTCCGCAGACAAGCGAAAGCAGCGCCGAAACCGGTAGAACGGCCGTGCAGAATTGCCTGATGGGTGAATACATGGGCGGCACTATACCGCAGCGCCTGTGACTTTTCAACACGTTCGCCCCAAGGTCCGGCTACGTTATCATGGCCGAAACACCGGACTTACAAGGAGCGTCTCATCAAACCGGAACCCACCGAACACGAGAAGCCCGCATACCCTGCACTCCGTCGAATCCTCGGCACAACGACGGTGATCTGCGTCGGCGTCGGCGGGGCCATCGGTTCCGGGATCTTTCGAACCCCAGGCGAGGTTGCCGCGCTGGTTCGATCGCCTTGGATTATCCTGCTCCTTTGGTTCGTGGCCGGCGGGATCACCCTCATGCAAAGCCTGGTCAACGCCGAACTCGCGACGCGATTTCCCAAAGCGGGCGGCGAATACCAATACCTTAAGGAGGCTTACGGCGACTTCGCGGCATTTTTCTTCGGCTGGGTCTGCACGATCTTCATCATCGGGGCCGGCGCCGGAACCATCGCCGCCGCGCTGGGTGATTTTGCCGTCGATCTATTTCGACTGGAAACAAAATGGGCGTCGCCGCTGGTCGGTTGTTGCGCGATCGCCGTCGTGACCACGATCAACGCGCTGGGCTTGCGCACCGGAGCCTTCACACAAAACCTCCTGACCTTCCTGAAGGCCGCCGCCCTGTTGGGGATTGCCATCGGCGCGTGGTACCTTAGCGAACGGCTGACGCCCGTCCCGGATACGGTGATGGTCGAGCCGCAAGAAGGCCATTGGCTGAAGATGTTCACCCTTGCCCTGTTGCCCGTATTCTGGTCCTACACCGGAGCAACCGATTCGATCCGGCTGGCCGAGGAAGTCAAGGATGTCAAACGGTCCTTGCCCCGGGCCCTGTTCGGCACGGTCGCCGTCTTGACGATTGTTTACGGCCTTTACAACTACACGTTGCTCTGCGCGCTCTCGCCCAGGGACATGGCCCGCGAACCCAGTGTGCACACGCTCGCTTTTGCCCAACTTGACGGTTATCCGGTCGGCGAAATCATTCTGGTCGTCAGCATGCTGATCTGCCTCGGCTCGATTAGCGCCGTTTTTCTGGCGAATGTCCGAGTCACGTACGCCCTGGCCCGTGACGGGCTTACATTTCGTTTCTTGGCTGGAATGTCAAAACACCAGGCGCCCATCGCGTCGTTTGTCCTGGTGGGGCTTATCGCCGCCTGTTTTGTGCTGAACCGATCCTTTGCGCAAATCCTTAAAATCTACTTTCTTGCCAGCGCCTTCCTGTTCGGCCTGACCTATCTGAGCCTGATCATCTTCCGGCTCCGCGACCGCCGTGAGGGCCGCCCGTTTCCTTCAAACGCCTACCGTGCGCCCGGCGGAGTTTTTCTGGTGATCTTTCTGATACTTTTCGAACTCGTCATCGCCGCCAGTCTCATCGCGGCAGACGTGCAAACATGGCGTGATCCGAGTGCGAAGAATACGTTCGACAGCTTCTTGACGCTTGCGTTTCTTGTCGCAATCGCCTTGCTTTATCAGTTGTGGAAACGTTTCTTTCCTCGGCTTGACTCAAGAAACACATAACACATCTATGCGGGCTTGCTGTGCGTCCCGTCGCACCAAGGCTGATTGCCAGTGCGGTGACACTGACAAACGGCCTTTTTGCCATCCGCTTCGACTTCGATGACGATCGGCGTGATGCCGGTGCCGTGCCGGGAGTGCGCCCCGTCACAGTACGGAAGATTCTCACTCAAACCGCATTGACAATACGCTTTCGTGCCCGCGGTTTCGTCGACCACGATCGGTTGTGTCCCATGCTTGGGTTCCATCATTATTCTCCATACAAGCAACTAACGTTCATGCGAATTACCGTCATACCTTGGGTATCGGTCCCATTGTCAGGAGCGGTATGCACCTAGACACGATATCAAGAAAAAACCTCGCGATCCGTGAGTGACGGATCGCGAGGTTTGTATCAAATCTTGCTTTTGTTCCCGTTAATACGGAGTCGTGCGATGCCGCTCAAGCTTACACGCACTTGGCGCATTTGCAGCCTGCGGCACAGGAGGCCTTCTTTGCACAGCAGCCCGGCGCATCCGGGTTACCGCAGCACTTTCCCGACTCCTTGACGCCGTGGTCATGACCATGCTCACAACCCGCGAGTGCCACTGCAAAACACGCTGCCATCAACACGGTAAATAGCTTTGGGAATAGTCTTCGCATCATCATGATCCTTTTTGTTATAAGACGTACCTTTCAAACCAATTTCGGCAATGGAAGAAACGACCACGTCGTCGGGTCGAATCAGCAACCTATCCCATTTATTCTATCTGATCCGCAATTTCTTGCATTTCAGTCGGCTCAGACTGAACCTTGTTGATTACGTTGACGTCCGGCGGCTCTCGCGTCACCGCGTCGGATCGCTTGGCGTCATGATCGTAACCCATCAATCCCTTGTCAAGACGGCCGTCGCTCTCCATCAGCGTGCCGGGCGGCGTCACGACGGCACTGATCGGCCAACATACGGTGTTCAAAAGCATTCTGCCCGGGCCATAACCCATGTGCAGGTAGTCGGCCCAATTCCAGGCGAATCGGTTGTCAATAGGATCACGATCCCCCTCTTCCGTACGGTCGTTGCCCTTGTCCTCAAACGGGTCTTCGAACCACAACGGCCAATGAGTCACGGCGCCGTTCTCATAATAAACCGTTTCTTGCGTCCAATCCCGGCGCATTGAGGCGGCGTATTCCGTCCGATTCTGATAGCCCTCCGCGCTAGCGGTCATCATCTCCTCATCAATCGCCTCGCTGGAATCCTTCCACGGATTATTGAGATGGGCACACCCCGTGACCACGAATGAACTCAGCGCCAACCCGGCGACCATCATTTTTGGTCGCTCAAACTTCAACCGTATTTTCAACTGCATAGTTTGGAGCTTCCTCTGTAATCATCAAGTTATGCGGATGCGATTCTGACATACCGGCGCCGGAAACGCGCACGAACTTCGCGTCATGTCGCAACGCGTCGATGGTCGGTGTCCCGCAATATCCCATCCCCGCTCGCAGGCCTCCCACGAGCTGATAGACGAGTTCAGCCAGCCCGCCACGATACGCGACGCGCCCTTCGACACCTTCCGGCACGAGCTTGTCCCGGTCGCCTTCGTTCTTTTGACTGTATCGGTCACTGCTGCCCGAAACCATTGCCCCAAGCGAGCCCATCCCACGATATTCCTTGAAACGTCGGCCCTTCCAGAACACAACAGTTCCCGGTGATTCGTCCAGGCCGGCAAAAAGTGACCCGATCATCACTGAATTTGCACCCGCAGCAACGGCCTTGGTGATATCTCCCGAATAACGAACGCCGCCGTCGGCAATAATCGGAATCCCGGCAGATTCCGCGACCTCACTCACTTCAAAGATCGCCGTCACCTGCGGAATGCCGACACCGGAGACGACTCGCGTCGTGCAAATGGAGCCCGGCCCGATCCCGACTTTCAGGGCGTCCGCACCGGCCTCGATCAAGTCCCGGGCCGCCTCAGCCGTCGCGATGTTACCCGCAATCAGCTCGATGTCGTGATTCTTGCGGATTTCCCGCACCGTGTTCATCACGTTGTCGCTGTGCCCATGGGCTGAATCGACGGCAATCACGTCCACACCGGCCCGAATCAGGGCCTCCACGCGTTCAAGCTCAAACACGCCGACTGCCGCCCCCACGCGAAGACGTCCGCGCTCGTCGCGACAACTGCTGGGAAACTGCCGGTTCTTATCGATGTCCTTGATGGTGATCAGCCCCACCAAACGCCGATCGCCCTCGACCAACAATAGCTTCTCGACCTTGTGCTTCTGCAAAATCTGCGCGGCTTCCTCCAGGGACGTGTTTGGAGAAGCCGTCACCAGGTTTTCCTGGGTCATGACCTCGCTCACGGGCAACGACTCGAACTCGCTCCGGTCGATGTCCGCATGGTCCATAAACTTCAGATCTCGACGCGTCAAAATTCCGACCAAGCGGTCATTGTCCGTCGTGATCGGCACGCCGGAGATATTCTGGAGCCGCATCATCACGGCCGCCTGCCCCACTCTGTCGGTCGGCCTCAACGTGACCGGATCGCGGATGACGCCATGCGCGCTGCGCTTGACCTTTTCGACCTCGCGACATTGCTCTTCAACGGCCAGATTCTTGTGGATGATTCCAATTCCACCTTCCTGCGCGAGCGCGATCGCCAAACTCGACTCCGTCACCGTATCCATGGGCGCGGACAGAAGTGGAATGTTCAGAGAAATGTTACGAGTCAGATGCGTTCGAACATCAGCGGTCTTCGGCACGATTGTGCTGTGCTGCGGAACGAGCAACACATCATCGAAGGTGATGCCCTCACCAATGATTTTGGGATACATGGAAGGTCCTGCCAGACGGCGTTGACTTTCCACAATTCTATCATGTCTGAACAGGTCCGCAAGCGCTTTGTCGGGCGGATACGAATTCTGCCGCGTCACCGGCCCCTCAGCCTACGCGGGCACAAGGCGAGATCACACCCGGACCTGACCGCAGAGCTTTACGAGATTCGCAATCTCCTGCCCGACGTCGGCAACGGCCGCCCCACCGATGAGCGCCTTTTCGACGTTGCCTGCCGCCTCGGAGATGATATCGAAGCCATGAGGACCTGCCGTGGCCTTGAGCGTGCGGATAAGCAACAACAATTGTTGACTCTTCTCTTCGGATTCCTGCTGTTGAATGGCCTGTACCTTTGCGGGCAACTCGTCCACGAATGCCTGCACAAGTTCAGCCATGGACGGATCCCCTTGAAAACTGCTGTAAAGGGGTTCGCTCGCCGTGAATTCCAGCAACCTTGACATGTCTTCACCGGTATACGGCTTGCTGAGACATTGATCGAATCCGACGGCGAGGCATCGCTCTCGCTCCTCCGGACTCGAAAGTGTGGAAAACGCGACAATGATGCCCATATAACCTTTGCTGCGAAGCACCGTCGTTGCCTCAATCCCGCTGAACTCAGGCATGTGCAGGTCCATGAGTATGACGTCATAGTTATTCTTCAGCGCGAGTTCAACGGCGACCCTTCCATTCTCGGCGTGATCCACTTCCGCATGAAGCTCCTTGAGCTGATGCATGGCCAATCGCGCTGCCGACGCGTCATCCTCAGCTAACAATACCCGGCGCGACACGGCCGATTGACAAAACAGTCCGGGATCGATTTCACGGTCGAATTTCACGTTTATTTCGTGAACATTCCCTTCGGCCAGCTGGCAACTCACAATCCGACCTTCGATCTTCTGCCAATTTCCGTGTGTCGTGAATAACTGCACAAGACACTTCGTGGCCTGGTGAACGTAACCTCCGTGAAGGCAAGACAGAACACTCCGGCTGATGCTGCGGGCCGGGCAATGGTATGAAATCGCCGCCACACCCGGTTGATGGATTTCGATCACGATATTTCTTTCACGATACCGATATCGCTCCGCCTGCGGCTGATCGCCACCGGGCTCGTTGCTGCTCGCATCCAAACGATCGAGCAAGGCATCGATCTTTTCCTCATCGAGACGAATCGTCTTTACCGGTTTTCGCTTTTCGGATTGCGCCTGCATGTTATCAGACTCGATATTGTTGTACTTTTGAACTCGGGCCCATGTTGACTCACATCGGGTCAGTTCGCACATCAATCCACATGACAATCTAACTAATAATTCCGGTGAATGCGTTCGATCATGGTGGTAAGTAATTACCCTTCCTGGCCCAGCTTGAGAAGCAGATAATGAGAAAGGCGGGCGTTATGAGCACTTCAGTCAAGAAGTTATTGTTTGTCAGTGTGGACGAGAACCGCCTGAAGGCCTACGTTCGAGCGGCCATGAGCGGAGGTTCCGGCTCGATCGACGCCCAAATGCTCATCGACGAATTACGCGAGGCGCACGTTGCGGTTGATGAACGCGTCAAAGTCCGAATAAATGAATTCGTAAAAAATCTGGCCGCGCGCAAGGAGAAGAGCGAGAAGTTCTTGATCGCAGAAGCGCTGTTTCCGGTCGAAGCCAAACCGGGCGAATTCCAATGGGCCGATTCATCCTTATCCACCTCGGCTTCGGATGACTCCATTGATACTCGAATCAAGACTTCCGCCATGCTTGTCAAGCAAGACGCAGTCATCGGAAAGGTGATTCCCCCGACGGATGGCAAACCGGGAATGAACGTACTGGGGGAAACTCTTCCACCGAAGATCACGAAGCAACCGCCAATTCAACTGGCAGACAGTGTGAGGCTGTCGGATGACGGCGCCTCCGTTCTTGCAAATCGGCCGGGCCGTGTTGTGTTTTGCGACGGGCAGATTGCCGTCGCCGACGGTCTCGGAGTAGACCAGGACATCAAGCCGGGCACGGAAACAACGGACTGGAATTGCGACGTCGTCATTCGCGGCATCGTCGGCGAATCAGCCAAGCTCGCCACCACGAGCTCCATCGTAATCACGGAGGCGGTTGAGGCTGCGGAGATCGCGGCAGGCGAGGACGTCATTGTGCATTACGGCCTTATCGGACAGGGAAAAAGCAACGTCGATGCCAATCGAGACGTCATTGCAAAATACTGTGAAGATGCCGACATCAAGGCCGGACGCGACGTCCTGATTGATACAAACGTCGTGAATTCTCGAATCAAGGCAGGCCGTCGCGTTCTTGCCGTCAAGGCGCCGGTCATCGGCGGAGAAATCGAAGCGGGACATTGCGTCGAAGCCCGCGCCTTGGGCAGTGAAGGCAGTGTTCCGACGGCGATCAGCGTGGGCTCGCCCAATCCTGAAGCCGGAACCGGTAAGTCATTAGGCGGGACGAACGAAGGGCCATATATTAAGGTCCATGAAAGAATATTTGAACGCGTCCAAATCAGGATCGAGGATCGCACGACGACCATCACCAAAGAGATGAAGGGACCGCTTCGCCTCGAGAAACAAAAGATTCGCATGGCGACCGAACTGGTTGCCGTGACGGACGGTGGAAATGTTCAGGTCCTTAAGAGCCAGCGGATCGATCAGTAGAGTCCTCGATCAGCCGCTTCAGTCTGCGTCGTTTGTGCCGACTTCCGGATTCGTATCCGTCCCATCGCCTTTGCTTTCATCCTCGTCTGCGGATTGTGTCGTCGTTGTGGGCGCAATGCCCGGCGTTTGCGCCGGGTAATCAGGATGGTTGCGCCGAAGCTCTGCCCAAAGTCCGCTGTTCGGCCACTGCGCCTCCGCAAGCTGCAGCTTGGCGAAGGCGGTTTCCTTTTCCGGAATCAGTTCAATCACCCGATTCGCTTCGGCCAGCGCCTGCAGGTCTTGACCACGCTGCAACAATGAGCCCATTAACATCAAGTGGGCATCGCTCATCTCCGGCCAGAGTTCGATCGCTCGTCGAGCCCATCGAATCGCCTGATCACCATGTTTTGGTGATAAGGTGAAGTGCCCTGACAGTTTCGTATAAGCACGGGCCAACAACTTGGACTCCGGGGAATCATCCGCAGCAAAAAGCGTCTCCAACTGCGCGTCGCTCTCAGGTCTGTCGGCTGCGAGCAATATCCAAAGGCGCAATTGCCCGAGTGCCCCTTTGAGCGGCCGTGTTCCGTCCTCGTCTCGAACTCCCGTTAAGATCTCGTTTGCTCTGGCTAATTCGGTCAACATGGCATCTGTTTCGCTCATGGGGTCGGCAAAAAACTGATATCGAACTGCCTCCCGAATCGCTGCCGCATGGGCGACGAAGAGCCTTGGTCCCGCCTTTTCGTACATCGCGATGGACTGTTTCGCGAGCAACATCGCCTCTTCCGGTCGGCCTTCCAACCATTTTCCAAGGGCCTCTATTCGAAGCGTCTCCGGCGACAGCGGGTTTCCCCATTTCGCCACCGGAAGCTCAAGATCGCGCTTGGCCACGTCCACGAGCCCATCCATGAGCCCTTTGGAACCACGGATTTGTCGATAATTCTGAACGATCCTCACAAACGGATCATCAATTTCGCGGCGACGAAGCAAACTCTGTAACCACTGCAACCGTTCCCGCAAATGGCGATGAACGACCGACGCGTCTCGCGATCGTTGCCAGAGTCGTGCGCGTGCAGCAACCATGCGCGGGTCCTGGCAAAGGACCTCCACGATACCGAGATTAAAGGGCTCATCCTCGCGATACTGTCTCAGCGCAAGAAGACGTTGCTCATCGTATCCATTTGCGTTTTGCAGATCACCGCGTCGTCGATGCGCGTCGGCCAAGAAACTCGACAGTCGCCAGGCCATTTTGGAAACCTGAAGGAAACGAGGCGCCGCCTGGTTCAGTTGGTTCAGCTTAATCAAAGCGTCCTGCGCGATTTTCAAGTCCGCGTCCGTCGGCACGGTGTCCGACTTATGGAGCATTCGCTCCAGACCAACGATCCTCGCGTCAACCGAATCCAACCGGGTCAACAGTTTCTGCATCGGGTCCAGGGTATAGGATTCGGCAAAGTCGATGGCCTTGGCGGCTTCTTTGGAGCGATCGCCTTTAGTTTGTGCCACACCGTCGAACCGGGCTCGAGCCGCTCGCCAATCCTGAATCGCAAGATACCCCAGCATCAAGGCGACCAGTGTGACCGCGGCGCCCGACAATTGCATCACTCGACCATCCGAGGACGCCGCTTCTTCAGTCTTCAACACACGTCGTTCTTTTCCGACGAGGGCCCAAAGCGCCGCCCAGACGGTCAGAAAAATCGGAGGAAAGCCCGGCTCTCGAAGGGCCATGTTCGAGCCTTCTTCAACCGCCATCGCAATCAGTGCCGCCGCCAGGGAAATGGCAAGCCACCGGCGTCCCTTGCCCGATGGATCTTTTTTAAGCCGATCGCAATATCGCATCGCCCAATACAACGTAAGCCCAATGGCCACCAAGAACCCCAGCATCCCGGCCACACCGACGTCCGCCAGCAGTTGCAGCCATTCATTGTGAGCATGGGCCGGCCATCGTTCCTCGATGGCGATGACCGATGGATCTTCAAGCTGGTCGCTTCGCGCAATTTGACCGGCGAGCATGGCATAGCCGCCCTCCCCATGGCCTCCCACGGGTTTTTGGTAGAACATTTGCAACGCGTACGGCCACTCGTAGTCCAAACGGGAACGGATTGAGTGCGCACGCTGCCCCATGACACCGGTCGTGCGTAGTTGTTGAACTTTCTTGGTCCCTCCGATCGCCGCCAACAGGCCGATGAGTACGATCACGAGTCTGATCTGCCTGGACGGGAAGAGAAACACGATGAATGCGAAGATTCCCGCGGCCAGTCCGAACCAGCCGGCGGATCGAGCCTGAGTCAACAACAAAGCCGCAAGAACCAAGAGCAACACAACAAGCAATCCCGCAACACTCAGCCAGGGTCTGCGACGAGACGCACCTCTAAACGATGTTGCCCAACGCTCCTGCGCAAGCCCGGATATGATAAAAACTGCCGGAAGCAAACAGGCCCCGAACCAGGTTTCGTTTCCAATCGGATAGCTCAATCTTGGAAGCGTCGCACTGAACGGCGCGGACAGCCACTCCGGCGCCAATCGTATCGTATAGTGCCAGATGCCGATGGCCGCCATCGAAGCCACGCCGATCAGCAAGACGATCATGAGCACTCGCACATGACGCGGGGCCAATAGCGCCGCCAACGGACACCACCATGCAAACTGCATGAATCGGATCACGACTTGCCCCTTGCTGACGTCTGGTGCGTGGGAGAACACGGACGTGATGACACTCACGAGCAAGAGCAGGGCCCACCAAAAATAAGGACCGCTCGCGCGCTCACGCAGATCGAACAGATCATCGGTAGACAGTCGATGTTTCCGGCCTGAGCCGATCAGCCAGAGACCGGCCACCAGCGCCAACATGGCCGCTCCGCCATAGAAGATAAGGTTTCGGATCTCAATCCCTCGAGCCGTGGGGAACGCCGGCTCTTGAGCGGACGGTGAGGTTAACGCCGACAGGGATATGATGACGCGCAACAACGAGGTGTCGTCTTGATGCTGCGCGGAGAATGCCCGAGGCGAGGTCAACAGGCAGTTCCCGATGAGCGCCAAGGTTGCGACGCTTAACAGAATGAAACTAATTCGTCCCGAATCAGATGTACCCGCGGGCTTTGAATCCGTAGAGCTATCGGATGACATTCCTTCACTCATGCAACTTGAAGTTCTGACACACCGCCCCACCGCATTCCGTCGAATCAACGATAGGACGCCGAGCCTCGATCTCAATTAAGCGCTAGTAACCTTACGAATCTGAGTATAATAAGGTTTTCACTGCGACTGGATAGCGACCTTTATCAAAACGAACGAACCCTCCCGCTTCCCAGCGGTGGAGTCGTGCGATACAATCGCAAACGTCAGGAAACACGCACACGACGCTTGAAGGCTGCGTGAACGGTCCTCAAAGGTCGTTGAGACTGTTGCGGCAAGCGTGGCGGCACGGAGGCTTCTAGGTGGATTACCTCCCCCCGATCGAAACCTTAGGCGATGAAGTTTGGCATTGGGTCGTCGGCGGTGTTCTCCTTGCAATCTTTCTCTGGCTGGCCTGGGGAGGATTGAGACGCCGGGATTGAACCACGCGACACCGCTTTCACAAAGCGCCATGAACTTGGGTGTCGTCGTTTCGAGCCACTCGCCGGTACAGCGTGTCGCGCTCCACCGGGATGCGGCCCGCTTCCCGAATCAAGCTGCGGATTTGATCAACGCCGAGTTCCTGATGTCGGTTTCCATGCCCGCCTTCCCGCTTGGTGATATCGTAATAGATGACGGTCCCGTCAATATCGTCCACACCCCAATTCAACGAGACCTGCGCGAGCTTGGCGGACTGCATGGGCCAAAATGCCTTGATGTGCGGAATGTTATCCAGCATCAAACGACTGATGGCCAGCGTCTTTAAGTCATCCAGCCCCGTCGGACCGGACAGATGTCCCAACTCACTGCCTTCCGGTATGAACGACAACGGAATAAAGCAGTTGAACGCAGCCCGACGATGTCGCAATGACTCGTCCTGATGCTCCCGAAGCTTGAGCATGTGCGTGATGCGCTCTTCACGGCTCTCAATGTGCCCGTAAAGCATGGTCACGTTGGAGTAGATTCCCAATTCATGGGCCGTTCGATGAACGTCGAACCAGCCCTGCTCCCCGACTTTCGCTCGATAGGCCTCTTCGTGAACTCGATCGTCGAAGATCTCCGCCCCGCCGCCGGGCAGACTGCCCAGGCCGGCCTCCCTCAATTGCTCCAACACACCGCGAATGCTCAAACGCGGCTTCGTGATCCGCGTGAAATGGATGATCTCGATCGCCGTGAAGGCCTTAATGTGAATGTTCGGACATGTTGCCCGAATATGCCTGCACAGATCGAGGTAATACGAAAATGAAAGTTTCGGATGCAGACCACCGACGATATGCACCTCCGTCGCCCCGGCCTCATAGGCGCGCTTCGCCTGGTCTACAATCTGATCCACACTCAACTCATACGCATCGTCTTGCGCTGCACCCAACAAGGGCAAGCCTATCCGGCCCTGCATCCCGACATCGCTCGACATGCTGCGTTCGTCGCCGGGTTCTGCACGATCTTTCGTGTACGGACGATAGAACGAACAAAACTTGCAACGCAACACACAGAAATTGGAGTAGTTGATGTGACGATTGATGTTGTAGTAAGCGACGTTGCCGTGAAGCCTTTCACGAACGACATTGGCCAGTCGACCAATCTCATGAACGTCCCGCGAGGCGTACAGCGTCACTCCGTCTTCGTACGACAGCCGCTCCCCCGCCTCGACCTTCTCGGCGATATCGTCCAGCCCATGCCTCTTGATGATCGTGACCATGTCGGCACATTCTAGCGGCACGGATACTCAACTGCCTTCGTGAGTAGATCTGCCCACACCAAACCGACCCCGAGTAGATTCGAACTACCAACCTCAGCCTCCGCAGGGCTGCGCTCTATCCAATTGAGCTACGGGGTCTCTCGGGCAACCAGCATAATTGAATCCATGGGGCTGGGAAACGCCAGAATTCAACCTTGCTTGACAATCACCCAATATCAAGAGAAAAAAAATCTTAAATTTATCGAAATCGCCTGAATCGCCTGTAGGGATTGGGGAATTTCGCCGATAATCTAGATATGCCCCAAAACAGGGGCTATAATACCGAGCAGAAGAAGGAACGACTGATCATAACCGGAGGTAAGCACGCGGTAATACCCTAAAAATAGGGCATTTTTAAACGGCTTCTTTCCCCTCCGGAAAGCACCGGGATAGCCCTTGAGGCGCTCGGTGCTTTCTTTTTTTGAGACCTGTCAAGAAAAAAATGTTAATTCAGGGGATTTTTTCCGACTATTCCAGCCCCCACGCCGACTAGGGGCGAGCGTCGTTCAGGGCAGGCAATTCTCTTCGTCCCAGGACCAGATCAGGAAAAATTGAAATCACACTATCCTGCGGAGCGTGCTTGGCAGCAAGCTCAAGATTCCGAAGCCCCTCGGTCTGAAGTCCCGAATAAAGCTCCAAATAACCCAAGAGAAAACGCAACTCATAATGCTCCGCAATGGACAGCCGCTTTTCGAGATCCGCACGGCGGATGTCGAAAATGTCATGCTGCCCCACCAAAGACGGCAAATCGAGGCGGAAAGCCGCGATCTGGGGAAATCGACTGAGTCCCTGCTCAAGCATCAAGGCGGCTGACAAATAATCACCTGCGGCAACCAGGGCATGGCCACGGCCCAACAATGGCAACGGGTTACGGGGATCCACCGTATGGGCCAAGTTGAACCACCGAGACGCACTGTAGTACTCCCCCCGATGCAGCGCAGCTTCGGCGGCCGTAAGGTATTGATTCAGCCGATCGTCAAACCTTCCCACAAAACTCTTGATCGGGTCTTCCAACAGGCCTTTGGTCCATCGCAACGCGGCGGACACCTCCGTAAGCTCCTCGCCCACATCACGCCGGGCTGAGTCCGGTGCCTGCGAGTCCGTCTTCTGCGGGGCCGATTCTGCTCCAAATCGATCGATGGCGTCGAGCTGGCCTCTGCTCGCGAAACCGAGCCCCTGCTGGCCGGTTTTTTGAGCGGCCCGAACCGCATTCTGCAAATCTGTGAACCGATCCTCGCCAAGATTCCATGAACGAGCCTTTTCGCCGGAAAACGGACTCGTATTGGCCTCAGCTCGTTGACTGCGCTTTGCCCCGGGTGCGTCGTCACGTCCATCTTGCGCTTCCATCGAACGTCGTACATTGGACTGAGGTCCGGCCAAAGCGGGGAGAATCGACGTGCCGAGTTCGGGCTTCGTCGCCATCTCCGGCACCGGAGACAGCGGCCTGATCGGCTCATTCAATGGCCCGGACAACTTGCTATCGATGCTGCGTAACCGTTCGAATGGCGAAACGAAACCCGGTGATTCAACGGGCCGTGGCGTCCCGAAAATCGACGATCTCGCCGCGGAGGAAAACGGCAAACGCCCGTCGATACCAGACGTCTCGTCCGCAGGAAACAGTGGTCGCTGCCTCGTTCCCGGCGTCGTCGACACGGCTCGATTCACATACAACCGGATATCTGTCGGATCCGGTATTTCGGGCAATCGATCCGGTATCTGTCTGGTCTGCGGCAACGGTCGCCTTGTCAACGTAGACCGCAAAGTGGAGGACCCCGGCCGATTCAGACCGCTTCGTATGAAGCCTAGGTCTGCGATCGTCTCTGCTCTCGGAAGATAGAACGTCGGTTGGAGTGTTCGGTTGGCACGCACCGCCTCCAATCCAACAGACGTGCCCAGAAAGCCTGACAACCCTGCCGACGGAAGTGCGGAGCGAAACTGATTGGATTGGATCACCGGCGTCCCACCGTGGAATCGTGCCAGTCCGGTCAGATTGCCCGTCACGGCCGCGTTCGACTGTCGCCCGCCATCGAAACGATAGGGAGTTCGAGGATTCCTTCCACCGGAACCCACCTGGGGATTGCTATCCAGGAGGCGCCCATCGGAACCGGGCACACGATAATCGACTCGATGATCGACCTGGGCAAATACGACCCCGGCCGCCGAAGAGAGGAAGACAGCCGCCGCTACGAAAATTCGATTCATCATCGCCATACCTCAATAACGACGAAAATGACGGTTTCCGCCTACTTGATTATATCAGGTTTGACAGGTCTCAGACGATTGTTTTGGAGCGAAATGGGAGGTTGGAGCGGCCATGGACGTGAGAATGCGGCCCGTCGAAGAAGGTGAGCTGCCAATGACGAAGCGGATGCCTGAAATCCGCAATCAAGCGTGACCGAGCGTCAGAACCAGAAGCGGAATCACCTCGACTTGGCCGTCGCTTTCTGTCGCTGTTCGCTGGTTGGCAGCTTTTCCAACCGTTGCTTCAGTTCGTGAAAAAGCGCGTCAAAGGTCACGTCCAGTTTCCTTTGCCTCAGCAGCTTGCGATACTCAACCTTGCTCTTCGTTTTCTCCAAGGCCTCATAGGCGCCCGGTTGACTCTTTAGATATCGATGAGCCCGAACGTACAGATCAGTCAAAATCGATTGTGCCTGAGCCTTTTGAGCATCACTAAACCCGTACCTCCGGTCCACCTCAAACGTGTATTTCACCCAATCATCCAACGGCGGTATCGGGGGCAGGACATCGAGCTTCGTCAACGGCTGTGGCTTGGTGGCCTTTGGCGGCGGACGCACCGGGATCATCTTCGTCGTTCTCACTTCAGCAACGGTGTGCTCAAGCCCCACCGGAACAGGTTTGCCTTTGGCCGAAAGAACCGCGTTCCTGTTCATCGCCTGGCGAATGGCCGTTTTCATCCCTGCGCGGTGCTGGAGGTCTGAGTCGCGAACAAGACTTATGTTGTCTTTGCGATGCAAAAGCTCCTTGAAGCGTACTCGGCCTCTCTGCGCGACTTCAGGAGGCAGGAAATCATCCATGGCGTCGGCGACCAGTTCCGGGCTCAAAGGCATCGAAGAGGAGATCTCCGTCACCTTCTTGATGGCGGCCTCAACTTCCGGACTGCCATCCCTCAAACCGGCCGCGACCGCCTTTTCGCTAATTTCCTGAAGCTCCTGACTGGCAAGCTGTACGTAGTGCAACTGCTCAACTTGCCGTCTTTCCAATTCGGCACGAACGACCTCCTGCATATCCTGATCCAGATCGTAGGCCTTCGTAATCAGGTCCAGCAGCTCAGTGGCTGAAGTTTCCAATTCCGCGACCCAGTGCGGGCTGGCGAGCTTATCCAGCTCATCAGCCTTGACCTGTCCCATTGAGAGGAAAAGCGTGGCCGCCGACATAACAAGACCGGTCATCGTCGCGCTCCTAAGAAGCCAAGCGTCCAAGAAATCTTAAGGATTCAAGGACATTATCATCGTCCAGAAGACAAAGGAAAAGTCAAAAATAAAAAAAGCACGGTTGGGTGTATAGAACATCCCAACCGTGCCTAAAACTCACATTAAGAAGGTCATGCAATACGACCTTCCGCTATCGCTTCCCGCCTTGCCTTAGCGGCGTCGGCGAATGAGGGCGATCGCACCAAAACCGAGCAACGCGAACGTGGCCGGTTCCGGAACGTTGGTGATTCGAATGACAGTACCACCGGACGTGCCACCCGCACCATCGATGAGGCCATTGCCGGCAACGTCGAAATCCGGAATCGGATTGACGAAGTCGTCCTGACCGAACTCAAGCGCACCAACGACGAACTCGATCTCGGAAATGTTGGTGTCACCCTGGTTTTTGTTCTTCGTCAGCGTGAAGGTGAACAGATCAATCGCGCCACCTGCACCACCGATGAAGTTAAAGTGTGATCCACCGGTCATGAGGTTCGGAGCATCTCCACCCACGCCGTCGGCGTTCTGCTGGGTGAAGGGGCTCGCGTTGGCCCAGTTGGATGCGGACAGCTTGCCAGCATCGCCGGCGGCACCACGAAGATCGATCGAGAAACCCAACCAATCCGTCTGGTCAATGTTGGCCTTGGCGACGATGTCGAAGTTCGTGACGCTGGGGCCACCGGACGTGTCAATCGCCAGCTCCAAGACTTGACCCGGTCCACCGTTGAGGCCGTCTGCAGTCTCAAACCAGATTTGGTTGACTGCGCTAGCCTTTGACGTAAAGGCCAGGGCCAAAACCAGTGCTAGTGATACTCTCAAAACCCTCATTTTCTTTCTCCTTCTTCGAATTAATTTCGAAAACACTTCTTTTCCCAAAATTTCCTAGTTATCTCCGTCGCTCGTAAACACCAAGCCACGGAACCACATTTCACAAATCCTTACCTTACCTCTTACCCCCTCTCCTGTATCTTTGACTTACGGACACGTCGGACCGGGGAGTCCGCCGGACAGAATCGCACTGAACGCCGGGATATCCGCACCGGTGATCGTTCCGCTGTTATTGAAGTCATAGAGATAGATCCACTGCTGGGCCGGGGCCAATGCGCCGGAAAGCAGAGCGGACAACGCCGGAACGTCGGCACCCGTGATCGAGTAGCTGCCGTTTCCGTCGCCCTTGACCTGGATCCGCACAACGGCATCCGGCAGAGCCGAGGAGGCACCGTCGAGGCTACCGCTGACGGCGGCATCCACATTACCAGCGCCTGCCGCATAGTTCTGGCCGAGGCTGTCGTAACCGAAGGAGACCATCTCAGGGCTGCCGTCACCCGGGGTGGCCGGGTTGAACGTTCGGGTGTAGAGAAGGTTGTTGACCTGGAGGAACACTTCGTAGGTGCTGTTGGCCACGGTCGAACCCGCAACACAGTTGCCGGCCGTCACGTTGACGCGAGCGATTTCCTGGGGGCCAGCGCCGGGCTCGAGACCACCCGTCGGGTCATAAACCGGGCCAGCGGCGACCGCGACCTGGACGGCCTTCGCGCCATCGACGTTCGGCGGATCAGCAAGATCGCTGGCGCCATCGACGGTTCCACTTGCACTCCAGACGCCGGTGTTGGTCCAGGTCTGCGACATCGCGCCGATTCGGGTGCCGGTGCCGTTGTTGGCCGTGGCGACCGAGTCCTGGGTCTTGATGTCAACACCGATCGACGAAATGACGTCGCCACCACCGGTCCTGTCATTGACCGTGGTGTAGAGGACGAGCTGACCGGTTGACAGGTCGTTATCGCCATCGAAGTTCGGATAAGCGAAACCTGCATTCGTGTGATAGTTGTTCGCATGGACGGGGCTCAGCCTCAGGATTTGACCTTCGCCAAGACCACCACCATTCGTCGCCGTACCGTTCACGTCCTGACCGAAGGTGAAAGGTGCAGCCGGGGTGCCGGTGATATCCTGGATGCCACCCGAGTTGTCTCGAATGTCAAAGAAGGTATCGGAATCTCCGGCGAATGCCGCAGAACCAGCAAAGGCCACAGCGGCAGCAACAGTTAAAGCGAAACTTACTTTTTTCATCAAATCTGCTCCTACAACAAAAACACAAACCCCATAAAAAATTCCTGAAATCGCTTCTTGAAGAGCGACTCAGTTGGGGCCCGCGCCTACCGGTGCAACGGGTAACCCGTTAGCGTCTTCTTTTACTTCGCCGAAAAGGAACGACCTTAAAATCTGACGAAGCGAAAAGAGATGGTAAGTGAAGGAAGAAAAGCCCGGAAACTATTTCTTCTTTCCTACCAGGACTCCTTTCTCGCATAACCTTCAAGCATGCTACCAAATCTGAGAGGGCAAATCAATCTTTTGCAAGCCCTTCCTGCCCGGATCTCTTGCTACCGAACAAAAAAGAGCTTACCGCTACTGCAGAGCCCTCTTGCAAACGGCCCCGATTGTAGCGAAAAAACTCGCCCACCTGCTTGGACATACAGATGGTTATGCATAGCCGCAAGCCTTTTAGGGCTTCCGACTCGTTACTGATGATACCAGAATACGGCTTCCGATTTCAAGGTTACGGAGCCAAATTAAAAGTAATTATTTATTTCCTGACTTAAACATCTGAAAACAAATAACTTATACCAAAATCAAACACGAACGCCAAATCGCCCGGGTCGGACCTGGGGCCCCAAAATATCCGCTCTTTCTGGCCTGCCAGCCAGCCAAGCCTCCGGTCAGGCGAAAGTGAAGCCCACGGTGGACAGAAACTCGATTTCGGCCAGTCCATAGTTCTGTCGCTCCAACATACAGACCCCGAATTCACGGCGCGTCCAATATGGTATCCGCAACTGATCAAACAAATCTGACACTTGGCTCCCAACGGCCGCCGAACGAAGAGAGCGATCCATTTCCGGCAAATCACAGACCGCTGTCATCGGAACGAGAAGGTCTCCCAGGAAAGCGGGAATCGAGCCGACTGCCGTATCATGACGCTCATCTTGCAGCGTACGAAGCCATGACCGTGCTGTGTTCTTTTCCTTAATTCGCGGAATCTGTTTTCCGGGTCCGGTTTTTTCCTTTATCCATTGAACAAGGCCTTCAAGGACCCTCGTTACGCCACGCTGTTTTGCCTCGACCGAATAGCCGGCCACATGTGGTGTCGCAAGATCACAGACCGTGACAAGCTCGCGCCAGAGGTCCGGCTCATTTCGCCACACATCCACGACCGCGCCGCCAAGCCGGTTTTCCTTCAAAGCGGAAAGTAGCGCCGATTCGCATACGACCTCACCGCGAGACGTATTGATAAGAATCGCATCTTGTTTCATTGAAGACAGTTGAACGGCATCGACCAGATCATCCGTCTTGTCCGGTCCTCGCCTCGTCAAAGGAACGTGCAGTGAGACAATATCGCTTTGCGAAAGCAGTTCGTTGAGATCCGTCCAGTCCCCGCCGCCGACGGCCCGTTGAAGCGGTGGGTCACATTTCAGCACCTTCATTCCAAGCGATCTTGCCCAATCCGCCACGATCGAGCCGATCCGCCCCACACCGACAATACCCAACGTTTTCCGCCGCGGATCAAAACCTTTCCGAGACGCCATCAGTAGAATCGCGGTCAGGACATATTCCGCAACGGGACGCGCATTACACCCTCCCGCGGCGACGAATCGAATGCCATTTTCCACCAACCACGTCTTGTCGATGTGATCCGTTCCCGAAGTGACCGATCCCACGAAGCGCACGTTGGACCCTGCCAATAAGGCGGCGTCCACGCGTGTCACACTACGCACGACGAGCGCATCCGCCTGAGCGACTCCGGACGCCACAAGCTTGCGACCTTCGAAAGCCTGAACGTGACCGAAGCCCCCGAAAAGCGAAGCCGCTTCCGGGATTGCTTCGTCAACCATGATCAACATAGAGGCATGATAGCCGCGAATCAGCGGTCAGGGGCAGGGCGTGGCCGAGACCACGGTGTCAATAAAGCACGGAACGTCCAGCCCGTTGACGACGAGATCGTGGTTTAGATCCGCACTGCAGGAGGAGGTGCCCGCGAGCAAATAATCGATGAACAGCGGCATGTCGTCGAGATCGACCGCGCCGCTGCAATCCATGTCGCCCACGAGCAATCCTGCGCACAGAGGCAGTTCACAGTCATCCGTCAACCCGTCGTCATCACAGTCGGGATCGCACTCATCCGGAACTCCGTTCTGGTTGCAATCCCCGACGCCGATCGGCGGGACTTCACATTCATCCGGAAGGCCGTTTTCGTTGCAATCGAGTGCGCAATTCGCCGTACAGAAGAAAGGGCCACCCGGAGCGGGGCTGTTTTCGTCGATCTCACACTCATCCGGAATACCGTTTGCGTTGCAGTCCGCGGCACAATCGCTTTCGCAGAAATAAGGACCACCGGGCGCCACGCCGTTTTCGTCGATTTCGCACTCGTCCGGAATGCCGTTTTGGTTGCAGTCCCCGCTCGACACGGCCAGATCGCAGCTATCCGGAATACCGTTTTCGTTGCAATCTGCACACGAAACGTCACCCGGCGGGCAATCGGCGATGACACACGCATCGGGAGGCCCGATCCCGTCACAATTCGCGTCGCAAGCATCCAAGATAAGGTTGCCGTCGCAGTCCAGGCTCGGCATGTCCGCGATTTCCTGGCAGTCCGGAATCATGTTGCCATCGCAATCGGGCGGATTCAGCGACGGCCCCAACATGGATGATGTCAGATGCGTCGGAATGCCCGGCTTGAAATGCCCGATCGTGATCGAGGCGTCCGGAATCGGCGGTACATTGGCCTCGAAACGGAAACTGTACGCGGTGCCCCATCGAAGCGGGTTCGACGTTGTGGACCAGGTGACGACCCGGCCGCCCGAGCCGCTCGACAGACAGACCACACTGCCGACGGACTCGTTCCAATCGCCGTTATCGATCAGCGCGCCGCCGGGTTCGTTGACCGGTTCATCATGATGCCGAACCGCATGAAAGCCGACATTGCGAACCAGCGCGCCCGCGGAGATGGGAATTGTGAGCGACCCCACCTGGCGATCCATATCAATGTTCAACAATGCATATTCATAACGCCAGAATTGATCCGACAACGCGATCGCCTTGCCTGTCAGGATGCACCGTCCGTCCGGTGATACGAACTCAACGGGCGGAATTTCCTGGGCAAACACGGCCTGACTTGCCCCCGACCACGCATCGACGGCAAACCCGATGTTCGGCGGCACCGAACGGTCGGTCATCTCAAACGTCCATAGCCCGCCTGGCGCGCCCTGCGGGTTCACCGGCTTCCAGGAAGCGCTGTTCATCACATTGACGTCGTCCAAGATGACATAGTAGCCCTCGACATAGTACGACGCGCCCTCATTGAGGACCGGGTCCAGATCGTCGTCATGCACCTGCAAACGATGGGAAATGCCGTCATGAGGCGGACCGCCCAGATCAAAATGCGATCCCGTGTGCGACCAGGCGCCCGTCCACGGGTTGACCTCGTACCGGGGCCCAAGTCCATCTTGGACTCCATTGAGCCCCGGGCTGTAGGTGTCCGTGCAACCCATCCCAAGCCAAGGCCCGAAGGCATGGCCGGGTTCAAAAGTACAAGTTCCACCACATTGGGTGTCGTCCAAAGCGAAAAAGCCGTGCTTCACCCAGGATTGGCCGATTTGTTCAAACCGGTCGTCTTTCAGGCGATAAAGGTTCATCACGATGAACGGATGTTCGGACGCAGGGGATTCGAACCATTGCAAATCGGCGTTTCCAATGTTCCAGGACGTGGTCCCCACGGCCAGTCCAGCGACGCTGCCTTCCCGACCAAATTGGAAAAGGCCGAATAACTCACAGAAGGTCATATCCGGAGAGGTCCCTCGCGGACCGGCACTTTGTGAGGACTCATCCGCTGAAATCGGATGCACGATGAGCGCGGAGAGAACAAGACCGATCACACTGGATCTGGGCGACATCGCTTCCCCTCCTCGCACGCCTTTCCCCGAGGACCAAACGTCAGGGTCCCAAAAACAGAGATGCCAACACGCCGAGACACCTCATGCTAGGCTCCCAGCGTGCTCTCGACAAGCTACATCATCGTCTCCATGGGCTGAAACAATCCCAAAATACCGTTCACCAGTCCCGGGATGAGAACCCCGGTAAAGAAATTGATGACAAGATCGACCACCTGAAACAAGAGGTCGATCAGGGCGAGCTGGAAAACGTTGTCCATCGGCATGTCGTCCATGGTCAGGCTCCTGTCATTGAGGATGGGCGAGGTCGTTCGGATGTTCGTGGAGGCAGGTCATGCGCCTCTCTGTTGATACCAATGCCACGTCTCTCGATTGCATGTTCCTACATATTCTCGGCTCACGACCGATTCGATCGGCAGTTTTCAATCCTGGCGAAACCTTTGACAGTTTCGCCTGTGGGTTTGGACCCGACAAGACTGGTCCTTATAATCCGCCGCAGGCCCGAAAGAAACCCAAACGACCGATCCACGAAAGAAAAACTATGGAACTCGAAACGTCGCCAGGATCCACTCCCCTTCGCACCCCTGTTCATACGCTGGGCGTCGTCTCCTATTTGAACGCGCGTCCCCTGAATGAATTCCTTCAAAAGCGTTGCGACATGCGGCTCAAGCCCGCCGTTCCGGCAGACCTTGCTCAGATGCTTGCTGAAAAACACTGCGATGTCGCCCTGCTTCCCGTCGTTGACTATTGGCGGCATCGCGATCGGCTCCAACTCGTCTCTGACGCCTGTATCGCCAGCGATGGTGAGACCTTGACCGTTCGGGTCTTTTCCAAGCGGCCGGCAGACAAGATCCAACGTCTTCACATCGACGGTGATTCGCATACTTCCATTATTCTCGCTCAAATCATCTGGCGGGAACTCTACGATTGCGAACTCGAACTATCCCCCTGGGATTCAAGCGACCATGGCAGCCTCGACGATGTCGAAGCCCTGTTGTTGATCGGCGATAAAGTGATCCGGCAAAGGCCCCTTGGCTTCGGCTTCGAGGTCGATCTCGGAGCGGCCTGGAAATACCTCACCGGTCTCCCGTGCGTGTTCGCCGCCTGGTACGGACCACGTGATGAGGACTTCTCAGAATTGGCGAAGGCTCTGACCGAAGCCAGAGATCAGGGCCAAGCCGAAGCACGGCGGATTGCGTCTGAAGCGGCCGGCCAACACGGCTGGCCGGAAGAGACGGCGATTCGTTATTTGTGCGAGACGCTGAAATACAGGTTGGATGACTCCATGCGCGCGGGAATGGATCGATTCTTTAAATTTGCCGTAGACCATGGGTTGTTACGATGACGACCTTGGACACATCGAACCATCGAACATCCGAGCGAAACGCAGGTCGTCTGAATACCGACGACCTGCACAATCTGTACTTTGATCTGTCGATCCATGAACTCGGCCGTAGGGCGCTGGGGGTGACCGAGCAATTGCACCCGGAGGACTATCGAACTTATCTGGTCGAGCGAAACATCAACTACGCCAACTGGTGCACAGCCAAGTGCATTTTCTGCAATTTCAAAGCCGATCCACCGGAAATGAACTCCGGGCGCAAAGACTTGCCGTCGGGCTACACGCTGACCTACGAAGAGATCGGAAAGAAAATCGAAGCGCTGATCGCCATCGGCGGCACTCAGATTCTCATGCAAGGTGGACTCGTCCCGGAAGACGGTCAGGCGGGCTTGCCGTTCGACTGGTATTTGGACTTGATGCGTTTCATCAAGGACCACTATCCGCAAGTCCACATCCACGCCTTCAGCCCACCGGAGATTTTCGCATTCCACCAAATCTTCGAGATGTCGATTTATGACGTGCTGGCCAAGTTGCAGGAAGCCGGGCTCGATAGCGTCCCGGGTGGCGGCGGCGAAATTCTTTCCGACCGTGTTCGGCGGAAGATTGGATTAGGGAAAACCCTTAGTGACGAATGGCTGGAAGTCATGCGTCAGTGTCACATTCTGGGCATGACCACGAGTTGCACGATGATGTTTGGGCACATCGAGACGCTTGACGAGCGTCTTGAGCATCTGCATTTGCTTCGAGACCTTCAGGATGAATCTCTTGCCCGTGGCAACGGCGGAGGCTTCGGCGCCTATATTTGTTGGACTTTTCAGCCTGACAATACGCCTCTTGGTCGAATGAAGCAGCTTCCGATCGACTTATCCAAGGCTCAAAGGCCCGTCAATGACGGCAACCACCTGCTGTTGGCGGATGCACACGAGTACCTCACGATGCTGGCTCTCAGCCGTCTTTTTCTGGACAACATTCCGAATATCCAATCGAGTTGGGTGACGATGGGGCCGAAGATCGGTCAGCTCTCCTTGTTCTACGGCGCCAACGACATGGGCTCGGTCATGATGGAGGAGAACGTGGTGAGTGCGGCGGGCACGACTTACAGCCTTAGCGAGCCTGAAATCTGTCGTCTGATCACCGACGCAGGCTGGCGACCACAAAAGCGCGATTACTACTACCGGCCGATTTGACAAATATCACCAAAAACGACCAATTTCCGGACTTGTCGACATACGATTACGGTTGTAAACTCTACGCTTGCGCGATCCGATTTGAATTGTCCCTGCCCCGGCGGCCCTGTTCCCCCGGCTTCGACCCTTCTGATCGAAAGCGTCAGTGTCGCGCCTCGGTGAGTCTATTGCGGCATGGGCCCGCATGCCAGGCGTCAAGATGAAAGTGTACGTTTCGGAGCCTTTCCCTTGTCCAAGAAAATTTATGTAGGAAATCTGAGCTATCAAACAGATGATGCTGCCCTGCAGGCACTCTTTGCCCAGCACGGCACCGTCAACTCCGCCTCGGTGATCAAGGATCGATACACTGGCGAGTCGCGAGGTTTCGGCTTTGTTGAAATGGCCGATGACGCCGAAGCTTCGGCAGCCATCGACGCATTGAACGGAGCCGACATGGACGGTCGCAGCCTGAAAGTCAACGAAGCTCGCCCACGTGAAGATCGTGGCGGCAGAGGCGGCGGTGGCGGCGGGCGTCGGGGCCACGGCGGCGGCGGCGGCGGTCGAGAAAGACGATCGTATTAAGTCGTTCGGGCACGGAACTTCCACAAAAAATCGGGGTGACGGTCGCTTGTGTATGAGGCTTTGCAAGCATGGGCTTGCTCTGCGTCCTAACGCAGCGCCAACTTGCGGCTCCACCACCCGTTTTTGATCTCTCGAATCTGCGACGGCTGAACACTAAACTACCGCAACAACGATGTCGCAGATCGAAATCAACAATCTATGCAAAACTTTTCGCGTGCCGGAGCGCGAGGGCGGATTTTGGGCCGCCGTCCGAAGTGTGTTTCGCCGCCGTTTTCGCGATGTCCGAGCGGTCGATGATGTCAGCTTTCAGGTCGACGAAGGTGAAATCGTAGGCTTTCTCGGTCCGAACGGCGCAGGCAAGACAACAACACTCAAAATGCTCTCAGGACTGCTGCATCCGACGGCGGGCGAGGCAAAAGTTCTGGGCCATGTCCCCTGGCGGCGCGAAGCCGCCTACCTCCGTCGAATCAGCATGTTGATGGGGCAACGATCGCAGTTGCACTGGGATCTGCCGGCGATCGACTCGTTTCTCGTGCACAGCGCGGTCTACGACATTCCCGCGGACGACTACAAGAAAACACTTGACGAACTGGTCCAACTGCTGGACTTGGGCGACGTGCTCAAGAAACAGGTTCGCAGCCTGTCCCTAGGCGAGCGCATGAAATGTGAAATCTGCGTATCGCTCCTGCATCGCCCCGCCGTCCTCTTCCTGGACGAGCCGACGATCGGTGTGGACATCACGATGCAGACGCGCATCCGCCAGTTCATCCGAAACTACAACCGCAAACACGGTGCGACGATCATCCTCACCAGTCATTACATGGCGGACGTCACGGCCTTGTGCAAACGGCTCATCGTTATCGATCACGGCCACATTCTTTTCGACGGTTCCTTGGAAGCCTTGTCGGAGAAGCTTGCGCCGTTCAAAGTCATCAAGATCGATCTCGATCGAGAACTCGACGGCTATGATCTGGCCACACTTGGCGAGGTGTTGTCAGTTGAGCAGCGCAAGATCGCGCTTCGCGTGCCGAAGGCGGACGCGGCCGCGGTGACCTCTCGCTTGCTGACGGATCTGCCGATCCTCGACCTGACCATCGAAGACCCGCCGATCGAAGACGTGATCTCGCGCGTGTTCGGTCAACCCAAGTCGGAGCCGAAGCAACCGGCGAATGCTTCATCCGCCGTATCGGGAGGCGCCGCCCGGTGAGTCGTGTCGTGCGCGTTTTTCTGGCCTACCTTCGCGCCAAAATCGGCGTGATGCTGCAATACCGAGGGGAGATTCTCCTCTGGTCGATCTGGGGCATCATCAACCCAGCGGTGCTCTATGCGATGTGGAGCGCAGCGGCATCGGGAAACGAAAACCAGAGCATCGCCGGTCTGGATCGGGGCGGATTCGCGGCGTACTACTTCGTCATGATGATTGTCGGTCATCTGACCGGCGCTTGGGATGTCTATCATCTGGGCTACCTGATTCGCAGCGGGCAACTGTCTCCCATGTTGCTCCGCCCGGTCTTGCCGATCTGGGAAACGCTGGCAGACAACCTTTCCTACAAGATCACGACCCTGATGTTCGTCGTCCCGATGTGGGCTCTTTTTGCCTGGCTCGTCACGCCCAGGTTTGAAACGTCTCTCTGGCAAGTCGGCATGGGATTCATCGCCGTTTTACTCGGGGCCGGGCTGAACTACATGCTCTGTCACACGGCCGCACTGCTTGCCTTCTGGGCCACAAAGCTGGACGCCATGGGCGAAATCTATTTTGGCCTGTGTATGTTTCTCGGAGGCCGGTTCGCGCCGATGAATGCCTTGCCCGGGCCCATTCTGGCCATCGCCGAGTATCTGCCCTTTCGATGGATGTTCGCTTTCCCGACGGAATTGCTGATCGGCAAGATCGCTTCCATGAACGAAGCACTGATCGGCGTCGTCATTCAATCCGTGTGGCTTGTTGGTGTCGTGATTCTGTATCGGCTCATGTGGAGCGTGGCGGTCAAGCGGTACACCGCCGTCAGCGGGTGAAACGATGGTCCGTGCCCTACGGTTAATGACGCTGTTCGTCCAGGTGAGTGTTCAGAACTTCACCGCCTATCGGTTCGACTTCTTCGTCCGCGGCCTCATGTCCCTGATCCACGTCGGGGCCGAGCTGGTCGCCGTGTGGACCATCTTCAACAACACCCAATCCCTCAAAGGCTGGCAATGGCAGCACATGCTCGTTCTGGTCGGCGTCTATCGGATCATCGCCGGCGGCATTCGCATCTCCATCGTGCCGAACATGCGCAAGCTCCTCGACGAGATTCGCGAAGGCACGTTCGACTTCGTCCTGCTGCGGCCGGTCAACGCCCAGTTCCTGGTCAGCATCCGTGAGTTCGTGATCTGGCGGCTGACCGACGTGTTTCTCGGCAGTGCCGCCGCGGCCTACGGCTGCTACAGCCTGCTCGGTCACGTCCCGGTCAAACAGACTTTCGTCTTCATCATGATGCTGGCGGCGGGGTTCGCCATCGTCTATTCGGTCTGGCTCATGCTCGCCACGCTGTGCTTCTGGTTCATCCGCATTCAAAACATCGAAATGGTCTTCTGGAATGTCTTCGAGGCCGGGCGGTATCCGATTGTCATTTACAACCCCTGGGTCCGCTGGGTATTGACGTTTATTCTTCCGTTGGCATTCATCACCACATTCCCGGCCGGCTCATTACTGGGCGACCCCGCCACCGGCGTCCCGCCCTCGGCCCCCTACTATGCGTTGCTGATCGCCACGGTCTTGCTTCTGCTCTCCGGCTGGTTCTGGCGCTTCGGGCTCAAACGCTACGCCGGTGCGTCTGCGTGATTCCCCATCCGACTTGTAGCCTTTAGTCTATTGAACGCAGGTGCTTACAGGGGAATTTATCAGACGCTGACGCGGCAATCTTCAAAATCAATCGTTAAGATGGGCAATTTGCCTACAACAATAACCGATGCTATCTTTCTTATAGAAGCCCGATCAGCCGAACTGTCACCTTATGGTGTGCGTGCCGTGAGAATTCACGGATAGGCGTCGGGCGTTTTTTTGCGCCTATTTCGGCGGCCAAAATTGCAATGACTCTTGATGCTTGCGAATCATTCTCCAGTAATGATCCGCGTCTTTCACGTCTTTGTATCTTCGAGCAACAGCGCCGCAAATCATATCTGCAAGCTGAATGAGGTTATTTCGGTGTGATGCCTCCGAATGAACTCGCTTGATCGGTGTCGTACCATCTTCACGGCGAAGCTCTCTTTTTAAGTAGCTTTGCAGAGTTCCTTTGAAAGCCCTGTCACCTGTTTGATCCACGGATACAGTTGCCTCATTAAGAATGTCTCCGATGTTCTTAAAGACATACTTGATGGTGCACTTGAGGAACGGGTCCTTGTAGCGAAACCCTGCTCCGTACAGTCGAGCTTTGTTCATGATGACGGCAGAGTAACGATAGTTAAAAGAGTCCACGCCTTCGAAAAACAACTCTCGAATCCGTTTGTTGTTGCTGGCGAATCTGAACTCTCCGCGCTGCCCACACTGATTTCTTATTTGGTCGATCTCCTTTTGGCACTTCTCGGCACTGACAACTTATCAGTGTCCCGTCGGAGACAGACCGCTAGGCCCTTTCGGGTCATTCTCACTCCGCACATCGGGACACCCCCGCCTGGGCGGATGTCCGTGTATATTAACCGCGGACGCTGCCCGGTGCGCGGGTCGTGCGGAGTGACTTAGCGGTCTGTCCCTGACCAATCGCGCATCGGGTGGCGTCCGTTTTCTTGCGCCGGTTCGGCGTCGCCATTCGGATGAAGGAAGACATCAGAGGTCGGAAGCGAGGAAGACGGAGACGGTGCGCGCGCGTCGAAAAACCCCGGGCACGGCGGCCCGGGGCTTTGGGGGGAGACAGTGACCGTTCGTTCATCAGTGAAAGGAGATCAGCACTATGTCGGATACGCCCAACGGACTGCGAAAAGATCTGTTCATCTCCATGAACCCTATGGGTTTCCCGCGGCGAACATTCGGTTCATTGAGAACATTCCCGCGACGATGCAGGCGTGGATGGCCCATCTCGCCAGGGAGATGCTGCGGCTCGGCGTCTTCTTTCAGGCCGCGACGGTCATGGCCCAGGTGCCGGGCGCGCATGACTACAAGTACATCATGTACAACGACGATGACGACGATGTCCCAGACGCCGTGTACGGGACCCTCGACCGGTTGTCCAGGCAAAGCCCCGATCTCATTTACACCATCCTGGTCGAATGTCTGAAACGGCTGGAGGCAGAGCACGTGGTCAAGACGCTTCCGATTGTCGGCCGTCGGTGTATCCGGCTTTCCGCCGAATGGGTGACGTTTCTCGATGCGCAGGAAGTTCACTGGCACGCCTATGAGAACGTGGTCGCCGAGTGCCTGAGCATGCTGATCGTCAAACCGGGCATGGAAGAGATCAACAGACAGGGAAAGACGACATGGTGGCAGCAATGCTGGGCCATGGAAGCGAGGGAAGAGTGAGCGTCGATTTCGCGAGAGCACCAGCCCATGGGGGCTACTTTGCGGCGTGGGGCATGCCTTCACGGGCATGTCCCGCGTTTATGAATCAGCTGCACGACAGGCAGTGCAACCCTGTCGTGCCAACGGCGTAGGGCGTGCCCACGCCTTACCGGTCACGTCCTGCATTTTCTTGAAGCTTGACGCATTCGTCATGAGCGATGTCTGCAGCATTCAAAGGATGCAAGCTACGCCCCTGCCTAATCAGGCCTCCCGCTTTGCATCTCTGAGGAAGGATTTGACGATGTTGCCTCTTGAGAAGTCGGAGCCTGTGATCAAGGACAGCCAGCCGTCATCGAGAGACAAATAGTCGACAAAGCGTCGTCGATCAAAGACCTTCCTGGTCAATTCCTGAATCGTCTGGGCACTCGTCGCGAACTCGAATACTCGATCGCGGATCTTCGACAGAAACTCGCGTTTCCTCCTTAAAAAAGTCGCTACGGATTCCTCGTCAACGATCACGGTTCCGTGTGCGTCGAACAGACAACGCGGGCGAAGTTCGATCGCCCTGTCCAGACTCTCGATCCACTCAGGCCCGTTGGCGTCGCCCAGTTGGCTGTCAAGGTCGGCGGCGATGTAGAGATCACCGCTGAATAACCAACGTTGATCCGGCTCGAAGAGGCAGACGTGTCCGGGACAGTGGCCCGGCATGTGGTGGACTTCGAATCGATATTGACTGGTCGTCACGACGTCTCCGATCGGATGGACGTCGACCGGGACGTAGGGTCCGAACAGGAAACGTCGATACCAGGGAAGCTCCACAGGAAACCGAATCTCCGGGAGCGCGATCGCGTGGGCCAGGATCTTCGCCCCCGTCATCTCGACCAGCAGATCATTGTTGCCGGTATGGTCTTCGTGATAATGCGTATTGACCACCTGCGAAATGGTCTCGGTGGCGTTCAACTCGATCAGCGTTCGTTTCAGTTGCCGCCTGGCCCAGGGAAACCCGGTGTCGACCATCAGCGTTTCATCGATGAGATAGGAGACGGCGTAGTCATAGCCGCCCGAGAAACGACTCAGGATACGGGTCGGCACGTTGTCGATCCGTATGCAGACGACGCCGTCAACGGGGTAGGTCAGCGTCGTCTTGAGCGGCCACAACGGCAATCTGCGGCAAGACGACTCGTACGGCACCCAAAGTAGTTTTTTGATCCAGCGCTTTATCAAGGGCGAAACACCCGCGTTTTCTCAGCTCGACGCTGATGGGCAGCGGAGTGGGATACTTGGATTTCAGACCAAAACGTTATTGTATCCGATCGCCGATACCCCGGGCAGGGCGGCCCGGGGCTTTGAGTGCTGAAACTTTTGAAAAGGGCGAAACCCCGAGCGCGGTGAGTGTTTTCATCGCGCGCTCAGGGTTCGCGTGCCCTGCTTCTGCTGATACTGAACTATTCCAGGTCGATGTAGCCGAGCTTCGTCGTTTCGTTGACGCCTTGCTTGAAACCGACCGTGTTGGCGCTGGTGGAGACGTCCGAGGCCTTGAGGCCGTCGGCCGTGGCGTCGTCGGGGTCCGGCAACACGTTGAACGACCCGCCGTTGCTCAACATCAGCCATTCCTGCTGACCGATCGACTCCGAGCCGGCCATGAAGACCATGTCTCCGTCCGGTGTGATGGCCACCGTCTGCGCCCAGCCGACGAAGCCGTTGTTGTCGGTGCCGTCGGTGACTCTGTCGTCGCCGGCGATCGTGGAGGCCGCGTTCGGGACGTCGCCGACGCCGGAGCGATTCACCGTGCCGAAGCTGTCGCCATTGTCACGATCGAGGAAATAGGCATAGGTTCCGCCGTTCAGACCGAGCGTTTGCGCGGAGGGGTTTTCGTCCAGCGTGACGATACTGCCGTCCGATGTGTCCAGCAGTTTCGCGTTTCCAAACGTCGAATTGTCCTTGTAGAAGATGATCCCGTTCTTGAACTGGATCTGGGTGTCGTTGTTGATCCCGTCGTTGCCGGAGAGGTCGAACTGCTGCGGCGCGGCGGTCGGGTCGTTGATGTCGTAGACATAGATGATGTCGTTCGCCACGGCGGCGACGTGGGGATTGGATGCGTCGACCGCCACCTGTTCGGGCGCGGCCGCGGGGTTTACGTCGAACGAGACGACGTTTGGAACGGCGTTCGACACGTCGACGACTTTGACTTGCTTTCCGTCGGTCACGATGTTCGCGTCGTTCCTTGTGGCGACGAAGTTTCCATCGCACTGGATGTGTCCGCCGCCGTCCAGCCCCGCCGGCACGGTGGTCAGGCGCACGTCCGTCATGGCGATTGCGGAAGACGACTGGTCGGTCGTGTCGAACACGGTGAGCAGGAAATTCTCGATAAAGATAATCTTCTTGCCACAGACGGCGAAGCTTTTCGCCAGGAAGTTTGCTCCGTTGGGTACGCCGCGGCCGGCCGTATCGCCGACTTCAATGTAATCGACGCCGCTGAATCCGCCGGTGCCGTAGGCGATGATGCCGTCGCCGGCAGCGACGCGTGCACCGACGTGGACGTCGATGTCCGTCTTGACGATGTTCAGAGCCGGCGGGTTTCCGTCGTCCGGGTTATCCATCGGGTCATCGGGCATCATGTCCGGGTCCGCAGGCATATCGCAGTCGCCGGTCATGCCCATGGCCAGGGCCAGTGTGATGCCGAGGGTCAGTTCAAGCCAATGTCGTTTCGTTCTCTTCGTCATGTGCGGTAGTCCTCTCAGATATCAGACCAATCCTCCGAATCGCCGGATCGACTTTGATCGGCGTCAACTTCCCAAACGAGAACGGCTCTCGAAACGACCAGGACTTTCTTGAGAAACTTCTTGACTTGTCCGGCTTTGACGGAAACACTCAGAAAGTGATCGCCTTTCTTCGGCTTCGCAAACCTCGCTTATTGCTTGTGTTAGCACAATGACCGGTGATCGTGCCGGTCCCGCGTGTTCCGCTTAAAATGGCGTAACACACCGAGGTGATATGAACGCCACGACACAGACGACCCAGGTCTTGCTGCAACTCGGAAAGGGCGATCCTTCCGCGGCGGGAAAGCTCCTGCCACTGGTTTATGATGAACTGCGCGCGATGGCCGAGCACTATTTTCGCGGTCAGCCGACGGATCATACGCTTCAACCGACGGCGCTGGTCCATGAGGCGTTTCTGAAGCTGGTCGATCAGACGGCGGTGAACTGGCAGGGCCGTGCGCATTTTCTGGCCGTGTCGGCGACGGCCATGCGGCAGATTCTGGTGGACCATGCTCGAGCCCGGGCCGCGGCCAAGCGCGGCGGTGATCGGCTGCAACTGACACTTGATGAGGCCCTGACGCCGATGGGTGATTCACCGGACTTCGATCTGCTTGCCTTAAACGAAGCGTTGAGTCAGCTTGCAGAATTGGACGAACGCCAGGGCCGGATCGTCGAGATGCGATTTTTCGGCGGGATGAAGGTCAAGGAGATCGCGGAGGTGCTCGGCGTGGCCAAGACCACGGTCGACAACCTCTGGCGGGCTGCGCAGGCTTGGTTGAACGTACGTTTGCGGGGGGAGTCGTCGTGACCCCGGAACGTCATCAAAAAGCCACGCAACTTTTTCTCGATGCCTGCAATCTGGAGTCGACGCGTCGCTCGCTCTTTCTCGATAGCGAATGCGGCGAGGACACCGAGCTGCGGGATTACGTTGAGAAGATGCTGGCCCAGGACGGACGAGCGCTTCCGATCCGTCCACCCGATTTGCCTGCTTCCGCCGATCTGCGACTGTTGATCGACAACCGTGACGACTCCGGCGCGGACGTTCTGCGCAGCCGTCTTCCGTCGAACATCGGCGCGTACCGGATCATCGACAAACTCGGCGAAGGCGGCATGGGCGTGGTTTATCTGGCCGAGCAGGAGAAGCCGCGGCGCACGGTGGCCTTGAAAGTCATCAAGTCCGGCTTGCTCTCGCCCGATGTCCGTCGCCGTTTCGAACACGAGTTTCATATCCTCGGCCGTTTGCAACATCCCGGCATCGCCCAAATCTTCGAAGCGGGAACGGCCGACGCGGGCCAGGGCGAGCAACCATTTTTTGCCCTTGAATACATCGAAGGTCGCCCGCTCACGGACTATGCGATGGAGAAAAAGCTGGGTGTTCGTGAACGCCTTGCTTTGATCATGCGCGTTTGCGAGGCCATCCAACACGCTCATCAGAAAGGGGTGATTCATCGGGATTTGAAACCGGCGAATATTCTTGTTGTTGATGAAGGGGCCGAGGGTCCGAGGGATCAAGGGGTCAAGGGAAGGCAGACAACGGTTTCGCCCTTGGACCCTTGGTCCCTCGGACCCTCGACCCCTTTTTCGGCGCAGCCGAAAATTCTTGATTTCGGCGTGGCTCGCGTCACGGATTCGGATATTCAGGTCACGACGCTGCAGACCAACGTCGGCCAACTCATCGGGACCATTCCCTATATGAGCCCGGAACAGGTAACGGGCAACATTAACGAATTGGATACGCGCAGCGACGTGTATGCGTTGGGCGTTCTGAGCTACCAGCTTCTGACGGGACGTCTGCCCCATGATGTTCGGGGGAAACACGTTCCCGAAGCGGCCCGCATGATTCAGGAGGAGGAGCCGACGTCCTTAAGCTCCATCAATCGCAGCTATCGCGGTGATATCGAGACGATCGTCCTGAAGGCGCTGGAGAAAGACAAGCACCGGCGATATCAATCCGCGTCGGAACTGGCGGCGGACATTCGCCGTTTCCTGCATGATGAGCCGATCGTGGCCCGACCCGCGAGCAAGTTTTATCAATTACGGAAATTCGCCCGGCGAAACAAGGCGCTCGTGACCGGCGTTGTCGTCGCGTTCGTCGCCATGAGTTGGGGGCTGATCCACGTGACGGTCGAGCGGAATCGTGCTGTGGATGCGGAACAGCGCGCGTTGTCCGCGGAGCGTGATGCCAAAGACGAGGCGACGCGTGCGCAAGCCGAAGCTGCCAAGGCCGAACGGGTCGTGGATTTTCTTCAGGGGATGATGGCCTCCGCCAATCCGGACTTGATGAGTGGCGGGACAAGCAAGGACATGACCGTGGTTGAAGCGATCGACGTTGCCATTCGTCAAGTCGATCTTGAATTGGGGGAGGAACCCGAGACCCAGGCCGCGGTCCGAAACACGATCGGCAGGACGCTGACGAGTCTAGCAAGATATGAAAAGGCTGAAGAGCAGCTTCGACTTGCGTTGGCGATGCGAAAGAAGTTGCATGGTGACAAACACGAAGATGTGATCGAATCGTTGAACGATCTCGGAAATCTGCTCAAGCAGCTGGCGCGTTATCAGGAAGCGGAGGATTGCCACCGGGAGGCCTTGGACACCGGACAAGACCTGCTTGGACCTGAGAACGCCACCGTCGCAGAGATCCTGAGCAACTTAGGTTCGACGGCGTTGGGTCTGGGGCAGCGAGAACGGGCGGAGGCGTTGTTTCGTGAATCGTTGGCCATGAGCCGAAAATGCCTGGGCAATGAACATCAAATGACGGCCCGCTGCATGAACAATGTCGCCCGAATGCTGCTTTATCAAAAGGCGTACGATGAGGCGGAGAAACTCTTGCGCGAATCGCTGGCCATCCTTCGAAAACAATTTGGTGATCGCGGTGCGATGACCATCAACGTGATGACGAATCTCGCCTATGTCCTGAAGCAAACCGGCGACGTTCCTGCCGCGATTGAACTCAATCGGGAGGTCTTGAAGATCGTTCGGGAACACTACGACGACAAGCATCCCAGGCTTGCGACTCATTTGAACAACCTCGCGGTCATGCTTCGTCAAGAGGGCGACTTTGAGGAGTCCGAAAAGATCTATCGGAAGGTCATCGCCCTAAGGCGCGAGACACTTGGCGAGCGACATCCGAAAGTCAGCCTGGCCCTGAACAACCTCGGCTATCTGTTGTTCCGAACCAACCGATTGGATGAGGCGGAGACCCTTTTGAGTGAATCCCTGGAGATTCAATATGAGGTGTTGCCAGAGCAACATCCGAGCATGCTCCCCACGGTCGGCAAGCTGTCGGACGTCATTCTTGCCAAGCAGGACTATGATCGGGCGGAGCCCCTGCTTCGCGAGGGCTATGAAATCGCCAAGAAGAATCTGGATAAGAACGACTGGGGCATGGGCTTGATTCAGAGCAAGCTGGGAAGATGCCTTGCGCAGATGAAACGTTATGATGAGGCGGAACCGTTGTTGCGTCGTGCTCTGGGTATTTTGAAAAAGGACGACGTGTATCGTGGAGAAGGAGCCGCAGCTTTACAGGCGGTCATCGACCTGTACGAGGCGTCGGGCAGGCCTGAGAAGGCTGCGGAATATCGCACAATGATCACGGCAAAAACCGATTCAGCAGAAGCGAAGTCGAACTAGGTTGAATTCATTTAATGGAGCAAGTCATGGCGGAAGAGATTGTCGGCAAGGTCTTGAGCATCGCGCTACGCAGCGAGGACAACGGGCCGATGCAGGAAGTCACGGAAGTGGACGCGGCTGAAGACGGGGGACTCTCTGGCGACGTGTCCAGTTCGCCGGATCGAGGCATCACGTTTCTGGCCTCTGAGCAATGGGGCGAAGTGACACGAGAGCTTGGCGTGGAGATTCCCTGGCACACGCGACGGGCGAATGTGCTCGTCGAAGCGAATCGGCTCGGGAGTTTGATCGGCCGGACGGTTTCGGTTGGGGACATTCAGGTGAAAATCAACGCGGAGACCAAGCCGTGCGGCTTAATGGACAAATTGCAGGCCGGCCTCAAGGACGTGCTAAAGCCGGATTGTCGGGCCGGTGTTTACGGCCGTATCATTCGTGGCGGAAAACTACGGGTCGGCGACGTCGTGAAGGCGCATGCATAAGGCTGAAACACCAGATTGCCGTTATTCTTCCTCTTCCTCCTCTTCTTCGCTTCCCTCCGATTCCGCGGTGATCCGGGCTCTCTTGGTGGCCTTCATGACTTCCGCCGACGGCAGAATCAGCGCCGCGGTGCTGTTGGACATCTGACGGGAATTCGCGTCCATGTCTTCCGGATCAGGGGATTGGAGCACGACGATTCCGATGGCCGTGCCGTCCTGTGAGAAAACGGGCATACCGGGGTCCACGTCCAAACTACTTGTCGGGACGAATAGTTTTCGCGGCTTCTTCGTAATTCCGCTTAAGCGGCCTTCGCTGATCACAGCCGTCCGATCAAAAAACTTGTCCAGCCGCTTCATGGTGAGTAACGTTGCGCCGAGCTTGGGGGTCTTCGACTGAGACAGGTTCAAATAGGCATAACCCTTCGCCCTCGGTTTCTCGATCTGGACCCAGGACAGATCAAGGTCCGGATCGCTCGTGAGAAGTTTGGCTTCCTCACCCTCCGTGTCGTTTCCACTCAGGATTTTGATGTTCGTCGGTGTGACCGTGCCGAAACCTCGCATCATCTTCGACGTCCCCAACCGAACGCCCGAACATAGCACCAGCCCTTTGGGGTCGATCATGACACCGGTGAATTCCCGCTCGAACTCCCGATTCCCCCCCATTCCCTGAATTTTCAGCACACACTTGATGGTCACCAGCGATGACGAGGCCTTCTTGTGGAGTTTTTCGTAATCGGCCTTCCGTTCGGTATGGGCCATCGCGTTTCCGAGAACCAGGAGCGGGATGAACACGGCCAGTGAGATTGCTTTCACGAAGTGTGTCGAGGGTGACATGCGTTACTCCTTAGTCCTTGTCGTTTTGATCCGCATTCGCGCGGTCTTGGTTGTCCATCTTCTTCTTCTTGTCATCCAGTTCAGCCGGTTTCCATTCGGGTTCGACATATTGGAATCGCGTCTGGATGCCGCGCAAGACGACGAAGACAACGCGTTCCGGCTGCTCTTCCGTGATCTTCTTCATCGCCCTTTGAAAACTCTTGCGGCTTTTGATCACGTGCTCATCGATTCTTTGAATCAAATCGCCGACCCGAAGTCCGCCCAGCCCGGCCCAGCCCCCGTTTTCGATCTGCTCGATAATGACGCCCTTGACATTCCCATCCCACTGGTTGTCATCGCGATCGAAGAACGTGATATTCCGAATGGTCATTTCGAAGTCACGGTTTTTCAGACGTCGCGCTTCGCTTGGTGTCCAGCGCGTCGGCTCCAACGTCACGGTGACATCGATGGCTTCCCCGTTGCGCAAGACCGTTAACTTGGCTTCCTCGTCAATGTCGAGCTTCTTGATTTTTCGCGAGAGCAACCCGGCATCCTGCATGCCTTTGAGACGCAAATCCTCCCCGTTGAGGGCCGTGACGATGTCGCCGACCTTCAAATCAGACTGGAACGCCTTGGTCCGTGGATAGACGCGTGTAATGCGGAAACCGGTCCGGGACGGATGTCCGAGCTGCTTTGCGAGCTTTTGCACGATGGGTTGTGTGGCAATCCCGATCCAGGCCTTCTTAATGTCACGGGGCTGGTCTTCGTCCTCGTCGGGTTTGGGCTTGACCAGAGTAACGTGGTTCTTCGCACTCCGGTCGAATTCCACCAACAGGTATTCGGGCAAAGGATCCATTTCCATGATCTCTTCATAGCGATCGACCATCTCGGAGAGACCGACGACCGGTTGGCCATCGATCTTTCGGATGATGTCACCATACTGAAGCGCCGGCTCGGCCAATTCGGCGGGACCGCCGGATCGGGTCCCGCTGATCATGACACCCTCCCTATTGCCCAGCCGCCATTCCCGCGCGATCTTCGAGGTGATTTCTTCGGCCGTGATACCCCAGGAGCGCAGAACGGTTTCCTGACCACGGTCCTTTTCGAGCTTTTCGGTGACTAACGTTGTTTCGGCCGAAGCGCCTTCGCGCTGATACGTGACTTTGACGGATGAGCCGATGCGCTCATCGGCGATGCGCTTCATCAGGGGAGGAATCTCTTCAGCGAATCGTATGGTCAAAGCCTCACCGTTGATGCGAAGAATCACGTCGCCGGGTTTTAGCTCGGCTTTGTCTGCTGGGCTGTTGTCCACGACCGAATTGACGAGCACGCCCTTGTCATAGCCGGTCTTGGCGATGGGCTTGAAACTGACGCCGATCCAGCTTCGAGGGACTTCGCCGTGTTCGATCAGCGAAGCGGTCACTTGCTTGGCCAGCGTGGACGGAATCGCGAAGCCCATGCCATTGCCGCCAAGTTCGTTGACGCCGACGATTTCACCTTTGAGATTCACGAGGGGACCACCGCTGTTGCCGGGCCGAATCAACGCGTCGTGTTGAATCCAACGCGTAAAAAGCCCTGTGCGCTGACCCTGCTCGAGTTCCATTTCCTCGACGTCGTCGCCGGGGCCGCCGCCGAAGACGCGCTCGGTATTGGACACGATGCCCAAAGTCACGGACCGTGACAAAGAATGGGGCGATCCCATGGCCATCACGTAATCGCCGATTTCAAGTTCATCAGAATCACCGAATGAAGCGACCGGCAACGGCGTGCCGGGGCTCTTGAGCTCGGACAAATCCAGCTTTATCACGGCCAGGTCCGTCAGCGGATCTTCGCCGATCATGGTGGCTGAGATTTCCTGTTTGTCCGCGAGCGTGCATTTGAATTTCTTGCCCTTGTTGGTGACATGCTGGTTCGTCACCACATAGCCCTCGGGCGAAATGATTGTGCCGCTGCCTGTGGCGGCGCCTTTGCGTTCCTTGCCACCCCAGTAATTGACGGTCGACACATGAATATTGACGAGAGCGGGAAAGACCTCATCGCGAGCCAGCTCAATCATGCGGCGGAGATCTTTGCGAAGCTTGTCGGCCTTTTCAAAATCGGCCTTGTCGGGTCTATTTTCGGCTACGGCTCCCCGGCTCGGGACCAGCAGCCCCAGAAAACCCACGACGCAAAGCAACGTCGGGAGGGATCGCCAACCTGCGTGGCGAAGGTTTACTTTTTCCGGCATGGTTCCTCCTTTGGGTGTGTGCACGTCTGGGACACCTGGCTTGCGATGTTCAGGGGGTCGGCCCCCTGCAAAGTGTCTCAGAATTACTATTTCGACGCAAGTGCGAAAACGATCTCGGAAGCCTCAGCCACACGGGCATGGTTCGGTTGGATCAATTCTGAAAACCGCCTTCACCGATCAGTTTGACGAACCTCACTGCAATGGACGGACGTTCCACGACTTTTTCCGCATGGCGTTCGATCGTCGTCAGCCGCTGTGTTCCTTCGCCACCGACGGGCATAACAAGCAGGCCGCCTTCGTCCAGTTGATCGACAAGATCCTGAATGATCCGAGGTGCGGCCGCGGTAACGATGATACGGTCGTATGGGGCATGCTCGGGCCATCCACGCGTGCCATCACCGGTTTTGCAGACGACATTGCCAAGTCCGAGAAAACGGAGACGGCTCTGTGCAGATTGTGAAAGCTCGTCGAAGCGCTCCACGGAGTAAACTGTTTTTGCAAGATGGGCGAGAATGGCGGTTTGGTATCCGGTGCCGGTGCCGACTTCGAGCACTCGATGATGCGGCTTGAGCTGCAACGCCTGGGTCATACAACCCACGATGTAAGGTTGGGAGATGGTCTGACCAAGTTCTACCGGCAAAGCTCGATCCTGGTAGGCCTGATGCGCGATGGCGGAAGGCAGAAATCGCTCGCGCGGAATCTTTCTCATGACATCCAGGATGCATGGGTCCTGAATGCCGCGTTCGGCGAGCTGAGCCTCAACCATTCGGAGGCGTTGGGTTTCGAATTCCGAGTCTGAAATCGAATCATCTCCGTTGGACTACACAGCCCTTGTCCTGCAATCTCCGTTCCTCAAATAAATTTCCATAGTCTGTTGTCACCACAGGCATTAGGCGCAGTTTACTTTTGCGCGTGAGATTACGTTGTCCCGTGCCGATAGGTTAGGTAGACTATAGAGATTCATAAACACGAAAGCACTCGGAACAGAACAAGTTATCGGGTGTATCGGCGATCAGGAGAGATGGTTGTGCCTCAGGCCCATCGACGATTTTCCCGTCTTCCGCTATTTCTTTTAGGAATCGTTGTTTCCATCGCTGCAGGTTGTCAGCAGCAGGCGACATTGCCGCAGGTATTTGGTGACGCGGTCAACGGACCTTCTGATCTCATCGTGGCGGACCCGTGCGCCGATCATCTCGATCAAGACAGGCTTGTGCATGAAATGTTGACCGCCGTCAATGCCGAGCGGACCAGGCGAAATCTACGCCCTTTGAAATTGAATCCAAAGCTGACGCAGATCGCAGATTTCTACGCCTGCAGACTCGTGGATGGCAGGTTTTTCGACCATGTAGACCCCTATGACGGCTCTACGGTGGACACGCGGGCCGCGGATTTCGGATACGCATTCTTGAAGATCGGTGAGAATCTCGCTCGACAACAACGGAGTGCAACAGAGGTGATGTCGGATTTGATGGCATCTCCGAGGCATCGCGCGAATCTTCTCGACCCCGCCTATTCGGAGATCGGAATCGCCGTGAAAGACGGAGGCGCCTCGGGCCCTTATTGGGTCCAGGAGTTCGGGCAGCCCATCGCTGAGCAAACGGCGCCGGCGACAACCGGGCTGGGCCTTCCCGTCGTCGAGCCCGAATCGAATTCCACTCCACACGCGGCCTCTCAGCCGTCTTCCAGTCGCGCCAACTGATCGTTTTTTTTCGCGTTCATTGCAGATTAGGGCGAATTCGCTCGCGTTCGTCGACGATGGGCGCTCGCCACATCCCAACGGCGGAGCCCAACCCCCATCTTCGCCCTTCACGAGCAACGATTGAAAGGGCGCTACGGACTATCGTTCACGCCTCCCAGCAGTTTCCACAATTCGGCTTCCGCTTTCTTGTATTGCTGGTGTGTGCGCAAAAGATCGGCTCGAATCTTTTCCAAATCAGGGTCATTATTGGGGATGACGCCGTCGTGCAGTTCCGCGAGCGCTCGGAGTTGAGAAGAGGCGTCGTCGATTCGCGTGGCCGCCTCGGAAAAGCTCCGAGCCGCGTCGAAAACCGCCTGTTGTTTCATTTCCTGGGCGGTGGGCGCATTCAGCAGTCGCCAGGGGTGCCTTAAGACATATTTGACTCCCGTCTTCACATGATCCGAGGCTTCTTTGAAGTTGACAAGCAACCGGTTGATGTTATCGCGATTGAGGACAACGACGTCGCGCATGGTGCTCGTGATGGTATTCACGTCTTTCACCGCCGTGCCGATTTGCTCGTTCGTGGTTTTCAGGTGGGCCAGAAGACTGTCGGCTCGGGACGAGTCCGTTTCGATCGCGATATTCGCCGTCGTCTTCTCAATGTTGACCAAGGCATTCGTGATGGGCACTTCGCCGGTCTTGAGTATGCGGCTGACGGAGTCAATTCCATCGTTGATCGCATCCATGGCGAGATGGGCCTTTTGGAGAAGAACCTGAGGCTCGCCCGCATCGAGCTCTCGTCGAAGCTGGCCGGTCGTCCTGTTGATGTTGTCAACGATCTCGTGAAGCTTGGCCAGCAGCGTGGCTCCCTCGCCGGGACCGAGTTCCTTGGCCATGGATTCCGTCATCGCGTTCACGTGACTCAACGACTCGTGAATTTTGCCGAGAATGGTCTCCTGGTCCTTGGGATCGAGCTGGAGCTTGATCTTGCCCAGCAGACTGTCGGGATCATCGCCATTCAGCTCGCCCTGCAGAGCGGAGACGATGGCGCCCAAACCGCCCGGCTCGGCCCCCTTGATGTAATCGCCGTCGAACGGGTCGGCCGCCTTTCCGAGGTTCAGCTTCACGAGACCGTCACCGCCGAGTGGAGGACCTTCCGCGACGGCGGCACAATCGGTCCGAAGTTTGAGAGAAGCAAGGACTTCCGCCTTTACCAATACATGAATATCGTTGGGGTCGCCGTCATCACCAACCAAGGCCAGTCCCGCTTCCACGACCTGGCCGACTTTCTGACCGCCGACCAGAACAGCGGAGCCTGGCACGATCGTCGGCATCGAGGGAGAGGGCTCGAAATGAATCACGACGGTCTGCATGTCGCCGCCCACTCCCTTGCTAATCCAGACCAGCACCATGAAGAAAAGGATGACGACCAGAATGGTGAAGCTACCGATTTTCAGCGTGTTTCGTGGCTTGGTCATCAGTGTGTCGACTCCTCGGAAGGTACAAGCAGTTTTTCAAATTCGCTCAGACCCTCAGCATCCGTCAACGGCCCGGTGGTATGGCCGTTAAGAAACTGATTCATCAGTCGGTCCTCCTTGCTCTTTAGTTGGTCGTGAGGGGTATCGCGCAGTTCCTCGAACTCCTGACGGCTTCCAATCTTGAGCACTCGGCCATGATCCAGCATGACCATCCGGTCGGCGATGCGAAAAGCGGAGTCCATTTCATGCGTGACGACGATGCTGGTGACATTCAGCTTCTTCGACAGATTGATGATCAGTTCGTCGATGGCGGCGCTGGTGACGGGGTCGAGGCCTGCTGACGGTTCGTCGTAAAATAGAATCTCGGGATCGAGGACGGTGGCGCGTGCGAGTCCCGCGCGTTTTTTCTGACCGCCTGACAACATGGACGGCATCTTGTCGCGATGCGGCAGCATGTGGACTTGTTGGAGTTTCAGCGTCACGACAATGTCAATGATCGAAGGATCGACATAACTGTGCTCGCGCAGGGGGAGGGCGATGTTCTCGGCGAGCGTCATGGAGTTGAACAGGGCGCCGCTCTGAAACAAAATGCCGAACCGCTTTCGGATTCGGTTCATCGCTCGTTCATCCAGCCCGACGATATCCTGAGACTCGTTCATGTCCTTGGTTTTGTAGAGCACCTGTCCCGAAGTGACGTCGTATTCACCGATGAGACAGTTAAGCAACGTACTCTTTCCGCAACCGCTTCCTCCCATCACGATGATGGTCTCACCGCGACAAACGTCAAAAGTCACGTCATGCAGAACCACCACTTCTTCGCCGTCCTTGGTTGGAAAGGCCTTGCGGAGGTTTTTGATCGAAATGATGCTTTCAGACTGTCCCATCGGGGGCACCCGAATTCAGCGTTCTTTCTGATACACAATCGTCCGGACGTGCTTATTGCTCATGCATGAGTCTATGCGAAAAAACAGTCTGGCAGAAGTCAGATGCCCCCCCTGGCGTTGCCCGAGGCTTGAGGAGCCGGCCTACAGAATTCGGCTCGGTTGATCGCGATGAACCGCCACGCTTCGGGCCTTTGCCTCGATATCCTTCGGAGACAGATTGAGATACGCCATGATCTCGGCCGGCGTTTTGGCGCTCTTGGGTATCTTTCGACAAATCATCGACTCGACGCCAACGTGCCCTTCGACCGCAGCGGCCTCGGCCACGGCACTGCCAAGTCCACCCGAATAATTATCTTCCACACAAAGTATTTTGTTGTTCGTCCTCTTCGCGGCGGCGAGGATCGGGCCGGCACTGAGCGGAAAGGAATAGGCATCGATCAGCGTACAGTGAATGCCCTCGGAGACCAGGTTGTCTACGGCTTCCTTGCAGACGTGGACCATGTAGCCTGCGGTGACGATCGTCAATGCGTCTCCTTCAACCAGCGTGTGTGACCCGCCGATCTCGAACCGTGTATCCGGTGCATACAACAACGGCACGTCCGGCCGATGGGTCCGGAGATAGCACATGCCCTCATGATCGGCCATCAGCGTGGTGCAGTGATAGGCGGCAACGGCATCACAGGGTTGAAACAAGACGCAAGCAGGCCGGCCGACGCCGTTGTCGGTCTGACCTGCAGAGCGAAAATAGGCGACGTCGTGCAGGCTCATCTGACTTGGACCGTCAGCGGCGAGGGAAACGCCCGAATGCGATCCCACGATCTTGAGGTTGGACCGTGTAATCTGAGCCATTTCGATTTGATCGTAGGCCCTGGCCACGAACTTCGCGAACGTGCTGACGAACGGGATGTAGCCCGCGGCGGACATACCGGCCGCGACGGAGATCATGTTCTGTTCGGCAATCTTGCACTCGACGAACCGATCCGGATGCTTCCGTGCAAGGATGTCCGAGAAGGTCGAGTTACTGACGTCGCCGTCGAGTGCGATGATTCTGGGATCGGCTTCGGCCAGGGCGAGCAAGGCCGCGCCATAAGCGCGACGCGTGGCTAATTTCCCCTTGGCGAGTGCGGAATCCAACCCGGCGTTCTTGATCGCCTGATCAAAATCCGGTACCGCGATCGTTTTTTTCTCCATTGTCGTCGCAGCAACCGGGCCTGAAATTCGGATATCGCCGTTGGACGCATTTTCGAGGTTCAATTCGAGGCGCATCCCATCCAGTTCGGCACAAGCCGCTTCCAGCCGATCCGATGGAACGGGCTTACCATGATTGGACTTGTCCTGCAGCGAAGGACAACCCCAGCCTTTGGTCGTCTTGGCGACAATGGCGAGAGGCTTTGCTCGTTTCTCAGGATTGGACAAAGCGGCCCGGATTGATTCGGGATCGTGACCATCAAGTGTGACGGCATCCCAGCCGAAGGCTTCGGCCTTTGCGGCGAGCGCGATCGGAGATTGTTGCCTGGAAACGTTGTCTGCCTGTCCCTGACCGTTGCAGTTGAAGATCGCAACGACATTCGTCAATTTGTGATCGGCGATGAAATCCATGGCCTCCCAAATTTGACCTTCTCGAGACTCGCCGTCACCGATGACGACGTAAATCTGCCGATCGGTCTTTTGCTGCCGTGCGGCCAAGGCCAACCCCGCTCCGACACTTAGGCCCTGCCCCAGTGAGCCGGTGGCGGCATCGAAGAAATGAAATCCCTCCGCCGGATTCGGGTGGCCGTCGAGCGGGCTGTCGGTTTCGCGCAGGGTGGCGAGATCAGCGACGGAAAGCTTCCTGGCGTTCGTACGATCCTTGCCGACGACTCCGCCCGCATCGGCGTAGGCCGCATAGACGGCGGGCACGGCGTGGCCTTCCGAAAGGACGAGCCGGTCGTTTCCGAGATTCCACGGATCGGCCGGATCGTAACGCATGACGTCCCGCATCAGGGTCACGACAACGTGCATGATCGACAGCGCGCTGGTCGGATGTCCCGAACCTGCGGCGGTCGTCATCCGTAGCACTTCCTTGCCGAGCTCGATAGATTTATCGTGAACAAAAGTGTTGAAGTCCATCCCGTCTCCTGGTAGACCGGTTTCACCGGTTTTGTGTGTGGTCAAGCAAGCGAAAGCGGACGCTTTCACGACAGCCGGTCTTCGTAGAGTAGCGATTATGTCGGCGCTCGCAAGCAAGAGAACGACAAACCGAGGGTTGCCAATGCGGTTGGCTCCGATTAGGCTTTTTCGAGCAAATGGCCGAAGTATTCAAATCAGTTAGCCCAAACGAACTTACGAAAGTTGGCGTTTCAGCAAGGGGGTCTTGATACTCGTGGATTGCTTTCAGATCACCGGTGGTAAGCGTTTGAGGGGCACCGTCCCCATCAACGGGTCGAAAAACGCCGCGTTGCCGCTAATGGCGGCCGCCATTCTGACAGAGGGAGAAACGGTTTTAAAAGGCGTCCCTGATCTGGCGGATACGCGTCATCTCGCTTTTCTGTTGGAAAAACTCGGTCTGGCGGTCACCCGTGAGGAAAACGGGGACTTCCGCCTCAAAGTCGAGGACGAGATGAATTGCCACGCCGAATATGACCTGGTCCGGAAAATGCGGGCCAGCGTGTGCGTGATGGGCCCCTTGTTGACGAAACGAGGACGGGCCCAGGTCAGCCTGCCCGGAGGATGCAACATCGGCGATCGTCCCGTCGGTCTACACCTGCAAGGGCTATCCGGTCTTGGGGCGGATGTGGACCTTATTGGTGGTGATATCCATCTCAAGCGCAAGAAACTGAAGGGCTGTGAGATTTTCCTCGGCGGTCCCTTCGGCTCGACCGTCCTGGGAACGGCCAACGTCATGATGGCTGCCTGTCTCGCGGACGGAACGACGGTGATCGAATCGGCGGCGTGCGAACCTGAGGTCGTCGATCTTGCGAATTATCTGAACGCCTGTGGGGCGAGGGTCAGTGGTCAGGGCACTCCCCGAATCACCATCGAGGGGGTGGACGAACTGCACGGCTGTGAATACACCGTGGTTCCCGATCGCATTGAAGCAGGCACCTTCATGATCGCCACCGCGATCACCAACGGAGACGTCAAATTGACGAATTGCCGCCTGGACCATCTGCTGGCCCTGGTGGACCGTCTACGGGCCATCGGTGTGAACATCGAACGGACAGCCGACGGAGGTGTGCAGGTGTCCACATCGAGGCGGCTTGAACCGGTGACCATCACCACTCAGCCCTATCCCGGGTTTCCGACGGACCTTCAGGCTCAGACCATGGCTCTTTTATGCCTGGCCGACGGAAATAGTCTGATCACCGAGAAGATTTTCCCGGATCGATTTCAGCATGTTGCCGAATTAAACAGAATGGGGGCTCGGCTTCGCAAGGAGGGGCCGACGGTCATCGTTGAGGGCGTGAAGCAGTTGATCGGCGCCCCCGTGATGGCGAGCGATCTCCGCGCCTCGGCTGCGCTGGTGCTGGCAGGTCTGATCGCTAAGGGCAGGACGACCGTATCACGAGTCTATCACATCGACCGCGGCTACGAACGGATCGAACAAAGACTTGCGACACTCGGCGCGGATATCAAACGAATACCGGAATAAGTCAACGCTTTCCATCAAACATTTCGATAAAAAGGAAGCCGGGCTGACAGCGCCAAGCTGGACAGTTCATCAAAGACCCAAGCCATCTCGCCGATTCGATTCAGAGGAGAGATCGAACGCCACGCCGATTGAGGCGCGGCCGGGGTGGACTTATGAACTGTGTCGGTTGCCAATATTTGCTCTGGGACCTGCCTGAGAACAGGTGTCCCGAATGCGGCGATCCTTTCGACGTAACCGACTACGCATTTGGCCGAGATTCCGTCCAATTCTTATGCGACCGTTGCGGTCAAACCTATGAAGGCGGCGATAGTCTCGGGCTACCCAATCCCCGGCGATTTGAATGCGTGGGCTGCGGACACATGCTCGACGTTGCAAAAATGCGAGTTCGGCCGATCACCGAAGATGCGTTCGGGGAACCTTTGAATTACGGGACACCGTGGGCCAATCGTCATCAGGTCGGCCTCGTCAGGGCATTCCTGGACAGCGTGGCACGACTGGCAATTCAACCGGGAGAATACTTCCGTCTATCCTCTCCGACACAGAACCACGGCGCGCTGTTGTTCAGCGTTCTTTGCGCCTACATGGCGACGGTTACGCTCCTCGCCGGTATCGAGTTGTTACAGAGGGCGGGCGTGGTGAACACCTCGGTCAGCTTTTTCGAACCGAAAGTCTTGTTCATCATCCTGACGGCGGTCCCATTCATCCAGCTTGTATGGAATCACCTCTACGGCTTCTTCATTCATGTCATCCTATGGAGTCTCGGTTTGCAGAGCTGTGACTTCGAGCGATCGGTTCGAGCGGTAGCATTTGGAAATGCCGTGTTGCCGGCGCTGTTGATTCTCCCGCCGATCGGACTGCTGTGGTACATCGGTGTCGTTTCCAGTGGGGTCGAACACTTCAACGCCACGACCCGAAGCCGGGCGCTCCTGGCCACGTTGATCCCCGTTTTGCTGCTGGTCAATCTGGCGCTCGGAGGCGTCTTTGTGGTTCTTTATACCTAAGAGAGTGAACGCAACCGGAGAGAGCCCCGGGCAAAAATGCCCGGGGCTTTTGATGCCCGTTCTATTAACGACCCGCGAGCGAACGACGTCGTCGCAACTACGGCAGCAAGAGCAAGCCGATGAAATCAGACAGGTCGTCGAGCGTCACTTCACCATCACAGGTGAAGTCGGCACAGATACAGTCGGGTCCGGCCGGACCCGGTGTGAGTACACAATCAACGAAGCTCTGGATGTCGTCGCCGTTGACAAGATCATCTCCTGTAAGATCCCCAAACGTTCCAGGACAATTGACGTTCATGACGGCAAAGGCCGATCCGACGCTTTGGAAAGGACTCGTCGCGTTGCTGTCACGAAGGTTCACGACGAAGCGGAGCTTGCCGTCATCCGACAGGATCATGTCGTTGCTGCCGAAGCTTTGAATGAACAAGTCGTCGTCGAACAGACCGTTTCCATCGAGGTCGACGGGATCGTTTTCGCGGGCCACGATTCTCTCCCCGTTCAGCACGAGCGCCGCATTTGAGAAGGCGTCCTCGCATTCCAACACACCGCCGATGACGAAATCACCGACATTGTTCGCAGCGTAGACAAAAAAGCTGACTCCGCTGCCCGAATCACTCCACGCCTCTGTGGACCCCGTGTGAATCGGATCACCGGTCTTGGCCATCACCGCCCCGTTGCGGAGGACCCAGTCCTGGTCATCTTCATTCTGGCCGCGCGACCACCAATCGCCGTTTGGCATCATCTTATGAACAGTGGCATCCGACGATCCCGGAAGCGTCGTATCCACCGGCGAGACGAAGCCTGTGCCCGCCAGGGGGATGCCTTCTTCGATCACCACGGTCGTTGCGGCCGCGGGGGCGGCGTCAGTTGTGCCAACGGCGAGGACATCTTTGATCATGATGGTATTGTCCATCGGATCCACCCGCTGCACGACCCCCTGAATCAGGTAGCTGGACTGGTCTTCACTGACCGTAAGTTCATAGCGATCCAGGCTGGTCCAGAAGAAACCGGGGATCGACATGCCATTGGGCGTGTAGGTGAAATTGGGTTCGGTCTGGAACTGGACATTGCCGCCTCCGGCGCCGTCGTCATCATAGATGTGGCGCCCCGTGATCATGAAATCGAAGTTGGGGGGCGGACCGTCCACACCCATCAGTGCGTAGAACCAGATCGAGCCGTCTGACTGAATAAGCGGTGAGCGGATGTCAAAATAGTAGAGTTGGAACGTATCCAGATTCGCGGCGCCCATACGGGTCACAGTTGTCTGAACACCTCCGACGTTCTTCACGGCAATTTCCGTGTTGGTCTGCGGGTTGAAGGTAAACGGATCGTGATTTGTCGTGAAGGCGAAGTCGCCGCTGTTGTTGATCGAAACCTGTTCGTCGATGAATCCGATGGGGTCGCCCAGATCGTCTAGATCAGGCCCTTCTTCCACGACGGTCTCGATGACACCACCGAGACTGCGGATCAAAACGTCGTCATCCCCCTCGCTGTCCAGGGTATGTGTATCACGATCGATCTCGGCGACGATAAGCCAGTTTTCGCCATTCGGACTCGCAACGGGCGTCTCGAAGCTGGTAAACTTCTGTCCGGGAACACCCGGTACGTCCGAGGAAGCATCTGTTGCAATCGTCGAGAGAATCGCGGTCGGCGATCCGACAAAATTGCTGAAGACCGCCGTGACTTCGGCCGTTGTGTTATCACCGACGTCGGGGTCGGGCTCGTTACCCGCGACGATGCCGGACGCCTTCAAGTATCGATCGGTATTCGTATCCACAAGGATATCAAATTGGAAATTGGCGCCGATGCCGAGGTTTTGCGGCGGGTCTGTGGTGACATCTTGAGGGCCGCCCAGCATACCCGGTGGTGTCGTGGAGACGAACGTCGTGTCGGTGTCAAGCATGATATCAGCGACAACACCTGTTGCGGCCGACGGACCGTTGTTTGTCACGGTCACGGTATAGAGAATCTGATCACCGGGTCCGATGACATGTGTTGCGTCGGAGATCTCGATCGCGAGATCTGCAGTCACCGCATAGGTCGTATCTTCAGAATCACTGTTGTTGCCGTTGTTCGGGTCGGTTTCGTCGCCCGTGACCGTCGCATCGGCAGTCAGAGTTCCCTGGCTGCCGGTCGCTTGCACCGTGACGTCGAACATGAGGGAACTTCCGCTTGTGAGCGGTCCGTTCGTTCCCAGCGGGCCGGTGATGTCGGCGTTCACCACGCCGCCCGGATTGACACCGTTGTGAATGGCCACGGGATCACTGCTGACATAGGTGGTGTTTGCATCCAGATTCATCACGACGGCCACATTGGTCGCATCGGATGGGCCGTTGTTGGTCACTTCGACCGTATACGTGATGTTTCCGTTGAGAACCGTCAACGGATCAACGTCGTCCGTGATCGTGATTTCGAGATCGGTGACGGCGCCGACGGACGTGTCTTCCGAATCGGTGTTGTTCGCCAGGTTCGGATCACCGGCCAACGTCACTTCTACAGATGAGGTTTTGATCCCGGCTGTTGTGGCCGTACCAGTGATCGTGAAGACTTTCGTCTCATAGGCAGCGAGGCTGGAGAAGCTGGTCTCCAGGACGTTGGGGGACGTTTCATTCACGGGGACGGAAGCCGTCAGTCCGGAAAGTGTGGGATCAATCGTGGCTTCGACAACCGTGTTTCCAACGGCCGTGGCGCCCTTGTTTCTGACGCGAATCTTGTACTCGATATCGCCGGGGACGTTGGTTTGTGGATCGGGGAAGTCCTCGATGCTGATTTCCACATCGTTCGCCGGGAATGGCGTCACGGGGACAACGATCTTATAGATGCCCTCGGTGTTCGTGCCGCCGTCAATTCCGTCGGCTCGAAGTTTTGCATAGACCGTGACGTCGCCATTTGAATCTCGATCGCTGATCTGAAGGCCCCCGAAGGCTACGGACGTGGAGCCCTGAACGTCATCGATGACGGCCGCATCCAGAATGCCGTCGCCGTCACCGTCGGCCGCATCCCCCTCGGATACGACGACGTCGCCGTTGACGATAATCACTTCGGTGGAACCGATGTCCCACATGACCGCCCAGTCCCCCTGTTCATTCAGGTCCGCTTGTTCAATTGAGCTACCGACCGTGCCGGCTGTGATGACGTCGCCTTCACGTAGAATGATCTGATCGTTGAGAAGCAGAAATTCGTCCTGAGCGCTGGGACCGCCGATCGTATCTCCCGTAATGAGGATGTCTCCGAATTCGTTGATCTCATAGACATCGAAGTTGTCCCAGTTTTCATTTGCGAGCCCGCCAATGCCCGCGGGAACGGGTTGATTTTCCTGAACGATGGCCCCACCGAGGAACAAGGCCTTCCCTGACACCACCATCGCGTTGTCGTTGGAGGTCGTCAGCGGCGTATTGGTCGTGTCCATCGTGATTTCCACGATGTATTCCGTCCCTGCGGCGGAGAGTCCGACCCACGACTCGATGCTCGTGCTGTCATCGTCCATAATCTGTGGAAGCCCAGGCACGGTTTGGCCGCTGCTCAAGAGCACGTCATGTGTCGTGTCGCGCATCAAGTGTTCCGTTTGAGCGTTCGATAGATCTTTGACTCTCGCCAGGTGATAAACCACGCCGTCCACACTGAGTTGTTGAGAGCTGATCAAATCCCACGTGAAGCCGGCCAACGGTCCGCCGGCAATCACGGTTTCCTCTTCAACAAAAAGGGTATCGTCAATGAACACGGTCGGCTGGGTCGGACCGTCAATCACCGCACGATAGATGACCTGTCCCGCGTTATCGATTCCAAAGCCCGAGTTGATCGACGTCTGAACGAAAAGACCGACGGTTCCTTCCGTACGCAGCAACGCGGGCGCCGCGATTCCGTCAGGCGTGCCGTAGACATGGCTCAGCGTGGTACCGGTGCCGGTCGTCGAAACGGAAAATGCCCAGCCGCCGGCTCGGTTGATCCTGGGATTGAGCACCGATGAAACTTGGGCCCCGGAACCCGCGATTGCCAGTGGCGCACCTTCATTAAGCAGCGATGACGCGAATTGCGCAGAGACCTGAACGCTCGCGAATGCGTTGATCGCAATCCCCACCAACATCATCTTGTAAAGTTTCATGGCAGACATCGGTTAAGCTCCTTTCGCTGAGGATTTGGGATGGGATGCTTCCGATCGACGGCAAAGATGACCGGGGTCTCATTTGACCGGGCCATTTTGAGATACGGCGATCGGTGATGGCGGACACTTCCCCGCTTCACTTCCCAGGACACACGGTCGGCTTCGAAGTTAACGCTAACAAGTTGGCGTTTCTTAGTCAACCCTTTGAGAAGGGACTCCACAAGCGCTCCTCGCCGAAATCGCGCTTGATTCGTCGAAGTTTTTTGCCGATCAAGTTCGCCCCCTCTCTGGCTAATTTCTCACAATACTATACCTAGACTTCAGTTAGGGTAATCACCCCCCCTCATGATTCCCATCGTAATCGCTTGAGGAACACGAGAGGCTCTCGGAAAGGGCAGGACAACCCGAACGAGCTTTGGCCAGTTTCCTGGACACATATTTTTTTAACGTTAAAATATTTGGTGAGCCGCGGAATGTTGGAGCAAAATTGGAACTAGGAATCATGCGAAGTCTAAAAATCGCATTTGTGTTAATTGCGCTCCCTGCCGCGGTGCTCATTTACTGGTCTATCTCATCGAATGAGGAGGCCTTGGCCGAAGCCGATCAAACCGCGACGGCCTGGAAATGCGCCGATTGCGAACATGAGTTCGATCTAACAGCCAAGGCGGCCACGATGGAACTCGCTCGCGCGGGCGGAACAATGCCTTTGCACTGCCCGGCGTGTAAGAAAAAAGAGGCCTATCGCGTATCCACATGCCTTGTTTGCGAGACCAAGTATTTCTCAACGGATGTCCCAGGAGGCACGGGCATGTGCCCGAAGTGTTACCCGACGAGCCCTGAGAAGGACGAAGAAAACGAGCTTCCGGAAAAAAATGACCCGGATTACGATCCACCTCCGCCTTCCGTCTGACGAGCGAGTGACCTTTCTCCGACCGAAGTGTTGAATCCATCGTGAGGCAAACTGGACGATGATGAAAAAGAATCACAAGACTGCAGAAAGCGGATTCACGTTGATCGAGTTGCTCGTGGTGATCGCGATCATCTCCGTATTGTTGTCGATTCTCCTGCCGGCCCTGACCAGGGGAAGAGACATCGCACGAACCGCTGTGTGTTTGGCCAACCTCAAGTCGTTAGGCGAAGCGACGACGGGCTACCAGAAAAGCGAAGAAAGCTCCGACACGCCGCACATCCCGTGGTACACCTATCCGAGGCACGCAGGCTTCTCCAGCGTCAATCTGTTTACCCCTTGGGTTTTCGGCGGGGTCAAAGCCCCTAATCCGGACCCCATTCGAGAAGCAGCGTACAATCCGGATTCATCGACTTATCCGGTTGAAGTCCGCCCGTTGAACAAGTTCGTTCTTCCCGGGATCATGGGCGACAGTCACGATGCCGGCACCTATCGATGTCCGAGTGACCGGTCGTTCACCACGACGCTCATTGGCGCTCCAGGGCAATTCGTCCAGGAAGAATTTCGCAGTTCGTTCGACGCCAACGGCAGCAGCTACACGCTCAACGCCAGGTGGTTACAGGGCTATACCTGGCTGACCGGTGGAAACTACGATGTCAGAGATATTTTTGATCCTGGCGTTGGATATGCCCGACGGATTTCGAAACGCATGATCGGCGGCGACGCCTCCCGTTTCGTGCTTTGGGTCGAACAGGGCTTTTATAGCGCCACTTATCGAGCCGGCCCGACCGTACTTTCATCCCAAGCGCTTCCCCAACGATATGGTTGGCATAGCCAGTTCTCGAAGTGGACACTTGGATTTGCCGACGGTCACGCTGAATATCGTTATTACGATACGCGCGTGGCCATCACACCGGACGCAACCATCTGGCAACCCGGCTGGACCATTCAAGACGGCCTTCCCCAGTAGCATTCGGTATCGTTCGAACTTGTCGTTCAGGCGGAGACAGGCAGGACGGCCAGGGTCGGTTCAAAATGCGCGGGACCACGGCTGACGGGACGCCCTACGACACGGATGGGCACTGCATAGGTCTTATTCAAAGCATAGCGGCGCGCGTTCCAATCGCGAATATGAAAACCGACGGCATAGTCTCCCGGCGAGACGTTCATGCAAAAATCGGTTTGAACGCGGTGACGGGTACCCGGGGATGCGGGCGGTGAATGAATGCCCAGGCGGCTGCTGCTTGTCTCATACATCGTAAGATGGTCGCTCATTCGGAACAGGTAAAGCCCATATGCAGGCCCTTGCATCTCTCCGTCGAAGATCACGTCCAGTATCAATGAAACACGCTCGCCGGGTGAAGCCGTCTCGATCGGCTCCGCGCTCGCATTGAGTAGTTTCATCTCAGCAACCGTAACGAGGGGACTTCCATCGGGCTTCGTTTCCAGGACCGTCGATGCATTGGCATCATGATAGCCAGCCACAGCCTCCTGAGCCGATCCCAGGAATGTCTCCCGTCCCTGTGTGAGCAAAAGCGCGCGATCGCACACACGAGCGACGGCTTCGAGATCATGTGAAACAAAGACGACGGCGCCGCCCTGCGCAATGAAGTCGCGGATCCTGTCCTTGCATTTCGTTCGAAATGCCTGATCTCCGACGGAAAGGACCTCGTCCACGAGCATCACCTGTGGTTCCAAATGGGCCGCGATCGAGAAACCGAGCCTGGCTTGCATTCCGCTGGAGTACCGCTTGATCGGCGTGTCCAGAAACTCACGAATCCCGGAGAATTCGACGATGCTGTCGAACTTTTGATGCACTGTCCGCCGGGACATGCCCAAAACGGCCGCGTTCAAGAAAATGTTCTCTCGGCCCGTTAGATCGGGGTGAAACCCGGCGGCAAGCTCAATCAAGGCGGTCAGCCGACCTCGAACGGTGATCGAGCCTCGTTCCGGTCGCATGAGACCGGCGATGAGCTTGAGCAGAGTGCTCTTGCCGGCACCATTGTGCCCGATGATTCCAAGACATTCACCGGGCCGAACATCAAAAGAAATGTCGTCAAGCGCCCAGAATCGATCACGCGTATCTTTTTTTGAGGCACGTCGAAAGAGCCCCGTGACAACCAGGTCTCGCAGGGAGTCACACCGATCTAATCGCGCAAACTGCTTCGAGACATGACTGACCTCGACACTCGGCTGGGACAATGCCGTCAACTCCTGACATGATCCATCTGGCGAACGGAATGCTACTGAGTTATCGGCATGTTTTGCCACAAACTGAAAGTGTCCCCGTTCCCGACCGGCTGAACGGGCCAATCCCGTCACACGGCTCCCAATCGGCGTTTAGTCCTTAGATCCAATGACTTCAATCAGCTTGTGGTGCGTGGTCTTTGTCAGACGGATCAGACGCAGGGCAGCCGTATTCCAGTTGTAGTAATGTTCGGTTTCTTCTTCACTGGCGTTCCTGGCTGCATAGATGTGCTTCGCGTATTCCGCGTTGCATCGCCGGACCTCCGTATAGAGTTCCGACAACGCCGTATTGATCGGATTGCCCAGGGTCGCCAGTTCACCTTTCATCGTGTCCCAAACATATGTCGGGAAAAGGACGGGCGAAGCCGATTTGCCCGGGTTTGGGCAGCACCGGATGATGTCCAGCAACTCACGACCAATCGCTTCATTGACGACTGTCTGACGTCTGGCCCGTTCCTCTTCCTGACTCTTGGCAGACGCTCGCATGGTTCGCTTGGTGAGCCCGACGTAGATCGCAATGATCAGAACCAAGACCACTGTGCTAATCGTCTGAACGATGGCGGCCGTTTGAGTATCCATGAATTCTCAGCCTATTCTGGGTGTGTTTTTGTCCGTCGGCTTGGCGCCGTGTGCCCCAGCAATCTTATCACGCCTACCGGCCGGATCTCAAATGAACAATGTGCCGACAGGCGTGTGACGTGGGCATGCTGCCCGTTTGGGATTTCGTGTGCGGAGCTCATTGCCTATAATATTTATAGAATACAGCAAACCGGTGTTACCGGAACCTGACAAGAAGCATACCGAGTCGTTTCTTTTGATGAAAAGGGAAAGTCATGGCAAAAGCGGATGTAGACCCCGCAGAGTTGAGGCGATTTGCGCAGGACCTTAGCCGATTCAGCGCAGAGCTGCAGAACCTGATGGCGGGCCTGCACGCTCGAATGCTCGGTCTGGGTGAAACCTGGAAAGATCAGGAACAGCGTAAGTTCTCGGAAGAGCTGGATGATACGATGAAGACGCTCAGGCGTTTCCTCGAAGCCTCGGAGCGACATGTCAATTTTCTGGGCAAGAAGGCCCGTCACATTGAGGAATACCTTCAGCAACGTTAGCTTCCCACGCTTTATCATGGCCGATAGCGCTTTGAGGTCTGCAACATGAGTTCCTACGCCAGAGTCGATTCGATCGATGCCCTCAAGGACTTTAAGGCCTCTCTCTGCAAATTCTCGGAGGTCGTGGGAGGCGGACTTGGCGAGGCTGAGGCGGAAATTCAACGTGTACTCGCCTGGCTGAAACATGAGCAGCACGGATACTGGAAGAGCCAGATGCAAAAGCGTGCCGAACTGGTCAACCGAGCGAAGACCGCGCTAAACAACAAGAAATTGTACAAGACGCCGACCGGAGGAAATTACTCCACGGTCGAAGAAGAGAAGGCGTTCCGTCTGGCGAAAAAGCGTTATGAGGAGGCCGAGCAGAAATTCGCAAACGTCAAATCGTGGACGCGGAAACTTGAACATGAAATGAGTTTATTCAAAGAGCAGCTCCGTGGGGCAAGACAGACGATCGAAGTCGACGTCCCGCAGTCTACGGTCCAACTCGACAAGTTTGTGGATTCGCTCGAAGCGTACATCAGCTTACAGGTCCCTGCCGGCGCCAGAGAGCAGCCTCCGGCAGGGGAACCCGGGCAAGGCACGGGTGCACCATCGATGGTTCGTGACGCTTCGCCACCTCGCGGCTTGGTGTCCGGCTACGAGAAACTGCGGGAGAAGACCCCCTCCCCCGCCGTTCGTGACACGGTGCTTGCCATTGAGCCGGCGTTTTCCTTTCCGGAAGGATGCCAAATCAGCAAGCTTCATCGAGAAGCGATTTCCAAGCTGAACCCGGGGGCCAAGCCGTGCGCTTCCGGAGACAAGGTCGTGCTGGCCGGGGGGTGCTGGAACCAATCGCGGATTTTTCTTGAACGAATCGATGTGAAATCACGCGAGGACAGCGGCTGGTTCGTCGGGTCCGTTGACGAGAATGAAGCTTCGAAGTACGAAGCCGTGCGTGCAGTGGACCTCTTAAGGCTGCGGCCTGACTGGGATGAGGTTCTGTCGTTGCCGAGTGGGTTCCTGGTGGCCCTGAGCGGCACGTCGATCGAGGCCGTCTTGGACGATCAGAACCATGTCCTTTGGCGTCCAGATGGTTAATCACGATCCGACGGCGTCAAATTTCTCGACGGAAAGAGACTGACGATGAGCGTAAGATCCGGACAGGCAAAAATCAACCACGCGTTGAAAGAACTTTTCCACGACTGGTATAACGTGCAATCCGTCTGGCGCGACGAGATGGGCAGAAAGTTTGAGGAAAAACATCTGATGCCGATCAAATTGAGAATCCGCGCCGCGGACAAAACAATGTCCCATATGGCGGCGCTTCTCGTCAAGGTCCGCCGAGATTGTGGAGACGATTACGAGTAAACAATGCCGGACTTGACGGGTGAAGATAGACAAGAGCAGTCGTTCGCAACGGAGGAGACTCCTGTTGAGCGGCAACGGGTCGCGCTTCAAGACTTTCTGAATCTTTCGGTCGAATCCGTTCGTGCAGCCCGGTCGGAACTTGGCGAACGGTTCCAGGCGGACGAGGCCTCGATCCAAGCTCGCTTTGAGACACTGGAAGAGAAAATCCGACAGCGTCTAAAAAAGGTCATTGATGCGGCCCATCGGCAACATGAGGATCGGATCGAAAAAGTACGCACTCAGTACGAGTCTGATTCGAAAAAAGTCGAACAGGAAACGAAAGCAGCGCACCAGAGGCTAACCGATCAGGCGGAGGGCGCCAGTCGAACGTCGAGAATCAAGGTCGAACGGACGCGATGGGTGGCCGAAAGCCATCTTGAAGTGACCAAAACGCAACTCTACAAAGAGTTCAAGCGTATTCAGGAGGAAATACCCGAGAGGAGGAAGCTGATCGATTCGATTCAGCAAAAAGCCGTCCGGTTGCTCGAAGAGTATCGGCAGTCGCCACCCGCGGAGCTTGACGAATCCTCAGAGGCTCTTCCTTCAGAAAAAGATTCGAACTCAACCTTTCGCTGGCAGTGCGAAGTCGCTCAGCATCATCTCGACGCGTTGAAGGCGTTGATGCTGCCACGGTTTTTCAAGGGTGGCCGGGCGCATCTGGCAGGTCTTCTTCTTTGCATCTTACCGGTCGCGTTTGTGGCCTGGTTCACCTTTGCGACGAAAGCGGGCTGGCCTTCGTATTTGCTGATCTGCACAATCACCCTCGCCGTCACGGCGACCGTCATTCTCATCGGCGGTTTCGTCTTGTGGCGAATAGCCCGATCTCAGGTCCTGGCGATCTACCATCCGATGTCCCAGGCATTGAAAAATGCTCGTTTGGCGCTTGAGCATTGGAGCAAACAGGAAACGCGTGAACTCAGGGAACGCGAAGCGCGGGCCTGCAAGAAACGTGACGATGAGGTTGAACAGGCCAAGACGGAGATGGCTTCCACGGCCGCCAAGATTTCGCAACAGCGTCAAGGCTCCCTGAATCAAATCAAGGAGGTCTCCACCCGACTTTGGGCCGACGTGGAGAAGCGAAAAGACAAAGCAAAGGACGACGCCGACAACCGTCAACAAACCCAAATCGTCTCCCTGCATGAACAATACGGCCGCTACTTCAAGCTGGCTCGAAAACGGCATGAGCAGTTGACCGGCGGCTATCAGGGGCAATTCACTTCTGCGCGATCGGCGCTCGAAGACCAGTGGAGATACGGACTTACGCGCATCCAGACGTTGATCGATGAAACGGAGCAACTCCATCACAAAGATTGCCGCGATTGGGCGGACCCGTCCTGGGAGACATGGGCGCCCTCACCGAACTTCGCTTCGGTGTTTCGCCTCGGTTCCCTCGACGTTGACTTGAAGCAGATCGCCGAAGACGCCCTTCAACATGGCCGGCTCCATGTTAATCACAAGTCGGAGTTGGCCGTCCCGGCGCTGTTGAACTTCCCCGATCGATGTTCACTGTTGATCGAAACCGATCAGGAAGGTCGCGACCAAGCGATTCGTGCCGTTCAGGCGGTCATGGTACGCTTGCTCACGTCGCTCCCGCCTGGGCGCGTTCACTTCATCATCATTGACCCGCTCGGTCTCGGCGAGAACTTCGCGGGCTTCATGCATCTTGCTGACCACGACGAGACGCTGGTCGGAAAACGAATCTGGACGGACAGCGCGCACATCGAACAACGGCTTTCCGACCTGACCGACCACATGGAAAACGTCATTCAGAAGTATCTTCGCAATGAGTTTGAGACCATCGAAGCTTATAATCAGCAGGCCGGGGAACTCGCCGAGCCTTATCGATTTCTGATCATTACGAATTTTCCGGCGAATTTCAGCGAGTTGGCCGTTCGACGGTTGAGCAGCATCGTCAACAGCGGGAACCGTTGCGGGGTGTATACCTTGATCGTCCACGATACGCGACAGCGTATTCCGCACGGGATCGAAATGGACGACGTCAGGGCGCACAGTGTCGTCGTTGCTCGCGAAGACGATCAATTTGTCCTGCAGGACGATGTGTTTCGACAGTTTCCGCTGAGATTGGACGCACCACCCGCGGATGGTGTCATGACGCGCCTGATGCACACCGTTGGAGAAGCGGCGATCCAATCGAGCCGCGTCGAAGTTCCGTTCGAGATCATCGCACCGAGCGACGAACAATGCTGGACGTCCGACAGCAGCTCGGAGTTGAGTATTCCGATCGGCCGGACCGGCGCGACAAGGCTCCAGCGGCTGAGCCTGGGCCAGGGCGTCGCGCAGCACGCCTTGATTGCCGGCAAGACCGGTTCGGGCAAGTCAACGCTCCTGCATGTCATCATTACGAATATCGCCATGCGCTTTCGGCCGGATGAAGTCGAGTTTTATCTGGTGGACTTCAAGAAGGGTGTGGAGTTCAAGTCCTATGCCACGCATGAGCTTCCCCATGCCCGGGCGATTGCCATCGAGAGTGATCGCGAGTTTGGTCTGAGCGTTCTGCAAAGGCTGGATGCCGAGATGGACCGTCGGGGGGAGCTGTTTCGAAATGCCGGCGTACAGGACCTTTCTTCCTATCGAAAGACCGCCGGCGCCGAGCCGATGCCACGATCGTTACTCGTCATCGATGAGTTCCAGATCTTCTTCGTCGAAGATGACAAACTCGGGCATGACGCGTCGATGTTGCTGGACCGGCTCGTTCGCCAGGGACGTGCTTTTGGCATTCATGCCCTGCTCGGATCACAAACGTTGGCCGGTACGTCGGGGCTGCCTCGCAGCACGATCGGTCAGATGGCTGTTCGGATTGCATTGCAGTGTTCGGAGGCCGACTCACAACTGATTCTCAACGATGATAACACCGCGGCAAGATTGCTGTCCCGGCCCGGAGAAGCGATCTACAACGACGCCGGTGGTTTGATGGAAGGCAACAGTCCCTTTCAGACATCGTGGCTACCGGACGAAAAGAGAGATCAGTATTTGCAGCGTGTTCATGATCTGTCCAAGGCTTGGTCGGGCCGGCATGAGCCGACCATTGTCTTTGAGGGAAATGCACCTGCGGATATTCGTAAAAACCGTCCGTTGGGTCAAATGCTCGAGTCCGCGAGTTGGCCTGAACGACAGACCGCGGCCCAGGCCTGGTTGGGCGAGGCGATTACGATCAAGGACCCGACTGCTGTGACGTTTCGCAGACAAAGCGGGGCCAATCTCATCATGTTGGGCCAACGCGATGATGCCGCCATGGGGCTGATGACGGCCACGATCATCGCCCTTGCGGCTCAACACTCACCATCATCGGCGGATTTTTACGTCTTTGACGGCTGTGCGGCCGATTCGGCCCTGGCCGGCACGCTTGCACGGGTTTGCTCGGCGCTACCGCACTCGATGACGATCGTCGAATGGCGCGACGTGACACCGACCATAACCAAACTGGCCGAAGAATTGCAGCGTCGACAGGAAGCCGAGCAAACTGATGCGCCCGCGATCTATCTGTTGATTTTTGGTCTACAGCGATATCGCATGCTGCGTCGCAGCGAGGACGATTTCAGCTTTTCGATGGATTCGGAAAAACAGGGGCCGACTGCGGACAAGCAGTTTTCCGAGATTTTGCGCGAAGGCCCGGCGTTGGGAATGCACACCTTTGCGTGGACGGATACGCTGAGCGCGCTTGAGCGAACCCTCGATCGGCAGTCGATGCATGAGTTTGACCACCGTGTACTGTTCCAGATGAGCGCATCGGATTCGAGCAGACTGATCGACTCCCCTCTTGCCAACAAGCTGGGCTTCTACCGGGCGCTGTCGTGCAGCGAAGAACAAGGCATCTTTGAGAAGTTCCGTCCATATGCATTATTCGATGATCCATGGCTGGAATACGTTGCGAAATGTCTTCGAGCACGTCCAATGACGGCCCCCGAGCCTCGTCCAGGATCTTTTGAAGGCCCTTGAATGACGCTACGAGATGGGAGACTCGCCGAACGGCAGAGAATTGAGATTTTGCGCACCTTCGGTCTGTATGTGTTGTTCACCCGGACGGGCTGCCGTCGGAGCGGTCTTCTCAGACTGCGTTGATAGGTCAGAGACGTACTCGGGCACGATATCCGCAAGACGAAGACGGAGTTCGTCAGGGCTTAGATCACGCTCACGTGCAATGAGTTCATTCATGGTCTGGCATACACGGGGCCAGTCTTCCTTCTTGTTTCGCCAGACATAGATTTTCTCGTGTGTCGTCTTGCCCATGTTTTCGCCGGTGACACTGAGTTCTTCATAGAGTTTTTCGCCAGGACGTATGCCCGTGAACTGTATTTCGATGTCTTCACCCGGCCGCAGGCCGCTCAGCGTAATCATCTCTCGTGCGAGATCGACGATTTTGACCGGCTCTCCCATGTCGAGCACGAAGATGTCGCCGTCCTTGCCCATCACGCCTGCCTGGAGAACAAGCTGCGAAGCCTCGGGTATGGTCATGAAATAGCGGGTCATCTTTTGGTCGGTCACCGTCACCGGGCCGCCGGCGGCAATTTGTTTTTTGAAGATCGGGATGACCGATCCGCTGGAGCCGAGCACGTTTCCGAAACGAACGGTCATAAACTGAGTCTCGGTGTCCTGTCGCAGTTGCTGAATGTACATTTCTGCAACGCGTTTCGTGCACCCCATCACGGACGTGGGATTGACGGCCTTGTCCGTTGAGATCATGACAAAACGGCGAACTTCGTATTTCTTGGCGGCGTCGGCCACGATCTGCGTGCCGCGAATGTTGTTCTTGATCGCCTCGCCGACATTGATTTCCATCATCGGGACGTGTTTGTGGGCGGCGGCGTGAAAGATGACCGCGGGTCTTTCCGTCTCGAGAATGCTCTCGATGCGTTGGACGTCGCAGATATCCGCGATGTAACAGACCCGCGAGATTTGAGGAAATCTCCTTTGGAGATCACGGTCAATTTCGAAGAGGTTGTTTTCCGCTCGCTCAACCAAGACGATTTTGGCGGGTTGATAACGAGCAATCTGCCGGCAGAGTTCAGAGCCGATTGATCCGCCTGCGCCGGTGACGAGAACCTTCTCTTCGTGAATATAGTCGCTTATCTTTTCCTCATCGAGTTCGACCTGCTCGCGGCCGAGAAGATCGTTGATGTCGACGTCGCGAATTTGAGAGACCGTGACCCTTCCCTCGATCACGGCTTCCATGGCCGGGATCGTTCGGAACAACACGTTCATTCCTTCGCATTGTTCAACGATTCGCCGAAGCGCCTTGTGAGACGCATTGGGCATGGCCAGCAACAGTTCCTGAATATCGTGTTTTTCACAAAAGGCCTTGGTCTGGTCGATTCGACCAAGAACAGGGACGCCGTGAATGCGAGTGCCTTGCTTGGCGCCATCGTCATCGAGGAATCCGACGACCCGGTAACGGTCTCCACGCATACGCAGGATTTCGCGAAGAAGGGCTTCACCCGTGTCGCCTGCGCCGAGGATAAGGCACGGACGCTGACTGCTGGTGGTGACCGGCCTGATCTCTTCGTTATAGAGTCGAAAGATCATGCGGAATCCCCCGACACAAGCGATTGTGGCAACGAGGTCGAGTGGAAACGTGGATTCCGGGAATTGAGGCTTGATGTTGTCATCGAAGAGAGGCGGATAAAGCCAGTTGGACGTCACGATGTAACAGAGAATGAAGATGCTCGTGCTGACAAGAGACGCCATGGTCAGAGACCACAGATCCCGCATTCCGACGTAACGCCATGACGCTCGGAACAGCTTCATCCTTGCGAAAACGACCATCTTGATGAAGACGACCAAAGGCAAGAGAGGGACAAAGTAGTGCATGAACCAGCGGTCGAATGACCTCAAGTTGTAATAGAGTCCGAATGCGCAGAAGAAGGCAACGGAAAACAGGAGGGCGTGGGCGAAACACGAGACCGTCGTGCGGTACCGCAAGACGATCTCTCTCCAACGATGTCGGCTTGTTAGATCCAATTCCACCATGGACGCCGCTGCTTCCTATTCCCTCGAAGTGAGCTTTTCGGCGCGGCCTGGGAACGCATTCAAAGATCCCGAATGCGTTTGAGTAAGGCCCGCCAAAGTAAATCTTCGTTTGTCGTCTGAGCAGGGGACTAGTTCTGATCGCCTGTTGTGGAGACCTGAGGTCGATCCCGAGCCTCGATTAACAATTGGCTGAATCGCTTTTTGTCGCCACGGGCCTCATCAACCAGGTTGGTTTGTTCGGTGCTTGACGCTTTCCTGTCGGCCTCGGCCTGTCTTTCAGCGGATTCCGCTACGGAAATTGCCGTCTGCAGGTCGCCGTTAAGCCACGTGTAGTAGGCAAGCAACAGCTTCACGCCCGGGGAGACCTTGGGCGAATTGGCCAAAAGGCTGGCTGAATCAACCAAACGCTGAAACTCCTGCTCCGTCGCGTAAAACCGCTTCCAGTCGATTCGAAGGTCGTCAAGAGACTCGGCGCGGTCAATGCCGTGCTTCAAGCTCACGATCGCGATGTTAAGATCCCCGCGCTGAAAGGAAACGATCATCTTGGCAAGATATGTTCGGGGATGGTCCTGATCGACTTGTTGGGCCAGTTCGAAATGTTGCCGCGATTTCAGATACTCTTTTTCTCGAAAGTAGGTGATTCCCAAGTCGAAGTAATCATCTGCTTTCTTGCGGAGTCGGGCAACCAGCAGATCCGTATAGCTGCGGCCTTCCGTGTCACTCTCAATTTTTGTGACCGTGGGACTTGGGGGCGGAATGTCGAGATCGCCCGGACTCCGACGGTCCGGCTCCATACCGTAGTAGCGACGGCCGATAAAAGAGGCGCTTCTTCGCCCCAAAGGTGAACGGCTTCTGAGCAGATTGCGGCGGTTCAGATCGCGAACGATCGGGCTCGCGAACGGCTGAATCGGTCTGAGAAGATCAAATTTCCGCTCAAATGAATATCCCTCACTCGTCGTTCTTCTTTCCCTGTCCGAACTTCGAATGCCGTAGGGCGTGCGGCGACTACGACTGAGAATGCCGGAGAGCCGGGAGTCGCCGGTTTCGGAATAGCTTCCGCGCATCCGGTGTCTTTGCGAAGGCAACACCCGATCCCTGCCCCGGGTCGACCTCGTTTGAGCCAGGGTCTCAAGAGTGCCGGCCAGCGTCAAAAACAGAGCAAGAACGAGGTGCAAGCGTCGCATGAAATCGATCCCAACTTCAAATAGACAAGCCTTTTATGATATCGGCAGAATCCTAGCGGGTCAATGTAATCATTTCTCCTCAGAGGGAGTGAACATGTTCTGGGGCGTCGTGGTTCAAGAAATGATACGATAAAGAACGGGAGTTTATCGCGAATGCCTCGGATCTCATTCCTGTCAATCTCACTCGCCGCCAAGTGTCGCATACTCTTCGGGATGGCGGTGTTGTTGATCGTGGCGGCGGCCTTGTTCGTGCCCTGGCTTCGCATGCGAGACTTGGTGCATGAAAGCAACATCCAATTGACCCGACAAATCGGACGATTGGCCCTGTCTCGCAGTCAACTCGGGGGAAGCAACTGGAAACTGAAGGAGCAATCCCTGCGATTGTATTGGCCTGTGGACTCCGTTCGACCCGGGCAAGACGGCCCCGTTCCCACACTAATACAGTTATCGGACCCGCTCGACCCGAAACCACCCGCGGACGCGGATGACTATGTCAAAGACGCGATTCGCAAGTTCTCGAATGATCCTGCAATCACCGAATCAGCCCCATACTCGGAGGTGGAACGCAACGCGGTGCGATACCAGATGGTCTTCCCGATCCGATCGAGCGGCGAGAATTATTCGCCAGGGACGCTGCTTGGTGTCATCACCGTGGAACACCTCGCTCCACGTGCGCGCGTGGATTTGCTGATCAACTTCGGTTTGAGCCTGATGGCCGGGGCATTGGCGGGCATTTTGGCCATTCTGGTCTTCTATCTGATCACCCAGAAGTTGATTTTATCTCCGGTCCGTGAGTTGACGCGCGTTGCCGAAAGCGTGTCACAAGGCGAACACAGCGTTCGAAGCCAAATTGCGACCGGTGACGAATATGAAGAACTGTCCCGAGCGTTCAACGCAATGCTGTCCCACCTCCAGGCTTCTGAAAACGAGCTACGAAGGATCAACAAGAGCCTGGACACAAAACTGGCGGCATTGGCCGAACGAAACGTCGCGTTGTTCGAAGCCAACAAGCTCAAGAGTCAGTTCTTGTCGAACGTGAGCCATGAGCTGCGAACGCCCCTGGCGTCGATCATCGGCTTTGCAGAATTATTGCGCGAAGCGGCCAGCTCGGAAGGCGGACGCAAACTGCGGTATGCGGAGAACATCATGTCGAGCGGCCGCATGTTGCTCGGCCTCATCAATGACCTTCTGGATCTGGCGAAGATCGAGGCGGGCAAGCTGGAGCTCCATCCAACCACGGTCAACATGCCTGAAATGTTGCGGAACCTGCTCGATTTCATTCGCCCACTCGCGGATAAAAAGAGTCTTCAATTTGTGGCGGACATTCCGGAAGAAATTCCGGATATTTTTTCAGACACCGGACGCATTCAACAGATTCTGTTTAACCTGCTATCCAATGCCGTCAAATTTACTCCGGAAGGCGGTCTGATCGAACTTAAGCTGGGACAGTTGGATGACAAGCACATTTTCGTGAAGGTCCGGGACACGGGAATCGGGATTCCCGAGGAGGAGTTGCCTCGCGTTTTTGAGCAGTTTCGTCAGCTGGATGGGTCGATGACGCGGGAGCACAGCGGCACGGGCTTGGGTTTGGCGATCAGCAAAGAACTGGTCACCATGCTCGGCGGTCGAATCGATGTAACGAGCGAGGTTGACAAGGGGTCGGAGTTTACCGTTGTCCTGCCGATCTCAGGACCAAAAGAAGTCGAAACCTCGATGTTGCACAAGGTGAATATGCTGTAAGGTTGCCCTGTCGCCCTTGGAGCATTGCCCTCACCGCGCAGTAGGTGCATGGAGATCGGCCAAGGACCGATATCAACGCGGCACGAAGGCCGATACGGCAAAGTTTGCCCAGATATACAATTCGCTTGCTCTTCCATCATTGTAGTCTCGTATCGCTGAATAATCCGGTCTTTATCGGTACGTGGAAAAACAGCGTTATCAGTATTGATACCCCCGCCTGCTAGCCGATTCTGGTGATGTATAATTACATAGGAACAGCGCCAATGCGAAAGGAGTTCAGTCATGGCCTCGTACGACCTTCGACGGATACTGACCGGTTGGGATTATGAACCCGGCCAGATCACGGTCCGGAAGATCTCCGGCGATGACGGCACGGTCAAGATTCAGATGCGTTTGGATCTTGGCGTTCTTCAGATGGAGGTGAGCGGTCGTCCGGACGGCCAGAGGCCGCACGGCGCGGAATCCCTTCTGGACCATCACTTGGCTCAGCTCGAAAAATACAAGGAACTCAACGGCACCGATTTGGGTTACGAACTGACGCCGGAAGGATGCCAGGCGCTACGCGAAGAAGCGGTGCAATATTATCACCGATATCTTGCAGAATTCGTGCTGGAAGACTTCGAGGGTGTCGAGCGTGACACGGCCCGGAATCTTTCTCTGCTCGATATATGTCGCAAGTATTCCCAAGAGGAAGCGGACCGCGAGGCGCTTGAACAATACCGGCCTTACCTGATTATGATGAACACTCGGGCTCAAGTGCACCTCGCTTTGCGGAAGGGTCGATTCAAGACTGCATTGGCGCGCGTCAAATCCGGTTTGAGCATGATATGCGAAATTCTGTCAGAGGTCGGTTACGAGGAGCCTCTGGAGGAATCGACCGAAGCCGGCATCCTGCGATCGCTCCAGCAGGAGATCATGGCCCGGATGCCTGCGGACCCGGTTCAAAAGCTCGAATCCGAATTAGAAAAGGCCGTTGCGGAAGAGCGCTATGAAGATGCCATCGTCCTGCGGCAGCGGATCGAGGCGATGCGGTCCAAGGGCGCCCCCTCCCCGTCAAGGAAGCGACGGAAGTAAGACCCTCATTATCAAATTCTTGGTGAGGCATGGCCGGACGAAACGTGGCCATGTCGATCTGCATCAGGCTTTCCAAGCGTTTACTTGACGACGGGCGACCATCCCGGTCACGATAAGCTCGGGAGGTGCCTCATGTCGGATTCAACCATGACCGTGGCAGAGCTGCGTATGCTGGTTCAGCAATTCGTGGACGAGCGCGACTGGTCCCAATTCCATAGTCCCAAGAATCTATCCATGTCCATTGCCATCGAGGCCGCGGAACTGATGGAGCACTTTCAATGGCTCACCTTGAATCAGGCCAGGGACATCCGAGAGTCGGCAGAGGAGATGCAGCAGGTTCGCGAAGAATTGGCGGACATTCTCTGTTTTGCCTTGTCTTTCGCGAATGTGCTGGAAATAGACATTTCCAAGGCACTGAAAGACAAGATGGTCAAGAATGCTGAGAAATATCCGGTCGAAGAATTCCGAGGACGATTTCGTTAATGGGTCGCAAATGATTCCAACGCCAGGTTCCCGAGCGATCCGTGAGTGTTTATACTACAGATTGCTTGAGATCGTTCGGCCTTTGCTCGTTTGCAAGAAACAAGAAAACGGAGTGGTGCCTTAATTTGACTGCGACAGATGCGACATCCGTCGGATGTGAAGTTCTGAACGGCCGCAGGTCGTCGATGATACGCCATTTCAGGCAACCGGTCTTGGCTTCCGTCCTCAAGCATCGCTGGGTATGCATCGCCGTGACCGGCGCTGCTCTCGTTCAGGTCGCGGCGAGTTTGCTGGGCTACACGATCTGGGCCTGCCCGTTGCTCAGTTCTTTTGATGTGCCCTGCCCGGGCTGCGGGCTCACTCGTTCGTTGAATGAGATGCTGCACTTCCGGTGGTACGGCATGTTGCATCTGCATGCCTTCTCACCATTGATCTTCGCGGCCCTGTTTCTGATGACCATCTCCGTGATTTTGTCCAACCGTTGGAGAGAATTGCTGGTGCATCGAATCGAGACCGTTGAACGAAAGACCGGCCTGACAATGATGCTTCTTTGGAGCCTCTTGCTGTATTGGGTGATTCGACTGGCCTGGCCGTCGGCCATTGGGTGAGTTTCCTCTTATCTGCGAAAGGACGCATTATGGAAATCATGTTCCTTCTCTCCGTCTTGTTAAGCCTGGTATCCATCGTCTGCTGGATCATTATTCTGATCAAACTGTTCAATTTCGAAGGGGTTGGAAAAGGTATTTTCGGGATCATCTGCGGCCTCTATGCGTTTATTTGGGGGTGGCAGAAGGCCGATGCTCACAACCATAAGAATATCATGATCATCTGGTCGATATGCGCGGTCGTGAACATCATCCTGAGTTTTACCAGTCAATGACGTGCCAGGGATCAAGAAAAACTCCTTTCGCGCAAAGCTGTTTCCTGAATTAAGACGCTTTGCAACCGACAGCGATCGGCTTGCAGCCTTTACGCCTGCATTGAATGGCGCCCTCAACAGCGGGCTGTCCATTTTCTTGATCGTCGCGACGGTTGTCGTGAGCTTTGCCGGAATCGTGATTCTGGTCACCATTGCGACAACGCCTGTTTTTGTATTGGCCGCGATTATTCCTTACATCTTGATGATCCCACTTTGCCAGGCGGTCATCTTCTGGGTGCTAGGTCATCGGATTCGCCGCGAACTTCGCCGTAAGTTGAACGTCTACGGGATTCGAATCTGCATCAAGTGTGCCTACGATCTGCGAGCCAACGAATCCGGCGTCTGCCCGGAGTGTGGAACTCAGGTGGAACAATTGAGCGGCCTTTATTGCACGGAAAAGAACCAAGAAGATGACAATCGGGGTTGCTGAAGGGTTGGATGCCGCCCTTCTCTTGGCCCAGGCGCCAGAAATCCAAAAATCCAGCGCGAAAAAGGCGGCCCACGTGAATCCATTAGGGGATGAAAGAAAGATGGGTTGAAAGGAGGAACAAAGTGTCCGATGAAAAACCTCAAATCGGTTCGATCGTATGGCGTGACCTGACGGTGCCTGATGCGGAAAATGTCAAAAACTTCTACTGCAACGTCGTGGGGTGGAAGGCGACGCCGCACAAAATGGGCGAATACCATGATTTCGACATCAAGACGCCGAACGGCGACGAAACGGTCGCAGGGATCTGTCATGCCCGTGGCCCGAATGCGAACATGCCGCCACAGTGGATGGTTTACGTGAATGTGGAGGACGTCGACGCGAGCGCCAAGCGCTGCACCGAATTGGGAGGGCATGTCATCGACGGGCCCAGGGAGATGGGCTCAAACCGTTTTTGTGTCATTCAGGACCCGGCCGGCGCCGTGCTGGCACTTGTAAGCTGATGAGCCAATCTTGATCGGAGCCCGTAGATGAACTGCCAGCTCGCCATGAAGGAATTGAAGAAGTGTGGCACGGCACAGAATCGTAAAGTGTATGCCCGACATGGCATCCATGAGCCGATGTTCGGTGTGAGCTATGCCAACCTCAAAGCGCTGGCCAAGAAGATCAAGAGCGACCACGAGCTGGCCGTGGATTTATGGGCAACGGGCAATCATGACGCGCGGATACTCGCCACGATGATCGGCGATCCCGAAAAAGTCGACGCCAAGCTCGTCGAATCCTGGGCGCGCAAACTGGACAATTACGCGATTACGGACGCCCTCGGTGGTCTGGCCGGACGAGCGGAGATGCCCCGAAAGACGATTGACAAATGGAGCAATTCGAAAGACGAATGGCTCGGTCAACTGGGCTGGAATCTGATCACGCGCCTGGCACTGCACAGTTCGGATTGCCCCGACGACTACTTCAAGACCAAGATCGGCGTCATCGAAAAGAAGATACACAAGAGCAAGAATCGTACTCGATATTCGATGAACGGATGCCTCATTGCGATCGGCATGCGTAACGCCGGCCTGCGGAAAGAAGCATTGGCCGCGGCAAGGCGAATCGGCAAGGTTGAGGTTGACCACGGCGAAACCGGTTGCAAGACACCGGACGCAGCAGACTACATCAGACGGGCGACGACTCGAAAAAAGAAGAAATAACTCACATATGCTCTGTCATGGACCTCTGAATGCGGTGGACCGATCGACAAAACAGAGCTTGTTGCCGAATGGGTCCTCGACGTAGAACGATCGCTCACCCCACGGCCGCGCGTTGATCTTGCCGGCCGCAGCTCCGTGGACATCTCCCGCCCGTGCAGTTGCGCCTGCTTTCATACAAGCCTCATAGGCGGTCTCGATTTCATCGACCGCGAAGTAGAGCCACTCCGGATTGGGTGTCATGTCATAATCATCGCCGTCGGCTCGCGGATCAAAACATGCGAGGATCGTTCCGTCACAGTCGAAATAGTGCCGTCCGTTGGAGATTCGCATTCCCGAATTGCCGAGGACGGCCCCATAAAACCTGGTCGCACGTTCGATGTCCGAAACAGGCAGGATGACTCGAAAGAGCTTCGGTTTCATGTCGGTCTCCTTGATGGGTGCGGCACAGCCGCCGAGTGATATTCCGACGCTGATTAGTGCCGTGTAGAATCGAGTAAACATGATGTCAGATTACGTTTTATCATGACATTCTGTAAAGTAGGCACTTCGAAGTAACCGGGTTGAATCGAAAGAGCGAACATCATGCCGACGATTCGCGTTCGACGCTATGGGACATCAGGACCGTTGATCGCGCTTCTGCACGGCGGGCCGGGTGCCCCCGGCTACTTGGCACCTGTCGCGCGTCGCCTTGCGGAGGACTTCCAAGTGCTGGAGCCCTTTCAGCGCGGCGCCGGTGATGAGCGGTTGACCGTCTCTCATCATGTGACTGACCTGCATGAGCTCTTGCAGCCGCACGGAGGAGACTCGCGACCTGCCATCGTCGGCCACTCCTGGGGCGCGATGTTGGCGTTGGCCTACGGGGCGCTTCATTCCGATTCCATTGGCGCGATCGTGCTCGTGAGTTGCGGGACCTTCGATCCAGCGTCGCGCGAACGAATGACTGATATTCGCGAGCAACGAATGGGAGACACGTTGAAGGGTCGCGCGGCGCGCATCATGGAGAGATATCCAACCAATCCTGACGCGAGGCTCAAAGCGATGGGAAGGCTTTATCAAGTCATCGACTCCGTCAAGTTGATTCCCCACAAGGATGAAACCGACGCATTCGACGCCAGGGCGCATCAGGAAAGCTGGGAGGACATGGTTCGCCTTCAGGAAGAGGGGCGATACCCGGCCGAGTTCAGTGCCATCCGTACGCCCGTGCTCATGTTGCATGGTTCCGCAGACCCCCATCCCGGTCAGATGATTCGTGGCGTGCTCGCACCCCATCTACCGCAACTGGAGTATCATGAATGGGAACGATGCGGCCATTACCCCTGGCTCGAAGAGGCCGTTCACCAATCGTTCTATGAAGTGCTGCGAGACTGGCTCACGCGACAGTACGGCTAAGCTCGAGCGTTTGCCTGTCATTCGTAGCGTAGCGCTTCGATCGGGTCGAGCCGACTTGCCTGCCATGCGGGATAGAATCCGGAGAGGATGCCGGTGATGAAAGCGCATCCCAGAGCAATGGCGGCGATCCAGTAAGAGATTTGCGTTTCGTAGCCCTGTTGCGTCATGAGATGACTGAAGCCCCATCCGACGAACATTCCGATGACCCCGCCCAGCGTGCAGAGCATGACGGCTTCGATCAGGAACTGAGAAAGGATGTCGACACCATCGGCACCGATCGCCATGCGGAGCCCGATCTCGCGTGTCCGTTCGGTCACGCTGACCAGCATGATGTTCATGATACCGATGCCGCCGACGACGAGGGAGATGCTGGCAATCATTCTTAGCAGGAATTGAAATTCCTGGCTGGCCGCCGTTTTTGTCCTGGCCGATTCGCTCTGTGAATGGATTCGGAAATCATCGGCGTCGTCTTCCCTGAGGTTGTGCATCTGGCGCAGAAAGCCGCGAATTTGCTCCTCGGCAATCTTGGCATTGATGCCATGGTGGGCCGCCGCCAGGATCGTCCCTGAGACCTCGGTTCCTGCGATCTTTCGCTGGAAGACCATATACGGAAAAAGAATGATGTCATCGAGGTCGCGCCAACCGCCCCGGCCCTTGAATGAGAGCAGCCCCACGATCTTGAATCTTGAGTTCTTGACGGTGATGTATTCGCCGACCGGGTTGACCGAGCCGAACAATTCACGGGCCGTCGTCTGACCGATGACGCAAACAGGACGATTATTCTCCTCGTCGCCCTGGTCGAGCAATCTGCCGGCGTCCACGGTCCAACGCCGAATGTCCTGATAGCACGGATAGGCCCCGACGACCTGTGACGCATAGTTGCTGTAGCTCGACCGAACCTGCATCGTCATGCGATTGCGCGGCGTTGCCGCCCTCACGGCCGTGCACTGCTGTATGATGCCGTCCGCCTCGATTTTTGTCTGCAAGGGCTTGCGTTCCTGTTCCCCCTTGCGAACGCCGCTTCGTGGCATGCCCCAGTAACCGATGAACATCCAGTCGTCGCCGAGTTTGGCGATCTCCTCTTCGACGCGGGACTTGGTCGCCTGCCCCATCGCCACCAGTGTGATGACCGCGCCGACGCCGATGACGATGCCAAGCATGCTCAGCCCGGTCCGCACTTTGTTCTTGCCGAGGCTGCTGACGGCTTCGGCGATGAGGGCGAATAGGTTCATGATGTCGTCTCTCGTTCGGTCCCGGTCAGAGCCCCGACCGTGAGGAAGGGGTGGGCTCGCGCACACGAAGGGCTCTCGCGCTTGGACACCAACCGCTTCCTGACAGGCGCGGCTCTGACCGATGACTCTTAGTAGGACAAGCCGTTCTTCCGCAAATGTACGTAAGGCGGCGTAATCTCTTCAATGCCCGCGTCGGACAGTTTCGCAATATAGACCCAGTGATCAGCCGCTTCGTGCCGACCGAGGACTTTTGCGGACAGCCAGGCGATCTGGTCCGGAATCACGATGCCATCTTCGACATCCTTGGTGTCCAGGCCCGCGAACGCCTCCTCCCCAAGCGAAAATCCCTTGCCGAAATGCTTGAACATCGCGGACGGGTTCTCGCCCAGAATGTTCACCACAAAAGCGCCGGATTCTTCGATCAGTTGTTCGATCGGCCGTCCTTTTTTGAGGGCGACGGTGATCGTGGGCGGATCGAAGCTCGCCTGTTGAATCCAGGAGGCCAACATGCCCGTGCTGCCTGACGTTGACCGCGCGGTGATAATCGCACAACCACTTGGAATCCGTCCCAATGCCTTGCCGATCTGCTCTGTCGCCTGTTCGATCATTTTGTTCCTCATGGCTTGCATGAACGCCTTACTTGTTGAGTTCCTGTTTCAAAACCGATTCCACCTTGGCGATCTTTTCGGTGAGCCGACCATCGTGGCCTGCTCGAGCATCGACTTTGATCGAGCAGGTGATTCGCCGACAATCTTCACCCATGCGCTCGTAACACCGTTTGATCACGTCCATGACTTCGTCCCAGTCCCCCTCCAGACAGGTCCCCATCGGTCCCAACCGATACGGCACCCCGCTTTCGGAGACGATCTTCAGGCTACGGGACACGTATTCGGAGACGGACTCCCCTTTGTCCAACGGCGACATCGAAAATTCCACCAGCACCGACATGATTGCATCACTCAAATACGAAAGATCGCGCGAACAGACTCCGTTGGGTGAGTCGCAGAATTCCTTACACAGCGACTTCATTTGAGTTACATTCTAGCGGATTCCACGGCACGAAGCGAAGCGGCCAGTCCGTGGTCTTGGCACTCGCGTCCGGCAAAGCACTCGGAATTGCCTACATGACCCATCCCGAATCATCGCAAGCCATTGGCAAGGAAACACCCACCGGCATCCAATGGTCCCGCCTCCTCGGTGTCTTGTTCCTGGCTCTGATCGTCCGCGCCTATCTCTGTTCCCAACCGGCTTGTATCAGCCGTGACGGTGTCCAATTCGTGACGTTTGCCAGGCAACTCGCTGAAGACCCAATCCGATGGATGCGAATTCATACCAAACAGCCGGGCTTCTCCTTCGTATTGCTCGCGACGCACCGAGTGTTTGGGCCGGTGTTTGGCGGCGATACCCCGGAAGCATGGCAACGCTGTGGCGAAATACCGGCACTCTTGGGCGGAGTCGCGGTCTGCGGGCTTATCTACATTCTCACGCGAAGACTTTTCAAGGACGATCGGATTGCCGCCGCTGCGGGCCTTCTTGCCTGTTTCTGGCCTCAGGGCGCGCACCTCTCGGCCGACGCACTTTCCGATATGCCCCACCTCGCCCTTTACCTTGCCGCCCTGCTTCTGGCCACCGGCGTGCTGACGAAGCCCCGCATCTGGAAGCTCGCCTTTTGCGGAACCGTCACCGGCATGGCCTATCTGCTTCGCCAGGAAGCACTCGGTCACCTTGCCGCCGTCGCACTCGCCCTACTCTGGCTACGACCGTTCAAGACCTGGGGCCAGAACCTATCGGGAATCATCGTGCTTCTGATTGGCTTCGTCGTGGCGGTTGCGCCGTACTCGATCGCTTGTGGCCAAATCATGCCGAACAAAGGTCCGCAAGACCTCATCGAACGGCTTGGTGCCGCGCCCGAACCATGCTCGCTATTGCTCGCGAAAATCCCCTCGTGGCAAATCCCCGGCAACCTGGCCGAAGCATGGGCAAAGAGCGGTCGCTATGTATTCTCGACGCTGTTCGTTCTCGCGCTGTTGATCAAAACCGTTCCCCGGGCCGAACCGAAGGGCAAACAATTCGTCCTGATCGCCGTTCTGATCCATGTGCTGCTGGTCTTGCTCCGCGTCAGTGTCTTTGGCGAAACCAGCACCCGTTACATGGTGATTCCCGTTGTTCTTTGTTTGCCCTGGGCAGCCGCGGCACTCACGACGATCTTCTCAGCGCTCGCGACACGATCCGCTCACTCGGAGATGAAACTTCGCATGGTCTGTCTGTGCGGCTGGATTGTCACTTTGGCGCTACCACTTTATTACGTCTCCTTACCCGTCAATGCGGGCAAAGAGCCCTATCGCGTCGCGGGCATCTGGCTGCGGCAGCATGCAGACCCCGATGATTTCGCTCTTGCCCATGATCGCCTTGAGCAATTCATGTTTTACGCGGGTCGCACTTATCCGCATCAAGACAAATGGCTAAAATACAAGGAAACCGATTCGGTCGAGTTGATCCGCAAGCGTCTCCGGCGCCATAAGCCCGACTGGGTGGTGGACGCCACGGCAAGCCGTCGGCAACCGGTGAACGAATCCCGTTTTTTTTCGGCGCTGTCTTCTGTTCCCGAGCTAACTCCGATGTACTCGACGACGCCCTCGGAACGTCGTGTTCATATTTTCCGCACAACGCCCCGAACGCTCGTTCCAACCGGAGTTCCAACTAGTAACTCAGTACCGTCAATTCGTTAATCTCGGCGAAATGTCGAGGATTCCGTGTGACAAGGGCTTGTTTGTTACAGATTGCCACGGCTGCGATCAACACATCCATATCCCCTGAGGGCCGACCAATGCTCCGAAGGCGCGCCGTCAACCTCCCAAACACGCGCGCGGCCGTGTCGGTAAACTCTAAAATCTCCATGTCCTCCAGAATCTGCAAGATGCGTTTTTCTTCACGCTCAGGAGACTGTGATCGCTCGATCCCCACGTAGAGTTCAGCGACGTTGAACCGTGTCGTGGCCAGCGGACCGTTCTTGGTGGCCATTTCTCGAACGGCTGCGCGAACTCTTTGTGATCGGCCCGTATCGGGCCGGCGAGAAAGGTCGATCAAAGCAGTCGTATCGAGACAAGTCAATTAGCGTTCTCGTTTTGAAGGCGAGCGACGACTGCGCACTTGCTCCTCGATCGCATTGACGGCCTCCTGGCTCAACGAGATGCGACGAACACGCTTCAGCCAGGCATCCACATCGAAGGGAGGCTTTACCACGCGCTTGATGGCCTGGCTGAATGATTCGTTCTGTCGGCGAACCTGCTTGAGCCGCCGGTAGGCCTCAAGATCGATGGATATTGTTTTCGTTGCCATGATCATACCCATACGTGTATGTACACGAATTATACGTCATAATCCGGCGACGAGCAAGCAATCGGCTTCAATATTTATGGGTCCAACGAGCATTGCCGCCTGTTAGAATGTGTCCCATGACTCTCAAGAAACGACCATTGCTGCTGATCGTTCGCGACGGCTGGGGGCACAACCCCTATCCGGAGTGGAACCGAGCGAATGCCGTGCACCTGGCGAACACACCGGTGAACGATCGGTTGACGGCCATGTACCCGCACGTACTAATTCACACCAGCGGTGAAGATGTCGGTCTGCCGGGCGGGGTGATGGGCAACAGCGAAGTCGGTCATCAGAACATCGGCGCGGGGCGTATCGTTGACCAGGAGATCATGCGGATTACGAAGACCATCCGTGACGGTTCGTTTTTCGAAAACCCGAAACTCTGTAGCGCAGTCGAGCACTGCAAGACGACGAACGGCAACTTACACGTCATGGGATTGTGCAGCAGTGCCGGCGTGCATTCGGTGCTGCCGCACGCGTATGCTCTGTTTGAGTTGGCAAAACGACGCGACCTCGACTCGAAAAAAGTTCTATTCCATGCCTTCGGTGACGGCCGGGACACGCCGCCGACGTCGGGGATCGGGTTCATCCGAGAGGTCGAAGCGAAAATGAAGGAGATCGGAGTCGGCCGAGTGGCGACGGTCATCGGACGGTACTACGCGATGGACCGTGACAACCGATGGGAACGCGTCGAGACGGCCTATCGACTCTTGACGGAATCCAAGGGCAGGCGAGTGGTCACGGCGGAGTCGGCGTTTCAGGATTACTACGATCATCCTACCGAGGCAAGCCGAAAGGGAGACGAGTTCATCGAGGCGACGGTGATCGGGGAACCGTGTCCGATCAAAGCTGGTGACTCGGTTGTCTTTTTCAACTTTCGCGGAGATCGACCGCGTGAGCTGACCCGGGCATTCACATTTGACACGTTTCCGTATAAAGGCACGTCGAGGCAAGGGTTTGAAAGAGGGCCGAAGATCGAGAATCTGTATTACTGCACGATGTGCGACTATGAATCGGGTTTACCTGTCGAAGTGGCCTTTCCACGGCCGCCGAAGATGAAGAACATCCTGGGCGATTTTGCGTCTTCTCTGGGACTGAAACAGTTTCGATGCGCGGAGACGGAGAAATATCCGCACGTGACGTTCTTTTTCAACGACTATCGTGACGATGCGTTCAACGGAGAGGATCGCAAGCTCGTGCCGTCGCCCCGTGACGTGTCCACTTACGACCAGAAGCCGGAGATGTCGGCGTACGGTGTCACGGAGGAAATGTTGAGTCGGATCGAATCGGACCGATACGATCTGTTCATTCTGAACTACGCAAACGGAGACATGGTCGGACACACAGGAAACTTAGACGCGGCGATCAAGGCCGTGGAAACGGTCGATGAATGTGTCGGCACCGTCGTTGACGCCGTATTAAGGAAAGGCGGCTCGGCGATCGTCACGGCGGACCATGGCAACTGCGAACAGATGATCGATCCTGAAACCGACGGACCTCATACGGCCCATACAACGTATGATGTGGACCTGATCATTGTGGATGATCGGTTTCGGGGCGGAGCACTCCGTGAGGGAGGCCGGCTGGCGGACATTGCGCCCACACTTCTAGCAATGGGAGGGATCGCCCAGCCCGACGAGATGTCCGGAACATCGCTGCTATTGACGTAATGGGCAGGCCCCGGCGAAGCAAGCCACACCGATTTCGTTGACCAATCGAATCCGAAACGCGAGAATGGAGTTCAAGATCGTGGCCCGGTTGCCCCATTTGGATGCATGCGAAACATGAGCCAGACACCCTTACCGCCACCGTTTCAGGCGCCTCATTATTCTCCCGCGCCGCCCCCTCCTCGCCGAACAGGCCTATCTCCCGCAGCCAAGGTCCTCATCGGCGTCGGCATCGGTGTTGGCGTGATGGTGTTCGTCGTGTTCTCAATCCTTGCATACATCGGCATGAAAGGTCCGGACACGAAGGTGGTCCCGGGCCGCCAGCTCCCTGCCCGTTTTGTCTCAGAGATTCAAGGATTGAATCTCCTCGAACAGCGTGAACAAATCGAGTTCTTCTATTCCGATGCGCTCATGGACATCAAGGACGGGTTTTATCTGCTGACGGATCGCAAGGTCATCATCTACAGCCAATATTATTATGGCGATCCGGCGTGGGTCATTCCGTTTTCCGAAATCGCGGATCTATCGGTCAATTATGACGACAGCTTCTGGGCCGACAGTCTCATTTCCATCACGTTGACCGATGAGACCGTTGCGACGTTCCCCGTCTCCAGTGAGGCCGGCGGAGACAAGCGTTTTTACAACGCGCTCATGAAGAAATGGAAAGCGGCACAAGGCGAAAGTTGAGTCCTCAACACGGATCGTTCGCGGAGAGCATTGCCGAATTTTTCAAATCCTCTAATATCCGGTCATGGCAATTCATCCCAGTGCGATTGTGGACCCACAAGCGGAAGTCGCGGAGTCCGCGGAGATCGGCCCCTTTGCGGTCATCGAAGGTCCTGTGAAAATCGGCGAGCGCGTGAAGGTTTATCCCAACGCGTACATCGCCGGCTGGACCGAGATCGGCGAACGTTGTGAAATTCATCCCAATGCAATTGTAGGGCATCTGCCGCAAGACTTTCATTTCGAGGGCGGACGGTCCTTTTGCAAAATCGGCGCCGGAACGATCGTTCGAGAATGCGCGTCCATCCATCGCGGAACGCAAACGGATTCGTACACCATCGTCGGGGAAAACTGCTTCATCCTCGGCTACGCGCACATCGGTCACAATTGCGAGATCGGCAACGACGTGAAAATTTACAACTGCGCGGCTCTCAGCGGGCACGTGGAAGTCGGCGACCACACGATCATCAGCGGATATTCCCTCATTCATCAGTTCTGTAGGATCGGGGAATACGTCATGATCGGCGGAGGCGGGCGGATCGGGAAAGACGTACCCCCTTATATGAAGGCGCTGTACGAGTCGACCTGCGTCGGCTACAACGCACTGGGCCTGCGACGATCGGGTGCGTTCACGAGAGAGGAAATCAGCGAGGCACGAGAGGCCTATCGAATGCTGTTCCGGTCCGAATTGCCTTTCCGCAAAGCGGTCGAGACCTTTACCGAACGCGCCGGAACACGAACCGGCCGGAAAATCGTGGAGTTTTTACAATCAGAGTCGAAGCTTGGTTTCATTGGAGGACGAAAGGCGGATTCGGCTTCGGAAGACGTCCCCGGGGAAGGGTGAATGGTCAGACGCGCAAAACGGACCCCGTCGTAGCGGGAGAGTAGGTCGAAGTCACCAATCGGTCACCGTGTTTCCTGACCAGGCCGAGTACCGGCAGGTCAAGATGACGCTCTGCATCCGTTGATGAGCGTAGCGTGTTGTCAAAGCGCTCGAGATAAAACGCCAGCATCGCTCCCAACATGAAACTCACCGCGAATGCGATCGCCGAATAAAGCTTGGTGCTCGGACTCGATGGTTGGTTCGGATCGGGCGTCGTTGCGCTACCGAGCCTGCTGATCGCGACGGCTTCGCCTGCCGGGACAACGTTCGGTCTCGGATGCGACGTCTCTTGCCCAACGCCTTCAAGCTGCGCCCGGGCAACTTCGAACTCGTTTTTCAACCTGGAATATTCGGCAAGCTTCCCGTTGATTCTCTTCTGCTCAGCGGTATGGCGCCGAATCAACTGCTGATTGACCGCGAGCTGACGTTCGCGCGTCTTGACGCTCGTCTCCAAACTCCCGACCTGTGCGATGATCGCGTTGAGTAGTTGGCGGCGGCTTTTGTTGATTTGCTCGTTGATACGCCGCCATTCGTGACTGGCCTCCGTAAAATGAGCTTCCAGGCCTGTTCGCTCGACCTCCAGCTTTGCCAGATGACGGTTCAGCTCCAGTACGACGACGTTTTCGTTCAAGAGGTCCGTGGGCACGGCGGCGATCGTATCGGCGACTTCCGAGTCGCTCATTGTCGCACTCCCTTTGTTTTTCATCGCCTCGGCAGGCAACGAGCCCTTTACGCTTTCACACAAGGCCTTGTCATGGGCCAATTCGATCTGCAGAGCCGCCTCGCTGTCTCGCGCTTTCGTCAGGATTGCGTTGAAATCGTGCGATGTCTCGCCTTTGAGCATTTGTTCGAAAACGGCAATCTCGCCGCGATGATCCGTGACAAACCGCCGGAATGCCTCCACCTTCTCCTGAGCGCCCCTATCCGGTTGAGAAGGCTCCCGATTGGCGGCTTGTTCCAACTGAGCAGCGGCCGCCAGGCCGTGTTCCTGGTGCGCCGCGATGTACATGTCGGCCAGGACATCGGCGGCGTGCATGGCGTTTCGATGCGAATCACGCTGTTCCCGTTCGCCGGGTCGCTCAACGATCAACGCCATGGCCGCTGATTCGCTTAACGGTTTCAATTCGATCGAATCCCGAAACTCATCCAGTCCGTCTTGTTGAAGGAGAAGCGTCCGAACGCCGTCGGCAACGTCGCCGTCCGCCAGGAACGCATTGATTCGTTTCTCGATGCGCTTCGTACTCTTTTTGCGATTCGCGCGTGCCGAATCCCGTTGTGTTCGCAGGCGATACCATTCTTCTCGCAGCGTCTTGTTTTCCGAAATGATCTTGGCCCGAGCCAGAACCAGGTCGGAGAGATTCTTTTGCGCCATCTCACGAAGGTCTTCATTTTCAATGGGAGATCGCTCGAAGATCAGATTGACCCGGCTGCGATAGGATTGCGGGGCCAGGAATCGGCAATACGCCCACGTTCCTCCGGTGCCGACCGCCACGATCAGCAAGATTGCAAAGCCATGACGAAACAAAACTCCGATGATTTCTCGAAGCGATCTTGCTTTGTATCGTTTGTTCATGATCTCACCTGCCGGCTCTGATTGTTCCTGATCGCAGATTGCGAATTTCATAACCGAAATCCAGACCGACGAACCCATAATACGGGAAAATCGCCCTTATGCCGCGGGTGAAGACTTGATCGATCCAATCGTTTGCCTGCGCGAGCTTTGTCGACGGCACGTAAATGATGTCGCCGTCGGCCAGATAAATATCGTGTCGAAACGCGCTACCATCGGGCACAAGCCCATACGGGCCGGAACGTTGCGCGCTTAGTATCGAATCCAGGTCGAACACGATCGCTTGAGGCACGGGCCGATGTTTACGCCGGACGAGCAAAATCTTGCTTTTGTCCCCCCGCGGATTGATACCGCCCTTTTGAATGATGGCTTGGATCAGCGTGACGGGCGTGTCCGCCTGGATCACGCCATTTTCACGAACCTCACCGTGAACGTAGATCTTTTTTCCGGCGAATTCGAGTACCTGAACGGTGACCGCCACTTCGTGCAAATCTTCTTCCTTGTAGCGTCGGTCCAGGAGTTCCTTTAATTGTTGGGTGGTTTTGCCGGCAACGTCCACAAAACCGACGTACGGCAGGTCGACGGTGCCGTCCGCCTTGACGGGGACCAAACGCGCCTGGCCCCGCGGACCTGTGATCGCTTTTCTTAGTTCCTTGATCTTGACGTTGGCGGCATCCACCACGACGGTCAGTTCGGGTTCCTTGAGATAGCGCGAATAAGCGGATTTGAGGTGTTGTTCCAGCTCTTCCGCCGTGATTCCGGCGGCACGAACCTGACCGATGAGCAGACATCGAATGTGCCCGTCGACGGTCACGGTCAATTCCTGATTGTATTTTTCCTGATGGGGAAAGACGATCCGAATGCGATCCTCAATCTTCAATCGATACGGTTTGTCGGACACCTCGCTTCGAAACTGATAAATGATTTCGAGCACATCACCGACGTTGAGCCGATAAGGCGGGCGTTCGACATGCAATTGAGGGATGTAAGTGTTGCCGCCAAACGGCTGGTACAACTCCGCCGGCCGGGCGGCCGGTGCGCTGGATGTCCAATGATTCGTCTGCGAGCAGCCTGTCCCGAGCATAGCGGCTGACAGCAGAACAAAGCTGGTACAAAATCGTTTGCGATTGGTCATCCCTGACTCCCCGGTCACTATCGATATGTTCAAAATCGCGGGCCCTGGTTTTCTATTGCGGCATGACAAACGCATCTCGAATCTGCCGTCTCACCGAGGGCAAGGCATCCTTCGCTTGGCCATAGCGCGAATATTTCCCTACATAGACGGTGTACAGCTGCTCACCGCTACGGCGTCGCCGTTCGACCCGGCTGCTCAGCCCCGAACGCCGAAGCTCACGGCTTTGCATCGAAGCGGCTCCTTTGTCGCGAAAGGCGCCACATTGAATCGAATAATAATCGTGCGGCCAGTCGAAAAGCCGTCTGGCATGCTGGGCCGTGGTCGTATTGGGATAGTGTTGGTAAATCTGCTCGAACTGAATCCTGGCTTCCTTCCATTGCCCTTCTCGCTGAAGGCATAGCGCATACCGATAAATCACCACATCTTCATTCGATCTGCCTCGCGTGTTCTTGAAGGCTTCGGAGAAATGCGTCAAGGCTTCGCGCGTGCGACCGGATTCGTACAGCAGCGTGGCCAACGTTGCGTGGGCGTCGGACGTGAGGTCGGCCTGGGGTGACAGCTTGATGCATTTGCGAGCATCTGATTCCGCTTGTTTTTTGTTCGAGAGCTTGCTGTGGCACAATGCTCGAACGAAATAGGCCTCCGCCGATCCCGGGTTTTTTGGGTACGTATTCAGAATTTTATCCAGCGTGCCGGTCGCAGCGAGATAGTCTTGCCCCTGATAATCCTGCTTGGCCTGATTGAGCTGCTGCATCGCGTGATAGGGAAGCTGCATACAGCCTACCAGCGGCAGGATTCCGAAGATTGTTACAAGCGGTCGGATGACGCACCTCCGATTTTGACTCATTGACCGTACAGAATGCATACTTTTTCTTTACAGTGAGAACAGTCCATGTTTTGCCGTGCGGCACGACGCCATTGCCTTATCGGGTCGCCCGAGTGGCGGTTTAAATGAAAAAGGACCGAAGGCCATCCTGTCTTGCGCAATACCTGCGCTCTGGGTTTCCAAGAGTGTCTTGAATGCGTTTCGGAGCCATGTCCAGGTTGGCGCTTGTTGCGCAAATCCTGCGCTGCGCGATTGTACTCAATCTCCGCGGCAACAGAAATCATCTGCTTGAGGTCTGTGAAACATAACTTTGTTTGACAGCGACCCCTGGATTTCTATAATTCTCAGCCGCAAAGAAAGGTGTCTTTGCGCGCTCAGTGGCAGGCGTTGGCCTGGCTCGATCGGCGGTGGTTCATGCGGCGATCTCAAAGGATTGGACGTGCCCTGGCCCAGGTGGCCTTGGTGACCGTCGCGCTTTCGGCGCGTCTCCATGCACAAACGGATGCGTCCTCTTCGGACTTCACAAGAATCGAACCACTCATTCCCCCGGGGATCAGCGATTTCAATCTCGAGCTTTACGGCAAGTTTGCCTACCTCTGGGACATGGACGATGGCACGCACGTCGTGGAGATTCTGGGAAATTTCTCGGCGCGGATGGGGCAGTATGAGCTTAACAGTCGTGACGCCGTCGTCTGGTTCAAACACGTGCCCTGGCAAGAGCGTCGGTATCTTGACGTCGAGATCTACCTCCGAGAAGGCGCCGAAATCGTTCAACCGGGCGGTACGACAGAGACCGGTCCGGTTTTGCTCGTCACGCTCCGGACTTTGGGCAAGCTCCTTCTCAACATCGACAGCCATGTGCCGACGAACGATGCCGAAGGCGAGCTGTTTCAGGAAGGCCAGCGAGCGCGTCGTTTGCTGTATGTCGCCCCGGCCGCAGAGGCTGAGGAATCCGAGGCGCCGATCCAGGTCGCCCCGTCGCTTGAGCGGCTCCGGCTGGCCCAACCCAAGGTTCGCAAGGTCGTAAGCTACGGTGCCGAGCAGACGTCGCACGAGCAGCATGGCAACCAATCCGTCGTCATCGCGACGGGCAACGTCTTTGTTGCCCAGGGGTCACCGGCCAAAAGCGGTGAGTATCTGGAGCTTCGCGCCGATGCGGCGGTGCTCTATCTCCGTGCCGATCAAATCAGCGATGCCATGCCGGGGCTCGTTGGAGAGAATGATCAAAAACCTGGGACAATCGAATCCAAGGATCTCGATAAGATTCCCACGGACGTCGCACCAAAGGACGAGGCAAAGCTTTCGGGTCCCCAGAAATCGGATCGCCGGTCTTTGGAGGAATGGGTCTCGGCCGTATATCTCGAAGGGGACGTCGTTCTGACACGCGGGCAGCGTATGATCCGCGCTTCCCGGCTCTATTACGATTTTGAAAACGATCGCGCGTTAATCCTCGATGTCGTGACTCGGGCGCTCGAACCCTCGCGCGGCCTGCCGATTTATGTGCGTGCCCATCAGGTCCGGCAATTGGACATCAAAACCTACACGGCCAACAATGCGCAACTCACCACCAGTGAGTTTCACACGCCTCACGTCGCCATTGGCGCGAAAGAAGTCGAATTTGAAGACATTACGCCGCGCGATGAAAGCGGTGACATTGTCGGCGTCCAGGCCGGAAAATATCGAGCCAAACACACGACGCTGAACCTCGGAGGCAGGCCGGTGTCATACTGGCCCTCATCCTCAGGCACGTTTTCTCGCGATCGGCAGGCCTTTAAGAGCGCGAAGATGGGCTACAACAATGAGTTCGGCGGCACGTTCGAATCGCGATGGTACCTTTTCAACCTCTTGGGCCTGCAAGAGCCCGAGGGTTTTGATGCCACGTTGAAGCTCGATTACTTCACCGAGCGCGGCCCCGCGTTTGGCATCGACGTGGACTACGAACAGGACGACTACTACGGCTTTGTTCGGTCGTATTTCATTTACGACGAGGACGAGGACGATTTTGGCGGACTGCGAGGCAGTGAGGAGCCGGACACGAAGTATCGCGGCCGGTGGCTTTGGCGCCATCGCCAATTCCTTCCGAAGGGATGGGAACTGACGTTGGAGACCGCCTATATTAGCGATGACAACTATCTTGAGTCTTACGAGCGCAACGAATTTGAGAATTCCAAGGATCAGGAGAACCTGCTGTATCTCGTCAAACGGCAGGACAATTGGCAGTTTTCGAGTCTGCTCAACTACCGTGTCAACGAGTTTCTGACGCAGACGGAGCATCTGCCCGAAACCCGTCTCAGCCTTATTGGCGAGCCGCTCGGTGATCTGGCCACTTTTTACAGTGACAACCGCCTCGGGATCGTTCGTTTCCGACCCGATGAGCGGCTTCGGTTTTCAAAGAGTGACAGCGGCAGCCTTGCCAACCGTGGTCGCTCCGGTTCCGTCGTCCGCGGTGACACGCGGCAGGAAGTTCAGTTTCCGCTGCCGGATCTCGGCCCGGTCAAGCTGACACCGTTCCTCATGGCCAGAGGCACGGCCTGGGACGACTCACCGGCGAACGAAGGCGGCGGCGGTGAGCAGCGAATTCTGTTCGGCTACGGTATTCATGGCAACGTCGTCGGAACGCGCGTTTATGACAACGTCGAGTCCGAGTTGTTTGACCTGCATCGCCTGCGCCATGTCGTCAAGTTCGACGCCAGCGCCTGGAACGCTCATGGCAATTTCGATCCGATGGAGCTCACGCAGTTCAATTCCGGCGTCGAGGATATTGACGACTTTGGCGGCGTCACGCTGGGACTGCGACAGCGCTTGCAAACCAAACGAGGCGGCCCAGGCCGCTGGCGCACGGTCGATTGGATCACGCTCGACGTCGAAGCCGGTTTCTTCCACGATGCCCAAAAAGGCGAGGACACGCACGGTGATTTCATCTTTGCCCGGCCCGAGGACAGCATCTCCTCCAGCTTCATCGCCGGCAATTTTCAATATCGCCTCAGCGACTCGACGGTCTTTGTGTATGACGGTGTGTATGACGTCAATCGCGGCAACGTCGGGACCAGTAATGTGTCCTTGGCCGTGGAGCGCGAGCCGCGGCTCGCCTATTTCTTGGGCTGGCGATACATCCACGACACCGACAACAGCCTGCTCGCCTTCGGAGCAAACTACAAGCTCAACGAAAAACACACGATTGCCTTCCGAGAACTCTATGACATCCAGGAGGGCCGTAACTTCTCAACGCAGGTCATCTATATCCGCAAGTGGCCACGTTGGTACACGGCGGTTGAATTCGACATTGATCGCTCCCTCGAAGATGTCGGCATTAACCTCAGCGTTTGGCCGGAGGGCGCTCCCCGCCTGGGCCTCGGCTCCAAACGCTTCACAGGCCTCGCCGATTCCATCGGTCTTAACCTGAATTGATGACCCTTGGTGCCGTCCGCGGGCCTCCGTCCAACGATGTTCGCCTCTAGATTCGTGAAGCGTGGTGCCCTGCCGCATCGTACTAACGTTGCTCGACTGGAATCACGCGCTGAATAAACCCCGGACGGGGCAGCCCGGGGCTTTTGGGGGTGGCGCAAAAAAACAGGCCGTCAAAAGACGGCCTGTTGTGTTTTCGAAAACGATGAAATTCTTATCGTCGTCGGCGAGCGAGAAGGAAACCGCCCAGCGTCAGCAAAGTGAGCGTGGCCGGTTCCGGAAGGGCTCGAACATTGTCGATGCCCAATACGGCGTCGACGCCGGGCGCGCCGCCGATCCCGACGGGGCCGCCGGGCTGATGGCGAAGGAGCACTCTGTTGGCATTCGCCAAAGTGTCGTTGACGCTGGTACCGCCTACGGCAGTCAGTCCGGCTGCGGACACGTTGAAGGTGATCGTGTGCCACTGCCCATCGGCGGGCACGGTTTGAGCAAGCAGCGAGGTGAAATCACCACCCGCACCCTGCATGAAGACTCGCATTTCCAGGTCGGCGCCTTCAAAAACTCTCATATCGGCTTGAATGGCATTCACGCCGTTGGCCAGAAAATCACCGGCCCATTGGACGAGATTGAAAGTTCCGAGTTTGCTCCCGGGGCCAAAGCCGCCGAGGCCTTCCACCTCAAGATAATTGTCGTTGGCTCCGGCAGGACCGCCGGTGGCGATGTTGACGGGTGGATTGGGATGGGCACCACCGACCGTCCAGTTTTGGGTCGTGCCGTCCTCAAAATCGTCCACTTGGCCGAGGATCGGCGTCGCTTTCGCTGGGACCACGGCTGCTGCCAGCGCGGCTAGAAGAAGAACCGGTAATATGCCTCTCATGATGAATGTACCCCTCGCTAAGTGTGCTTCTTACTCCAACCCATGAGTATATAGAACGGGCCAAGCCATTTCAAGGGCAGATAAAACGTAAGCCCTTGTGGCGTATGGCACGCATGAGCGGGCAAAAACCGATCTTTTTCGTCGGTTTTTCGGGGCGATCGCCTTCCTCAACCTTGCCCGCGAGGGAACCGATGAACCGAGATCGGGAACATGCCTGAGCCCCTTTTCAGGGAATGCAACGGTGCTTTCCGGCGCGGGAATCGAGCAAACCACGGGGGGTGGAAGTTGGGGGAGAACGGACCAATGGCACAGACACAATGTTCGGCTTGTGGTGAGGAGCGATTGGTCCTGGGGTCGATCCGATCGACGGGCGCCGTCCATTTTCGTCCACAGACTGCGAGTTTCTTTGTCTTAAGGACGGCCGAAATCAAAGTCCAAGCATATATGTGCGACACCTGCGGCGCGATTGCCTTGGTTGGCGACACAGCACGGTTGCGGTCGGTGAGGCCGACATTAGCCCGTGATCAGCAGGAACCCAAGCATAAGACCGTCCAAAACGCGAAACCATCCGGAGGTTTAGGGACATGAAACTGAAGGCTTTCACACTGGTCGAGTTGTTGATCGTGGTGGTCATCCTGGGCATCCTTGCCGCGGTCGTGATTCCGCAATTCTCGGACGCCAGCACCGACGCCCGATTCAGTTCGCTCG
>JAKSDK010001225.1 GCA_022360095.1 Phycisphaerales bacterium
GTAACTACTGTTATTGCATTGTGGGTGGGTGTCCCTGTACAATGAAAATTGGTGCTAAGTTTTCTTTGCCAAGGAAATAATATTACACTGTTATTGTATTTTGTATATAAGAGCAAAATTGTGCTTACGTCACTAAAAGTATTAATAATATTATAGCTACATTGTAGAATCTTGTGCTAATGTTTTACCTATTGAGGCTACTTTTTTACACTTTCAGCTGTTAGGAAAAACCATTACTACAAAACATTAAGTGTTTCATTAAAAGTTTTTGTGATTAATTTTATGCACTTCATCTCACTTCATGTGAAGAAATTTTTTTTCGTTACTGAATAGTTTTGGAATTAGAAAAATCTTGCAGTGCTATATTCCAGAATTCCTTATTTGAGAAATTCATTTCATAAAAGTGACATTCTCCATGATTATCATCCTTTTTTTTATAATTTTATATTTTTTTATTTTGTTGTTTTATCATTTTTAATGTACATGTACTTTGAAACTCAGAAAACCATGAATACCGTGAAACATTTCTGGAATACTATTGTGTTGCAAAGAAAAAGCCAATTAGGCCTGAGAAAGCAAAACTGTAAGCCACAGTGGTAATTAGTTTATGGTTTTGTGGCTGTGTGCGTGTTCTTTTCTTTGTTGTAATTGGTCACAACACAATAGAAATTCTCGAAATATTTCAGGTGTTTTTGTTTTGCTAATTTTGATAAAAAAAATAATTAATGTTGAAAATACCTTAATGTGCAATTATTTATTTATGGGTATAAAAGAGTAAGGTGGGGAAACATAATGAAGTTAATCAGAGGACTTAGTTATGAAACAGTCTGATAAAATATTAATAATGTAGGATAGGCTGCTCAAATACCATAAAAAAAATGAGATGGATCAGTTTTGATTTATAGTATCGGCAGATTCAGGGGAAGTTGGTGGGGGATCTTAGTCCTCTAGGCACAGAGTGTTGCCATTCTAAGAAACAAAGTGCTTTTGAACAGAAATTTGGTACCACCAAGGGACACCTACTACTTTCTTCTTACTTGTGGTTGCTTTGTACTACACCTGTCAAGAATGAAATTGCTACAAAATATTGTGTGTCGGCAAAGAAGAGAAAAAATAATTCAGACACCCCCCTCTCCCCTCCCCCCTGGAAAAAATCCTGGGTGGACCCCGATTTACAGTAACAGATTTCTGTTTAAAGGAAACCTGCAATGTCAAAGACCAATAACATTTAATGATTTTTAAAAGACATTGTTTAATGAGCAAGGAGTTGACCTCTGCCATTTTGAGTAAAATGAGTCAAGCCACTTTAGAGTGTTTAAACAGTTTATTTTTGAAGTTGTAATATTTGTAATGTCTCTAGTTAGTAAACTGATAATATTTGAAAATA
>JAKSDK010000441.1 GCA_022360095.1 Phycisphaerales bacterium
CAACGGTGACAACAGTGACAACGGTGACAACAGTGACAACGGTGACAACAGTGACAACGGTGACAACTGTGACAACTGTGACAACGGTGACAAAGGTGACAACAGTGACAACAGTGACAACTGTGACAACAGTGACAACGGTGACAACTGTGACAATGGTGACAACGGTGACAACAATGACAACGGTGACAACGGTAACAACTGTGACAACGGTGACAAAGGTGACAACAGTGACAACGGTGACAACAGTGACAATGGTGACAACTGTGACAACTGTGACAAAAGTGACAATGGTGACAACAGTCACAACATCGACATCACTGACAACAGTGATATTGGTGACAACGGTGACAACAGTGACAACCGTGATAACAGTAACAACAGTGACAACACTGACAACAGTGACAACGGTGACAACGGTGGCAACTGTGACATTGGTGACAACTGTAACAACAGCGACAACAGTGACAACACTGATAACGTTGACCAGAGTCACAACAGTGACAATACCAACAACACTAACAACGGTGACAACGGTGACAAAAGTGTCAACAGTGACAACGATGACAACGCTGACAACAGTAACAACACTAACAACAGTGACAACGCTGACAACGGTAACAACAGTGACAACAATGAGAACACCGACAACACTAACAAAGGCGATAACGGTGACAATAGTGACAACGGTTTTAACGGTGACAAGATTGACAAAAGTGACAACGATCACAACACTGACAACAGTGAAAACGTTGAGAAGAATGACAACAGTCACAACGGTGACAACAGTGTCAACAGTGACAACAGTGTCAACAGTGTCAACAGTGACAAGAGTGAAAACTCTGACAACGGTGACAATTGTAACAACAGTAACAGCAGTGACAACAGTGACAACAGTGACAACGGTGAAAACAGAGACAACAGTGACAACAGTAAAAACAGTGACAACAGTGACGACAGTGACAATGGTGACAAAATTGACAACTGTAAAAACAGTGACAACAGTGACACAGTGACAGCGTTGACAAAAGTGGAACCAGTGACAACATCGACAACACTGACAACGGTGATAATAGTGACAATGGTGATAACGCTGACAACAGTGACAACAGTCACAACAGTGACAACGGTGACAAAAGTGACAACAGTGAGAATGGTGACAACAGTGAAAACGGTGACAACGGTGACAACAGTGACAACAG
>JAKSDK010000958.1 GCA_022360095.1 Phycisphaerales bacterium
TCATGTTATAACTTTTAAAGCCTTTAAAACAAATGTAAAGAAGTGCAATGCCGCGTCAACATCGCCATAACATTATTTGTGTTTTTAAAGTATCAAAGTCATTTGAAAGAGTCGCTCTTTTTATCTTTAATACATGCGCGCCCCCACGCATAGTCTGTTTTCTTTTTTACTATTTGTTTTTGAAAGTCTTTTTTTAAAAAAATGACTTTGTCGTCTAATTTCCCCATCGCCAAAAGTGGTTGTTTCGAAAATTGTTCTCAGTTTCCGACCAGTGTTTTCTCTTCATGTTCCTTTTAGGTAAAAATTTTGAACCAGTTAAGTTTTTTTCGTACCTTTTCCTGTGAAGGAGGTCTTGACGGCCTTGAAAAGATTCTCTGTGCTATTCTAAGTCTGTTTGCTTTTATGTGGTGCTGTTTCTTGTGCTACTCAAGGTTTAAAAAGCATAAACTCTTTGTGATATCTAGCTCTTTTTCGGTGACACTAAACGTACCCACGGAGCAACTACAGTCTCTTGCTTTTAAAAGAGGATGTCATGTGAATGGTATTGAGCAACAGTTCCCTCGGTGATGCGGTGTCGTTTGTTTTTACTGTAAATTATACTGCGCTACGCTGCTATCAGTTTGTTATCTTCGTGAGTTTTCTTTTTCACTGAAAGGCACTTTCGTGTACTACTGTTTGCTTTTCAATATCTTATTAAGTAAAAGTAATGAAATTGTTAAGTTTTGCTGACTTTAAGCGCCAGCGAAATTATGGGCGCGAAATGCCGCCGACTGTCATTATGTTGATATTAGGTTTTTGTTACCCCACTTGAGCCTAGATTAATTGTTTGCGCTTCTTAAACACTTTGTTTAATTGTAGGAGCGCTTTTGTTTGCTGGGATTTAGGACACAAAAGCGTAAAAATCTCTAGAGTGGCGTGTAGCGTGTCTTGCTATGTTAACTAGAAGCCTCATGTTTCTTTGATGTGCTCCGTGGTAACGCCAAACAAACACGATGTTCAGTTAAAAAGCGTAGACCACACTAACGATGCATAGTTCTCGAGAAAGTCATTACTAAGAAGCTGTGTTGATTTTTCTGGTGTTTAACCGTTGTCTATTTGGGCGATAACTGTTTCACGCTTTTTTGATCGATTGGCGAGTCTGTACACATTTAAATGTCTTCAGACACTTTGGAACGTACGCTGAGTTTGGGAGATTCGCGA
>JAKSDK010000625.1 GCA_022360095.1 Phycisphaerales bacterium
AATGCTAGAGCATGCCCTTGAAAACAAATATTTAACCAAAAAAGCCCATAATTAATAATAACCATAACATCATTATCGTCAAAAGTTCAGTCTTTGTGAGACTATTACATTGTAATTATCCAGGAGACAGGATCCAACTTGATCAGTTTATAACAACTGCATCACTTAAGGAAGGCTGGGAGGCAGACTCTCTATATAGAGACACACCCTCATGTGTACAAGTCATTACCCAGCCAGACAGTCATCACAATGAAACACATTGTACCAGTGGAAAGAAATGGGGGTTCAAAAACCCCACCTGGAAACAATAATGGGGAAAACTACTTATGCTGCCAAAAAACATACAGTGTATGCCTCTCTAAAATGTTGAGAACTATGTACATGTGCCTCCAGACCAACCACTGACAACTACAGTTAACACTGCTGACACTCTTTGCTGAAATCACATTAGAAATGCAATATGACTACTATTTATCATTTATTATAAAATTTATTTATTTTATTGTTACTACCTTCACAGCTTTGTCCACAGGCACAGCTACGTACTGCAATTTATTTCCAGAAAAAAAATACAAAATCAATTCAAAAAATAGAATTTAGTGCCAAAAGCTACTGTTAGCTACATGTGCAACCACTTGCCATGAGTCTTTCGCCTGCAGATTAGAAAAGTCAGTCTCAAGCCTACTCATGCCTGCCAATGAATTTATTATACCTATATAGCAGAAAAATTAATATTGAGCTATCAAAAATTGCTAACTGACACATTTTTGAGAAAAACATTTTTACTAGAAACAATTCCAGAAAAGGAAAGTCCATGTTAATGATTGTAATTTCTGACCAAAATCTCAAATTTTAGAGATCTTTATAGGGCAAGATCATTTTCTTGTTTACTCTGGAACTCATACAGGAGGGCCTTCAGAAGTCTCTAGAATATACATCTTAGGATATGATTGGGTCCCCCCTTGGAAAATTCCTGGCACTTCCAGGATAAAAATCTTATGTCTTTGACTCAAGAAAGGTTGGCAGGTATACAGTATACAGTGTAAGCAGATCAATGCCATGCCAGAGATGACTGGACTGGAACTATGTTCCAGCCTAGCATTCCTTTTGCAAGGGACACAAGTTTCCAGGGAACATCCTTTGTGGTAAAAATGTCACACAGTTTTTATTTCTTTTTGTTAATCAATTCCTCTACATGTAAGATAATAATGGTATCTGAGATTGTGAGATGCGTCCATATGAATGTTAAAATCACCGGATATTATCAATGGCCAACTTAACTAGACATGACAACTGATTCAAGGCCGTCCATAAACTCATTGATGAAGATGCTCGCAGATACTGGGTGTCTATACACAACAATAACCCGAAAAAGTGTTGCCCCCATACTGACCAGCCATTCAGAAACCTTGAATAACAATTTTGTCACTGGAAGTACTTTGACAACCTCTATACCATCCCTGGATAAAAGTGCTGTCCCACCACCAGTCTGGTCAGCTTGTGGACAATGGCAG
>JAKSDK010001777.1 GCA_022360095.1 Phycisphaerales bacterium
CCAGGTTTACAGCGCCAGCAAGGCACCGCATCCCCTTCTTGAACTGGTCCTTAATCGCAGTGTCCATAGTCGCTGGGGTCCAATTGGCCGGCCGACACACATCTTCCTTCAAACTTAGGTCACTCGTATCAGAACGTGTGATGTACTTCCAGTATGGCCAGGCTCTCGTCGAAGAGATTCTACTAGATCCGCCTCTTCAGGGCGTAACGCCACCATCAATTGATCGAAGCGATATTTCGTCTGCAACGCGCCCATCCGCCAAATACCGTTCAATTTTTGCTGCAAGACTGGGCCATTCAGACGGCGGCACATCTTCTCGTTCAATTACCAGGCTCAATGCTTGAAACCGCCGCATCTCCTCTCTTTTGGACGGGGGTGCATCAAGGTAAGTGTCTGTTGGCGTCATTTTTGCGATGCTCCTAAATCGAAGTGACGGGTTGCAGTCCCACCGGAGATCAGTGTTCTCACTGGGGTCCCGCCTTGAATAGCTTGATCAACCATTCCCATGGCGCATTGAGCAGGCATACCAATACCACGAGGCCGCCTGTGACCTTGGCCTGGAGTCTTTCTACAGCATCCAGCCTCTGTTCAATTTCGTTGTTTTTACTCTCCAGGTCGCGTTTAACGTCCCGAAGTGAGTCTTCCATGCCATTTAATTTGTGCACTGCATTGTTGACGTTGTCGCCGTAGGAGATAAGTAGCTTCTGTATATCAGTCGATGATGCCTGGAGTTCCTTTATTGATTGCTTGACCTCGACAATTCCATCGCGATTGCTTGAAACCAAGGCCTCTAACCCGCCGACCTTTCGTTGCAATTCGTCATCGTCTCTCAGTTCCATCGACATCTCGTCCGCAAATATGGTCAAACTTTGTATTGTGCTTCTCTATCTCTCGCCGCGTCTCAACAGTGTCCAGTTCTGAAAAACTCAGTGGACGAAACACCATACACCCGTCACTTTCGGATGTAGGGAGAGTTGCGCATCCGATCACGCAGTTCATCGTCAGTAAGAGAATCAATCTCTTCATCAATTGACATGGCTGTCCGCAATCGATCCAGTTGCACGCGTAACCGGTCATTCTCGATCCGCCTTTTCGCTTCGTATTGCCACCGGCGCCGCTCGCGCCAGACCCAGCCTGCAAGCAGCGCTGGGCCGAGGCTGAGTACCAGAACAGTGCAACTCATCAAGCATTTCCTGCACTACTCGAGATGGAGATTGGCTCACGGGTTACAAAACGCAGCACCAAATTTACAACACCAAGAATTGCCGCGAGCGCCATCTCTTGTGTTTCGGTGTTGAGGACATCCGTAACGCCGGTGCTTTCCAGAACCACGCCGGCAACCATCAGGACATTTGCCCAAATAGTA
>JAKSDK010000245.1 GCA_022360095.1 Phycisphaerales bacterium
AGAGAGCCTCAAAATCAGTCAACTTGCCGAGTTTGAGAATGATACGTCGTAAAATAGCAAGGATATACCTCCACAAAGTCCGAACATGTTTCGAACATGGTTAGCCTCCCACGCAAGCGGTTTTAAAAAAAGCCTGCGTGGGAGGCTATTGTCCGGTGGGAGGCACACAACTCGAGCATGGTGAACGCGACCTTGCTGAGTCGATTATTATAAGGCTTGTCTTCAATATCTACCCAGGTTAAAGGAGCTGTTTTACGAATTTAGCCAGTTGATAGTGGTAACTGGCTACCTAATTGAGCAAAAAAAAGCAGTTTAAAACAAAGGACTTAGAGGTTTTGTCAAGGGATCCGTCCGCCATTAGTGTAAGGAAGATCCTTGCAGTAAAAGTCGCAAGCGCCTAAATGAAAGTCAAGGCGCGCTGCACCAGTCTCTAGAGGGTCGCAGAGGTCAGGGTTTGATCCCGTAGAGCCTGAATATGCTTTCTTTTCGCAACTGCATGCACAAGTTGCAACTGCGAGGATCCTCCTTCTTCTTTCCATTTATTTCGTCCTTCCGGGTTCAACTAAACGAAAATCATATTTTCATGATTTCAAAAACCACTGGCCTAGAACCCGTCAGCTTCATTATAAAAATGAAGGAGATTTTTCAACTTAATTGGCCCGTGAAAAATGAAGGACTTTTAAATATCTATCTAAAATGCAAAGACCTGCTGTCTAAATAAATTATTCAAAAATAGATTATTTGCATGGAAAGATTGGCCCCTTGTGACACCTATGGGCCAGCTTATTATTATTATTATTCTTTCGCGGGTATCTACAGTTTGTCAGCAGTTTGTGGGGTGCGTTCCAAGAATATTCGCTAGTCTCAAGGTGACAGCAAAACCACTACGAAAAATTGTGGTAAGTAATCAATAAACGACGTCGAGGTGTCCATTCAAAAATAATAACGATGCTTGATTTGAATTTGTATTCTATACATCCTTTAAATTGCACATAGGACATTACGCCCAGCTGCGATGCAGATTAGGAAACTTACTGTGCTTAAGAACTTTATGAAAAATGAATTGACAATTTCTAGACGGGCTCAAAAAGCGGCCAGGCAAAG
>JAKSDK010001846.1 GCA_022360095.1 Phycisphaerales bacterium
CATTAACAAATATATATAGCTACATAGCACAATAGATAATTAACTAACACCAATAAGGGGTGATAATACCAACATGCCCAAGAAATAACACGTAGAAAGTCATTATCTCCTATACTCCGTACCGGAGATAATTTGCATTCATTAAAGAGTGGTTAAGTGGAGTGGTTGACTTTCGTGCTCACATGCGACAAGAGCTTCCCATACTTTTAGTTCCTGGAATCGAGAAAATTAAATGACCTTTACTCCAAAACTTATAGAAAATCGCTTAAATTTGAAAGTGTCCCTAATACAGTACCGTCATTTTCAATCTTTTCTGTTTGTTTTGGTTGTTTATTCTTTTTTTTTTTTTAGTCGACAAATATTTGTTGTAACAAGGCAAGTTGCTTTGAAAACCGTAATTGTTTTTGCGAACGCAAAAATGAACTGTGATGTCACAAATATTAGACTTGGTAAAACTAATAGATTTTTTGGTGGAAACTATCGAGAGAGCAAGGCAAAAACTTCCTTCCAAAAATATGAGTGGTCCTGCGGAGTTGATCGAGTTATTGGTTTTAACCAACGATTTTTTCAAAACTCTGGTTGATTAAAACGTAATCCCGACCTCGGATGCTACTAGTAACAGTTGAAGTTATTGAAAAATCAACAGTACGTGAATTAAGCTGTTCATACTAACACAAAAAACGTTTTTAAAAGCTTATAAGCTGAAGTATTGCTCATCAGAAAAGTTACAGCCTTGCGCTTTCAGTGGTTCCGAGAATCACGAGACACTAAACGAGATTATAACGCTCTCTGATTGGTCAATTTAGTACGTCGAGATTGATTCTCAATTTTCTCCCCTCCCATATGTCGTCCTAGTAAAAAGCGGCTTAGCTATAAAGAGGAAAGAAAAAATAATTAATACGCATAGCTTACATTTAATACGAACCAAGAACTGTTTAGTAAGAAGTCTTAAGTTTACTCTTCTCTTCTTCCTCGAGTCAAAAATAAATGATTATCAACGCTGTAAATAGTTTCTCTTATGGCTTAAATTATGATCTGTCCTTCTCCACCTTTACTACTGATTAGTTTTTTTTTTTTTTTTTTTCATAATGATAGCTTTGTGAATTTTA
>JAKSDK010001119.1 GCA_022360095.1 Phycisphaerales bacterium
AAATCTACGCTAAAACAAGTTTCGTTTACGTTAAAAGAATATACGCACATTTTCAGCCTTCCCCGAAATTCAAGATGGCGGCCAAAAGGAGATTATGAGGGGCAAATATAAATTTCGATTTTCAAAGTGAAAGCTACCGTTTTATCCTTGCTATCATGCATTTTTGTGATGCTTAATAGCCAACGATTAATATGTGAACCATAAACCCAAATTTACGGCTCTCAGCTGATGGACTAAAATACATGAAACCGACATCAGACTCAAAGGAAAACATACACTTGAGTATGTATTTTGGTTATATCCGCATAAAGCAAACGATTCAATTTTAAACTCGGGTAAAGCTACACGACGAACAGGCTTAACTAAGTCGTCCCGTCCAGGCTTTTATCAACAACAGACGCTGTTATATTCGTGTTGAAAATGATAACGATGAAATTCATCGCGGCCGCTTTATGCTTTTCTTGCTGTATTGCTTTCAAACAGTCCAGTTTTTCTTTCAAGTCACCTACTGACATTCCCATCAAGTTACCTCGGCTGCCTGATCCTGAATTATGCTTTGCAACGGGGAAAAAACGACAAGGCTTGCAAAGTACGGTTTCGCTATTTGCTCTCCGAATCCAGCTGGTAATACTACTAAGAGATCTTTACCTAAAAAAGACGGTGCAATGAAACCCAAAATCGAAAATCTCTTCGAGCTAGGCGCTTTAAAAAACTTCTTGCATAGCCGTGTGATTAGTTTACGAGACTTGATTTTAGTTGATTGATATTTGAAATAATGCATTGACATGACAGACTAACTCCCAAGAAGCGTACTTGGCCAATGGCATTCTACGCACCGTCAGATAACGTAGATAACGGAAAACTAGGGCCTTCGCTGCAGGCGCCTCCTCTCCCCTTCGTGTGTACCGCCTGCTACGCAGGCTATACCCTAACACACACGCACATCCTTACAGGAAGCAATAAGCGTTTTTTTTATATTTCTGTATGTTTTTTTTTAAACTAACTATATATTTTGATAACTTCTGGTTTTTCACTTAAAGATTCCTCGGCTGTAAAATTTGCGCCTGGAGCTTTCAAAGACACTTTTGAATACATTGGTAAAAGAGAGAGCAGGGCAGATTTGCAGTTACTCAATGCTTACATGACTGACGAAACCGGGACGATCGAAAGTCCTGGTCTGAAACCGGGAATAAGGGACAC
>JAKSDK010001031.1 GCA_022360095.1 Phycisphaerales bacterium
CTCTGCATATTCACTTATCAATCACGCAGGGTTGCAATATGTACTCGCGTGTTAAACTGAGTGATTATTATTTCCAGGTTAATGACCTCCAAACCACATTGCTTTGTTCTTAAGGATTGCTTCTTCTAAAGTTTCCGACCGGCATTTCGAGGAATTGGCCGGGATATGATAATCTGTGTCATGAAAAGTGTCTCTAACTAAAGGATATATATATTTTTTATTTTAGACTACTGGTTATGAGAATACTCCTTTTTCTTCACATTTGAATGCTAAATCCTTCAGGCGTAATTTTTTTCTAAAGTCGTGCACTGTGAGGTCATGATAAAATATGGCAATGTTTAATTCAGATACGCAACATGAAGATTTGGTTAACCAAAACTTAGTGTCACAAACTTAGCGAGATATTTCATAATCGTTTAACAAAATACGTTTCTCATTTTTTCCCCTAGAATTTGCAATTATCATGCATGTTAACAAAGTAAACTTTGTGTCTATTTGTTTTCTAAAAACTCTCTTCTCTGTCAGTGCTAATGATTGCCGATGACTAATGGACTAACTGAAGAGATCACATGTCACGAGTCGATAGAAGTTCACGAATCAATGATGTTATTATAAATTAAAGCAACGGAGATACCCTTCACTCCCTACAATCACTGAGCAAGCTCGCTTTTCAGAAAGTGTTTTAAAAGCACATGTTGGCGACGAACGTCAGAGATTACAAATGCCAATATCCGACAAGGTGATGTTACACGACACGATTCGCAACGACGATTTTTAGCGCAACACAGCGTTGCAACATTGTTGCGACATTGTGTCGAATGGCTGCAACATTGTTCCGACATTACAACCCTGTGTCGTCGTCGCGAATCGTCCCGTGCAACATCACCTGTAAAGTCGCTTATGTCCGCTGTGCAGCAACACACTGTTTATTGCTTTTGTCCCTTTTTTTTATTTTTGTCAAGGTCGTAAAAGGACAAGATGACCCTTGTAGGGGCGTAGTCTGTCCAAGAGGCCGCATCTGTGTTCCCCACACAAACGATGAGGTGAAGAGCTATTCCTCCTGCGAATGTCCAACCAGTTGCACACCGGAAGTGAACGAGCCTGTTTGCAGTTACTACAATACATCGTTCATCAGTCGCTGTGAGATGCATAAGTTCGCTTGTGCACACGACCTAACCATGAAAGTGAAGAATGAAGGAAGCTGC
>JAKSDK010001677.1 GCA_022360095.1 Phycisphaerales bacterium
CACAATTTTACATGATCCGCACATACGATTTCTGTGTTACTTAGACTCAGACGAGATTTTGTTATAAGGAAGTCGGATAGAAAAAAAAGGATTGATGTACGTGCTGCTTTGCGAAGATTTCGTAAAATTTGATGTTTAAACAAATCAGAACCTTAGTAGAGACAATAGTAAAGTTAGCACCTTTTTGCATTCCAACGTGTTCACTACGTTTTGGTCCTTTCCTTCTTATCTGGACCATTACTTAAAAGAAGTTGAAAACATCTGTTGAAATAAATACTGAGTTTACACAAGGGAACGAGGCCTTTATGTTCTCTTGATTTACAATGTTCTTGTTCCGGATTTTAAGTGAATAGTTCATTAAAAAAGGTAAAAAATCCCTCCGTTTAGAATCACATATTTCAGATTCCTATGTAACAAGCTATATTAAAACATCTTTTGACCATAAAAAATCTGGATTCAGCGAAAAAAGGAGTTGTTCTTGCCGAATACTATCTAGCCTGCGAGCAAGCTCTCGGAGAGATACCGTGAGAAGTGACGCGGGAGCGGCACGCGAAAGGATATGCGAGCGCGTTCTCTCGCGGCCCGTCACTTGCCACTCGAAATAAAGAGGAACTTGCCCACAGCGATGATACTTTCGCAAAAGACCCTCTGGTAAGCTGTGGCCTTGCAAAATGCTCCCTAGGGAACTGCGGAGAGATCCCTTCTTTCATTTCCCTTCTCCGGTCCCCGTCTTTACGCGCGTTCTCGACTTTTCTTCGCCCCCCCCCCCCACCTTCCCCCCTCCCTGCCCAGGTCAGAGGCTGCCGTGTACAACTTGGACCCGTGGGTCCTCTGATTTCAAGTCTGACGGCCCCAGTAATAATTTTCTGTGCTATAAACCTCTCCATTTCTTTTATTTCAAATTCCTTTTTTTTCTTTACAGGAGGGTGTTGTATTCCTAGGACTCAAAAATACAAGGCTGTTGCTGGAAAGTGGAAATGTTTATGGGCCTGGGCGGGTCTAAGTAAAGTCGAAAGGTAGTGTATACGCGTCCTATAATACCCTCATAATAAGCAGACAACCAGAATTCAAACAGTTACACTTTTTTTTCAATATAATGAATATTACACATTTAAATTATAACTTGCTGTAAGGTATACCTCTCACAGAGCAGTCAAGTGTATAGAATGGGAATCGTTTTCAAAATTCAAATTCAATTTAATTTTCCATTCATATCAGTTATTATACATATGCCCTGCTAAAGTTTAAGTATGTATTATTTCCTCTTTCACTTACAACATTATTTCCTCAGGTTAACTTTGGACGTA
>JAKSDK010001563.1 GCA_022360095.1 Phycisphaerales bacterium
ATATAAAAGCTTTGACTATACTCTGTGCTGTTGTAAAGCACGACGCCGGAAGTAGCTAGAGCACGAAAGAATAGTTGGGGAAACCGAGACCTAGTAGAGTGTTTCTCCCTACTTACGTTCTCTTGCCGTTTCCTGCGTGCTCTTCAACAAACCTTAGCACAGTGTCAAGGCTTCTTTATTTGTTTCATGGTAAAAAATCCGTTAAATTCCCCATGCACAAACTTTCGGCAGATGATGCGACACCTTTAGCTGTGTGTTTTATACTCTCATAAAGTAATGCATTTGCAACCAAGCAGAGTGCGCGTTTTATCTGGACTTTGTTATAAATCAGTGCGCCTGACCGGCGAGCGCGCAACGTACGGATTTGACCAGATCTCTCCTTCGGCCACGTCGATGGGAGATCTGGGTACGAAATTACGTTGTTAATAAAACAAGCAAAGAAATGCAATGGACAATCGTTATAACCTTAACATCAGTCAAAGCATTTAATATATCTTACCCATGGTAGCCATTTCCCACAAAACAACTCCGAAGGACCATCTAAGGAACAAGGTATGATGAAAACAAATAATCGGTGAAACAGTTTTAAAAATTATAGTGAAAAAAATTGGAATGAGAGGAAGAGAGAAATTACTTTTGATTGCCTGCGAATCCTTAGATCAATAATTGCTTTTTTCCAAATGTAACCGGAAAGGTCAATAGTTTCATTGCATGCTAACAGTTTAGAGGGGTATCGTGGTATGGACAAATCAACAGCCTGCTGACCACTTGCTGTGATTCTATTCATCACGAGGTTCTTAGGGAAGCATGCAGTGACACAGAGTTTTACTCAGTGGAGGGTGGGCCCTTCAGTGGTAGTCATCGGAGGACGGAGAGAAATACAGTAAATAAGCCATTTGCACGGTGACGTCTTTTTACTTCTAAGACGAGAATTCGTTTCGTTTTTTCTTTGGTATTTAAATTTGGTAAACCCAATGAAGCGTAAAAAACAAATAGGCATAATTTGCACAAGAAAACAAAACCCTGAAGAATTCTGGTAGTAGTTGTAAAATGATGTCATCATGCAAGTGGCCTATTGTGTAACTGGGAAAGTCAGGTTTAAACACAGGCTCTAAAATCGGAAGCTAAGACGTATGTAATCTTCTTTTGGTAAGAGTAAATTCGATCCCAGACCCCTGCCTTTAAAAAGAAAGGGATGGTAACTGATAATGGTACCTGTTAGCCATTAATGTTTTAGAACATCTATTAGAAGAGCTTTGATTAAGGAAAATGTTCAAAAAATGCCTATGGTGAACAATGCATAGGAAGGAAATGACCCATTAGTAGGTTTCTCTGTTTAAGTCTTGGCATTTGGCTCGTTCTTGTACCTGTGTTGTAGGTGATAAGA
>JAKSDK010001438.1 GCA_022360095.1 Phycisphaerales bacterium
ATAGTTAAGGGACAGGCCAGGGGGTAGACGGGGCTGTGGTGTATCGATATTGGGTCCGATATGGGGGTATGCCGAGCGGTACGGTTACAGCACGCTACTGTACATTGTATGATGTCTGTATGACGGGAAATAAGATTCATCCACCCGAAGAACAAAGCGATCGCGCCGACTTCTTGCTTAAAACCAGCTCGACAGTCACAAGGCGGTATACAATACAGAATGGCCGTTATATAACAAACCCACTCCAAATAGTTACTCACATCCTCAATATATGTCATTCGCTGCGAATTAGGAGAAATGACAAAGATTCAGGGTAAAGGCAACGGAAAAATCACTACACCTAATCCAAGAACAAGTAAATAATTATTTTATTGCTCATTAGATAAAAAGACATATATAATGTTACAGGCTAGATAAAAAGATCAGCTGAATGCAATGCTGTGAAAAGATAAAACGATTTAATTCAAAACACAAAGAAAGATTAAAGGCTACATATCTTTAGACACATAGCTTTGTAAATCAAATCAAAAAAAATCTTGATTTATCTATTTATAAATATAATTTCTTTAAACGCTTGGTATTCACCTTGGGCCAGCGGCACCAAAATTGCTGGTTTACACTTCTAATTGCTGGTTCAAATATCAATCCTCCCGAGTCTTTGAATGTTTTTAGTAAGAAAATGAACCATTTTGAAGGAGATGAATGTGAGGGTCGGTGTAGTGTCGAATTGAACTATGGGACTATTCTGGGGACTTAATCGCTTCTTTTATTGGCTATTTTAATTTTTAGTTGCGCGGAAGACGGGATCCAAATTGGGCCTCAGAAACAGTGCCACAGTGCAGTTGGACACAACAGCGACACAGTCGTTCACCCAACCTAAGGATGGCTAACTCTGTTGCCAACTGACAATGTGCTTAACATTTGCATTGTGTTAAGACTCTTAACACAGGGCAAATTCAATGAATAGATGCTAGTCATGTAATATCGTCCGGACACAAAAACAATATGACACTTCAGAAGTGAGAAAGAAACTGGACCGAGTTAAATTTCGCAAAGACTTGTGGGAATGTTGCTAGGGACAGAGGAAAAAATTGACCAATAGCTGACTGGCGCGTCCCCAGTAACCATCCCAGAAACAATTGCGGGCACATTTCAGCACCAGTTCCCCTCGCTTTTCTAACGCGGTGAATTGACGACAGGAACTCAAAAATTTCAGCAATGTTGTAGTTATTGCCTTGAAGATTGTAGTAAGCTATATACGGTGGGCTGTTTCTCCTCACCTGAGAAAACAGGGATAAAATCTCCTTCAAGAGATGACCTGCCGCCATGACCAAAACGAAGTAATTCAACACCTGGACCACCTATTTAAGAAAACAAAGGAAGATTTTAAAGTGGACTGATTAATGTAAATTTAACTCTGAATATTTATAA
>JAKSDK010001048.1 GCA_022360095.1 Phycisphaerales bacterium
GGAGTCGTAGCCGGTTGAACCACACCGCCCTGCCGGGTGTGCGACAACCACGGTGACTGAGGTCGTCCGCCCGGGGTGCGGAAATCCGCCGAATGAATTCGGAGCCGGCCAGCTCCCGGCCGAACTGAAGACCGCGGTGGAGGCGTGGCGGCAGAGCGCGAACAAGCGATCTCGGGCACACCCTCACGGAGTCGCGGCGCCGGAACACAAGAAGCGAGGCGCTCGGCAATCAAGCTGGCCAATGGGGGCAGGAAATCTTTGCTGGCTGAAGTCCAAGGCATCTGCGCTGCCCTTCGGTTCCCCTTCCGGTGGCGTTCCTCAAACGTCTCTACATTCACGCATCAAAAATCGCTTTCGGCGACGAGTACGAACGCGGGTCCCGGCGCCGAGCAACGGTCGCCGGGCGCGAAGCCCGTATCTTCTGTTCAGTTTATGCACTTTTAGGTTGTTTAATTTAAGACTATAAACTATTACGATTATTTGAAACGGCAGTGCAGTCGCCACGTATTGTACTGGCCGGCCGGCGAGGGATTGATCCAATGTCCATAGGCGTTGCTCCGTCTTTGCCGATCATCGCTTGTTGTCTGCAATTTAATTAATTCTATTTCAATTAATTATTTAGCGGACGCAATAGTGTTTACGAAGAGACCGGGAGAGGGTCAGCATGCAATCGCATTGTAAGGGAAATGAAAACGGAGCATTTGCGAACAACCGTCGCCGCAGGGCGATTGGTGACTTGGGCGCATCGCGGCGGGCGCTGCTGCTGTCGGCGGCGGCGGGCGCCGTGTTTTTCGGATACGGGCGCCCGGCCCTGGCGCAATCGATCACACCCGTACCGCAATGCGTCAACTCGGGAACGCAAGTGACCTGTACGGGCGATCTGTCGCAAGGGGTGATTATCGATGGCGGCAGCGGGACCTATTCCTATTTGCTCGTTCACGGCCTCATCGCCAACATCGCCCCGGTCGCCGGCACTGCTGGAATCAAATTTACGTCCCTGGGCGATGTGGCGATCGAAAGCGACATCGGGGACTTTGAAATCAGGACATCGGGGTTCAATGCGCCTGGCATTTATGCATTGTCCGGCCCCCTCAACACCGGTTGGGGAAAAGGCGGCATTGTGACTGTAACGCATTCAGGCAATATCACAACAACCGGCGATTTAAGCGACGGAATCAGGGCCTTGTCATACGGCTATAAACGCTCCGCTGGCAATGTCACAGTGACACATTCCGGCGATATCAGCACCGAAGGATATTTGTCCCATGGAATTTACGCGGTTTCGGAGGCACATTCACGGAACAAAAAAAGCAGCGGTGCCGTTTCGGTGAGCCACACGTCAGGGACCATTGCCACAAGCGGCTTGAATGCCCACGGGATCATGGCCGCCTCTCTGTCAACTAATGGCAGGAGCGGCGACGTGACGGTGGAGCATTCAGGAAGAATAACCGTCACCGGTGAGGAGGCGGTGGGCATCCGCTTGTCCTCCGAGGGAAAAAAGGGTTCGGGAGACATCTCTCTCTCGCTGACGGACAGCGACATCCACAGCAGCCAGAGGAATGGCAGTGCCA
>JAKSDK010001912.1 GCA_022360095.1 Phycisphaerales bacterium
CGGCGCGCACAGGATCATCTGGATACACGAATAGTCCTGATTCCGCGCGCCTATGGTTTTGTGGCGGCTTGCCTGCTTTTTTGCCTGGCGGTGACCGGCTACTGGGCGTTGTTCGGTTCGGTCCCGATAAAAACCAGCGGCAGCGGCATGATCGTTGAAAAAGGTCGGCAACTCCTGGCGGTCCAAAGCGAAAGCGAAGGCCGCGTCCGGAGTATTGTCGCCGCCGAAGGTGATACCGTTGGTGCCAACGATATCCTCGTGCATCTCAGTCAGGACGACCTGGAGATCGAAATCTCGGAGGCGCGCAACGCGGTGCAGGACCTCAGCAGCAACTTCAAGGCCCTGAAGCAACGCCTCGCCGGAGAGATTCAGGCCCGGGAAAAAACGTTTGCGGCCTTGCAGGCAACCTATAGCAAGTCAATTACGGAACTTGAACAGAACCGCGATGCACTGATCGGGTTGCTTTCGGACGATGCGGGTACCGACGCAGGCAGCTCTTCCCTTCACGGTGAATCGCTGAGTTATCGCCAGTTCTACCAGAGCACGCTGATCCAACTGACAGCTTTGAGAACACAACTGGCCGACGCACGCCAAAGACTTGCAGACCTCAGGGTTGATGCCGCAACTGAGACCGAGAAGGCGGAGGAAGCTCTCAATGCGCACCGCAGAACTCTGGAAAGGCTGACAGCAATCCACAAAGTCCGCAGCGTGATTCGGGCACCGGAAGCCGGTCGCATTGATGAAATCAGGATTGTCAGAGGACAGACGATAAGCCCGGAAAAGGTCGCAATGACCATGTCACACGGGGGCGCGGGATTCGAGGTACTTGCGTTCCTGCAACTGTTAGACGCAAAGCGCGTCGCAGTCGGCATGTCCGCACATGTGCTGCCGACGACAGTCAGCAAGGCGCAGTTCGGAACCATGCGGGGAAAAGTCACCTCGATATCGCCCGGTCCCATATCGACAGAAGCTGCCAATACGTTGCTTCAGGATCGGCAGATGGCGAACCGACTGTCTTCGGAAGGTCTGGCCTATCTGACCCGTATAACGCTTGACGTGGATTCTAATGCTCCCAGTGGTTTCAGATGGTGGACCGGCACAGGGCCTCCATTTC
>JAKSDK010001055.1 GCA_022360095.1 Phycisphaerales bacterium
AAGGGTAGAAAATTACCGCGATTTGCGACACTGGTCTGATGCCTCCTGCTTATATTTTTGTTTACGGTAAATTTTCTTCATTGTAAGCTCACATGCTAGTCAACGTTGTTTGGTTCTTTCACCCTTTATCCTCTTGCAATTATTTTTCGTGATGTTTACAGACCCACCCCCTTTTCGTAGGATAGTACTTAAGTGAGCGCGAAAAAGTGAAAAATAGCTTTGAGAGACAGGAATGACCTGGACTGTGTTTTTGTGCAGCTTGAGGCAAGAAACGTGTCGCTTAGCAAAACAGCATATTAAAGCTTCCCCTTCATTTATACGGAACATAAAAGACAAATCAGTGTGATATGTGAATGACATAGAACGTGATCTGCTCGCCAAATCAGCATTTTTTCCCTTTCTTTTAAATTAACAGACATACTACTTGCTACCTGCTAAATTTTAAAACAGTTTATTCTGTGCCATTATTCATTTAAAGAGAGCGCTGAAACCATAGTTAGGCTTAAAATTATTGTTAGTCGCTGAAATTATGTTGAGAAACCTTCAGCTCACAGGTGTTTTTAGATAAGGTGGACAGTTCATTACATTTGAATGGAACTATTCTAACAGTCTTGTCTACAAAGGTCCAGTGTTTCAGAGCCTCCTGGGCATCCTGAAATTAGATCAGAAAATAGAAAGGTTTTCTCTTGCCAAATATGAATTGCAGAAGTTTTAGGTTGCAACTACATACACTTTAAGTTTAAGATAAGAAGATAGGCAACAACGTCAAGGAACATGTGGAAAATGTGATTACTTTATCATTATCTGTACTGTACTTCTGATTGGTTTAAAAAGCAAAAGTTTTGAAAAATTCGCGAAGCAGCGTGTATATTAATCTTTACTTTTTCAAACAACTTCTTTACAACAAATTCTCCTCTCAGTCTGAATATTACAGAAATCCTATGCGAGAAACATGTAAAACTGTAAACTGTTCTTCGCTATTGTTTGCAACTCATATGATTGGTCTAAATTTTTAAACACACGAAAACACCCTTTCAAAGTGGAGTTTAACTACATTTTATTTCGTAAACTGTCTTTCTGTTGGTCGGTCACATTCCTACAATGTGAGGAAAGCGTACTGCCTCATAACAAACGAAATGGCTTTCGGCCTTACCCGGATCATTACCTACATCATCGTAACCAGATATACAAGTCATGTTTCCCTATTATTGATTATTTTCTTAAGTATAGCCGTTGCTATTGAGAAGAACTTTCCTGTGGTGCTGTTAATAATGCTGTGCAAGGTGGATAAAATCCTGACGTGTGACCATGGTAAGGTTATTCTGAGATATGAGGCCACTGGCGAAATTCCTGTGCATTAATCTGTGAGAGTTATCCAATAGTACGTGGTCGTTGCTCTGAACGTATGTCAGTGATGTTTATATAGCAATTTGACACTGCTACATTACTGTCTTTGCGGATAAATGCCTTCGATGCATGCCTTCCAACGTCATGACGTAAGAAAGGAGAAAATAAAAAAACAGCAGTACAAGGATGCTAGGTTTTTACCTTTTTAACGTCGTCTTACTTGAGTTCTTCTGTTATTTGTCCGATATGCTAAAAGGGGGAAAAACATCAATGATTTGTAAGCAGTTAGTTCGGAGGTAAAAGGTTCTATTAAATATCGCCTACGCATGTTCGCAATTGAAATGATATTGTTGTACCAAAATGCTTTAATTTAAGGATCGTAGCGTATTACATGACTTGGGCATCATGTCATGAGAATAATGGGCATTTTCGTGAAATTTTATTTGGGAAGAATAAATAGCCCGCTTCGTTCTTAACTTTTGTTTTGATTGTTATTGTCAAGAGTGAAAATTGGCACATAACTAGGCTTGCTCTTCTATATTCGTTAACTTTTGACTGACAACCGCCTAGTTCATTTTTCAGTATACATGCTTACCTCCGTTTTCGTCCCGAATAATGGTGAATATGTCTCCATTACTGGCTTGGACCCTGATGGTAGTTACAGTTTCAATGCTAAGTATTCGACC
>JAKSDK010001065.1 GCA_022360095.1 Phycisphaerales bacterium
GAAGGCTGATAGGTATTGTAAATAGCCTGTTGTACAATGAAATGTAGTCTGATGACCAGCTTTTTAATAACCAGCCTTAAAAAACTCTTGAATCTCTGCTTGATATGAAACCATCTTTTGTAGAACAACATTGTTTGTACTGTAGGGTAGAATATAAGGGCACTTTCCATTTGTCAGAACTGGCCGGCCGGACAATTGCCTGACCAGACAGTTGGCAAATGAAGTCAGCTTTTTCCAAAGGGTTTTTGATGAAAAACCATCTCCTTCATGCATACTATTTAGGATTTGACTGATGTGGCTGGATAGTTTTGATTAAAAGTGAAATTTTCATTACAACGGGATTGTTCTGGCAGTCAGTTCTGACAATTAGAAAGTGCCCTAAAAATCATACCGGTGCTGAAAGTCCAAATGTGAACACAATGTAATAAATTTTTTTATTATTGTATTTTCAAATGCTAAAATAAGTCAAGTAGTGCCATACAGGACTGCCAACAAGGTTTGGGTTGAATGGGCACAACGTGAGATCTCATCCACAGATTTTAAAGTAAGAAACTGTTTATAAATACAGTGTAATAAAACTTACATTACTTTCACAAGGCACTATTTACTGTTTGATAGTGGCTTGTGTAAGTATAGATGATCATATCATAGGAGACTGTCTTCAGACTTCTAAGTTAAGCCAATATTACACTGTATTTTATTTCCTAGAAGAGAACCATTCTGGTCTTTGGCAATAGTTTTTTTCTATTAAATCAATCGATTAAAAAAGTTGTAAGTTTTCACTCTCCTGCTAGCATGAAAATTTATATGCTTGGGATGAAGAGTAGCCCCCTTAAAGCAGTCTTCATTTTAGACTTGACTGCTATAATTCATTTTCTTGACAGTAAACTATAACTTTAAGTTAAAACCTCTGGACTGTAATCAGGTATTTTGACATGTTAATGAAACCAGTTCAAAAATATATTCAGATTTAATCGGATTGCTACCAAAAGTAAATTCATATCCTCGTTACAACAGCTCCACACAATTTAATGGTTTTTCTTTTTTTAGCTAGTTGATTTGGTACCTGACCCCCACCCCCGCCCAAATAACTGTGAGGAAAATATTTAAGAAACAATGGATACGTTTCTTTTTTTAAATTCAGTACGGTTTTTGTCTAAATAATTGCCTAAAATTCAAATGGAGTGGGTGCAAAAATTGCGTATTAACTTAAAAAGCATGTAAAATCGTCGTCAATTGATATTTCTTTACACCGATTACCTATAACTGTAACTTTCTTTTGGTCAACTTGACTGCGGAATAAGTGAGAAAAGTGCTAATCTGCAATAAGCGTATACCACATTGAAAGTTATTCATTCGGGTTGCTTTACACTGATTTTACTTTCACTTTGTAAAACCAACGTTTTCACCTTTTTTTCTTTTCTTGTTTTTCTTTGCTTGACACAGTCTAGCCTCTGCTGACGGCCACCTCTCCACGATGGGACGATTCGCAACGACGATTTTCAGCGTATCACAGCATTACAACATTGTTGCGACATTGTATC
>JAKSDK010001631.1 GCA_022360095.1 Phycisphaerales bacterium
CCGGAGGCGCTGGAGGCGGCATTGTCCCGTCTGGGAAGACGGATAAACGCCGCCGCCTGCGGATTATTCACCCGATTTCGGAGGGAAGTGGCCGCTTTTTTTTCGAGATTTTCCGACTGATCTTAAAGCGCCCGATGGATATCAGTTTCGCGCCGTCAGAATTTTCTCGATCTTATGAACCGGATGTCTGGTCAGTTCCTTGTCCACTTCCGCAATGATCCGTGTCTTGACTTCAGAATGCAGGTTTTTGCGCAAATCTCCCAGGATCATCGGCGGCGCAACGATGACGAGCTTGTCAAACTTGGCTTTGTGAGCCGCTTTGTAGAGTGTTTCGGAAAGTTCCTTGGCAAACCGGTGCTTTTCCAGCAAATGCCAGTCGGTCGGTTCTGCCGCCGATTTGTGTTCTGACGGCCCGTCGCTGAAGCGCCCCGGACGTTCGGTGCCCTGATCGGAAGTTGCCGGATTGTCGTTCTCAATGACGCGGATCATCTCAAGATTCGGGAACTCGGCGTCGCCTTTGTTGCGCAAAAACAGGGCGCGTTCTCCGTCTCCTACGACAATCCATGCATCTTGATCTATTTTCAGTCCCAGCATTATCCGAGCTCCTTTGGTTTGATCTGCAACATTCGGTCAAACTGGTCGCAGTTCGCACCACGCTCCCGCATCGGCGTATCTTTTGCTTTGATGTTGATCAAGATGGATCGTTTACAGGGAAAAGTCGGTCCAAAATTCCGCTGCTCGCAGTTTCAATCATGCCGTAGACCCGTTGAAATCCGTCGGTCCCGCCATAGTAGGGATCCGGCACGTCTTTTTGTCCCAGGCCGGCATAGTCAAGAAACAACGATAAGGTTGCGGTGCCGTCGGGCGGCCGGTGAGCAGATAAGTGCCTGAGATTGTCCTGATCCATCGCAAAAATAAAATCGAACTGAGAAAAATCAGCTTCCGTTATGCGCCGTGCCTGCTGCTGCGAAATGTCGATGCCGTGCTCGTTTGCGATCTCGATGGATCGGGGATCCGGGGGATTTCCCACGTGCCAGGCGCCGGTACCGGCTGATTCGATCTCCAGCTTGTCCGACAGTCGCCGTTTTTGGGCAAGATCACGAAAGACACCCTCAGCGAGGGGAGAGCGGCATATATTTCCAAGGCAGACAAAGAGAACGGATGTCAAAGCAGCAAGATCCCGACTGTCGAAGTTTGGGTTGAGGACATATGTAAGTCCTGAGCTTGAGGGATCATAACTGTATCTTCTCTCTCTGCGCCAAGCTAATCTGAACAGGGATCAGGTTATGAAGGAGGCCGATATGGCAGAACGGCTGACGGACGAAGACAAAAAGCAGGCGCTTTCCGAACTAAGCCACTGGGCTTTGGTCGAGGGGCGGGGGGCGATATGCCGAAGCTTCAGGTTTAAGTCTTTTAATGAGGCATTCGGCTTTATGGCCCGGGTGGCGCTCGTTGCGGAAAAAATGGATCACCATCCGGAATGGTTCAATGTCTACAACAAAGTGGATGTTGTGCTGGCAACCCACGATGCTGGCGGGTTGACCAGGCTCGATGTCGACCTTGCGAAAAAAATGGATCGAATTGCAGCAGACGGTTGACTTACCGGCTGGAGCGGGTCCTGGTTCAGCCGCCTTTTTCAATAACGAATATACGAATCTCATCCCGGGCGGATTTATCCACCAGCTTGTGACCTTTTTCCCGGCAGAAGTGGGGGATATCGATATCGGTCAACGGGTCGGTGGTTTCAATGCTGAGCCTGTCACCGGCTTTGAGACGGGACAATGCTTTTTGTGTCTTCAGGACAGGTAAGGGGCATATGAGTCCCCTGAGATCCAAAACGACCGCTTTGTCATCGTCCGTCAAAGAAATGCCTTTCCAATTTCGCGGGCACGGAGATAATCGTCCTCAGGTTTCGTTACCCTCAGGAGACAGACATGTCCAGCGCATCGCACGATCCCATCGATATTCTCTCTTACTGGTGGGAGGCGGGACCTGACAAGTGGTTTGAGGCAGACAAAACGTTCGATGACGATATCCGATCGCGATTTCTGGTGCTTTATGAGGCGGCGTTTGCCGGGTCGCTCGACCATTGGACGGAGACTCCGCACGGGGCGCTTGCGCTGATCCTCGTTCTCGATC
>JAKSDK010000413.1 GCA_022360095.1 Phycisphaerales bacterium
AAGACGCCTGATCTCAGGTTAGTGGTATATTGGCTGCTTTTGTGCTGAATAAAGGCGTAGCGCCACGGATAGCCAATCAGATCTCGCGCCTGTTTCATGACTGAGACGAAAGGTAAAATTAAAACGTTATTAGCATAATGTTCGAGTTCAGATAAGTTGTTTCTACATTTATCTTCTACTCTTGTTTAAAAAAGGACATGGCTGAGCAAATCGCAGGAGACTTGGTAAGAAAATCGAGGGTCTTTCTCTTTCCATTTTTTCTTTTTTATTGTGAGAAACACATTTGTCACAGAAGCTGTTGTAAGTCATCCCTTGATGTTAGACTTAGGGGTTGGAAAGGTAGATCGATTCTCGAGCGAGGAATTTTCCGATCAGTGGCTGGAATAATAAATACAATCAGAAGCGCAAAAGTTAAAACCACCTTGTACAAAATACTAAGTACTGTAATGTGCTACAACTTTTTTTGCATACAGTTGCTGTTTTAAAATTTTTGTTTGTTTTTGGTTTCGGGTTTTTTATGCAAATCAATTCCTGGCGCGGATTTCGTCGCGCGCGTGGCACGCGCCCTTGGGGAAACAGAGAAGGTACCGGTACCTTTCGTGAATCATTATCGAGGATACAGATTATATATATCACATATATATTATAGAATGCATCGATGACCACGGTACTTCAATTTGTGTGTGTGTGTGTGTGTTTTTTCTGTCTTAAATTCAGAACAATGACACCTCGAGCTCTTCAGAACAGGAAGAAGTCATCCAGCCTGGGTAAGGTCTAGGGTGGATTCCTGCGTGTCATACACGCGCGGCCGTCGCCTTTACTTCTTTTGTTGTTGTTGTTTTTTTTTTGTAAGTGTGTGTTCGTCTTTTTTAAATTTGAATTTAAATCCCTACCTACCTGAATTTTTTCATCCCCAAAATACGCACCGAAAATGTGCCATTCCATTCTAGTATCTCTAATGAACATGTAACCCCATTATAGTCAATCAGGATGGGCTCCTGAGTCAATCCAGCGGACATCCCATTAGCCTACCCCCCGGGGTATTTTTAGCTAGGGACGTAAAATAAGGACTGTTTAACTTTACTTTTTACCAAAAT
>JAKSDK010000217.1 GCA_022360095.1 Phycisphaerales bacterium
ACTTCCGGTTTCCTTTTTTAACGTCCTGGACGTCAACGTCCCTATTGCACTCGGTTGAATAAAGCCTGGAGGTAGTACAATATATCTATGTAGCACAACTGAAGTGAATGGCAGCCTAATAAACGTCTGTGATGGGTGTCTCGTTTACACATAATCTGACAAATAATATTACCGGTAATATGTAATAACCTCCTTCCTGCGAGAAACAAGAGGAACCTTAAGATCTAACAACGGCAACGCCAGCGAAAACGCCACTAAGAAATTGATTTCGGGTCAAAATTCAAACTATTGCTCATCCAAATTGTCCAGTCTTTTGAAGGTTGGGAAATGAAGCTGGATTCCGCGTCCGAGCTCAGACAGAGACACTAAAATTTATCGCCTTGTCGTTTACGTTCTCAAGAGAACTTTATAAGATTTTATCATTTCACTTTGTAGTCGTGGATAAACGGTGAACATACAGACAGAAAGCGCGATGGACTTGCAAAGCTGTTGCTTTACTTATTAAACTTGGTGCTTTTTTGACCTTCTGGTTGCCATAATATATAGAAATTCAGGGGGAGCATGATACCAGGCTAGTTCTCTTACTTTTCATATAAACTGACTTCGAAGTAAAATAAATTAAGGTAAATGATGTCCCTGTTCTGGTATCGGTTCCCCTTTACATTACTGCTCCCGTTCCGTTTCCGGTTCCTGTTCCCATTCCCGTTCCTATTCCGGATTCCGGTTTCTGGCTTTTCCAGACGCCCGTTTTTCACGTTATTTTAGCTTATTGTTTAATTCCTAATGGCTTCATATCTTTCGAAATTCGATTGTTACATCCCAAGACTCGACTGCACCTCTTTGGAGGTCTTACGGATGTCGAGAAGACTCGAGATTTTCGTGCTTTGTTGATACCACGAGTCCGCCATCTTGATTCTGGAGCACGAGTGAAGGGATACTGTGCTGCTATGATCTTGAGGTTGATACTGAGATGCTAGCTTGTGAGTTGAAGACAAGTAATACACGACGGTTATTATATGCAGTTTTCTACAGACCTCCAGACGTTGGAGAGCCATTTTTGGATGAGTTTAGGAAATTTCTCATAAATACTTCTAG
>JAKSDK010000438.1 GCA_022360095.1 Phycisphaerales bacterium
CAACGTCCCTTCGGCGGTTCGTTGCAAGGATCTCCGGTGCAATCCTCGCCTTCGGTCCATGAGACCGGGGCGGCGAAGTTAAAGCAGGCTTCTTCGGTCGTGACCTGACAGAGGACCGGCTCCGGGACGATTCCCAGGAAACAGCAACGTCCCTTTGGCGGCTCGTTGCAAGGATCGCCAAGGCAGTTCGCGCCTTCGGTCCACGAAACGGGCGCTGGAAGCGCGAAACATTCTTCCTTGGTCATGACCTGACAAAGCACCGGCTCCGGAACGATTCCCAGGAAGCAGCAGCGTCCCTTCGGCGGTTCATTACAGGGGTCACCTTCGCAATCCGCCCCGGGTGTCCATGACACGGGTGCTGCGAAGTTAAAACACTCCGCCTTGGTCGTGACCTGGCAAAGCACCGGCTCCGGGACAATGCCCAGGAAACAACACCGCCCGAGCGGAGCGGCAAGGCCAGGGGTGTCCGTGGCCGCCTGTCCCCAGGCAGTCGCAGACATGCCCATCGTCAATACAACAACAATCACTCTGTTCATAATTACAATACCTCCGAGTTCCTATGGCAGCGTCCGCGCTGCCCGAAAAAACAAGCTCGCCACGGCACACCGGCGTGCCGTTTGCGAAAGGGCGATGATAAAGACTACAGACTAAATAATGGGGAAGGCCCGACTGATCCTGTGCGGCAGGCCATCCGCCGTCGTTACGCGGGGGGACCGCTGGAATTCCGTCTGTTTCCAGTCACGTTGATTTCTCTACACTCCTACCAGGCCGCTGAGCTAATAATACAGAGGATGATTGCGAGTGCAACCACAAAATGACAGGGCAAAACAAGACATTTGAAGGCCGATTCAAATCGGCTGAATACGACCAATTGGCCGAGAAACCGGCGGTCCTGTTCGCCGGCCGCGAATCTGTCACAGGTTCGTGAAATGCCGCACGTATGGCATTCAGGCCTTGCGTCCCTCTAAGGTGCGGGTGGGCTGCGGCTTAACGTCGAGGACTCCGGATGTCAGGCTGGAACTTCGGCAGACGCGGCATGCCGGGAAATGGTCGAGATGAGCTTCTTTCGATCAATGGGCTTGGTGGCATAGTCGTCGCAGCCGGCGTTGATGCACTTTTGCCGGTCTCCATCCATGGCGTGAGCGGTCAGTGCGATGATGGGACCCGCATAACCGTGCTCCCGCAAACGACGTGTGGCCTGATAGCCGTCCATGACCGGCATCTGCATGTCCATGAGAATGACATCGAACGGCGTTCCGTCGTCCAGGGCTGTGAGCGCGGCCTCCATCGCAAGTTGACCGTTTTCCTGCACGGTGACGTCCGCGCCGGCCTTTTTGAGCAAATGGGTGATGAGCCGCTGATTGTCCGGTCCGTCTTCGGCCAGGAGGATGCGTACACCTTGAATGTTGACGGTTGTTTCGCCGGTTGCCGCTTTGGTCTGATTTTCCACAATCATGTCGGATGCAGAATTTTGCACCATCTTTACACCTTTAAGCGGACCGGTTGCGATGGTGAGGCGAAACCGTGTTCCGACGCCGGGTTCGGTGTCGACGACGCTGATATCACCGCCGAGTATTTTTGCAAAACGTTTGCTGATGGTGAGCCCCAGTCCGGTCCCGCCAAACCTGCGTGTGGTCGAAGTGTCGGCCTGGGTGAAAGGTTGAAAGAGTTTCGCGATCTGCTCCACAGTCATGCCGATTCCGGTATCGACAACGTCGAACTGTAGGACCGGTTTGAGATTGTCGTCCACGAAGCTCGTGATCAGCCTGACACCTCCAACTTCCGTAAACTTGATGGCATTGCCGATCAGGTTGATGAGGATCTGACGTAGGCGCGTCGGATCGGTCTGAATCGTCTCGGGGATATCGCCGTCGTATTCGAAATCCAGCGTCAGGCCCGCCCCGTCGGCCTTGACTTTCATAAGTGAAGCGACGTCGGCAATGATCTGCACGGGGTTTCGACGTATGGTCTCCATCGTCATCTTGCCGGCTTCCACTTTCGAGATGTCCAGGATGTCGTTGATGATACCGAGGAGATGCTCGCCGTTGCGTTTGATCGTACTTGCCGCTTCCTGGTTCCTGGGGTCTTTCAGGGTGTCTGAAAGTGTTTCCGCGAATCCGAGGATCGCCGTCAACGGCGTGCGAATCTCGTGGCTCATGTTGGCGAGAAATTCACTCTTGGCGATACTGGCCGCCTCCGCCTCGGCAGCCAGATTATGGGCCACCATCGTCTGGCTCTCGAGTTGTTCCATGGTTTCGCGAAGAGATTGTTCGGCGGCCTTTTGTGCGGTGATGTCAAAACGAATTGAAACATATTTTTCAATCTCGCCGTCTGAGCCGAAGTACGGCACGACCTTTGAGTCGACCCAATATCGTGAGCCGTCTTTGCACCGGTTACAGACCTCACCGCGCCAGGACCTGCCCGAGGCGATCGTCTTTCTCATATCCACCCAGAATGATTTCGGATGTGTGCCGGAATTCAGAATGCGGTGGTCCTGTCCGAGTAGCTCTTCGCGCGAATAGCCGCTGATCCGGCAGAAACCGGTGTTGACATCGATGATTTTTCCGGAGCGGTCCGCGATGGACACGAGCGTATGTTCATCGAGCGCGGCGCGCAAGGCTTCAATCTCGCGCAGCGCCTGTTCGGCTCGCTCGCGCGCGAGCACGAGTTCGGTGATGTCGCTATTGACGGCCATGAAGCCCGTCAGAACGCCCTCGGAGTCGAATTGGGGTTGAATGTCGATATCAAGCCAGTACTCACGTCCGTCCTTACCGCGGTTCAGGATCTCGCCACGAAACGGGCGGCCGGTCCTGCAGGCGTCGCGCATCACCCGGGCTGTCGTGGGGTCGGTCTTTTCACACTGCAGCAGCTCGCCGGGTGATTTGTTCAGCGCGTCTTGGATCGTATAGCCGCTCATCCGCGTAAAACCGTCGTTGATCCAGGTGATGCGGCGTTGGGCGTCTGTCACGATGACGGCGTTGGACGTGCGCTTCGCCACCCGGGCCAGCAAGCTGTTCTCTTCGTTTGCCAACCTCAGCGCTTCCTGCGATGTAATTTGCTCCGTAATGTTGGAGTGCACCACGACAACACCCGATTGCTGAGGGCCGATCGGTGTGACGACCACCATGAACCACCGTCGGGTTAGGTCACTGTGGCACGCATAGGTGAGCGACTCGTAATTGGACTCTCCTCTCAGAACCTTGCGAATTGCCGTTGCCACGGTCAGAGCGTCATTTCGACAAGGCCCTGTCGCGTTCTCACATGCTTCCAGGTAGTTCATATCTCGCTCGGCTTCGCTCTTGCCGCCGTTGGTGACCCAGAACTCTTTCCAGGCCCTGTTCGTGTTTATGATATTGCCTTCGTTGTCGAGAATCGCGATATGGGCTGACTGTCCGTCGAGCACCGCGCGCAGAAAAGATTCCGAGGCACGCAGCTCTCTTTCAGCGATGATCTTTGCAGTGACGTCCTGGATGGAGCCTGACATTCGCACGGACCGGCCTCGGCCGTCGCGCTCAGAATCGCCGCGCGCGTGGAACCACCGATACTCGCCCGTTTTCATGCGAAGTCGATACTCGATGTTGTACTCACGACCGTCTTCGACGTGGCGTCTGACCGCCTCCCAAACCATCGGTTCTTCGTCCGGGTGCAGCCGCTCTTGAAAGCTCACAAGCTTGCCGGGTGGAAACGGGCCTTCCTGTGGAAAGCCGAGCAATGTCCAGAATCGGTCTGAGTACCATGCATGCTCACTACCGACCTGCCAATCCCACAGACCGTCGCTGGTGCCCCGCGTGGCCGCTTCCAGGCGGTCGGCCAGACGCTCAAACTCCGCGCTGCGCGCGACAACAGCGAGGTGCTGCCGACGGAGCAAACGCACGACGGGCTCGATCACAAACATGGCGACAAGGAAAAGCACGATGAGGAGAATGCCCGCAAGGGCGTGTTGCTCGCGGGTTGTCTTCTCGATCCGCCGGTCACTGTAGCCCTGAAGCGCATCGACGGCACGTTCCATGGCCGGAAGGAAGGCATCCGCGTGGTGTTGAACCGCATGGCCGGACTCGAAGAGATTCTCAGGATCCGAGCGGCCGTTCGCCACGACCACTCTGCGGGCCGCGGACGTCAGGGCATCGCGATCCGGCTGTGCATCATCGATGACGTCGCGTGCCGGGCCGATACCGGTGACTCCGCGTTCTAGCAAGCGCTTGATAAGGCGTTGCAGGTCGGCGTATTCATTGTCAATTTGGTTGATCGCCGCCAACAGCATGCCGGACTCGAAGTCGGAATCGTCCCCGGACATCTGGATCGCAGCGAGTCGGGCAATCCGTTGACTCAACATCCGCTGCCGCCCGACAAGATTGACGATCTTGGTTTCCTCACTCAAGGTTCTCAATGAGAAGTAGTTGACCGTAAGCTCGGCGGCAAGGAATACCGCAATCAGCCCCAGCGACAGGAGCATGGCGAGGCGCACACGTCGATGGGGGCTGTCCGTCACCGAAGTGCCGTCACGGGGCAGTCGAGATTCGACCCGATGTCGGTAAAAGGTCCAAATGATGATCGGACCGAAGACCAGGGTCAGCAGCGCGCCATGGATAAGGCTGTCTGCCCAAGCAGGGAGAGAAAGTTCGATCGTGCTCAACAAGTATTGCAGGCCTATCTCAGTGCCGGCGATTCCCACGCTCAGCAGCAAGGCGTCCATCCACCATCGCTTCATTGTCTCAGGCTTACCTTTCCGTGTTTGTCGCAAGCCGGGAGCGGGCCCTGGACGTCTCGTCGTTGCGATGGACTGCTGATCTTGGATGTGATCTTCCGCCATGGCAGCCTCTCGATACTCTCATCGGAGGGATCAGTCTGGTACGGGCAGCTGACTCGGCCACATCATGCTCACGAGAAGTGCGAGGCATGGCGGGTATTAGATCGTCCATCGACGCGCGCGGATTTAGGACACATTTTAGTTGGTTCCGCCCGGCTCGGTTGTTATCAGTCACCCGAGCTTGAACCCACCATGGCTCAGCGGGGTTCTCTCGACGGGTGTCTGCGCCAAAAATGCTTTTTTTCTAAGCTTCTAAGCAATTATCCGACCTGGTAAGATGATAGACTGGTGTAGGAGAACGCTTATGTGGTTTGGTTACATCAAGAGTGACGGGACCTGCCTGCTCACGCCGCTTTTTCCAAACGATCAGGGTGTGTGGGAGTGGTGCAGAGGCGATGCACTGGTCGTCTGTGACTTGAGCGGAGGGCTGGAGCTCACGAAAACCATGGCCAAGAAAAACGGCGCCAACAGCTTTATCGTTCACGATCCTGCCCAGAACGTGAATATGAAACCGGTCACGGACTGAACGCGGCCGATCGAGTCAGCACTTCCCCTCCCAAACGAATTGTCGATGGGACCGGCCTTCGGGTGCAAATCCTTAGAAAATCTCAGCTTAGATTCCTTAATGCATTGCTCCGGTTTTCCCAATAGTGGGTATTTTTTAGCAATCTTAGAAATTTTGCGTGAAACCCTGCGTCGAGACGTCGCACTTTTCCTGTCGCCGGCCAATGGGGTCGGCAGGAAAAACTGAAACCCTCGCGGTGGAGGAGTTAATGCGATGTCACGTGATACGAAAAAGAAAATGTCCTTCGTAGGCCGTATGAGCCTGGTGAGTGTTCTTTTGGTCGGTCTGATACAGCCCGTGTGGCTTGGTGGTTGCGGCCTCGGGGACAATCTCGTGGACCCGATCAACAACATCGCCAACCAGATCGATGCCGCCATCGCCGCCATCGACATCAACAGTGATCAATGGCAACAGATCGTGGAGGACCTGAGAGACGATATTCCAGAGATCGAAAACGACCTCAAGGCGGATCTGCAAGAGGTGATTGATCGCGGCGTCGGCACGATCGGCGTCACGATCTTCGCGACGAACGACTTCGTCGCCCGGCGTATTCAGGAGGCCTTGGATCGGGTCAAGGCCAAGTTCACGGGAGATCCGGTGCCGGTTTATCCTCCGGCGTTTCTAAGTTTCTCGCCCGACTTTGTGGATGTCGCTCGTGTGCGCGACGGGGAACAGCTGACGATCGCCGCGTTTGGGTACGACTTCGACCGTCTCGATCCGTCCGGGAGAGGCATGGAGTTATGGCTGCTTCGGGGTGGCGTGTACGTCGATTGTTCTTATGCGATGACCGCCACGACCCACTACGAGGCGACGATCAACCTCGCCGCCAATGGCGTTCCGATGTCGCTCGATTGTGCGGCTTTGGAATTGCGATGGGGCACCGAAATCATCTCGACGCTGCCGATCCTGCAGCCGAGTCCGCCCCAGCCGGATGAAGAAACCATCAATTTTCAGAACATCACCTTCAGGCCTGAAAAGACTCGCGGTGACGCTGATTTCAAAGGGCATGGCCCGTTCGTCTTCGTGGAGTCGGAAATCAGGATGTCTGATTTCGACGCGAAAGGCGCGAAGAAAATACAAGCGAGAGTTTACATGCTGGCCGAAGAAACAAAGAGCGATTGGACGACGGCAGAAGGCTGGTCCTCGTGGAAAACCGTCTACAACTGCCCGCCCGGATACCGACTGGTCGACGTTCTGACCCCGATGAGCTGTGAGGAATCGTACGTGGACACGGACCACTCGGAAGATCAGTACTGCCCGGGCCTCGGCAATCTCGTGGAATGTTTCCGTTGCATCGGTGACACCGACGGCGACGATGCCGGCCGAACGACGAGAGTGACGGTCGATTTCGCGCCGGCGAGAGTTTTGATGATTGAAGATGACCCCTATTTTGATTAGGCGCCATCACTCACGTTGATCGTCCCTTTTTGACGGCGGTTGCAACATCCGGAAGGTTGTTGCAACCGCCGCCTTCTTTTCTCGGGATGGTTTGAAGCAATGAGGGCAAACGCCAATGCCTGTCACGTCGGCAATTCTTCAATAACGCCTCTGTTCCACCAATGATGAACCAAGCCGAGGGCAAGACGTCGCGGCACCCTTCGCGCCCATAGACGGATGAGCGCCGACATGAAAACACCGTTTCTCAGCGGCTCAAGAAATTCTTCGATCGCCACTCCTCCAACAAAAGCGCATGGTCGCTCCAGGCCCGGATGGGCCAACGCGGGGCCTTTTCGAATCAGGTTGTCCTGCATCAGCGGGACGGCAACACGCTTGGCTTCGGATGACAATCGCAAACGCGTATCAAATCGAGGAGGTGGAGATGTCGATCCGTCCGACGCGATTTGCTCATCGCTCACCGTACGGATGGCCCGGCGCTGCCAGAAAGGGTTCCCGGAGTGAAAGGACTCGGCATAAAGCCGGGAGGTCTCCGTCAGATGCCGTTCCATAGTGTCGCGACAGGATTGCCGGTAGAACTGCGCGGCGTCCTCCCGGGATGTCGGACGACTCAGGATCGTGTGAACAACGGTTGCAGCTTGGAGTGCCGTCCGCAACGCAGCCTGTATCCCTTGAGAAGAAAGCGGGTCGAGTGAAAAGGCCGACTCACCCGCCTTGATCCAGTCTTTGCCGACCACTTCCTTTGCCTGGCGGCAGGTCGCGTCGCATGCCTTTGCCGGCCTGATCAGTCGGTTTTTTAGACAATGGCTCAGAAGTTGAGATTCATGGAGAAGGCGGCGGTAAAATCTCGTCAAGCCGTCGCTGCCTCGCATCGACAGGCTTTCAGGATCGATGAAGACCATGGCGCTATACGATCCGTCTGCTAACGGAGCGCCCCAATACCAGCGGTCGACACCGGCTTCGATGCGCATCGCTGCGCGAACGTGCTCGTTGGACCTTGCGACTTCGAGGGAATCGCGCCACCATGCGAACAGGCACAGCGTGCGAGGCCCCACGGGCGTGGATTGGCCGATGCAATACCCCCGTTTGCCGGAAGCGTCGACGATGAAGCGCGCCCGGAGATTGAACTGCTTACGGTAAGACTCGAAGGGAATACGCCAGTGTCCGTTTGCTGCCTTCGAGGCGCGATGAGCAATCGCCGGTTGGATCACTCGACATCCGGCGGTCTTGGCGGCGGTAAGAAGAATCTCATCGAAACGGCCTCGTTCGACCAGCAAACCCGGGTTGTCAGACTGGGACTGCTCGCGGGTTGCATCATCCGACCAGCGAAGGATCGCGCGCCGTTGATGAAGAAAACCCGCTCGCTCCACAATGCACAAGAGGCCGAGCGCATCGAGCAAGGGAAAAACGCTCGGCGCCAACAACTCGCCTACATGCCGTCTTGGAAAGCGCTCTCGCTCCAGCAGGCAGACCGTATATCCAAGCCTGGCCAACTGAATCGCGACAGCGGAGCCGGCCGGCCCGCCGCCGACAACACACACCTCGCAAGTCAACGAAGAACCCGTGTGCAGATTCATTTCTTGGTTCAGCTCACCGGGGCCTTGGCGAATCGGAGCAAGTCGGTCATGGTGAACGAGCCCTTGGTTCCCAATTCCGTAGGTTGCCAGAGGGGGTCGCGCCGAAGGAACGAGTCGTTGTCGGCTTGCATCAGACCGATCAGCACTTCGGCCACGATGCGTCCGCCGATCGGGCCAAGCCTTTCGCCCTCTTCGATCAAATCCGCTTCGCGAAGGATGTAGTACCAAAGTGGCGTACGGGTGTCGAAGCCGTAGTCCGCCAACTCGGATAGATCGCGCTGCGACAGGATTTCCTGTTTTAGGAATCGAGCGACATCCTGACCTGCGGGCAGTCCAAAGGCAAGGCCACGTTCCAGATTGCGCGTTGCCAGCGATCCTTCTTCCAGCCCGGTGAGCTCAAAGAGGGGAGTGGCCAGTTTCGTATCGAAGCGCGCCGATTTTTGCGGAGTTTGAGAGGATTTCTCGAATTCGAAAAATCGATCCCACTCAACGAATCTTCGAAAGATCCCGGGAGACTCCGGGCGGACACCGCCGCGCAAGTCGTTCGGGTCGTTCCCTCCCGTATTGATGTCAAAGATGGGGGCGCCGAAATCACCGTTCAGTTGATACGTGCCGCGTACCATCGTGTGGCCGAATCGATAGGCCGCAACCGAGAACTCGACGGGGATGAAAGGCTCGTTTTGCCATTTGTAAACACGGCGTCCGTATGTCAGGATGTCGTCGACGACGTCGCGCCCAACGATCAACGGCAGAAACTCATGCAGCACGATCCATTGATAGTGCCATCGGACGACACGTTGCGCCTCGCGAAACAGGGTGTTTTCATGCGTTCGCGGCTTCGCGGACAAATGGTCAATCACGGCGTTGTGGAACTTCAAAAAAGCCAAATGAAGCTGGTTGACGATGACGTTTTCGTCATTTCGCGGATCACCGATCAAAGCCCGATTCTGGCTGTTTCGAGGAAGATCCTTCGGCCAATCCTCATCAATCAACATACTCCACCGGTCCTTGGGAGGGGCTTCCTCGCTCGAGTTCGGGCGGTGGTACAAATGCGGCGTCGCTCCCGGACCCGATGCGTAGACGCTGTCCAACTCCAACAACGGTGTGCGGAAATTCGCAATGGCCTCCGGGTCATTCTGAGTTTCACGATCCGACGTTGGATCGAACGTGATATCGTGATCGACAAACTGACCCAGGAAAGTGAATCCCGCCGTCACACCTGACGGATGCTCGGGATTATTCAGTCCGCCATCCATCACCCCTCCTTTCTTGCCGATCTCCTTTAGCCGTGTGCGGACGGTGGGCGTATCGGCAGCAAACGGCGGAAGTGAGGGAAATAATCGGCCGAAACGGCCGGCGGCGTGGTATTTGGACTTCGGCGGGTTCACGGACGTCAAGCGAGACAATTGGCCGTGGAATTCCATGTTTCATGTCCTTTCCTTAATGGGCGTTTTCGAAAAGCAATCAGGGGACGCTGAAGGATCGAAATAGTCCGGTCTCGACTCAAGCAATCGTACGTAAGCCTGAAGGCAAAAATGCAGCCAGCCGCGAATATAGTCGCACGCGGGTCGGCCGCGGTGAATGACCTCGTGGTGACAGCCACCACCGCACAGGTATCGCGCCCAGCATCGCTTGCACGGTTCCTGGAAGTGGACGTGGCGTTCGGCCAACCAGCGCTGCCGGCGCTCGTGGTCGACGCCTTGCCCCACGGTTCCCATCGCCCACGATTCGTCTCCGACGAATCGGTGACATGCAAACAATTCACCGTCGGAGGAAACGCCGAAGTACCCGGCGCCGGCGCCGCACGGATAGGGACGGTGTGTGCCCCGGTGAATCTCCTGCATGGCATTGGTCATGTTGGAGAACGGATAGCGTCGTCCCGCGATGGTTGAGCGTTCAAACTCCCTTCCGCAATCCTTCATCTGGTCGAGCATCACGTCCAATTCGGAACCGTGCATCTGATCGCGGCCCGTCGGCGACGACAACATGGGTGAAAACCCGACGGAATAAAAACCGAGTCCGATCAGTTCATCGAGTGTCTCGCGCAGACAGAGGTTTCGTGGTGTTACGGTGACTCGAGCGGACACTTGCATGTGTCGTTGCTTGTTCAGTAGCGGAGTCACGTGCTCCATGATCCCTTGATAAGTTCCCCGTCCGTTCTTGAAGGGACGTTGGCGGTCATGGACCGCGCCGATACCGTCCAGGCTGATCGTCACCGCGAATCCGTGGTGCTCGAAGAACGCGCCGTCGTCGGGTGTTAGCAGCGTGCCGTTGGTGGTGACTGAGAACCCCGTACGCACGTGCTTTTTGCTCGCTTCGCGTGCGGCATATTCAGTCGCCTGCCGTAGCACGGGTCGATTGACCAGCGGTTCGCCGCCCAAAAAAGCCAGATGGATTTTGTCGCCCGACGTCGCTTCTGCAAGCAACCGGTCCACCGCCATTAAGGCAACTTCAGCCGACATGTTCCGAGGTGTCTCGCCGAAGCTTCCCCCTTCCGCGTAACAGTAAGTGCACCCCAGATTGCATTTCTGTGCGACGGCAAGTGAAAGTGAACGCATTGGAAAGGGCTCGGGCGGCGGATCTTCAACGGCATTGACATTGGGAATACCTAATTCAAGAAACGCCTCCGCGTCGATGAGTGGGGGGGTAGCGGCATCCAATCGATAGACACGTGATGCATCAACCGCCAGCAGGTAGCGAATTTCCTTCGAAGTGAATTCGTGCCAATCCGCACGCGCACCAGTCGCTTCGCCTTGGCCGCATTCAGCCAACGGCGGTGCGCTAATAATCGGCAAACTCATCATCCGGTTTTCAGTCGTCGTATCAGGCCTCCGTGCGACCATCGAGTACAAATTTCAGTTGCCGTTCCCATTCTGTGTACAGCTGATCGTAGGTAATGTGTTCTGACGAGAATCCACCTCGGTCGGGTCGGTAGGGCGTGCCCGGCTCTTTTTCCGACTGCATCCAGTCGTGTCCTCTCGCATTGCCGCCCTCGTCTTCGACATTGACGAAGTCGGGACGACTGGCGGCCCAGTAGAAGCAACCACATTCGCGGTAGTCAGCTTGCCAGGGGGAACAAAGTCCCTGAGTGAGTGCTCCCGGCTCGGCCAATTCTTCATTGATGGCGGTTCCGTCGAAGATCGGACGCACAACAAGATCAACCGAAATTTGCTGGAGGCTGGGTTTCCGAAAAACGCCTGTCACCGTCTCACCGCCTTTCCGCACGATGTGGGCGAGTCCATTGGAAAGTTCCCAGCCGATTTGCGCAGTAGCTTGTCCGTTGGGACGCGTGAAAAGGACCTCAACAGACAAACCGTCGACTTGAACCAGCCGATCCCCCTTCGCGATGCCCGCCGCGGCGGCCGGCGAACCTGGTGTGACATCCATGACAACGTGACCGCCGCTGACCAGGCCGGCCTCATGCAGCTCGACGCCCTCGAACAGAAGTTTCCACACATTGCGGAAGTCGAACTCGAGTCCCGGAAAACAGTTCGAAATCGCGGAGACGGGCAATGTCGACGGCGGATTGCCCCGTGCCTGATGAGCAAGCTGAGCGGTGACGTTCAAAGGCTCGATTCTTAACATCCTAGGCTCCTCATTCGTTTCAAGATCAGGCCGTCATGTCATCGATCCACCGCTCGATCACTTCGATGCCGTTGATTCCGAGCACGGAGTCTTGATAACTTGTCAGCGGCCCGTTCATGGGGTGATCCGGGCGCTTCACCATTGTTAACAAAGCGGAATTCGCAGGTTCTTGGGGAATGATAAGGCGTTGATCTTTGAACCCAAGTTCATCGGACGTTCTGCCGCGAGCGACGGTGGACGGATCGCTCAAATAGGAAATCAGCGTTTCCGAATCGGCGAAAAGGTCGGCAAGCGTACCGCCGGCCGGAAGATCAACACTCGAGTGCAGTGCCGCCGCGAATTGGTGATTCTGGATCAGGCGCTTCATCGCGGCGAGAGGCGTCGCGTCGCCGCCGGCGTTGTCGAATTGGTCGATCGCCGTCTTGATGATATTGAGCTGCCGCTGGGTTAAAGCCAACAGTCCGCCGTCGCCGCCTCGCATCAAGGCCGGCATGTATTGAAGCGGAGGGCGATCGCCGGGAGCAGACTGTCGAGAATAGTTCCAGGTCTCGCGAGCCGGACGCAGGATTCCTTGAATTTGTTTTAGTGCGCCAACGGCCGCCTGGCGTTCGTTGGGATCGGCAGACTTCAGCCCCGTCACCGCGCGAAGCAGCCCCGTGTGGATGTCGCGCGTGGGAAGGTAACGTGCGCCGCCCGCGCCGAACATTTGTCGAGCAGCGGGCACCCAGAACGGAAATGAATCGTTCTCATTCTCCGTGCTCAGCAGGCGTACGGTCTCGACGGCACGACGCACAAGATCAATCACTTGTTCGGGCTCAACCGTCAAGACTTCCGTGCCGAGTATCATCTGCTCCAGATCGTCCTGCACAGAGCGGACCGGAAGATGTTGTGGCGCGAAATCGGGTGGTCCGGAAGTGATGCGAGCCAGCGCGGTCTTCTCTTCTCCGTTCACCGTTAGCGAAGCTCGGACGATTCCATCGCAGGAATCGTCAAAGTATCCGAGATTTACGCTTTGCGGCGGTTGCGAGCGTGCGTAGATCCCTCCTGGAACCGTGCTTTCCGCTGCGCGTGGGACTTCGGGATTCGAGGGTGTGTTGTTGTCCGAGTGCATGTCCCAGTCACCCGAAACAGGATCATACACGGCTCGCTCCTCAGGGATGATGTTGTCGTCCTCCGTATGTCCATAGACGTACCCTGATCCAGGTGTAAACCGCAAACGAATCTCCGGAAACTCACTTGTCGGCTTCACATACTGCACCCAACCGAGCGTGATCGTTCGATTCGGCTTGAAGTGGTTGCAGCGGCCAATGAGTCTTTGTTGCTGATGGGTACTTAGTGCTTCAGCGGAGATCGATGCAGTGATCGCGTCATTATTCACCCCGGTTCGGCGCAGCATTTTCAGATTGCCGACGCGGACGTCCCAACGAATATCCGATGGTGTCAATCCGGCGGCGCGAAGCGCAGGCTCGTCGAGCGGTTCAAACGGACCGTCGTCGAATCGCGCCCAAACTTCGAGAAATGGACTGACGGGGCGCACCCGATTCATTCCATCTCGAAAACGTACCGTGGCCGGGGTGACGGCCCGTAAGATCTCTCCGGAATTAGGATCGAGAATGAATGTTTCTGCCGGTAGAATCTCGCGCGTTCCCGCGTCATCCGGCAATTTCAAGTCATAGTTATCCATCGGCTCGGGCGAAGATCCGAGCCGTGCGATCGCCATGGGCGGCAGGATTCGAATTTCTTTGATTTCGCGCGCATTTCGTGGGGCGTGGCCGGGCGCGCCGTCTTCGATCCAGTCTTTGATGAAGCGGATATGATGTCGGTGCTTTTCAACGTTCAATTTCGGCCGGCCGCCCCCGGGCATCCGATTACTTTCGAGAACGTCCACCAACTGCGATTGGCCGGCGAATCCTAGAATCGGCTCTCCTTCCAGTTTCTTAGCCTTGAGTTGACCGAGATCCAGATTCCAGAATCGACCCAATTGCTCGTGGTCCAGGTATGGATCTCCCGTCCCGGACGCCCATTCAAGAACCTCCCGAACCTGATCGAAACGAGAGCGAACAGATTGACCACGTTGCCGTGCCGCGGCCTCCATCTGTTTGCGACGATCCACTCGAATCATGTAATCCAGGAACTGCTGCTCCTGAGGATCGGTAGCGGATTCGGCGAGCGCTTCCGCAATTGCGATGGACTTTGCAAACCACTGTTCGAATACGGGCGACCAGACCTGATGTGTGGTCGAATTGTTCACCGGCGTGTTTTCCGAAGGAAGTTCAGGCGGCATGTTGAATGGAATCGCAGCCATTTCCCCCGAACCGGTCATGGAGTGCCGGGGTTTGTTGGTGAGGAACTCGCCGAGTTTCTTGAGATGGTACATTTCCGTGAAACACCATGCTGCAAGAAACTGCCGATCTTCTTCCGATGCGGAGACAAGATGTTGTTCCAGAATGCCGAGAAGCAACCAATAGCGATAGTCAGCCAATTGAGCCCAGGGTATGGTGGTGGGACTGCTAATACCGTCTTCGCCGGTGTTGGTTTCGCCAACGCTGATTTTCATGCCGGAAGGCACGGGCCAGACCTCCGGCGGGGCGCCGCCGGGTCCATAGAATGTCTTGTAGAGTTGGAAAAAACGCACAAAATGAGGCTCCTCGTCCATCGACGCGGTCGGCCCTTCGCCTTGTTGTGCGATGTCTTTTAGCGCAAACAGCGCGCTATCGCGATCTCCCACCGTGTGCACGCGGAATTCGTCGAACGCGCCTTTGCGTGTACGATCCCATGTGTCATCGATGCCCTGACGGGGGTCGCTTACAAACTCGAAGTCGTCGGGAAGGTGGACAAACTCCCGTCCGCCATAATGCTGGGCTGCCATTCCAGCCAAATCCCGCACCATAGGATACCAGAGATCGTTCGGGGGCGACTCCTCGGCTTTGTCCGCGAGCACTCGTTCCGTACCGAAAAAGACGCTCATCAAAGCATAGATTGCACCGACCGGGTGGATCATGTCGCCGGAGCCCATTTCCGCTTGCTCCCGGATCACGTCAAATAGATCACGGTCTTCCTGCAATTCGAAGACCGGATTGCTCGGTGACTCGGCGATCACAAACTTGGCCAACGACGTTGCCGAGAACGGTTGGAGATGCAACGAAAAGGGAAACAGTTGGCCGAAATCCTGTCGGTCCAGCGCCGGAGGTGAGCCGATCGACATCAGCAGGTTCTGCACGGTCAGCAGGTGGCTCATCTCTTCGATTGCAATTCCCAGCACGACCGGTCGGCCCTCCGCCTTGAGTGAGTAGCCGGCGTACAAGTATTGCACGAGAAGTGCATGCTCGATCGCTGCCGCAGTGCTCAACAGCCATTCAAGCCGGTCCCTTGTGCCGATTTCGGGCGGAAATTCCGGCCAGGGAAACTTGATTTCCACTTCCGCGCCGACGCTCACGTCAGCCGGCGCAAAGGCCTCCAATGCGGTCACCCTTAGGCCAAGGCGCGACTGCGCTCGGGAACCCGGCATTCGTAGCTGCGCCAAGGGGCTTTCCCGAGAAACTCGCATGGATTTCAGATGAAAGGATAGCGACTTCCGCGATTTCATGATGATTCGTCCTTGGAGGACCCCATGGTTCCTCGTGGTTGTACGCTAACCAAATGGCGTATCCGCGAAACGCCTCCGCATTTCGCCCTGCAGGTTGTCCGCGGCCAAGTTTCTTACATGATCGCGCATCGCCCGCTTTCCGCTGTCGTCCGCTGTGAACCCGGCGACGGGAAAACGCTCACGGAAGAGTCCGTCGTTCATCATTCCCAACAAAAGGGCGCGAGCGTGGCCACTCCAATAGTCGTTTGCGATTTGGAGTCGCAAACAGGCGTCTGTGAACGCACACCAGAAGAACCACATGATGGGGCCGTTCATGTTATGTCGTTGATCTTCGGGGCGAAGTGGATCGTCGGGCAACGAGTCATCACCGAATCGCTCAAACGAGTCCAGCAGCGTCAATAGTGGGACGGGGTTCCCGTAGTGCTCCGAGACGGTGGCCATCTGGCGTGTGGCCAGCAGTCGCACGGCATCGGTGAACTCCGGGTTATTGATCGCGGACTGCCAAGCGGACTCGCCGCTCGGATCACGAGCGAACTCCATCCAAGTCGTCGCCGACCGAAAGAAAGTATTCACCGCGGCTCTGACCTCGGGGCTCGCCTGAAACAGGGCCCAATTGTCGAAGTCGCGCCAAAAGGCGTTGTGCAATTCGGAATCCATCGGTCCGCCCGCATCGGCGTCAACCGTTAGCGTCGACTCATTCTCATCCGTCGCCGGACAACCGTCATCGATCCATTCCCGGATGACGTTAATCTGGTCCTCTGGAATCGGTGGACGCCCCGCTGGCATCCGGCGGAAGAATGCTCCGGGCGTGCCGACGTCCGAACCGAAAGGGGCGTTTCCGCGTAATGCCTTGACAAGATTCGATTCTTCGCCATTCCCCACGATCAGCAATCGCTGACCGAACTCCACGTGATCGACGAATTGATCTCGCGTCTGCCCTCGCCAAAACGCGCCGTGGGCCGGAAAGGCCGCACCGCCGACAGAATCGTCCAGAATTTGTTTAACCTGTTCGAAACGATTCATTACGGACGCTCCATATCAGCGCTTCCAATCCGTAGAAGTTCTCTCCGCCCCGAAATGAACGGGTCAGTTCTTCGGCCAGGACGTGAGAACGAACGCCGTCAGGGGGCCGAAATGCGCGATTTATGCAGGATTTGAAGAACGCATGAATCTCAAGCGTTGCCTCCTTCAAAACCTTCCTAAACATAGAGACGCGAAAAGAACCTGCCGCGGTCTTTTTTTTGAAGATTCCTCCCGACTTCGAGGCCTCTCTGAGGTGGTGTTACGATTTCACAAAGGGGTGTGCCTGTGAAGGAACCGCATTTGTGGGAAAAAAGGGGTAAGTGTCCCCAATTGGTTACCGTCTCATCGGGTGCGCTGGACGCCAGGGGCCCGTCGAGTCAGCGGGGACCAAAGGCGACCTCCTCGGGTGCGGGAGCATGAGGCATGACCGTGGAAGGCGCACGAGGTTCCACAGTTCTCCAGGAAATGTCTCTCGGCTTATCGACCCGACTTGGTCTGGCGAAGCGACAAGAGCGACGAATGCTTTCGAAGCTGTTGAAGCCCTTCATACAGACGAGAGCGAACAACGGAAATGGAAACGCCGAGAACCTTGGCGACTTCGATGCGCGATAAGTCTGCGATGTACCTTAGATACAAGGCTTCTGCATACTTCACCGGCATCTGATCCAGAAGTTCAAAGAGCCGGCTCCTGAGTTCAGAGCGCCGACTGAGCGACGACCAGGTTGTCAATGGCTTGTGATCTCGGTGCAGGAAGATGTTTCCGGCATGAGAAGCGTGAATCGCTCGTTCACGCAGCAGGTTTAAGCAATGGTTCCTGGCGACGGTGAACAACCACGCCTTGCAGTGCATTAGGTCATTCTTGGCCGCCAGCGCTTTGACGAAGATCTCCTGAGCCGCATCAGCTGCGTCATGGTCCGACCGAAGGTAATTCACGCAATAGTGAAAGATCGAGTCACGTAACTTGTCGTCCGCCAGGATCGCCGCATCCACGCGGCTTGTCTTGGAGTATTCGGAGAGTTCCGTGGTTTTTTCACGATGCGTGTTCAAAAAATGCCTCAGCATGAGAAACTCAAGAGGTCTAGCGCGTCGGCTCCGCGGCACACGTCGCAAGGTATCGGCGATAGCCGGCGGCCAGCTCCGCCTCGCGCCTGGTTTCATGAAGTCTGGCCAGACGCTCGGCCGTCAATCGCATCAGTTTGTGGCAAGGCAGCACCTTTTCCTCAAGGGTCTTCCAGCTTTCCCAAAGCAAACACCGTGCCGTTTCCGGACGGCCGGATCGAATCAGACAATCGGCCATCGCACTTTTCGCCTCAGCCGTCAGTGCGTGGTTTTCGCCCAATCTTCGAACGCGGTGGTCCAGCACACGTTCGAGATGTGAAGCTGCTTCCTCAAGGCGACCGGTCGCACTCAGCACCATGCCCAAAACCATCTTCGACTCAATGAGTTCGTCGTGGTCGGCCGGTAGGTCGCGACGGCGTATCCGTAAGACATCCAGAATCAGTTCTTCAGCCCTTTCAAAACGCCCCGAGAGAAGGTCAAGGCGTGCAAGGTTGTTGCGGACCATGGCCGCGGCGAGAGAATCGCTCCCGTAATGTTGTTCAGCGATTTCGATCGCTTCTTCGAAGAAGGCCTCAGCTTCGACATATTTGCCTTGATCACGAAGAATGACTGCGAGGGAGTTGCGAAGACCGAACCTCCACAGGTCGTTTTTCACATCGCTCTCATGGGATACCGCCAAGAGCTTCCGAGTGCGCCGTTCGCTTTCCTCATAGCGTCCCTGTGCCCAAAGGACCCCCGCATAGGTGAACAAGGTGGTATCGAGCATATAGTGCCTGCCGTGGTAATAGGCTTCAGCAACTTCGACCGCTTGACGTAGCCATTTCTCGGCTTCGAACAGCCTCCCCTGGTCAACGAGCGCTCTGCCGATCAGGAATAGGGCGCCCGAGAACATGGAATGTTGTTCACCCAATTCAGTCTTCGCGGTTGCCCATGCGATTCGGGCCGTTTGCTCGGCGCCGCGATAGTCGCCTGATTGCCGTTGCGCCTCTGCGAGACGAATCTTTACGCGCACACTCCATTCGTGTTCACCGTGTGTCGAATAAATATCGACCGACTCAGCCAAGCAATTGATGGCGCAATCGAACTCTTTCATCCCCAGCCAAATGATACCCATACAATTGAGGCCGCTCGCCAGCCGAAGATCATCCGAGTCAAGGGCTTGACGCATTCCCCTGATAGATTCGTCAGCGAGTTTCCATGCTTCATCGAGTTTTCCCTGCAAGACCAGCATCTGAGCAACCTCACACTGGACGGCAAGCGTATCCGGATGTTGCACTCCGACACTTTCCTGGTGAATCGCCAAAGATTCGTGCAACAGGGCCAGGCTGGCATCGTACTTGCGCTGGTATTCTCGCGTTTTACTTAACTTCAGAAGGGCACGCGCCACGCTCAGGTCATTCCCTTCCGCCCTGGCCAGGGCGAGAACCAAGGCGCACTGCCGCGCGGATCGATCATACATACCCAAGCTGAAGAATGCATCCCCCAGTGACGAGCGGACGGCGCTTTCCACATCGGGGTAGTCCGTCAGCTCCGCATCAATGTAGCGCTCAGAGTCATTAAGCAGTCGGTGCACGGTTTCGATGTCGCCAAATCCTCGGTGACGTTCCAGCAACGCGATCATCTCCCGGGCGAAATCCGTTGCGTAGGCCGCTTTGGTCGCCTCGGTACGCGCCCGAACATCGAGCGCGCCGATCCAGCCAACGAGCGCCGCCAATCCCACGAGAACGAATGCCAAGAACGTGCAGGCAAACTTGTGTCGGACGGCAAACTCCCGCGCCTTGTGCCTGTAGCTTCGAGCACGGGCGCGGACAGGGAAGTTGTGAAGAAACCGATCGAGATCATCGGCCAATGCCCCTGCGCTCTGATATCTGTCAGCGGGCCTTTTTTCCAATGCCTTGATCAAGATCTTCTGAAGGGCGCCGCGCAGGGAACGATCCACCTGACCCGGCGGACAAGGCGGCTGCTCGCGAATGATGCAGGCGGCTTGCGGAAGATGTTGGGTGATCGGATAGGGCAGTCTTCCGGTTAACAATTCATAAAGAATCACCCCCAAGGCATAGACATCACTTCGACCATCGAGGCCGTCCACGTCCCCGGCAACCTGCTCCGGACTCATGTACGCGACGGTCCCCATGATGCGTCCGATCGTCGTGTCACGCGTATCGAGGAAATCCGACGCCGTGAGTCTCGCTAACCCGAAGTCGAGAATACGAGGACGACGCTCATCGTCGATCATGATGTGTCCCGGCTTGAGATCGCGGTGAATCACGCCGCGATCATGGGCGTAAGCGACAGCGCGACACGCATCACGAAACAATTGCAGCAACTGTTTTCGACTCGTGTCGCCAGAGGCGGCCAGGTGGCCAATCGGGACCCCGCTGACACACTCCATGACGATGTAGGGCTGACCGTCATGAGTTGTCCCGGCATCGTAGACCGCGGCAATTCCGGGATGCTTCAGGCGCGCGAGTATGCGGGCCTCACGGCGAAATAAACGAGTACGCTGTGACTCGTCCATGCTGCTTCGAAGCACCTTGATCGCGACAATGCGCCCCGTGGCATCTTGTTCCGCCTCGTAAACGACGCCCGTGCCACCCTGTCCGAGGTGTCGGCAGAACCGGTAACCGGAAATACGCGGCGGTAACGGGATAGCCTCCGGTTTGGCCTGCCGGACGAGGTCAATCCGGTCTTTCAGAGCGTACGTCCGCTCTCGGCAGCCGACGCACTCGGCGACGTGCTCGTCGAGCTCAGACGCACCACGATCCAGCCAGCTGAAAAGCTGTTCCTCCGAGACGGTGCAGGGCATTCTCGGTGTCCTTTCCTCCAGATCTCCCGTCCGTGCGCTACTCCCGACACGGTATGATACGCCCACGGGGGACCTGAAACAATAAATGTGGCGAATTTCGGGATTTCGACCCAACACTTCAATCGCTCGTGTGTCCTTTATGTGTGGCGAAGCGCCCTGAGGATCGGCTGAAATGCGTCTTTCCCTCAAGTGTTCGGCGAGGGTGGGACGCTGGAGAGCCGATCGGCGGGTGTTCTTCGCCTCCATATCGATAAGGCGGTTTCCGCGCACAGGTGTCACGATGTTCGTCAAGGCCATCGTCCGGGCAGGGAGCGCCGCATGATCGTGGATCGGAGGGAACAAAAGAATAGAACGGCCGACGCGATGCATTCCGCGGCATTGGAGCCGGGTTTCCCCAACTGCCGATCCCCTTCGATCTTGATTTGTGTCGGCCCGGTCACTGATCAAGAAAGGTCTACGACATGATTAGAAATCCCCACCTGTGGGAACCCGGCAATTTTAGGACGCACGTCTCTCGGACATGGGCGCATGATTGAAGTCTCGTCCATGGGAAATGCCGGATTAAGAAAGGTTCCGCAACCACTTTAAAAAAGCAAGTTACGATCAAGCTGACAATAACGCCGGCAGATTCGCCAGCAATGATGCGGAAGCCCGAGCTGCTACGCGGAGGGCCGGAGGGGATTCGAGAGTGGAACCGCCGGCGCAGTGAGGGCGAACGTATACCCGATCTCCGTGACGCCGACCTCAGCGACACCGACCTCAACGGCGCCCACCTCTTAACGATTCGCACGTAGTACTCCTTTAGCAACAATCTGAACCCTCTTCGCGGCATGAACAAACCTGACTTTCACAATGCCGCCAATGCTAGTCGTCTCAGAGCCACTCGACTCAAGAAAAAAAGTGCGTGAAGGAGTTCTTGATTGATTGTCGCGTCTACCGGGTGTGATCGCTTCCTTAGATCCTGATGAACGTGGCATACGCCCAGGAGGCGCTTTGCCGAGTACGAGACAGCGTCACTCCGCACCGGAAGGGGAACGTCACAATGTGAACTGGTAAGGCAACCTCGGAGGTCTTGGAAAATGGAGAATGCGAAATAGTCTGAAGTAGAGTTTGGTTTGAAGTCGATCGGGTCGTCCGTCGCACCACGAAGAAAGTCTCGGGATGCCGCTTCGAACGCGTCGAAACTGAGGTGCTCAGATGTCCAAGAAAGTGGTGTTGGTACTTTGTCTCACCGTAGTCGCCGTTCTTGTGGATATGCAGCGAGCGCATGGCAACGGCTGTGACACCGCGGCCAGCGTGTTCTATTTCGACACAACCCGAGTCAAGTACTCAAGAGTTACTTGCAAAGGCGACGTAAAAGCAACGCTTGCCGCTGCCGAAGAAGAGGTACTCGATACGGTTTCGGTTTGCTGTGATCCGCTCGGCCTGCGGGCGAAGGCGAGTGCATCCACGACAGTTGGAGCTTCGGGGACAATAACTGTCACGGGGACGTATACGTTAAGTGCCACCGCGACGGCAGAGGCTGCGGTGGCCGGCATTGGCACAGTCGGTGGTTCGACCACTTCTTCTGCAAGCGTAGCTGTCGGAGCTGGCGGTACGGTCAGTTCCGCGGAAACAGTATCCATTGAATGTGAATGGAACGTTCCTTCAAATATTAAATTTGTTGGCACTTTATCGCAGGAGAAAAACACTTTCAAAACAACGCAGTCGTTTTCTCAATGCACAAGAGCAGAGGTTGTCGCTGCAGATGACCCGGATTCGGTCGGCGATGTGGACTTTCTGCCACCGGTGAAACACGGATCGGCAGTGATCGATGGAGAGGTGCGCAAGGGCAAAAAGTGCGGTTCAGTCGTCGGCGACTGTCCGGAGCCATCAACCGGGATACCAACAGTGGTTCCAACACCACCAGGAGACCAACCTGATGATGACGAAGACGGTTCAACAAATGACCAAGAGACGCAAGACGGCACCGACCCCAACGATCCTGATACGGATGATGACAACGTGATCGATTCAAAAGATCCATGCCCTACGGATCCCGATTGTGACGACGACGGCATTCCCGACGGCGACGAGATTCATGGATCGGATTCGGATCCCCAGCTGCCGGATACCGACGGTGATGGGATAATCGATCCAGATGACATTTTCCCGGATATATCTCCCAACCCGACGATCGTCGTTAGCCACGATTTTCCGGCGGGTCCAATTGTTGGGTCTGGGTTGTCAGGTCTTCAGATTTGTGTCTCCGGGACGGTTACGCCCGCGCCGCCGATATTGACTCTGGTCGTCGGTAACATTCAGTATGTTACGCAGCCGGTGGACGATGCCTTCTCGTACCGGGGCGTCGAGGCGATTGCCGGACTTCAATCGGCCTCGTTCTACGCTGTTTCCGCGTTTGGCACCTCTGATAACAAGGAACTCATTGAGGTCGTTCCGATTGACGTCATTGAGGGGCCGCCTGCAGATAGCGACGTAGATGGCATTGGAGATTCTTGTGATGTCTGTCCTGGCGCCAACGACGGGCAAGACCAGGACGGCGACGGTATCCCTGACGGATGTGATGGGAACTGTGAGGGCATTTCCTGTGAGGGTGCTTGCTGTCTTGGCAGCGGCGTATGTGATGTCATGCCAGAGAGTGATTGTGCGAATCTGAAAGGGGCCTTCAACGGCGTTGGAAGCGTGTCCTGCTCGGACTGCTTGCCCCTATACGGAGATATGAACTGTGACGGCATGGTCGACGAGTTCGACATTGAGCCCTTTGTGCTTGCCTTGCTCAACCCGGCGGGTTATTCCGCCAGCTTTCCATTCTGTAACATGGCGAACGCTGACGCGAATGGAAACCTCCTCATCGACGGTAGCGATATTCAGGATTTCGTATCGACATTCCTACCCTGATTCTCGACCTTGGACTGTGGGGCACGGCGAGTGTGTACAACACAAGCCCGTGTCCTCACATGTTCCAAACTTTCAGCGGATGAAACCAAATACGATAGGATCCGCCTTCTCCCTGGTCATCTCCGATCCGAGTTTTTGTGCTTGATCTCCGCCCATGCCCATACCGCAATTCTGTGGCCTCGGATTGGACCCTGTTGTTGCGGGTGTTAGCGACGCCGTGCGAGATGATGCGTCGGCTTGCGAAAATGCGCGACCAGGGAATCGAACCCCGAACCCGCTGATTAAGAGTCAGCTGCTCTGCCAATTGAGCTAGTCGCGCGACTAAGCTTTATCTGTTCATGTTAGATGCCACATCCAATCCGTCAAGTTTCGTATTCCGCATCGAGGGGTTGACAGGCCATCCAGGATAGATCATGGTACGATCAGCGGTTGCATGCGGGGTTTGCGGATCCTCGCGACAGCCATGTAACCGTCCGCCGTTGGGGCGTTTAGCTCAGTTGGCTAGAGCGCCTGCTCGACATGCAGGAGGTCGCAGGTTCAAGTCCTGCAACGCCCAGTACAATTCCGCGAAATGCAGGAAACGGATGTCCGAAAAAACACCCATTTCGCAACCGCGGCATTTGCGTCCCTTACATTTGAGACGGCGACTCCCGTCCGGGGATGATTCCCGTATCATCCAGCCCAGTCACCGGAACCACAGCGTGGCGCATCACCAAGTCTTGCCTGATCCGCTCCGGTGTGATATACTTAAGTCATGCGGCTGTTAGCACTTACAAGCTGCGTTTTCTGGCAGCTCACCACCCTCCCGGTGAATCTGCGTGCGATCTCACCGAGTGGACCGGAACAGTGTTGTTGCTGCTCCGTGGGGAACTGCTCCTGCGGCTGTGAAACGCCGGCAAAGCCGGAATCCTCACGAGATTCATCGTTGATGGTCTGCGCGTGTGATGATCTTGCGGCCGTGCTCTCGTCACCTGTGCGCGTTTCCTTTGATACGGCTGACGCCATTGCAGCACCGGTAGAACGATGTGGGATGTCAACGCCCCACGCCCGGCTGCTTTTTGATCATCATCTTCGAGGCCCTCCCTCGGAAGAACGCTATCTTCGCACCACCATTCTTTTGATTTGATCCTGCCTCCTCGTACGCGACGGCCGTCCGGCTGACCCGTTCCGCGTGCGGACCTATTAAAAAAATTTGATGAATCATGTGCGCCTCGAATCGCCTGGCGACGATTCGGCGTTGACCGATTTCAGCCTCCATTGGAAGGCAGTCTGTGTGGTGTTCTATGGCTTACTTAACTTCAGAACTTCGTTCTCTGTGCTGTCTGGTACTATTAATCTGCCCCGGCTGCGCAACATACCGCGCCGCTCAACGAGACGTTTCGCGTGCCTACGATTGGAAGCGACCACGGGCCCGGCTCGTTCAAACGCCGCGGAATCAAGTTCATATCCGGCAGCCAAAGGATCTCAGCCAATTCATCTTGGCCGCCTTGCGGCAAAATCCCGCAATTCACGCCGCCATTTCGAGGGTGGAATCTGAGTTTGAACGCATTCCCCAGGTCACCTCCCTCGACGACCCGATGCTGCGGTTGGTGACGCGCCCTGAACCCATTCAAACCGCGGCGGGGGACATCGTGTTTACGCTTGGCGTGTCTCAGAAGCTTCCTCTGCCGGCCAAGTTGGACCTTCGCGGACAAGTCGCGGCCGCCGAACTTCGAGACGCCATCGAGCAACTGAATTCACGTCGGCTCCAAGTCATCACAGACGTGGAAAGGGCTTACTACCGTATCTATGTTGCAGATCGGTCCATCGAGATTGCCGACCTGAACATAACACTTCTCGAAGAGTTAATACGGGTGACCGAGACACAATATGAGGTTGGAAAAGCCGAACAACAAGACTTGCTACGTGTTCAAACCGAACTCTCTGATCTCCAAAACGCGAAAACTCGTTTTCAAGGGCAGCGAATCTCTGCTGTGGCAGCTCTCAATCAACTGCTCGATCGCCCCACAACGGCGTCTGTGCCGACGCTCGCGCGAATTGAGCCTTCGGCCGTCGGTGTTCGCGTGGATGAGCTCATTGCGCTTGCTGAGGGGCATAACCCTGAGCTTGGCGCGTTCACGCATCGCATCGAACGCGATCGAAAGTCGATCGAGCTTGCCAAACTCGCCTACGTCCCCGATCTCACACTTGGCGTGGAATGGAACCGGGGGGTGGGCCGCACGCCATTCACTCCCCGAGTCAATCCGCAGACCGGAGTTCGACCGCCTTTTAACGACGCCAGTTCAGAAGGGGACGACAACTGGGCCCTGACGATCGGGCTTAACCTGCCGATCTGGGCCCAGCGAAACGAAGCCGCTCGCCGCGAAGCTCGCAAGCGACTACAGCAAACGCTTCACGAGAAGAGGGCCACCAGAAATCTCATCGCCTTTCGGATTCACGATGCCTGGGCACGTGCGGAAACGTTGCGAGACACGATCAAGCTCCTTGAAAAGACGATCATCCCTCAGGCTCAGCAGACCTACGAAGTATCGCTTCCGTCCTATCGAGGTGGCACCACGGATTTCCTGACCGTGATCGAGAACTGGCGAAAACTTCTCTCTTTCGAACTGATGTACCATCGCGAAGTGGCGTCGCTTGAGACAGCGTTTGCGGAACTTCAACGAGAAGTCGGCGTGAGCCTTGCGCTCGATCATCAACCCAAAGAGGTGAGGCCATGACTGAGCGAATCAAAGAGGGACGTCAACTTCTGATGCGGTGGGCGACGGTCCTGGGCCTATGCACCGTTGCGGCTTGCTGGGCGACTTACCGGATGAACAAAGCTCGTGTGGCGCTGGAAGACGCGACTCACTCCGCGACCATGATCCGCACGTCACCCGGCAGGAAACCTTCCTCGCATCAGGAAGAAAGTGCTCCACGACAACTCTACATGTGCACGATGCCCGAGTGTAACGACACACCAAGTTCCGACCCGCAAAGCCGTTGTCCGGTGTGCGGCATGAAGCGCGAACCCATCGACATGGGGCTGACAGGAGACCCTTCAACGGCTGAACTTCAGCTTAGCGAAGAAGGGCGACAACTTGCCCAAGTCGCTACGGAATCGGCCGCGCGGCGACGGCTCTTCAAACACATCCGGACGGTCGGCAAGGTTGCCTACGACGAGACCCGCCACAAGATGGTGACGGCATGGATCGACGGCCGAATTGACAGGCTCTTCGCCGACTACACCGGAATGGTCGTCAAAGAGGGTGACCATCTCGTGGAGCTCTACAGCCCGAACCTTGTGACGGCTCAGGAAGAACTCATCATCGCGATCCGAAGCGTTAAGGCGCTGGGACAGGGCACTCCCGAGGCACACCGTCGGGCGGAGCGCCTTGTTCGCTCTGCGGAGCGACAACTCGAACTGCTGGGCGTCACACGTGAGCAGATCGACCTCATCAAAGCTCGCAATGAGGCTTCAACGCGTCTCACGATTCACGCTCCAATTGGCGGGACCATTGTCCGGAAACCCGCGATGGAGGGCGCATATGTGAAGACCGGCGACGCGCTCTATGAAATCGCCGACCTTGATTACGTTTGGCTGATGCTCGACCTTTACGAGTCCGATCTGCCTTGGATTGCCCCTCTTCAAAAGGTTCGCGTCACGACCGACGGGTTGCCGGGTCATGAATTCATCGGCCAGATCGCGTTTGTTGATCCGATCGTGGACCGCTTGACGCGTACGATCAAAGTTCGCGTGAACATTTCAAACCGAGATGGATTGCTCAAGCCGGAGATGTTTGTGAATGCCGAAGTTTTTGTTGCGCTTGCGGATGCTCAAACGCCGGCCATTCCAAAGGCGGAAGGCGACTTTGTGTGCCCCATGCATCCCTGGGAGGCTTCCGATACGGTCGGCACATGTCGTGTTTGCGGAATGGCGCAGATCCCGATCAAGGATCTTCCCGGCTACCGTCCTCCCCGAAACGCCGACGACGTGCTTGCCGTTCCCAGGGAGGCCGTCCTTCAAACCGGCAAGCGTTCGCTTGTTTACATCGAAAAAACGCCGGGCACATACATGTCGACGGAAGTTGAAATCGGGCCGCTCGCTGAAGACGACCACGGCAGGGAATACTACGCCGTCTTCACGGGCCTCACCGGAGGTGAGCAGGTCGTTGTGCGCGGGAATTTCGCCATTGACAGCCAAATGCAATTGGTCGGGAAAAACAGTCTTTTCGGCGCCAATGGTCGCTCAGCACATGGGGTTCATGATCATAAAGGCGGTATGCCCCTTGGAGAAGCGGCTCCAAACGGACCTTTTGTCGCGCGATCCTCCGGTCAGACAATTTGTCCTGTGATGGGAAACGACGTCGATGCTGAAGTGTTTACGGATTTCCACGGTGTTCGAGTTTTCTTCTGCTGTCCGCCGTGCATCGAGAAGTTTACGGCCAATCCGGAAGAATACATGCCGAAACTCCCGAGTCCGATTCGCGACGAAATCCATCGGGCGATGAAAGGAGGGCGCGAACATGATTAAGGCGCTTATTGGCGCTGCTCTGCGTCGCCCTTTTGTCATACTAGTCTTATGCGGCGTCCTTGTGACGGCGGGTTGGCGGGCATTTGAGCGTAATCCCAAGGATGCGATTCCTGACATTGCCGAGAATCAGGCGATCGTTTTTACGGAATGGATGGGCAGAAGTCCGAAGGATGTTGATGAGCAAGTCACTTATCCATTAACAGTCGCGCTTCAGGGTGTCCCCGGTGTGCGAGAGGTCCGTGCGACAAGCGGATTCGGCTGGTCCATCGTCTACGTGATCTTTCACGACGACATCGACTTCTACTGGGCCAGGAGCCGCGTGCTGGAGCGCCTGAGTGTTGCCCAAGCCGAACTCCCTGAGGGCGTTCGTCCGTCGCTTGGACCTGACGCAACTGCTCTTGGGCAAGTTTTCTGGTACACCGTAGAAAACGGCTGGTATTGTCCAAAGCACCCCGGCCTTCGGTTCGAGAGTGACGGTACACTGACCGACGCTGTTTACCAGGCGACGTTTGATGCGAATGCATCGGTGCGGGAAACAAACCGCCGCGACAAACGTCTTTGTCCTTTCTCGGAAGAAAGCCTCCTCTTCAGCACCGTCCCGCTCGATCAACTGCGAAGTATTCAGGATTTCGACGTCAAACTTGCGCTCGAAGGAATCGAGGGCGTCAGCGAGGTCGCCAGCATCGGCGGCTACGTTCGACAGTATCAAATCGACATCAATCCCGACGCGATGCGCGCTTATCATGTCTCGCTCGATGCGCTTGTGAAGGCGGTAAAACATTCAAACGTTGACGTCGGGGCGAAGGTCATTGATCAAAACGGCATGGAGGTTCTCGTCCGTGGTGTCGGGTTCCTCGGCGGCGGCGAAAGGAGTTCCGGCACGCGGACGGAGCGTGAACAGGCGGCAATTCGTGACATTGAAGACATTGTCGTCAAGGCAGTGGATGGGACGCCGATCTACGTGCGCCAACTGGGTACGGTCACGAGCGGACCCGATTTCCGCCGAGGCGCCCTGGACAAGATGGGGTCTGAGGCCGTTGGCGGCTGTGTGGTGATGCGCTTCGGTGAAAACCCGCTGACGGTCATCGAGCGCGTCAAAGAGAAGCTGCCCTCCATCGAAGCCGGGCTTCCGCCCGGCGTTCGCATCTCCGCTTTCTATGACCGAACCCGTCTGATCAATGAAACGATGGGCACTCTCGGTACGGCGCTTTGGCAGGAGTTGCTAATAACGATTGTCGCGGTCGTGCTCTTTCTGCTTCACTTCAGAAGCAGTCTCGTGATTGCCGTCACGCTTCCCCTCGCCGTCCTCTTCGCCTTTATTTGCATGCAGGTTCTCGATTTGGGCTCAAACATCATGAGTCTTGCCGGAATCGCCATTGCGATCGGCACGATGGTCGACATGGCGATCGTCATGACCGAGAACATCTACCAATACCTTACCGGCCGAAAAGACGAATACACGACGTCGGTCACCGATGTCGACGGCACGATCCGTGAGATCATCGACGCCGACAAGCGTACGAGACTTGTTGAACAAGCGGCCATCGAGGTCGGAAGCGCCATCCTGACGGCGGTTTGCACGACAATTGTGTCGTTTCTACCGGTTTTTTTCCTTGAAGGACAGTCCGCGAAACTCTTTACTCCGCTTGCGTGGACGAAAACCTTCTGTCTCGTCGGGGCCGTGCTTATGGCACTCGTCGTGGTCCCGCCGCTGGCCTCGTTGCTGCTTCGTCACAGACGGCCGTCGTTGCATGTCACACTTGCGGTCGCCACGACAATCGCCGCAATTGGAGCGTTTGCATGGTATGGGTTGACGGCATCGGCCGGCAGGCTCTTTGGTGTGGGTGAAAACATCAGAACCTATTTCAGTCTTTCCCAACCGTACGATGCCATCCTCATCGCGATTCTGATATTCGTCCTGATCTGGGTCACAATGCGAGAGAGAATCAGACCCATTGAACAAAATTTCCTCAGTCGCCTTATCTGCAGGCTCTATGAACCGACGCTTCGATGGATCTTGCATCATAAATCTCTCTTTCTGTGTATACCGGCGTTCATCATCGCCTGGGGTTTCAGCGTCTGGCTGGGCTGGGGAGCATGGCTGGCCCCGGTCGCCTCATTATCAGGAACGCTGGGTGTCGGCGGGTGGTCCGAGGCATGGTGGATTCACCTTGGACTCGGCCTCTTCGTCGGTGTCGTTCTTTTTCCACTCGTCTTCGACACCGGGGTCTTTTTTCTTCGGCATAACAGGCCGCGGTCAAAGAGAATCACGCGCTGCGTGGGCTTGATTCTCGGCCTGCTTACCGCTGCGTTACTTCACCGAATCGACTTCGCCGACCGAAACTACAACATTGCTTCCACGCTCTTTGTTCGTCCGCCGAACCTGGCACGCCTTCGCGATTTTCCGCTTGTTCAACATCTGTTGGCCGACTCGCGCGGAATCGGGCAAGAGTTCATGCCGGCGCTTGACGAAGGCGACTTTCTTTATATGCCGAGTGTGCTGCCCGCCGGATCCATCAACACCGTCCTTGACGTGATGAAAAAGCAGGACGTTCGGTTCGCTCAAATCCCCGAAGTGGAGATGGTCGTCGGAAAACTCGGTCGCATCGATTCAGCACTGGACCCTGCACCGGTCGGCATGCTTGAAACCGTCATCACGCTGAAGCCTCGCGAAGAGTGGCCGATTGTACGGGACCCTGAACACCCGGGCCGCGTGCGCAGGCGCAGCATGAGCGAGATCTGGCAGACCATTCAAGAATCCGGTCGTTTCCCGGGCGTGCTTCCTTCGGTGCAGCTTCAGCCCATTCGAACCCGAGTCGAAATGCTCTCGACAGGGCTCAACGCCAAGATCGGTCTGAAAGTTTATGGCGATTCGCTTGAACGTTGCGAAGAAGCGGCCGTGGCGATTGAAAGACTCCTTCGTAAAAAACTGCGAAACGCCGAGGCCGTGAACGCCGTCCGGGTCAACGGCAAACCTTATCTCGAATTTCACATCGACCGCAAGGCCATCGCGCGCTACGGCGTGAACATCCGTGACGTCCAGAACGTCGTTGAAGTCGCGATCGGTGGGATGAACCTCACGACGACCTTCGAAGGGCTGGACCGTTATCCCGTCCGTCTTCGTTATCAGCGCGAACTGCGTGACAGCGTCCCCGATCTCGAGCGTACGCTCGTTCCGACGCCTTCGGGGGCCCAGGTCCCGATCATGCTGGTCGCTGACGTTCAAAGCGTCGTTGGGCCGATGAGCGTTCGGCGCGAGGGAGCCAAGTTTGTGAGCTACGTCACGATGAATAATGTGGGCATTGATGAAACGGCGCTTGTCGATCGCGGCCAGGCCATTATCGATCAGGCTCGGATCGACGGCACCCTTAAGCTGCCTGAAGGCATCACCATGAAGTGGGCGGGAAGTTATGAGCGAAATCTGCGGGCCAAGGAACGGCTGAGCCTTTTGATTCCCTTGGTGCTCGTGATCAACTTCGTCCTCATCTACATGCAGTTCGGTCGTTTCTCGCTGACCTTCGTCGTCTTCCTCGCGATCCCCGTCGCTTTCGCCGGTGGCTTTATTCTGTTGGAGCATTGGCCTGGAATTCAAAACGCGCTCTACCTGACCGGGCTCATGGATCGCGGCTTCGAAGGCGACGCCATGTATCTCACGGTCGCCGTGTGGGTCGGCTTCATTGCCCTTTTTGGTATTGCTGTGGATGACGGCATCGTTGTTGGAACCTATCTCGATCAGACGTTCGGCCGAGAGAAAATCACGCGCTTCGAGGACATTGAAGAGCGCGTCGTCGAAGCCGGGCTTCGACGCATCCGTCCTTGCCTTATGACAACGCTCACCACACTCGTCGCGCTGGTCCCCGTGATACTTTCGACGGGACGTGGAAGCGATGTCATGACGCCGATGGCCATTCCCGTTTTCGGCGGCATGGTCGTCGCCGTCATCACGTTGTTCATTGTGCCAACGTGCTATTGCGGACTAAAGCAGGTCAAATGGCGATTGCGACTCGCCGATCGGGATTTCGGACCGCCATCGCGGGGATAAAGGACAATCGGCGGATCGGCGTGTTGGTGGCCCTGGTGGGTCACGGTCCTCGGACCGATGTTCGATGGGGGCCAACATCAGGGCTCCGGTGGGCGAATGGAATCCCGTAGCGCTTCGAGTTTTTCCCGCCATTCATCGGTCTTGAGTGGCTTGTTCCATGCCTCATAGAGATTGATGATGCGTTGGAGCGCTTCGATCTGGTAGGCGAGCAAATGATCTTTACGATTCACGTGCGCCTCAATCGCCGGGTAGGTTTCCACGACAAGCGGTTCGGCTTCGTCAAAGCGTTCCAGTGCGATGAGACATTCTCCCAACGTGCTTCGTGCCAGCGCGATCAACCATTCATTCCTGGGTTCCGCTTGCTCGCGCATGGCAAGAACCTCGCGTAGGATAGGCTCGGCCGCCTCGGCGTCACCTGATTTTTTGAGCATCATGCCCAGCCCCGCGAGCGAAATCCTTACGTGGGCGTGATGCTCGCCGAAATGTTTGCGGCCAATCTCCAGGGCGTCGCGATAGTATTTCGCCGACTCTGCGTATTTCTTTTGTTGTCGCGTGACCGCGGCAAGATTGTTCAAGATGACGCCGATTTGGGAATGATCATCGCCCCAAATCGTGCGGTAGATACTCAGCACTTCTTCAAAAAGGGTCTGGGCGCCCGCGTAGTCGCGCTGGCCTGCCTTGAGCGCCGCCAGGTTGTTGAGACTGGTTGCGACCTCATCGTGTTCATCTCCCCAGTAGGCACGTCGAATCTCAAGGGCTTCCGTGAAAAGCCTCTCCGCCTCGGCGTAAGCTCCGGTGTGATAGTAGTTCGTGCCGAGGAGATTAATGGCGGTGGCAACGCGTGGATGTCCGTCACCATACACGCGACGCAGAATCTCCAGCGACTCCGTGAAAAGGGCTTCGGCTCCGGAGTAGTCTCGTCGTTGTTGCAGAACCAACGCCAGATCCCCGAGCATGGCGGCAGCGTCAGGGTGTGTGTCCCCAGCTTCTTCCTCATAGATCGAAAGGGCCTCTCGATACTTTGATTCAGCAGCGTCAAGGTCACCCTTTTTTTCATACAACGAGGCCAGGCGACTCAAACAGATCGCCACATCGGTCGGTGCCACTTCAGATTCCGGATCTTGCAGGCTGTTCCGAAGCATCTCGAGCGCTTCCTCAAAATTAGGCTCGGCTGCGTTGAAATCGTCTCGATCCATCTGAAGCACGCCGAGAAAGGCGAGGCTCTCAGCGATCTGCGGATGGGTGTCACCGTAAAGACGCCGGCGCATCTCCAGAACCTCGAGCGTAAGGCGCTCCGCCTCCTCCGGGTTGGCGCCCAAGTATTCCAACCTTGCCAGGCTATGCAGGCTTCTCGCGATCAACGGATGGTCAGGTCCCAACTGTTCCTGATGGTCCTCCAGGGCCTGCTCCAAAACGGCTCTAGACTCTTTGTAAAGCCCGAGTTCACGATACGCGATCGCAATCGTGTTCAGCAGCTTCAATCGAACTTCCGGTTGGTCTGCGAGCGAATGGCGAAGTCGACGTGCGCCATCTTCAAGCAGCTCGCCTACGGTAAGCTCTTCGCCTCGGGCTTCGGTCGGATTGGCCTGCTCAAACAGCCCGGACAGAAAACCTGTCATTTCCTCGGCAACGGCTGCATCGCGGCGGGATTCGCGCTCCGAGATTTCCGCACGGATTAGATTCGCTTGGGCGCGCATACGCTGCGTCATTTCGCTATCGCGGGCCGTGCGAGCATCGTTGTAGAGAAAGCTCATCCAGATGGAGAATCCGACGATGGAGAAAAGAAACGCACAGGCAAAGGTGAATGGAATTTTGTGTTTCCGAAGTTGCTTTCGCAGAACATACGTCGTCGAGTCCCGCTTGGCGTCGATGGCGTCGCCTCTCAGATACCGCCGGATATCGCGGGAGAGCTCGCCGGCCGACTGATACCGGCGTGTCGGCTCTTTGCTCAGGCATTTGAGCACGATCGTCTCGACTTCGTCACTGATCTGGGGGCAATGCGTCCTCAGAGGCGTCGGAGTCGCATTGAGAATGTTATCAGCCACCTCGCGCATATTGCCCGTGACGGAATACGGAAACGTCCCCGTCAATATCTGGTATGTTAAAACGCCAAGGGAATAGACATCGGTCCGCACATCGACCTCGTCCGTGCGGCCCTCAGTTTGTTCCGGGCTCGCCCATGGCAATGAACCGACGAACTGGCCGGTGACGGTGCGCATGGCGGTCTCAACCTTCTCGGATGCATCGACCTCACTCAGTTTCGCCAAACCAAAATCGAGAATGTGCGGCTCCCCCTCTCGATCGACACGGATATTGCCGGGTTTCAAGTCGCGGTGGATGACGCCGCGAAGGTGGGCCACGTTGACGGCATTGCATATTTTGGCGCAAAGCTGCAATCGCTTGTCGATGCTGAGGCCCTTGCCGGTGGCAGTCTCCTTATCGCGAACGTATTCATCGAGGGGGCTGCCCGGGATGTAATCCATCACAAAATAGAAAAAGCCTGCAGTCGTGCCGCTGTCGTGTATCGTGACGATGTTGGGGTGGCGCAGTCCCGCCAGGACCTGGATTTCCCGTTCGAATCGATTGCGATCAGCGGGGCCGGCGAAGGGGCCTTCCAGCAGAACTTTGATGGCCACTTCGCGCTGCGTGGATAGCTGCGTCGCTTTATAAACGACGCCTTGTCCGCCGCGGTGAATTTCACCGATCAACCGGTAATTCGTAAACCGTTCTGACGATATTCGGGAGTCCTGCAAGAGAACGGTGTCGTCTGCGATTAAAGACGCCGACGCGCTGTCGTCCGACTGCTCGCGAGACTTGGCCGCCTGCCGTCTGGCGCGGTGAATCAGATTCCAATCGCGGTCTTCAGCCATTCTCAGCGCGTCTCCTTTTGAAATGATGCTCTTACAGGGTGTCCACGAGTCGAGATACGGCATCGCCTGTCCAGCGAGCCGATGAATCTCTATTATTGAAAGCGGCGCAACGGGCAAAATCCTCACGCCAATTTGGTGAACATATGAGATTCGGACGCGAAGGATTCTCGAAGGCGATCAAGGGCCCGGGCTCGGAGCATATAGATCGCGCCCGATGATCGATTCATGGCGGTGCTCACTTCGGCGACGGACAATCCCTGTAAGTCGTAAAGGCGAACCACGGCTGCATAATCTTCAGGAATTCGGGAAAGTGCGTCTTCCACCGCTTTTTTGACTTCGCCGTGGGCGACGTGTCGGCTGGGGGTCGTCGTCGTGAAACCAAGCCCTTCAAGCAGTCCGAACGTCGATTCCTCTCCGGCGCTGCGTACCACGCGATCCTCCGGCTGGGGCCTTTTCAGGCGTTCGAGTTCGCGTATCGCGTCGCGGAGATTGTTCTCGGCGATTCGTGAAACCCACCCCGCAAAAGAGCCGGGACCTTTGTACTCGAATCGAGCGATGCGAAGAAAGGTCTCAAGATAGGTGACCTGCAAGACGTCGTCGACCTCCAGCACCGACTTCCACTTGGATGCAATCAAAGGCCCGAGTTTTGCCCGGAGCTGAGGCGCAAACCTGTGCAAAAGTTCGGTCAATGCATCCTCATTGCCGGACACGGCGTCGGCCACGAGTGTCTGTTCCGGTTGTTCCATTCCAGACTCCATGAGCCAACCTCCGCCTACTACAGTCGCGCAACTCGTGTTGCGGTGGACAGTTAATAATATCGCCCCACCGGTCGCTCGACAAGCGCGTGAGTGATTTTAAGGAAAGGACGCTTGAGCCCTAAGCGGTTGAGGCGATGTGCTGCGACCGGACGGGAAAAAACAGGATTTTTTGGGGCGATTGATTTTCAGGCGTCCCAGGGAGAAAAATCATGGCAACACAAAAGCGAAAACATGCAAACGCTCGAAGACCGCAAACGAGTCGAGACGGGCGACGGTTTGCGTGGATGATGCTGATGGCCGTGGGACTCTTGGTTCCAAGCATGGGGCCGACCTGTCTGGAAGAGAGCGAGCCGAATGACACTCCCGGTGAAGCGAATCCGATTCGGTGGGGCGAGTTTGGTCAAGGCGCCGTTGACCCGATGGCTGACGGGGATTTTTGGCGAGGAACCGGTGAAGTCGGCGATCTGGTCTTTGCGTTTGTCGACACCCAGCACTCCACCATGGGCACTGATTCATTCCTTGAAATCTTCGCCGCCGACGGAGCAACGCTGATTGAAGACGACGACAATAACGGGCCCGGTTCGATATCGGTCGTGGCGGGCGCCGTCCTTCCGCAGTCAGGCGACGTCTTCTTCCGGGTTTCGGAGGACGGCGCCAATGATGTCATCACGCGGTATGACCTTCACCAGGTGATCGTCGATCCGGCTGACAGTGCCCACGAACTCGAAGCCAACGATACACCCGCGACGGCCAACGGTATTCCGGCGGTGATCACAACTGCGACGGTCACGGGCGCCGACGTCGATTTCTTCAAGTTTCGAGCGGTCGTCGGCTCGCAGTTGGTCGTCATCATGGACGACGATCCAGACAAGGACGGTGACTTAATTGACACTGAACTTGACATTCTCGATACCGATGGAGCGTCGATCCTGGACGCGGGCGATGACAATGCCGTCGGCAACGGGAACGGTGCCGGGGCCGTGTCCGCGCCCAGCACGGGCACCTTCTTTGTCAGTGTCAGCGACGGCGGTGGTGGGGGCGTCGACACCGAGTATCGCTTCGTCGTCCTGGTCAACGGCGTGCCGTACGTTGATCGCGACGGTGATTTGATCGCGGACACCGACGACAACTGTCCGGCCAACAACAATGCCGGCCAGCTGGACACCGACGGTGACGGAGCAGGCGACGCATGCGACGACTGTATGGCCAGCATCTTCAAAATCGACGACCCGGGCGACTGTGGGTGTGGTGAGCCCGACGTTGATATTGACGGCGACGGCGCCAGCGACTGTGGGTTGGCGGACCCGGCGCTTTCACTCTTGTCGAGTGTCGGACTCCTCCTGGTTCCCGATATCGACAACAACCGCATCATGGCCTTCGACCCGGCTGACGGCGATCTGGTCGATCCGGATTTCATTCCGTCCGACGCCGCGAATCTGCCCGAGCCGATTGCGGCGGTGCTCGGACCGAATCAGGATACGATCCTCGTTTCGGACCACCAGGCGGATGTCGTCCAGCAGTTTGATCTTGACGGCAATTACCTGGGTGTCTTCGCGCCCGCGGGCGGTGTTGATCTGTCGATCCTCGACGGTCCCACGGGCCTGGCCTGGCGGACCAACGGCAACCTTGTCGTCGGCGTAGCATTAGGGGCAAACGGGAACGCCGTCGCCGAGTTCGACAGTTCAGGTCAATTTGTCGGTAACTTCATCGATCCCGGTGTCGGCGGACTGTTGGACCCCCGTGACATCCTGTTTCGCGCCGACGGCAGTGTCCTGGTAACCGGCCTGAGCGAAACCATTCGTGAATATGATGCCGACGGCGCATTCGTTTCGGATTTCGCAACGAATCCCGGGACCGTGGCCCTCCAATTGGCAGAGGCTTCGGACACCAATATCTATGCGGCTGCGTCCTTCGGCACGCGTCGGGGTGTTCTTGATTTTCAGACCGACGGTACTCTTGTCGGCCGCCGCGCTCCGCTTTCGATCTGCAACTTCATCGGACTTGCCGAGTTGACGAATGGGAACTGGCTGGTTGTCGGTCAGCCGTTGGCTACGGATGCGGAAGAAGGCATCGCTTTTGAGATGAACACCGATGGCGACATTCTCCGGACGATGCTGCGAGGGCCGAACCTGCGTTTTGTGGAATGGGTGCTTCGTGACGCGGATGGTGACGGCGTGGGCGATGCCCTGGATCAGTGCGACGGAGAAGATGACACGATTGATGCCGACGGCAACGGCACACCGGACTGCGTGGACGCAGGTGGCCCAGGCGGTGAACCGGGGCCGATTGGTGAAGAGTGTTGCGGGGGAGGTATGCCAATGATGATGCCGTTCATGTTGCTCGGATGGACCTGGGCTCGACGAAAGTCTCGCAAACCTGATCAAGCTCACTAAGGTCGGTTCGCGCGAATGCAACATGGGCATTCACTCCGGTCGCGTGTCGATTGATTCGTCAATCGATACGCGACCTCACTTTTTTCACCCGCGACTCCGGGCCGTCCGGGTTTATGGCGTCGTTCGCAGGAATTCGACCCGAACAACCTGGGCGTAGCCGAGTGGTCCGTTGGTCGAAAGGAAAATAAGTGGCTGACCGGCCACGATGGTCGCTTCCGTCTTCTCCGTAAGACTTTGGTAGATGATCGCAAACACGCCGGGAGACACTTTGATGGATGATGGTCGGATACCCGATGCTCTGAGTTTCAGGGCGGTCCGGCCCTGCCGCGGATCGCCGGAATCCCAGTTTCCTTCGATTTCGACCAACGTGCCGACTTCCCTGGTTTGGAAAATCTTAACAATTTCACCGGCTTTGTTTCGCTTCGATCCTGTCGCATACGGTTGGTCTGATTGCTGTTGCAGCTTCGTGTTTTTCTTCAAATCCACGCGCTGAGCGAATTGAGAAACGATTCGGGCCTCGCCGTAATCCGCTAGACGTCGTTGAAGGACTTCAACACTGGCAGCGTGGTCCATCAGCGCCTCGACCGTCAAATTCGACGAATTTTCCGGGTCAAGCGTCACTTCGAGGAGCGAGATTCTCGCGTCCGCCTGCCCATGCTCGACCGGCGCACCAGGGCGATCCACGGACTCGATCGGCGTGCGCCGGAATTCGAATCGTGCCACACACGCCGTAGCCTTCTCATCGACCGCGTTGGCATCCACGGTAAAGACGATGATCGGTTTGCCCGCGATCATCGGCGATCCTGAGTTAACGAATATTTTCTTTTGAACCGAGGCGTTTAGATCTTCGGCAATCTCAATCGTGGATTCACAAATGGTGGAGAGCTCAAGATAGCACCTGACATGTCCTCGTCTGGGATCCTGGGCGTGCCAGCCGCCCAATGCCTCACCGACGAAGCCGAGGTCTCGATAATCGAGATTCTGATGTTTCGAGGCCACTCTTGTGACGATCGGCACTTGCGACCCAATAACCCACCGTGATTTGCGCGCGAGTTCCACGGGTTGAACGTGACGAAACATAAGCCTCGTGCGCCCATGCTCAGCGAGGAACTTATGGAGCGTCTTAGGCGTCTCGGCATGTTGCTCCAGCGTGTCAACGTCCATGGCCGAGAGCATGTCAGGTTCCAGATCAACCTGGTAGATGGAGACTCGCGCTTCGGTTTGCCATTGAACCTTTGCCGTGTCAGTTGATTCTTCGGTCGGATCTGCTCCGCCGTTCGCTCGAAGGAAAACGATCCTGCTCACGGTCGCAAAACTCGCTTGAGAGTCGTCGTCGGCTTGCATTGAAAGGAGGATCAGCGGTCGGCCGCTCTCGATGCGTGTCTCCATCTTCTGGTCAACTCGTCGAGCGACGGCCGCCGGCGCATCGTCGATGACTGCGACGCCGGACTTGTTGAACGTTTTCAGGTTAATATTCAAGCTTGCATGCCCCTGCGTTGGATTTCCTTCGTCCCAACCCCCTTCAAGCTTGATGCGGCAACCGACATTTCTAAGTCGGATGTTTTTGACCGATGGCCCCGGTCCGGCAGTCACGATCGGAATATCGCTTCCAATGATCAGAGAGGGTTTGTCTTCCAGATTCACAGGTTGTGCAAGGCGATGCAGAATGCGAGTGGTCCCGTGTTCCTCAAGGTAGCTCTCAAGGGAATCGATCGTATCGGCATTCTTCTCCAGCCCTTTGATGCCGAGTGCTCCGGCTCGATCCGGGTCGAGTCGGACCTCGAAGATGTCGATCCGCAGATCGGTTCGCCAGGTCGATGCATCGGGCGACGCTGCCTTTTCCCGGGGTTCGGCATGGACCGGTTCCAGAAGCGGGAAGACCAGGAATGGAACAAGTGTCAAGAGAACAGACGCTGATGTTTTCTCAAACGCGATCATTTCGATCCTCCTTCCGGCAAATTGTTTGAATGAACAAAAAAGATATCAGGTTTCAACATGAATTGTGTACAGATGACCCTGAATGCAGTTGCAATTTCCGATCAGTCTTCGGTTTGCTGACGACATGGCGGCGCACGAATCAAGCCCGTCCCGTGGATGAAGCACGGGAACATCGCTCTGCTATTCTGGACACCAACGCTACTCGGATGGACCCCGGAGAATTGGTCTCGTTAGTCGTTTTTGCTTCCTACTCGAAAATTTTGGAATGAAATCAGGCTTCGCCGTGATCCTCGCCACCTGCATTGGGCTCTGGACCGATCGTAGGGATCATGCGAGGACACCGTGTCATCGTCCACGCTACTTGTTCCCTTGCATCGCCTTTGTGTTGTCTACGACGGTGACACCCTGCGGAGCCTTGAAGACGAAAAGAGAGGGGTCGACCTTGGGATTGATCTTGATATCGGTGGTTGTGATGGTGCCCACGACCTTCCCCTTCGGGTCGTAGGACACGGATTTCACTGAGATGCCGGTCTTCTTGTCATAATAGTTTACATTTTTGCCTGAAAAGGCCTTCATGGCTGCGTTCTTAGGCGTCATTTCGATCACATAGGTCGGTTGCCCGTTGATCGTCTCATCGGGCAGCAGCTTCAGGTTGAACATCTGTTCCGTGCTCTTGAAAGACTTCGCGGCGTCAAACGGGTTCGTTTGCGTCTCCGGGCTCGATTTCTCCTTTGAGGCCGACTTCTGTCCCGCCTGCTCCGAGTAGCTGTAAACATACGCTCCATCGTCGATCACCAGCGTGTATCCGTCGCTCTTCTGCTCGATGCCGGCGATTTTCTGATCCGTTTTAGATTTTTGTTCACTTCGATAGAGGACTTTGTCGCCCTTGCGGATGCAATCGAAGGTCGTGTCTGATCGCATGTTCATCGTCATTTGAGGCGACTTTATGTCCGTGACCGACTTTAGTTTGTAATGAAGCGACTGGTAGCTTGCCAGCTTGTCGTGGATCTTTTTCTTGACGTCTTCCAGCGTTTCCGCTTTTACGGCCTGTCCGAAGACCGAGCCGACCAGAAAGACCAAACCGGTGAAGAGTGCGTTCTTTTTCATGGACCTACTCTTTCTTTCTCTGTCTTGCGACTCTGTCCTCTGCGATGGCGATGAAGTCGCTGAGCCTCGCGCATGATCCTATCAGGCTCGACAATCATATGCGCGGAAATAGCGTTGACAATCCCTGGCCGCCGGATTGTCAGAAGTCTGACCCAAGCTTCTTTAGGATGGTTGGTTATACTCGCAGCGACTGGTGGTATTTCGCTTGCTAACGGACGTATTCACTCCAGCAGCTTTGCGAGCTCGCTGCGGATATCGGCTTCTTCCGCCTCACCGCTCCAGCCGTACCAAGCCCTTACGACAGTTCCTGACCGATCTATCAGGAATGTCTGGGGGATGCCCTGGACGAAATACAGGTCGCGGACATCGCCTTTTGTGTCGTGCAAGATGGTGTATGGTCGTGGCTGTTGCTTAAAGAACCACTTGACGATGGGCATGGATTTGTCCGTGCTGACACCGATGACTGCGAGTCCCTTTTTCGCAAATTCATCGTGGAGTTTGCGGAGCGTCGGCATCTCTTCCTTGCAAGGCCCGCACCAGGTCGCCCAAAAAACGAGCAAGATGGCCTTCCTGTCCTTGTAGTCTTCCAGTGACACTGTACTGCCATCGACGGATGGCAGTTTGAAATTGGGAGCTCGTTTGCCATCGAGAGAGGGTTTCTTGAACCTCGGCGCATCGGCGGAGATAAACGTGCTCCCGGCCGGCGGCGTAAAAACAAAGGCATCGTCAGACAATGTTGGGTTCGCCCGTAGGTCTTGAAACAAGAAGTCCGTAGTCGATCTCTTGGAGCTTAACAAAACCCTCATATCAAAGACCTTCTTCTTCTTTACCGGCAAGTGAGTGCGTCGGTCGAAGTAGAGCGTATAGGTTTCAGTCATGGCTACGGATACTTGCGAATCCGGATCTTTTATCTTCATGGTAACGACGTCGCAGTGCTTCCCATCAATCGTCTCGGTCCCAATCAGCCGGGTTTCCGGAGCCGTGATGAGCTTTTCGAGCCATTTGCCGAAAGGGCCTCCGGCATCAACCCAGGACCCATCAAACGCGATCGATAAGAAATTAAGTAAGTGATCTTCGACCAATAGCCGCTTCGAGGTGTTCTCCGCGGCGATCGACGACACCTCATAGCGTGTCCACATACTCTTCTTCGCATCCCACTCGGTAACCTCCCCGCCATTACAGACGATCGTGGCAAACGGCTTATCCTCCTCGAACGCCTCGACTCGAAGTCTGGCCCCGTCACGCATGAGGATTTTGAAGCGAACGGCTCGCTGAACGGCCGGACGGTAGCCGAACTTGGGGGAGTCCTCGCGGACTTCAACCACCAACGAAAGTGCATTGAGATTTTCCAAGGCGGCCCGGACATTGTTCGCCAGCGACGTCGCCTGCTCCGCCATCGTTGGGGCGGCACAACCATTGGTAATTGCAGATAGACACATCAGCATTCCAAGCATTTAAAATACTCCTTATCAATATCGCTTATCATCTCATCCGATAGACCATTCACGATCACAACAAGCTTCTGGATTCCCGCCGTGCAGAAACGAAGTGATGCCGGTCTTTGCCTGCGGCATTTGACAGACCGCGCGATGGAAAAATAGGGGATTGGACTGGTTAGCGGTCTGCCGATGGCGAGGCATCCTCGCCGGCTTGGTCTTCTCGCCGGTCGTCGGGTTTCTGCACCGTCCAGCCTTTGGGAATCGACGTATCGAACAGCTTTGGATTCAGCTCGATGTCCCACTCGAAGTTCTTGACGACAACGGCTTCGAAGCGTTCCTTTAACTGCGCTTTGGTGTCTGGATCACGACGATACTCAAGGTAGGCGATTCGGTGTGGATATTGCGTTTCGGCATCGATCGCGATTTCCAGAATGGACGATTCGGACTCCGGCGTTTCCGGTTTGTCGATGACCCATTCGTAGCGATAGACCTCGCACTCAATGCCGTCGATCTTTCTCAGGCCCAGTGATTCGGCCGATTCGTTATCGATGTTGGCCTTCATTCGATCCAGAAATCGTACGCTCGTTTCGGCGGCGCGAATCGAAGGGGATATTCGCACCGCCTTCCGAAATGGATTGAAGGAATAGGTCTTTGAATCGCGGAAGATCGTGACAAAGGAAATACCCGCTGCATTGAATTCGATGCGCTCCAAACCATTGCCTCCGGAATACAGCTTGGTGACGGATGGCACCAACCCGGTCATGTTATGGGATTCGCATTTGAACGTGATATTTTGAAGTTTCTCCAGCATCTGAGCGTAAATCGTATCCGCGCCGACCGTCTGATTGGTCGAGATCGACATAAGCCACGCGCCGGCTGCGATGGCGATGACGGCGGCGGCTGTCAAGGTCCGATGTTGCAAGAACACGGCAAAGGGCCCTCCAATGGGTCTGTTTGCCGTGAATGGAGCTTCATTGTGATCGGCCTCCCCGGCTTGCACACGGTCCATCAGGTGTTCGCGGCTTTGCTTGTGGGCCGCGGCGACCCTGCTGCGGGTTTCGACCAACACGCCGTCACGAAGCGCCGAGTCGAGCTTGGCGCAGTCCTCGACGAATGCGGCGTTTTCATCGACGAAGACGTCGTTTGCGGAATGCAACCGGGACTCGACGCGCCTCAAACATGTTCTCCAGTCTTCGGTTGTCATGAACATGTCTCCTTTCCTGTTGCGGACATTTCGAGACGCAAGCTGCGCCTCGCTTGTGCAAGACGGGCATAGACTGTGCGTAATGGAACGTTTGTTATCTTCGCGATGCGAAGGGCGGGAATCCCGTCGAGATAAAAGAGCCACACCATTAGACGTTCGTTTTCCGGAAGGTTCGCGATGGCGGCGTGCAATTGATCGAGCTGCCGCTTTTCCGCATCACCGTGCGACTCATCAGGAGTCGTCTCGTCGATTCGCCCGCGCTCCCGTCGACGATTGCGGTCGCGCAAGCGATCAACGATCTTGTTTCGCGCAACAGCCACGATCCAAGCCTGCGTAACCTCCTTTTTCCGACCGCGGCCGTGTCTTGAGCCGTTCAGCAAGGACAAGAACACGTCATGGACGACATCCCACGCGCCGTGACTGTCTTTGAGTTTGTCATACGCGAGCGATCGAACGAGCGGCGCATATCGCTCGTAGAGTTCGGCAAATGCCGTCGCCTCTTCCGGCGGCAGTGATTTAGTTAACAAGCGCCGATTGATCACATGTGTCCTCACCAAGCGGGTTCACTAAGTAAATCGTGGAAGGCGACGATTTTTGCAAGATTGGCGAAGAAATTTTCTGTCGGGCAGGTGAGCAAAGATTACAGCGTCTCCAGCGGGGGGGGGCGCACGAAAATGCGAGGCGATCCTGGGCCCGACTCGCCGTTCCGGTGCGCTCATTGAACGCTGGAATACCGTTTGTTTTATTGACGTGCTGTGTTAGTTCCGGTACTATCAACAACTAGGTTCACCTCCAAGTGGGGTGGGTCGGAATTCAGGGCAGCGAGAGAACTGACATTATTAACAACCAAGATCTCACAGAGCGAAGCGGTTCTGCTATAACGCGCTTAGAGGCGCGCTGACCTTCGGGCACGGATCAGTCGGACGCAATGAAGTGTACGTCCGTGATGGAACTTGTTTGTCGTTCGGGGCATGAAGACTCTTCTGATACTCAGCAGAGTAGGTCGTTCTGTTGCGTCTGGCAGTCGTTTAAGAAAATCGCTAGGTGTTACTGTAAATACGGTCTGGCTCTCCTGATCAACGTGTGTATGCAGTCCCTGGACGTTTGCTGAAGAAGAGGGTACCCATGTCAAACCAATCCTGTATAGCCGCACTCGTTGAGGAGTATTTTGCACCTCTTATAGGCAACCCCAAGATGCCGATCAGCGCTCAGTCCCCCGGCGGCATCTGCGGTGTGCTTTACGGAGGGGACGTCTATTACTTTCCCTATGGCAGGATCAACGAGAATGGGGAGGCACCCGATAAGCACACCGTATTTGGCCTGGGTTCAGTCACCAAAACCCTGACCGCCTCTATCCTCGGGCAGCAGGACTATTCGCTGTTAACCGGCAGCATCAATGGTTACGTGCCTAATGTATATGAACTCCAGACCAACGAGCAGAACGCGACCTTTGCCCAGTTAGCAACGTTCACCGCAGGAATCAAGCCAAGCATACCTCCCAAAACGGGTAATCGCACCAATCAGAAAGAATTTCAAGATTTTATCAACGGTATGAACCCGCAGAATTTGCCCGCCCCTTACTTCTATTCAGACAGCAGCATAGGATTTCTCGCGCAGATACTGATGGGGATGCAAGGCTACAGTGCCTTTGACCAGCCGGACACCATCGACTGGTTGCGGAAGAATCTGCTCAAGCCCCTACACATGGACCATACCGGTGCGTGCACCGTTAGCGATACGACGCACCCCTTGAGTGACGCTTTCGCATACCAGGACAGGTCATACATACCAATTCAATACCTCTTATGGGTGCCCTGGGGTGCAGCGGGTCGAGTTTTTTCGACCTGCTGGGACATGATGATCTTCGTCCAGGCGAACGTGGGCATCACAAACATTAACGGGAATGAGGTCCCCGAAAGCATCGCCAACGGGATGAAAATCGCGCAGCGCAAATGGGCGTCCAGAAAACCCGGCTGCGGCCAAGGATTCGCCTGGGCCATCTTTGAGTTCAATCCCCCCATCATCGGAAAGGATGGTAGCTTGCCGGGTGTAAGTTCATACGTAACGGTGTGTCGAGAGCAGAAGCTCGGCGTTGTGATGCTGACGAATATGCAGGGTGTAGCGATCGAGGCGGCCGCAGTCGGTTTAACAATGGAGTTACAGCGCCTCTAGGATTTTCCCATTTGATCCGTTTCGCAATGGAGTCGCCGTATGCATTATTATCCTTCGAAGATTTACATCCTCCGGCATGCAGAAAAACCTGAGGGTGCCAGCGAGCGCTTGTCAACGAAGGGGTATGAGCGGGCGGCGGCACTGGCCTACTACCTGCCGTCCATTGAATCCGAGATTCATAGTATATTCGCCGCGGGAATCGGTACACATAGCCCCAGTCACAGACCCAAGGAAACGGTGAAGCCACTGGCGAGGCGGCTGTGCAAGTGCATCGACGACTCGTTCTTAAAAGACCGATCTTCCGAACTGGTCGCACATATTCTCAAAGAGAAGAAATACGAAGGACGCGCGCTTGTCATCTGTTGGGAGCACACATTCATCGATAAGATCGCAAAAGATTTCAATGCGTGCGGAATCCCCAGCGAAAAATGGCCTGCCTCGCGGTTCGATTTGGTATGGAAACTAACCTACATGGATCAAGATCCTCCATACAAGCTCGAGCAGATTCCTCAGTGTCTAATGTATAACGACTCAGATACATGCATTGGTGGATGAGAAGCCAGGCAAGGACTCGGAAAAAACCGGATGTTCTGTTTAGACTGAGGCCGTTCCCAATATTGATTGAACCCAGCCATTATTTTTCTAGCGTGCGCCATTTATTTTTACGAGCTTGGCGAGGATCCCTTTAAGGCTACCGAGCTTCTTTGCGGACCGGTGGGACCTCGCTGTTTCGTCAGACCGGCGTCGCCCATTGGGTCGTGGTTCACTTTGATACTAGTTGATACTAGCCCCGGCGTTCACGCCGTGGGAAAAGAAGCAAAAAACATGAGGCCCGTTCACGGTCCTTTCCCCACCGTCGTCGCCCGATCAGATTCATACGTAGAGTGAGAAGGCCGTGAACGGGCCTGAATAAATCGCGACGACCGGATCCCCGGCGTTCACGCCGGGGCTAGCATCAAAGTGATCTGCCGCGCACGGGCAGCGACCTTCATTTTTTTCTGCCCCGAGTTTTCGATGGGACGTGCAAAAACAGGCCCGAGCGAGCTGAAAACCAGCTTAGCGGAGTCATGAGGCGATCTTTTGGGACCTGACGTGGGAGCCTGCCGGAGCAAGGTGCCTCCGTCGACACTCCATGTTCGCTCATAAGCGTGAGTGATTTCTCCAGAAGGACGCTTGTGACCTAAGTGGTTGAAGCAGCGTGCTCCGACCGAACCGGTACTTTGCGAGATGGGCGGAAAATCTCGCGGATTGGATGGAGGTCCTTGCCATGGTTTTCCAGCGACTCATTTTGATCACCTCTTTTCTGCTCGCGACGCTGGCCGGCTGCGAATCGGAGATCGGCGAGGTCCTTTCGGACAACTGCCCGGAGGTGGAAAACGCGGATCAGGCGGACGGCGATGACGACGGTGTGGGGGATGCCTGTGACAACTGCCCTACCGTCGCCAATGCGGATCAAGCGGACGATGACGGCGACGGTGTGGGCGATGCTTGCGATAACTGCCTTGACACGGCCAATGCCGATCAGACGGACGCGGATATGGACGGCATGGGCGACGCCTGTGAGTCGCTGAAGATCGCATTCACATCCCTCCGCGACGGCAATTACGAGGTTTACATCATGAACGCCGACGGCACGGATCAGACCCGCCTCACCATCGATGCCGAATCCGACGGCCACGCGGCATTCAGTCCGGACGGCAGCAAGATCACATTCACGGCGAAACGCGACGGTGACCGAGAGATTTACATCATGAACGCCGATGGCACGGATCAAACCAACCTGACCATCAACGGAGCTGAAGAAGTATCTTCTGCATTCAGCCCGGATGGCGACAGGATCGCGTTCACGTCCAATCGCGACGGAAACTACGAAATATACGTCATGAACATCGACGGCACGGACCAGACTCGTCTCACCAACTACATCGGGTCCGATGGCAGTCCGGTCTTCAGTCCGGACGGAAACAAGATCGCATTCACGTCCGATCGCGATGCTGACCAGGAGATTTACATCATGAACACCGACGGCACGGGGCTGAGCAGACTTACCGCGAGCCCCGACTTCGACGATGATCCGGCGTTCAGTCCGGACGGCAGCAAGATCGCATTCGCGTCCAGACGCGACGGCAACCATGAGATTTACATCATGAACGCCGACGGCACGGGTCAACTCAATCTCACGAACCATGCGGCCGACGACTACGCTCCGGTGTTCAGCCCGGACGGCAGCAAGATCGCGTTTCATTCCGTACGCGACGGCAACATCGAGGTTTACGTTATGAACCGCGACGGCTCGGATCCGAAGCGCCTGACGATCCAAGCAGATAACGATTTACTTCCAACCTTTGGTCTGGTGATCCCGTGATGAGCGCTGCCATCTGGTTCAAAAGGGCATGAGTGATTCTCAAAAAAACGCTTGTATTTGTAGGGTTGAGGCACAGTGCTCCAACCAGAACAGACTGGAGGTCGTTGCCATGTTTCTCAAGCGATTCATTTTGATCGCCTCTTTCCTGTTCGCGACGTTGTCCGGTTGCGACACGGATATCAGTGAGGTTCTTGACGATTCCGACAACTGCCCGATGCTGGCGAACTCGGATCAGACAGACAGCGACGACGACGGACTGGGTGACGTTTGTGATAACTGCCCTACGGTCTCCAATCCCGATCAGGCGGATGGGGATGGCGACGGTGTGGGCGATGCCTGCGACAACTGTCTCACCGTGGCCAATGCGGATCAGGCCGACGTGGACATGGACGGCACGGGCGACGCCTGCGAGTTAATGAAGATCGCATTCCAAACCTCCCGCGACGGCAATCTTGAGATCTATGCCATGAACGCTGACGGCACAGACCCGACGCGCCTCACCATCGAAGCGGCGAAGGACTTTGCGCCGGTTTTCAATCGGGATGGAAGCAAGATTGCCTTCACGTCCGAGCGTGATGGCGACCGTGAAGTTTACATCATGAACCCCGACGGCACGGGGCAACTCAACCTCACGATCAATGCGGCCGACGATCTCCATCCCACGTTTAGCCCGGACGGAAGCAAGATCGCATTCTCTACCACCCGCGACGGCAATTTCGAGATCTACATGATGAACACCGACGGCACCGGCCTGACCAACCTCACCATGAACGCGGCCGACGATACACAACCCGCCTTCAGTCCGGACGGAAACAAGATCGTATTCCTCTCCGAGCGCGACGGCGCCCCTCAGTTTTTCATCATGAACGCCGACGGCACAGGGGTCGCCAAACTCACCACGGGTGTTTCGGAGAACCGCAATCCGACGTTCAGTCCGGACGGAAGCAAAATCGCATTCCGATCCGACCGCGACGGTGACCATGAGATTTACGTCATGAACGTCGACGGAACGGACCCGATCAATCTCACCAACAACGCGGCGACTGACGGCGCTCCGGCGTTCAGTCCGGATGGAAGCAAGATCGCGTTTCATTCCGACCGCGACGGCAACGTTGAGATCTACGTGATGAACGCCGACGGTACGGATCCGTCCAGACTTACCATCGAGGCGGACAGCGATGGACTTCCAACCTTCGGTTTGGTAGTGCCGTAAATGATCTCGTTTTGCTTAAAAAGGCGTGAGTGATTTATGCAAAAGAACGCTTCTGACCTAAGCGGTTGAAGCAAGGGTGCTCCAACCCAAAACGTAACGCGGACTGGATAGAGAGTTTGCCATGATTTTCAAGCGGTTCAACTGGAGTACCTCTTTTCTGGCCGTGACGTTGATTGTTTTTTCCGGCTGCGAGACAGACATAAGCGAGGTCCTGGACGATTCCGACAACTGCCCGATGGTGGCAAACTCTGATCAGACAGACAGCGATGACGACGAACTGGGTGACGTTTGTGACAACTGTCCTGCCGTGGCCAACGCCGATCAGGCGGATGGCGATGGTGACGGGGTGGGCGATGCCTGCGACAACTGCCTCACGGTGGCCAATGCAGATCAGACGGA
>JAKSDK010000980.1 GCA_022360095.1 Phycisphaerales bacterium
ATATAGAGAAAAAAAAAAGTGGGCGACAGGATGGCGAAGCTTAACGAGAAAAAGAGCGTCAGTGAGCTAGAGTGGAAGTTAAGGAGCTATTTGTTGGAAGAACAACATGAAATTTTTTTAGCGGTGGTGAGAAAATGAGAAATCCTTGCGGCCACCAAGGTGAAAATGAGCGAGTGAAAAAAGTGAACAACATCAGGTACGACATTTCCTCCATAAAACGTGTAACTAGGAAGTTTTTGGAAGTTTCACGTTGCGGTCGTGCAAAAAAACGGCAAATTAAAGAAATGTACAAACCAAGTGTGCTGCACGAGCAATTGCTAAATAGGCCTATTGTTGTTTTTTCACGTTCTCGTTGCCTTCGCCGCTTAGCATAACATGATTTTATGCTTTGTTCGAGCAAACTGTAAATTTTATCGAGAGCTTTGCTATTAGCCCAGGCTAAATCTATATATTAGAGACACCCGTGCTGCCCAGCTCACAGACACTCTCACAGGCTACTGCTGGTTCTTTCCTGTGCAATACCAGGAATTGTACCACCTGTCCCTACATTGAAAACGGCACCGGTTGACTAACTTAGTCCAGACGCAGCTCTAGCCGTACCTCACCATCTGAGTATCGTGAACTAAAAGAGCTACTTCTACAATTAATTTAGGGGCTGACTAAAAACTTGGCAAAGGGCTGACTGGAGGGGAGTTCGGAGATGTAGTTTGGAAAAATTCTTTTCGTAGCCTCCTACTGTGATCGATCATGATGCATAATTAATTATTTCGCTTTTAACAGAAGACTTGTAGCTTGTTGGGAGAGTTTTTTGGCGGAAATATTTTTTCTTCATCACCCAGCCCCTCCCTCAAAACGTATATAGAATGCTTCTAAAGTAAAGTAGTCAGGAGTTGAAGATTTCATGTCAGTGGCTGAGAGTTAATTATATTACAGTATTGCTTTTATTTTTAGTATATAAGCAGAGGCTTCGCTTTTAGCCTTGACTAAATCTATTATTATCAAAATCTTCACAAGTAGGACGATAGTCAGATGGTGAGGTACCACTAGAGCTGCCCCTGAACTGAGTTGGTCAACCAGTGCTACCAAGGCAATGACCAAGACAAAGCAAGCTAAAGCAACACCTTCAGTATCCAAGCGGTGATAAGCAAGCCATAGTGACGTTTGTATTGCTACTGAGGTTGTCTTTTTTCGTGTTGCATGAAACTGATCAGGTTTTAAAAGGAAGGCTTAAACGGTACGAGAAGAGCGCAAAACGGAAAGCTAATTACAAGCGCACTTTGACACTGGAACCTCTAAAGTGGAACTGCTACGCTTTCCAGATTGGAAATTTTTGAATACGCTATAAATACGGAATCGTGTGAATGGTAAATCCGTATATATAATTTATTTTTTTTCCGGTGACGTAAGAAGATCCAGCCCAGTTCTTTGCTATGAATACTGTATTTAATATTGCAACCTCGTTCCCAGGTTTTTTTCTCTTGCTCTTAACTCTATTCTTACCCGTCTTTACGACGCATGCTCTGTTACCAATATTCCAAGAGGAGGTCTGGGTACTAGGGTGAATCCCGATACGTGTGGACGGGCAAATTCGATTTGAAACTGATGGATACGTGTGGACGTGGGAATTTTCGAACCTGGATATAAATGTTGCGGATTCATTAATACCCGGATACGTGTGGAGGGGGCCTGGATGAACGATTGGATGGCTTGCTTTCCAGTGAGCGTTGCTAAGTGGTATTCAAGCATATGACCAAGCCCCACAAAGAGCTTATCCGTCTCAGGTACATTAGTGCAAAGTGTACAAATGATACTTACGTTAAAGCGCGGTCAAAAAGGATGGCGGCAGTTATTTTCAGAGACACACTGCGACGAACTGTTGTAACTAGGTTCTTTGCTTGGTTACATGTGTTTTATACTACGACACTGAGTCCTCTTGAACCTTTCGAGAGAATCGAATGACCACTTTAAAAAGAAAAACTGTATCTGGCCGAGATGTTTTTAACTTTGAATAGTCAATGCTACAAGCATGCAAAGCTCGCAGCCTAACCTACTCAAAGAATTTCTCTTGGCACTTTCAAAATTCGCAAAATAATATGAAATGACCAAAGAGAAGGATTTTTTTTCTCTCCCTTTATTTGCGCTTGACATTATATGTTTTACACTTTTTTCTATAATATTGTGCGCACAAATGTGACTTAACCCACGGACGTACAGGCAAATTTATACCCCCACCGTGGGACAAGGGAGGGTGGATGAAACCCCTCCCCGGAGTTTTTGATATGTTGCAGTATTTCGAAACGATTTTACCTTTAGTGGAAAGCATTTGAACTTCTCTACAAGATGAGGTATATTTTATGGGTGGTGGTGCTCCTGGAGGACAGTGTTCACTACCTTGGCCGCCATCTTGGATTTCCCAAGAATTAGAAATCAGGTTAAAACCGCGAGAAAT
>JAKSDK010001277.1 GCA_022360095.1 Phycisphaerales bacterium
TAGGTGCTCAACGACTGAAGTTTAATTATTAAGGGAAGCTGGGACGAAGGGAATGATGGGAAGGGGAGAAAAAGAAAGCCTGAGGGGGAGACAAGTGCTTGCCTTTGCAATGTTATTTATCATTGTATTTGTTTAATTGGGTAGTCCGGGTGTTTTTTGCGGGAAATGATGTTGATGCTTTCCCATGGCTAAAAGAGACAAGAAAGCGAGAAACAACACGCGAGAAGCGCGAGAGCGGGGTGATGGGAACGAACGCAACTCAAATATCCCCCAAAAAGTGATCGTGAGCGACTGGGGACGAGGTAGATGTTGATTTGGGAAGGAAATAAATTATGGTAGAAAAGGTATTGTGTGCAAGTGTTTGTTTATTCCTCACATTTTCCAAATTAATCTTGGATTTGTATTTATGGGAATATTCAAATGAGTTTGTTCACCATATGCTGTGAAAGATCAGGTGATATAACTTCCTCCGAGCAGGGGTTTCTTCCTGGCATGGCTTTTTAATAAGTCGTTCGCTTCCTTTGTTAGTCTGACAAGCAACGTGAACTACTCCGAAATCCTAAAAACCCATGCTAGAAAGAAACCTCTGCTCGCAGGGTAATTCCGAAAGTGACATGAACACGAAAATGAATATGGACATTAGTTAACATTACCATATTTGGAGAAGTGATAAAAATTTACATGAGTATGTTCTCCATGAGCTAACATAGTGGTTATTTCATGCCCACTGCCCATCAAACTATTCGACCACATAGCCTAAGGCTTCTGGACGGGAGATCAGTTTGACTTGCAACGCCCTACTATCAGCTATCGCCATACCAGATCAACATGAAATTTATCTTCACAACGCTCGTTGCCTTTTCCCTCTCCACAGTAGGTGGGACCGCAACAATTTAACTTAACAATAATACCGTGATCATTGACTCTGTTGTCAAGAAAATTTGATCAGTGAATCATGTTAAATCGTAAGAACAGTCCAATAAAAAAGGATGGAAACTTTACACTCTGAAAAACAAATAGCATACAGAGGTCAATGACCACTCTTAGTGAAAAAGAGGCCTTACTCCGTATGATATGACTGCCTTGATAGTGTTGTTAGCTACCCTTCCATGGTACTAAACCATTTTTCCATAAATATGCTACAACTTCCTTTACAATTTTAAAATTATTTCACTGTTTAAGCTTCGTCGATCACGTGTTACCGTTGCGGTGGAGTGGCTTCATCTGCCCCATGTAGCAGTTCCAACATAACTACAGTAAATTGTGCTGACAGCTCGTTGCCGAACGTTGTGTTCGCCTGCCAGGTGTACACGGTTAACTACACCACACGCAATCAGGTCCTTGACTTCAAAAGTAAGTAAAGTGCCAGTGAAGTAGTGTGATTACTATTCCCTAAATCGCTTAGTGGAACCCCGCCTTGATTTTTTAGCCTTACTGTTTAATGGATGGAAGGATGGAGGGGGGCAGGGAGGGAGCAAGGGAGGGAGGGA
>JAKSDK010000294.1 GCA_022360095.1 Phycisphaerales bacterium
AATGAGAATCAACACTCACTTTTCTTCTGTCACAAACTTTACGCCAATTTGAAATTTATGAACAAATTTTCCAAGTATCTCTGGTGGTAGAAGAATGCCTTGAAAAAGGAAAGAAACAAAAAAGGTTATTTATCACCTGACGTTCCACCCCATCTACAACTTTCAGGCATTCGAGGTTATTTCTTAGACTTGGACAGCTCAGAAGCTACAAAAATATAAGACATAGGACAGAGGCTCCCCCTGAGATTGGAGACCGGGTGCAACATCAGGGTGTTTGATGTAAAAGGTCTTGGCACTTTCATACGTAACAGAAGTCTGAAATAGGTCTAAATAACAAGGATTATTTTGTATATGTTTAGCAAAAACATTGTTGAGCCTTTGCAAACTTGCCCACTTATTTATTCACTTAGAAGACTAGTAAGGAAATGGCATTTCACAGAATCCAGTTTCAAAAATTTCCTGAGGGGAATGGTCCTGGTTCCCCTAGGTTAGAAGTTCTACCGTTGGCACTTATGTTGCATTGGCCACTAACCCCTGAATAGGAACCAGATAAAAAAAGGGGGGGGGGGGGGGTAGGAAAAAATTAATGAAATCAATGGAGCAATAACAAGGGTGGGAAAGAAGGATTACTGAGGGGGAAGTGATGGTCCCATTTTACTGTGAAACAAGCAAAACTGTGAATACCAGAAATATCTTTGGAATGTTATCATCTTGCAAGGAAAAAGCCAAAACTAAACCAAAAGTAACAATGGTGCTTTTTGTGGCTAGGTTGCTGATCTTTGCTGTGATTGGTCATAACACAATGAGCCTTCCTGAAATATGTCAGGTGTTAACGGTTATGTTAAGTTTGACAGAAGTACTGAGTAGTGATATCCAAAAGAATATCATTCCAAGATGATGCATGTCACTCTTCATGTTCAGCCTTCCACCCAATTATATGGCAGCTAGCTATAATTATGTTCCTTTCAAGTTAATGAATCAGTGCACAGTAACAGACGTGGGGGAAGGGTGGGGTGGGTGGGGGACTTACTTCCTTTTAGCTCTTCTATATGATCTGGTTCAAGAAATAACCTCTGCCCCAGGCCATCCTTGACATAACAGTCTCTGCTGGGCTCTGATGGCCCTAGAGTATTGCGAACAGCTGTGATTGGGAAAAAATTTCAAGGTACATGATACCGTCAGACACAAATGCATCAAGTGAAAGATGGTAAATAGTCCAATGTGACTTTCAGTGTTTGAATAAATCCCAAAATCCAAATTATGAAAAAATAACACACGAACTAATGGAGGTCTGAGGGATCTCAGCAATACATTTAAGAAAGGAAGCACAAACTTATTCTAGCACTCATATATGAAGTTTCTTAAAAGATGGATATGCGATGAAGCTAATTGAAACCCCAAATTTTTTAAGCTGGATGAGAGGGATATATGGGGGTAGCAGGCAGTTCTTGTAACAATATAACCATTTTGATTTCCTGAGGTTAAGAGGACGTCTCCAAAGAGATTAACTCCCCCCCGCCCTGCCCCCCACAGCCACTTTTCTATTAGCGTTATACACCTACTTGGTATGCTATGTTTCAAGGATACAACCTGGTGCTCGTTTAATACTTATTAAGCTATGGGATATCTACTGTTGATGGTATTGTCAGTTTTTTTAGAGGGGTTTCGTTATTTAGTTTTAAGTACAATTATTCAGTTACCAATGTACAATTTACAGTAAGGGTACAATTTACCTGCGATGTGAAGATTTGAGACACTTGACACTTCCTAAAATTAAATTAAATAATAAAATGAAAATTAACATGATAATACTGTTTGTACATTTTTATGGAACCAAAAGGGTCCTGTAAGTCCTGCCAGTCCATGACCATGGGTGCCCTGTGCAAACATACAGTTGCCTTTTATATACTTATTTTTTTTACCACCCTCTCATGAACTTAGCTAAATTGAAAACTTACAGTGTACGCGACAGTAGAGGCAAGCTGCTTGACTCTTATTTTAAAGATTGTTTTCATAGAGTCAAACTGGGGCCAGTAG
>JAKSDK010000249.1 GCA_022360095.1 Phycisphaerales bacterium
AGCAGTCTGCTGACTTAAGGGCGCAGTCCGGTTAAAAGCATTATTTTTCGTTGATTTCCACCCTTTTTCTTAAACATCTAGCCAAGATTTCATTAAATCCAAAAAAGACTCAATTAAGTTACAGTCCTTGATTCAATAATTATTTGAGAATTATTTGGATGATTTTTCAAATGTTTATTATGAATAAAAATTAGGATGGGAGGGGGGGGGCGGGGAGATGTTTAAAATTTGGGGGGAAATAGAAAAATATTGGATTAGGGGGTTGTTAAAAATTAAAATATGAAGTGAACAATTAGTAGACAATTACCAGATAGTCCAACACCACAACAAGATGACTGTGATACCATTGGCGGTTTATTTGTATTCTACCCTCATACCAGTTTCTTTCCCCAAATCAACACCATTTCCCCCAAATTTTAACCAGACCCCGCCTTAAGTATACTGTCTAATGACGTAAAAAATGGCTCACTTTCAATACGTTTTATGCAGCTTTTTTTTATCGGTTTAGAACAGAAAGGAAAAGAAAGTGAAATTATATAGTAATCTTTTTGGCAAATGAGAAAATGTATATTTCTAACGCATAGGGTCATCCTCGAATAAGCGGCGCACAGGCATGCCAAAGTAAAAAAATCGTACCGCCACGACCCAGCCCTTTTTAGCCAGTATGAAGAACGATATTTTTCGATATTTTTCGCGATAGACTGTTCTGTCGCACTTTGTAATACCTAGCACACTTTGTAATAAAATTGTCGCACTTTGTAATAACACTTGTCGCTCTTTGAAATAAAAGAAGCTGTCGCATTTTGTAATAACAGACCAGTGCACTTTGTAATAAAAATAATGAACTGTCGCTCCTTGTAGTAACAGTTGTCGCACGTTGTAATAAACTTGAAATTGATGGTCGAAGGACCAGTAAACCCAATAATAAGTATCATCATTGACAACAACAACAACAATCAAAATAATAAATAATATTAACATTCCACTAAATGGTTTTCAGCACCAAT
>JAKSDK010000717.1 GCA_022360095.1 Phycisphaerales bacterium
CATGCGCAAAAGAAACCTGCCACCGCAGTTTTGGGACAACTCAAAACTTTTCAGGGCCGAATAGGCATGTCCCAGATGCAAGAATCCGTTGGGCGATGGCGCAAAGCGGAAGACGGGTGTGCTCAAATGCCGACTCGCGGTAGAGAGGGTGCTGTTAGACGCAAGCCATACCAGCAATCACCGCTCAGGGTAAAGCAATCGCGATGGCCTCCATTATTGTCAGTCAGAATGATATCGACCTGGGCGCCCTTGCCCTCAGGAAGGCTGATACACGCCTTGGTCCCATAATCGACCAGGCGGGCGGCATTCCGTTGCGGCTCCGTCCCGCCGGCCTTGAAAGCCTGTGTCAGATCGTTGTCAGCCAGCAGGTATCGGTCGCCAGCGCCGCTGCGATATGGGAACGGGTGCAAAAGCTGGTGGTCCCTTTCGATCCGGGGACATTGTCGGCAATCACAGATGACAAGCTGGGCATCGCTGGTCTTTCCCGCCCCAAAATCAGAACACTCCGCGCAATACAGGACGAGTTGAACAGCGGCCTGGACCTTCAGTCACTGGCATCGGCACCGGCTGAGGAAGCCCACGCCGCGCTGTGCCGGATCAAGGGTATCGGCCGCTGGAGTGCGGATATCTATCTCCTGTTCTGTGCCGGCCACCCTGACATATTTCCAAGTGGCGACGTCGCACTGCAGCATGCCGTCCATAGAGGTTTTGACCTAAAAGAACGGCCCGATGTGAAGGTGCTGGATATGATCGCCGAACGATGGGCGCCCTGGCGCGGCGTCGCGGCCCGCATTTTTTGGGCCTATTACAGAACGCTTAAGCAAGGTCGGGAAACTTTGCCGATCTGATGCCTAGGCTCACTTCGCAAGCGCCCGGCCACGGGGTTTTTTCTTCCAAACTCGCCCGTCGATGATCAAGAGTCCGGCGCCGATGACGAGCATCCCGGCAATCTGCTGCGGCAGCAAACGTTCATCCAGAACAAATACGCCAAGGAGAATGGCCGTCACGGGAATGAGAAATGTGACCAGAAGCAGGTTCGACGCACCGGCCGTGGCCAGCAGCCGGAAGAACAGAATATAGGCCAATGCGGTTGAAAGCAGTGCCAGGCCGCCAAGCGAAAAAATGACCGCCTCACTGGGAAAAGCCAGCAACCACGGCGTATCTATTAACAGGGCGGCAGGGATCAGAATGAGGCTTGACATGGCGAGTTGCCCGGTGGCTGCCGTAACGGGTTCCATGCCCATCCTGTTGAAGCGCCGGCCGAATACGCCCGAGAACGCATAAGACAGAGCGGCACCCAGGGCGGCCAGCTGACCCAAAACGGTTGCATCAAAGCCTGATAAAAGCTGCGGCGCAAACATGATCGTGACCCCGAAAAATCCCGCAAAGACACCTATCGCCTTCTGAACGGTCATTTTTTCGTCCGCCGTTAAAAAATGAGCAACCACGATTGTAAACAATGGTGTTGTTGCGTTCAAAATTGATGCAAGAGAGCTGGAAATCTGTGTTTGAGCCCATACAATCAGGGTGAATGGGACAACATTGTTCAGGACGCTCATTCCCAAGAAAGCCATCAGTGCAGAGGCCGTCAACATAATCTTCCTGCCGGACACAAGGCAAACGCCGTAAAGGGCAATCGCAGCCAATCCCACCCGAACCGCGACGATGGTGAGCGGTGGCAGACTGTCAACGGCAATTTCAACGAAAAAGAAAGATCCGCCCCATAAAACAGCCAAGATAAGAAGGGTCGACCATTCCGATGCAGTCATAGAGGTTTTCAAGACGCCACCTGAATTATGAAAGACTTTGCGAACACTACACGCACTGAAATTGCAGACACTCCGTTTGTTGCCAGGGCATTAAATTGATGCCAGCCAGTTCAGGATTTTGTTGTCATGCAGATGCTTGACGGGCCCCGTTTTGATGCGCTGTCTGACGAGCCGGCGCAGAAACTGATTGTTCTTTTACACGGTTATGGCGCGGACGGAAAAGACCTTATCGAGCTGGCAAAAATATGGGGACCGCTGGTTCCCGATGCGGCCTTCGTCGCGCCTGACGCTCCGGACGTCTGCACTATCTCACCCCGCGGCCGACAGTGGTTCGACTTGTCGGTAAGGGAGCCTCACGCTTATCAGCAAGGTGCGCTCGCCGTGGCGCCGGCGCTTAACAGCTTCATCGATCATGAAATTGCGCAGCTGAAAATAAAGTCAAAAGATGTGCTCCTGGCCGGTTTCAGTCAGGGCGCCATGATGGCACTGCATGTCGGTCTGCGCCGTTCAATCCCCCCGGCCGGGATTCTAAGCTTCGCCGGCCGGCTGATCAGCCCTCATCTGCTTGAAAAAGAAATTATGGGAACCCCGCCCGTCTGCCTTATTCACGGCGAGGAGGATGAAGTGGTCCCCATTTTCAATATGGTTCAGGCAGAAAAAGCACTGCGTGGCTTCGATATCGAGTTATCGACCCTCAAACGCCCCGGTCTTGCGCATAATATCGATGAAGAGAGCGTGCATTATGCCGGAAACTTCATCAAGGGCGTGTTTGAAGACAACTGACAGGATGCCCCTGCTGTCAGTTGAGCATGGCACCCGTCACACCCTGGCTGACAATCATCACGACGGCGCAGGCAATGAGATATCCTGCGTCCGTGCCGCGGGCGTAGGCGCTGTTTTTACGAAACATACCGCCTGAATAGCCAAGCACGGCGAAAGCGATCACCGCCAGGATGATCGTGAACAAGGCATTGGAAACCGCCGTTACGCCGACAAGCCAGCTCATCAGGAACAGTCCCACGATCTGAA
>JAKSDK010001300.1 GCA_022360095.1 Phycisphaerales bacterium
GAGAGCGAGGTGACAAACAAAGTCATCGCATCCGTTCCGGTCAAAAGGCTTGGCAAACCGGAAGACGTAGCGGCGGCGGCGGACTACTTTTTGTCGCCAGACAGCGGCTTTGTCACCGGTCAGACGCTGTTTGTTTGCGGCGGCTTGACCATCGGCGGCGTGGCGGTTTGAGAGGTGGAAGATGAGCAAGCGATGGACGCGCCGCCCGGAGGGATCGAACTGGGGTGATTTCGGTGAAGATGACCAACTGGGGAGCCTGAACTACATTTCGTCAGAACGCATCTTGGAGGCAACGCAATCGGTTACCGAGGGCCGGTCATTTTGCCTGAGCCTCCCATTGGACTATCCGGGTGGTCAGGTACTTGCACCACACCGGACGCCACCAAAACTCGAACCAACGATCAGAAAAGGTCGCCCCTTCTTCAACTATCGCTTTGGAGACGAGACCCCTGGCTGCTGCGATGGGGGTTGTGATGACCGGGTCACGTTGAGTACTCAGTATTCAACGCAGTGGGATAGCCTCGCTCACATTGGGTATGAGTTTGATCTGAATGGGACGGGTGAAGCACAGCTGTGCTTTTACAACGGTTATGTCGCCGAGCGCGATATTATCCCCCCAGCCGAGCGCGGTGATGCCTATGTCATGCCGTTGGGAATCGAAAAATTTGCCGAAGCGGCAATCCAGACAAGGGGTGTTCTTCTCGACGTCGAACATCATTTTGGAAGGGGCCTGCTCGATCTGCGGCTTGAGCACATCAAGCAGGTGTTGGAAGCCGACCAAATTGAAGTGAAACCGGGAGATATTCTTTGCCTCCACACCGGCTTCGCTGATGAAATCCTGAAGATGAACAAGGAGCCCGATGCCGAGCGGGTTCGTGGCATGTGCGCCGCTGTCGACGGGCGCGATCAGAAACTACTCGAATGGCTGAGTGATATGAAAATCGCCGGGCTTGCCAGCGACAATTACGCTGTCGAGCGTGTCGGCTTGCCACGCACCACGACGCAGCCGGCCTTTGTACCGTTACACCATCATTGCCTTTTCAAACGCGGCATTCCTCTTGGCGAACTTTGGTATCTGACGGAGTTGGCAAGTTGGTTGCGTGCGCGAAAACGCCGGTACTTCTTGTTAACGGCGCCACCGTTGAGACTGCCTGGAGCTGTCGGATCGCCGGTAACACCTGTCGCAACGGTTTGAGCCGCTCGCTGGATCATCGTCTTGCAGTTACTCCAAAGTAAGCACCTTAGTTTGCAATCAGAGCCCGAGGTAGCCTGCCAACATTACACGCCACATCCCAACATTCTCAATCGAAGGTCATCGATTTGTCGGTGGAACTGCAAAACCAGTCACCTCCTACATCGGTGGCACTGCTCGGTAGATCAAGATCCTGAAGTCTTTGCGGGAATCTTTGACGTGTCCGTTACACCAACTCCGTGTCGAGTTGGCGGGCTTCTTCCAACGTGCCGTCATACATCGTGAGTGGTGGGTAAGCCTGGGGATCAGTATGGATATCAATCAAAAATGGTTCGTTGGACTGTAGGGCGGACAACAACACCGTTTTCAGTTCTGCGGGATTGCGGATCGAGGCATTCGCGCAATTACAAGCCGTTGCGACTGTCGCATGGTTGACAGTGCCGAAATAACAGGCCCTGGTGTGTCGACCGAACTTCACATGCTCAGCATCTTTTTGATACCCTAGCGTTCCGTTGTTGAGGACGAGCAGAGTAATGGCGATGTCTTCGCGCACCATGGTCTCTAACTCGGACCAGACGTGTCCGAAACCACCGTCACCGACCACACATACGACTGAGCGCTCAGGTGCGGCGAGTTTTGCCCCAATGGCCAAAGGCAGGCCCCAGCCCAGACCGGCCAGTCCACGCGGTGTCAAAAAGCGGCTCCCGGCTCTCTTTGAGGTGAGAAAACTGTTTATCCAGACGGAGGAATAACTCGCATCGGCCACCACAATCGCTTCCGGTGGCATAATCCGGTCGAGCTCCGCCATGATTCGCTCCGGGCGGATAGGAATTGCTTCAGCTGTCCTGACTGAGGCGGCTGAGGTATCTCGTTTGGCTTTTGCCTGCGCGATAGTCTGCTCCACTGCTTCGCGATATTGAACCCGGTTGTCGAAGCTGGTGGATTCAAGCCGGCTGCAAAGATGTTCCAAGGTAAGCTTGGCATCGCTAACCAGGCGTAGCCCAGGGTAGTTGCGTGCGATTTCCTGACCGTCCACATCAAGGTGTATGATCCTGGCCGTTTCCGGAAAGAGCTGCCAGGTATCGGTGCCATTCTGATTAGTTCTGTTACCAATTAGAAAAATGATGTCTGCCTCATCGATGAGTCTGCGCAAATGCTTTCCTGAGGATCGGTCACCCATAACATTGCCGACAAGGCCCAAGCTCAACGGGTGGGATTCGTCCACCGAACCTTTGCCCATCATCGTCGTCGCGACGGGCAACTGCGCCATGTTCTGAAGCCTGGAGAGTTCGCCACAGGCGCCGGAACCATGAACGCCGCCGCCGGCGACCACGATAGGTGCCTTAGCTTCGGCAATGAGTTTGGCCGCCGCCTCGATTTGCCGTGGATCAGCAACCGTTCGGTCCAACGGGTAGCCGCCATGAATGCCGTCATCGGGCAGCTCAGATGGTTCCACCTCTTCGTCCAGAAGGTCTGCAGGAAGCATCAGCACCGCCGGACCGGGCCGTCCAGTTGTTGCAGCCATGAAAGCCTGGCGCAAATAGTCGTCGACGCGGTCAGCTGACCGGATCGTTTTGGTCCATTTGGTGCAGGATGAGAACAGAGTGTGATGATCGATTTCTTGAAAAGCATTGCGATCAGTTTGATCGCGCGGCACTTCTTGCACCAAGGCGACGATAGGAATACTGACCTTCAAAGCCTCCGCCAGCGGGGGAACAAGAAGCGTGGCAGCCGGACCGTTTTGCGCACAGACCACACCGACCTGGCCGGATATCCTGGCGAACCCGTCGGCCATTGTGCCACCTGCGTTCTCGGTTCGATACACAACCTGACGAATGCCGATGTCCTGGCAAGCCAGAACTAGTCGGCTTGGAAGGCTCTGGC
>JAKSDK010000807.1 GCA_022360095.1 Phycisphaerales bacterium
AATTCAACTTGAACTACTTGCAAAATAAAATATCACGTCTTTACCACGTTCGTCGCAGGTTTATTAGAAATGTAAAATGTAAAAATAAACATGTTTTAAAATCCACGAAATATATTTCGCTCTTCAAGCCCGTGTCAGTCAATAATTTTTTATTTCATGTAAGATGCACCAAAATAGTCTGCGTGTTCGCCAGTGTCATGTAAACCAACATGGTGTATTCTATTTCACGTGGTCACCTGCGACTACCGCGCGTGGAACGCGGAAATAATTCCATTCGTTCTTAGAGTTCATCAACGAGCCTTCTGGTACTTGATCGATCCGAACACCCTCCAATATCTGCCTCAACATGGCGTCGTTGGAGTAAAGAACCGGTAATGTTCATTTCAGATTTCTGCATTTCACTGTTGTGTTTCTCTTTATAGTGCTTCCATCTTCCTTTTTGGCCAGTGACTTCATGCATTGTTTTCCTCTAATATACGCGCTCCTTGATTTTTTTCTGATATAAATGTCATTACACTTAGTACATTTTATGTCATAAGTCACGCTCTGTCGATCACACGGCGCTTTTCCATCTTCTCTACACACTGGGAAATCCCCTCTTTTACATTTTCGTGATTATACGGATCAGACCTCTGGAGTAACTTTTTATTGCAACACCAGCTCAGTTTTTCTACCACTTTGAGTCTGAAACCTTATCGCTTTATTTTCCTCTGGTATCTCCTCTGTAGCTGTGAATTGGGTGTAGCTGGTACGAAGATTACCGCCTCGTTTCCGCCTTTCTTGTAGGGCAATTGCTCCTCTTCCTCGCTTTTTCTTGGTCTGGTTTCTCTCTCTTCCATTCTCTGGGTCGATGTAAAGGTCTTTCTCCTCCTTGATCAGCTTTCTTTCTCGTCTCATTTGCCTTAAGGGCCGAGTTGACAACCTCAGTAATGACTCAGGAGGTCCCAAGAGTTCTACTTAATTGTAGCAAACTGTTGCCATGGGAGAGGAGGGTGGAGAATGTTAACGAGATGGTTTTGAGAATGCAGTACTCGGGATACAGCGAGAAATTCAGGTATGAGGTTGTCAACTCGGCCCTTAAGACGTGATGTCTAATTTTGCAAGTAGTTCAAGTTATTCGAACACATTCCTAGTCTCGGCATTTACAATTTCTCAAAAAATTTCCATTTTTCCTCTCTGTAAATAGCTCATTGTAAACTTTTTCAAGGCTTTTACTTGCTCAATCCGAACTAATCTCACAGACATTTTCAAAACCGCGCACCATGTGAATTGAGCAAAGGAAACAAGTTTCCCGTGACGTCATCCATGTATCTGTAGTCTAATAGAACATGGGTAACGACCAGCGCGCGTAACATTCACATCACTGCA
>JAKSDK010000774.1 GCA_022360095.1 Phycisphaerales bacterium
AGGACATCTATAAAGCTATAGAGATGTTTTCAAAGTCTTGCGAACTAGGACATCCAAATGGCTGCTTTAACTTGAGTGTGATTTACCTAACTGGGAAAGATGGAATTCCAAAAGATTTACCCAAAGCTTTTGAGCTTTCAAAAAAAAGCTGTAACATGATGCATCCATGGGCTTGTGCTAACATTAGTAGAATGTATGCCATTGGTGATGGTGTTGAGAAAAACCCACAAGAAGCAGAGAAGTACAAAAGACTTGCAAAAAAACACTCTGGACAAGAAATCAAGATATGAAAAATCAAACTAAAATATTCCTTACTGTATTCCTCCTTCTCCATCTATGTGTCATTATTTTATACTTGGTGTAATTTTTTATTTTCTTTGTATTATACTCATTGATATAAATACTTTGTACAAAAATAAACTACAAAAATAAAAATTGAGCAAAAAATGAATTTGAATCTGATTCTGTGACAAAATGGGTTTCTCATACAATCACTCATTCTCAAGTGGTTGTAATGAATTCTTATTTTTGTAAGCAAAATCAAAATAGAGCCTGTGTAGCTTAGAGTGACTACACTGATTTTCCAAAAATAATTATATATTTTTAAGTCATTTTTATTGGCTTACCAAGTACATTGACAATAATATTATTATAAGCATGATTTAAATATTTACACAGTCTTTATAAATCGTTTCTCATAAAAGTTTGAAAACCACAGTCGATTCTCTCTTAACAGACTCCTCTATCAGGGTATTCATTAGGCATCGGAAATCGGAGAATTCTCCGTTTACTATGATGAATTCTCCAGCTAACATTCCTGGGTATCTTTCTCCTGTTATTAGAAGTTTTATTGAAAACCCTGCTCTATAAGATGGACACCTCGGAAAAAAGGACACCTTGAATTGGGCCTTTCTTTTGTCCCCTTATTTGACTCTCTGTAAGATGAGCATCTTTTTGCCTAGTCCCTGTATGGCGTCTTTCCAGGCCTTCTCGGTCAATGCACTTTGGTG
>JAKSDK010000007.1 GCA_022360095.1 Phycisphaerales bacterium
CACTATTTCGCCACATATGTCATACGAATTTTATTATTGTTATTATTATCTTTGTCATTAGTATTTTTATTATTAGTCTGGTTACAATTATTAACGTGGGGCCTCGTATTGATCGTCGGGGCTTAGAATGGTGGGCCTAGGATGGGAGGTTTGATATGGGAATGGGGGCCGGGTGTGGGGGGCCTGATATGGTAAGGGGCCTGAAATGGGGGGTTTCATATGGAACGGCTTGGAATAGGGGGCCTGATATGGTATGGGGCCTGTAATGGGGGGCCTGGAGTTGTAAGGAACGTTCCAAACCCTGCGATAATCAGCGGGTAGATGTACATTGGCCCGATACACAGCAAACTTGGGGATTTTGTAAAGCTCGTTGTGCTCTTTCTCACTGTGTGGCTCTTGGCTTGATATTCCCCTAACATACCGACTCGTATCTATTATCCCTCAGTTTGAAACCCAGGCAATAGTGCGACTTGCCTTTTTTGATCCGCAAAATGTTTCGCGGAAAGAAACTTACGTGCAGCGTGGTAAATGATAGTGTGAAGGTGGCCTGGTGAACAGGCACTGCTGCAGTTCCAGTCTTGAAAACCATCTGACATGTTGAACTTGCCAGTTTGAAAGGAAGCCACCTCACCACTGGCAAACTAGAATAAACAAGGCACTGTGGCATTAAAATGACTGGCCCAGAGTAATCCACTAAAAAAGTAATAACAGACAAAGCCCAACAGATAAGGAGATAAGTGGAATACCACCATCACCGACCTCTACTCTAAGAGAACACGTCCCCCCACCCCTTCCACGCCGAGTCCTTGTCGGTATTGATTGCCTGCCTAAGCTGAACCGATTGTTTGTTGATTAGCGCATTAGATCATATTCGTATGTATTTTGCACAAGCGCTAATCGGCCTTCGAACAACTGGGCCGCATGATCCCTAAAAACCTGAATCCTGAATTCCAGATTGGGGCGGGTTTAATATGATAAAAAAATAGAAAAAATAGATATTCTAACCTCTAAAGACAACAAGCAAAGTTCGCGTAGCCCCAAGAAGAAATTCTTCATCACTTTTAAGAACAGGTTTCGTAGTCCTTCTTAAAATTGACTCCATAAAACTG